>JAFSTE010000018.1 GCA_017450645.1 Eubacterium sp.
GACCACCCCTCAGTCTCGTCCAAACATATTATGTGTTCGGAGCATTTTGCAAGCAAAATACTAATGAACACTCCATATGTTTCTCCTCTCCCCAAAAAATCTAACGATTTTTCGGGGTCCCCGTTTGGACTCGACAGCTCCTACAGGAGCCGTCCCTTTTGTCGCCTGTGGCGACATTTCCCCACACTGTGGGGAATCACCCCTTAGCAGGGGCGCCAAATCAGTTTCTCGCCTGCGGCTCGGTCAATTCATTAAGTTCTGTAATCTCCGTTAATCTTAACATAATCGTATGTCAAATCGCAGCCCCACGCGGTAGCGCAGCGCTCGCCGCAGTTAAGGTCTACATTAATGGTTATCTCGTCGCTCTTTAATATCTCAGCCGCCTTGTCCTCCGAAAAATCGACTCCCGCGCCGTTTTCGCAAACCTTAATACAGCCGTATTCGCTCATAATCTCAACATTAACCTTGTTAATGTCGAACTCCGCGTCGGCGTAGCCGATAGCACAAAGAATTCGTCCCCAGTTAGCGTCCTCGCCGAAAATAGCGCATTTTAACAGATTAGAGCACACAATGCTTTTTGCAACAGTCGTAGCCGTTTCAACATCGGGCGCGGTGCGAACGCTGCCAACTATAAGCTTAGTTGCGCCTTCGCCGTCCTTTGCAAGCATTTTTGTAAGCGTCGCCATAACCTCGCAAAGCGCGGACTTAAAGATTTCAAACTCTTCGCCGTCGCTTGTGATTTCGTCATTACCTGCAAGTGAGTTTGCCATAAGCAGCACCATATCGTTTGTCGAGGTGTCGCCGTCAACTGACAGACAGTTATATGTAATCTTAACAATCTCGCTCAGCGCCTTTTGTAAAAGCTCAGCCGAGATAGCACAGTCGGTGGTTATAAAGTTAAGCGTGGTAGCCATATTCGGGTGAATCATACCCGAGCCTTTAGCCATACCGCCGATAGTGCAGGTGTTACCACCGATTGTAAACTGTACCGCTGCTTCTTTCTTTACCGTGTCGGTTGTCATAATTGCGGTTGCGGCTTCGAGGTTTTTACCGTAGCCGAGCTCTTTTACGAGCGTTGGTACAGCCGCTTCTATAGGCTCTATGGGAAGCACCTGACCGATAACGCCGGTCGATGCCACAAGCACCTCTTCTTTTGCTATACCCATTTCGTCAGCAACGAGCTCGCACATTTTTTCAGCCTTTTCAACGCCGTCGGCATTACAGGTGTTGGCGTTTTTGGAATTTGCGATAACTGCCTTTGACTTGCCGCCGGTCTTTTCGAGATTAGCCTTAGTAACAAGCAGGGGAGCGCCCTTAACCTTGTTCTGAGTGTAAACCGCAGCGGTGTTGCACTCCGCGTCCGAAGCAAAAAGGCAGATGTCGTTCTTGTGCTTAGTGTCGGGCGTGTCGTTTGCAGATTTTTTTATTCCGCAGTACGTTCCGCTTGCCTTATAACCCTTTGCTGCGCAAATGCCGCCTTCAACATTCTTAAAATCTAATTTCATAGTTATCTCCGTTTATATCGGGTGCGGGTGTCCCGCCCTCAATTCATAATTCATAATTAATAATTGATAATCCTAATTATTCTCCTAAATTAAGTCCTGTTTTTTCGTCAAGTCCGAGCGCAATATTCATACATTGTATCGCCGCGCCGCTTGCGCCCTTGCCGAGATTGTCAAAGCGCGAGGTAATAAGTATTCTCTCGTCGTTGCCGTTAACCTCAAGCTCCATATCGTCACGCTCGGCAAAGTTGTTAGAGCCTATCATAGTATCGGAGTAGCCAAGCTCTCTAACCTTAACAAACGGCTTGTTATCGTAATGCTCGGCGAGTATCTCTCTTATGTCCGCAAGGCTAAGCTTCTTTTCACACATATCGCTAAACAGCGGAATTGATACAACCATACCGCAAGGATAGTCGCATATGTGCGGAGCAAAAAACGGCGTTCTGCCGAGTCCGCTTACAGCCTGCATCTCTTTTAAATGCTTGTGCTGCTGAGTTAATGCGTACTGACGCGGAGAGTCAAGCTCGCTGTCTCTGTTATCGTCCTCGTACTGAGCGATACCTTTTTTGCCTGCGCCCGTGTAACCGCTCATAGCATAACAGGTGAGGGGATAATCCTTAGAAATAACGCCGTGCTTTACAAGCGGATATACTATCGAGTTAAAACCGCTCGCGTAGCAGCCGGGAATCGCAATTCTGCTGAGCGTTTCGATACGCTCTTTAAAGCTGTTGTCAAGCTCTCTGAAACCGTACGCCCAGTCGCTGTTAGTTCTGTGAGCTGTCGAGGTGTCGATAATCTTAACCCTGTTGTTGCTTACGAGCGACACCGCTTCGATGCTTGCCGCGTCGGGCAGACACAAAAAGGTGATGTCCGATTCGTTAATCAGCTTTGCTCTCTCGGCGGAGTCCTTTCGCTTGTTTTCATCTATTTTAAGAAGCTCTATATCGCCCCTGTTTTCAAAGCGTTCAAATATCTTTAAGCCCGTTGTACCCTGCGAGCCGTCAATGAATACTTTAGTCATTTTTATACAGTACCTCAATTATTTTTTATCCTATTATACTATTAATTATTTAGATGTCAATAGAAATTCGAAAAAATGTTATAAATATACATAAATATTGCAATAATATACAATTTTGTTGTTTAAAATAATACCCGATATTCACGATTATCGCTATATTATGCTGTGCTTTTTCGGACGGTGCCTTGACATATTTTACCCATTCTCTAAGGTAAAAACTGTGCCTGAAATAATTATACAGAGGGATAGTTTGAATAATGAAGTATTAGTTGCACTCCTTGCGCTTGTAGGTACGCTTTCGGGAACCTTCGGCGGTATCCTGACCTCCTCAAAGCTTACGGCATACCGTATTGAGCAGCTTGAGCGAAAGGTTGATATTCACAATAGTTTCGCCGAGCGCATACCTATAATAGAGGAGAAGCTTAAGGAATTTAATAAACGACTTGACAATATCGAAATAGGGAAGTGAAAATATGAAATTTACAAAGCAGACTTTTTTCAGAGCTTTAAGGACCTTTTGCCAGTCGGCGCTGTCGTATATGCTCGTTAATATCGCAGCGTATGACTATACAGTCAGAGGAGAGGAGGCAAAGAGTATTGCCATAGGGCTTGCGGTGTCCTCTCTTGCGGCTGGTTTTGCAGCTGTTATGAATCTTGAAGAGGGTGAACATTTTGACATTTGACGAGTTTGTAAAGAGGTATAATAATAAAGCGGTCGATTACGACGGAACAAGCGGCGTGCAGTGCGTGGACCTTGCAAAGCTTTATATTGCTAAGGTTATCGGCGCAACTCCCCAAAGCATCGGCGACGCTTACTGCTACTACGACGACTACGAGGACACTTACCTCAAAAAGTATTTTGACCGTATTCCCTACAAAAAAGGCGTAAAACCGCAGCAGGGTGACCTTGTTGTGTGGGGCAAATATTATAACGGCTCCTCGCGTTACGGCCATATAGCAATCGCTACGGGCGAAGCTACGGGCAGCTACCTTTACACTTATGACGAAAACTACGGCGTTAAAAAGATGCATAAGGTTAAGCATAATTATAAAGGACTGTCGGGTTACCTCAGACCTAAAAACCAAAAGCATATTGCAAGCGCGCCTAAGGTTAAATACGGGACTTATAAAACAACGACTAAGCTCGGCGTTTACAGAGGCTACGGATTTGACAAAGAGATGAAATCCGTAGGCGAGCTTACAGCCGACGGCAGAAAAAACGCCACCTCAACCGACCTTAACGCCCCCGCGTATCTTAAAAAGGGAACTAAGGTTACGATTAAGGAAACGAAACTTCTGTCCTCGGGAGACCTCTGGGCAAAAATTCCAAGCGGCAGAATCTGCATCTGGAAAGCATCCAAAGGCAAACTGTATATTAAATAACTTAGTCCGACAAAAAAACAGAGAACGCATTTGCGTTCTCTGTTTTTTGGAGCTGATAGGCGGACTTGAACCGCCGACCTCATCCTTACCAAGGATGCGCTCTACCGCCTGAGCCATATCAGCAAAATATGGCGACCCGGAACGGGCTCGAACCGTCGACCTCCAGCGTGACAGGCTGGCGTTCTAACCAACTGAACTACCGGGCCACATTTTGTGTGCCTTTGTATTATAACCAATGTAATAGCTGTTGTCAAGATTTTTGTTGAAAAAGTGTAATACTTTGTATATAATAGCTTTGAGGTATAAATTATGAAAGACTTACATATTCATATCGAGCGCGGTGAATACGAAAAGGCGTGGATTGATAAATTCGTTGACCGGGCGGTAAAAATGAACATCGACGAGATTAATCTGCTCGAGCATACGATTAGGATTAGGGAGTTTCACCCCTGCTTTGCCGAGGCGGAGAAGTACAGCCTTTACCAGAAAAAGTGGGTTAGCGAAAAGTGCAAAACCGCCCACACTCTCGACGAGTACAAGCGCCTTATCGACCTAATAAAGAGCAGCAATTATCCCGTTAAAATCAACTTCGGGCTTGAGGTCTGCTGGTTTGAACAGCACGAGGATTATATCCGCAAGATAATTAACGACTGCGATTTCGATTATGTTCTCGGCTCTGTTCACTGGGTGGATAACTGGACCTTTAATCAGCGCAAGTACCAGTGGATGAATAAAGATGTAAATAAGATATATAAAAGATATTATGAAATGAGTAATACGCTCATAAGCAGCGGAATATTCGATATAATTGCTCACCCCGATTTAATAAGATGTCACAATCTTTTTCCCGATTATGACTTAACCGAAACTTATGAGAGCCTTTGTGAAAACGCAAAACAAAACGGCGTTATGCTCGAAATGAACACATCTAAAGGACTCGGCGTAAATCCCGAATTTCTCGCGGTTGCAAAAAATGTCGGCGTCAGCTTTTCAACCGGCTCCGACGCACATCGCCCCGAGGATGTCGGCAGGGGAATAAAAGAAGTAGAAAAACTGATAAAATAAAAGCAAGTCATATGCGATTTGCTTTTTCATTAGGAGAGATTCGCCCGACTCGCTTCTACGCTCGTCGGAGCAATAATAAAACCCATACCACAAAAGTGATATGGGTTTTATTGGCGCAGAAGGAGAGATTCGCCCGACTCGCTTTCGCGCTCGTCGGCACGCACGCGGGCATCCAAACAGTCCACCGGACTGTTTCTATTTGCCTCGCAAATTGCCCTGTTCGAATCTCTTACACAATAATAAAACCCATACCACAAAAGTGATATGGGTTTTATTGGCGCAGAAGGAGAGATTCGAACTCTCGCGGCGGTTACCCACCCTACGCCCTTAGCAGGGGCGCCTCGTCACCAGCTTGAGTACTTCTGCGTGTAACTTGCGTTTCCTGTCAAGTTGTATGCACTTATCAGTGCTAAATTACTTTATCATAAAGCCATAAAAAAGTCAAGTAAAAAGTCGATATTATGTTTAAATTTTTCTTGACAATGTTTTATTCATATGTTAATATATCAAAGCATTATGAAATGCAGAGGTATCGAAGTGGTCATAACGAGGCGGTCTTGAAAACCGTTTGGGTTCACGCCCACGTGGGTTCGAATCCCACCCTCTGCGCCAAAACAAAAATGACACCGTTTCGGAGTCATTTTTGTTTTAACAAGATTTTAGGGAGTGGGATGAGAAACGAACTCCAAATTTAGCGTGCAGCTTGCTGCTGGGTAAATTTGGGAGAAAGGTCCGGTGGACCTTTCGTTAGTTGAGAGGAGAATCCCACCCTCTGCGCCAAAACAGAAATGACACCGTTTCGGTGTCATTTTTGTTTTAACAAGATTTTAGGGAGTGGGATGAGAAACGAACATAATTTTAAATATAAAAACAGCTACCCTTAGGCAGCTGTTTATAATAAAATATATACAAATATACTTATATGTATAGTTGATATCGCAAGATTAAAGCCGCCATTAAGACGGCTGTATATAATTAATCCTGTGCTTCTTGTTCCTGTGCTTCTTGAATCTTCGCAAAGCACTCACTGCAAAATACAGGTCTGTCTTCTTTAGGCTCAAAAGGAACTTTACATTCTTTTCCGCACTGAGCGCATACAGCATCATGCATTTCTCTGGGGGCTTTCGCAGCAGCTTTTCTTTTGTCTCTGCAAGCCTTGCAACGCTGAGGCTCGTTTACAAAGCCTTTTTCAGCGTAAAACTCCTGCTCTCCTGCAGTGAAAACAAATTCGTTGTTGCATTCTTTGCAAACTAAAACTTTGTCTTCATACATTTTAACATTTCTACCTCTCTAAAGATTTTGCCTGGGGAAAAGGGTTAAGCATTTGTGCTATATTTGCCTAACCGAGATGCTGGGGAAATATTCAAAAAGTAACTCCACCGAGTTTCTTACGAATACGTTGAATAGCGTTGTCAATAGCCTTTTGATTTTTACCGAGTTTCTGGGCGATTTCGGCATATGAGCAGCCTACAATATAAAGCCTGATAACCTCGTTTTCAAAGCTTGACAACCCTTCGTACAAAATATCTGTCAAAGTCGAAACACTTTCTTTTGCGAGATACTCGTCCTCGGCGCTCAAGCCAACCTGAGTGTCAAAGAAATCCTCCTCAAGCGCAACAATGCTTGCCTGCGGAATATCCTTCATTCTCGAAAATTTTCTCAATGCAGTTTGAACAGAATTGTTTATGCAACGGGTTGCATATGTAATAAATTTTGTGCCTTTTTCGCAATTATACGAGTTAATTGCGGCAAGCAGACCTATCATACCCTCCTGAACTAAATCGTCCTTTTCGAGAGGGGATGATATGTATTTCATGGCGATAGCTTCTACCGTAGCACGATATCTGTTAATGAGCTCGTCCATAGCAGTTTTGTCGCCGTCTTTGATTTTTTCAAGGAGCTCAATATCTGTAAAATTAGCGTCAGACATTATACTCCTCCATAAAATCAATTCATAGTTTTTTTAATATTACTTCAAAACCGTTAAATAGTCAACACTTTTTACAAGAAATAGACATTATTTGTTTTATTATTTAAAAATTTACCAACATTTAGTGGAATTAGACATTAAATCTGAATAAAACGATGTCGCCGTCCTGCATTACATATTCCTTGCCTTCACTTCTTACAAGACCTTTTTCTTTTGCGCTTACCATATTTCCGCACGCCATAAGGTCGTCAAAAGAGATTACCTCCGCGCGAATAAAACCGCGCTCGAAATCGGTGTGGATTTTACCTGCGGCCTGCGGTGCTTTTGTGCCTTTTTTGATAGTCCACGCACGAACTTCGGGCTTGCCTGCAGTGAGATAGCTGATTAAACCGAGCAGGGCATAGCTCTTTTTGATAAGCCTGTCAAGACCCGATGTGTCGAGTCCCATATCTGCAAGGAACATCTCTTTTTCCTCGCTGTCAAGCTCTGCGATTTCCGCCTCCATTTCGGCACAAATCGGGAAGGTTTCCGCGCCCTCGGCAGCGGCGATTTCCTTAACCGCGTTGTAGTATTTGTTGGAGTCAATACCCTCGTTAAAATCGTTCTCGCCCATATTGCACGCGTAGATTACGGGCTTGATTGTAAGAAGCGCAACCTCTTTAAGATAATCCGCCTCATCCTCGCTTATTTCAACGCTTCTGGCGGTTTTGCCGGTTTCCATTTCAGCTATAAGTCTTTCGAGGAATTCAACCTCTCCGGCAAGCTTTTTGTCGCCCTTCATAGCCTTCTTTCTGTTGTCAAGGCGGCGGGTGAGTATGTCAAGGTCAGATAGCACAAGCTCAAGGTTAATAGTTTCAATATCTCTTGCGGGGTCGATATTTCCTTCAACGTGCGTGATGTCGTCGTTTTCAAAGCATCTTACAACATGGATAATCGCGTCAACCTCGCGGATGTGCGAGAGGAATTTGTTGCCGAGACCTTCGCCCTTGCTCGCGCCCTTTACAAGACCTGCGATGTCCACAAACTCGATTGTTGCGGGTGTGAACTTGTCGGGCTCGTACATCTCTGCGAGCTTGTCAAGCCTTTCGTCCGGCACGCTTACCATACCCACATTCGGCTCTATGGTGCAGAAGGGGTAGTTAGCGCTTTGCGCGCCTGCATTTGTTATTGCGTTAAAAAGTGTACTTTTGCCGACATTCGGCAAACCTACCATACCTAATTTCATAATAAAAGTCTCCGATTTCAAGTAGTCAATTCATTATATACCATTACAAATAATTTTACAAGAGTAAATAATTCTTGACATCCGCCGTCAAATAATTTAAAATATTCTCAATATTCTATTGAATTATATACTAAAGAAAGGGAGAGGATTATATGGAACTCAACGGTTCACAAATTGTTCTTGAAACACTTAAGGAACAAGGCGTAGATACCATCTTCGGTTATCCGGGTGGTACAATTCTCAACATCTTTGACGAGCTGTATAAGTACGGCGATACATTTAACCATATCCTCACTTCGCACGAACAGCACGCTGCTCACGCTGCGGACGGATATGCCAGAGCTACCGGAAAGGTCGGCGTCTGCTTTGCGACCTCCGGCCCCGGCGCAACAAACCTTGTAACAGGTATTGCTACCGCTTACCTTGATTCAATTCCGATTGTCGCAATTACTGCTAATGTTGCAAATCCGCTTATCGGACGCGACACCTTCCAGGAGGTTGATATCTGCGGTATCACAATGCCTATTACAAAGCATAATTTCTTTGTAAAGGACGTTCAGGACCTGGCACCTGCAATCCGCCGTGCGTTTAAGATTGCACAAAGCGGCAGACCCGGTCCTGTACTTATTGATATTCCTAAGGATGTTACCGCGGCTATGTGCGAATACACGCCCGAGCCTGCACAGCTTCCTAATCCTGCTCCGCAGCCTATTGAGGGCACACTCGAAAGAGCGGTTGAGCTTATCCGCAGCGCTAAGAAGCCGCTTATTTACTGCGGCGGCGGTACAGTGCTTTCCGACCTCGGCGAGGATTTAATCACTTTTGCGGAAAAGATTGATACTCCCGTTGTTTCTACTCTTATGGGTCTTGGCGCATTCCCGAACGGTCATCCGCTTCACCTCGGTCTTATCGGTATGCACGGTCACTTTGAGTGTAACAAAGCCGCTCACGACTGCGACGTACTTATCACTTGCGGTGCGCGTTTCTCCGACCGTGTAGCGGGTAACAGGGCGAAGTTTGCGCCTAATGCGGAAATTCTGCATATTGATATCGACGCTGCCGAGATGGATAAGAATATCAATTCTAATTATCACCTTCGCGGCGACCTTAAGGAGCTTATTCCCGAGCTTACCCGTGCTATTGAGCAGCTTGACCACAGCGACTGGAAGGCAGAGATTGAAACCTTCCGCCGTCCGTTTGTTCAGACGCAGATTGGCGATTTTGTAAATCCGCAGCTTCTTATTGAAAAGGTAGACAGCTGTACGCCCGACGACACGCTTGTTGTTACCGATGTAGGTCAGCATCAGCTCTGGGCAGCGCAGTTCTATAAATTTAAACAACCGAGAACGCTCCTCACTTCGGGCGGTCTTGGTACAATGGGTTATTCTATGGGCGCTTCTATCGGCGGTCAGATAGGTAAACCCGACAGAACGGTTGTTGCCTTTATCGGCGACGGTTGCTTCCATATGAACCTTGCCGAGCTTGCTACAATGGCTTCGTACAATGTACCGGTTAAGATGTTCATATTTAATAACACCGTACTCGGTATGGTGCGTCAGTGGCAGAAGCTGTTTTACGCTAACCGCTTTGCGGATACCGACCCGCACAGACAAACTGATTTTGTAAAGGTTGCCGAGTCGTTCGGCGTTAAGGGTATGCGTATTAACACTAACGACGAGATTGACGCTGTTGTTGAAGAAGCGATTGCTTACGACGGACCTGTTCTCGTTGATTTGAGAATCAGCCCTGATTCAAATGTACTTCCTATGATTCCGCCCGGCGGCGCTCATACGGATATTATCGAAGTATTTTAAGGAGGTAGCACAATGAAAGAAAAGCTTATTTTGTCAGTTCTCGTAGATAACGAGAGCGGTGTTCTTCAGCGTGTTGCAAGCCTCTTTTCACGCCGCGGATATAACATCTCGTCCCTTACCGTTTCGGAAACAGAGGATGAGGCGTTCTCGCGTATGACTATCGAAACTTATACCGAGCCCGAAAATTTCCGCCAGATTAAGCGTCAGCTTGCTAAGCTCGAAATCGTTAAAAAGGTTAGCGAGCTTACCGACCTGAACTCTGTTTCGTCAGAGCTTCTGCTCATCAAGGTTAAGGCGCAGGGTGTTGATAATAAAAACGCTATCCTCGCGTATAACCTCAAGTTCGGTGCGCGTGTGCTTGATGTATCGCTTGCTACCATTACGCTCGAGTTTACGGGTACGGGCGACACAATCGACGAGTTTGTGAAGTATCTTGACGAAAACTTCGGTATCGTCGAGCTTGCAAGAACGGGTGTTACCTCGCTCCAGCGCGGCGAAGGCTCGTTTACAGACGATTTGGAATCATAATTCCAAATCGCAATTATAAATGATGAATGATGAATGATGAATTAAGGGTGAGCTTCGCTCACACTCATTATAATCAGGTGTGGACAGCGTCCACCCGAAATTCATAATTCATAATTAATAATTCATAATTTGAGGAATCGAAATATGGGAATGACTATGACACAAAAAATCCTTGCTTCTCACGCAGGTCTTGACAGTGTGGTTGCAGGACAGCTCATTGAAGCTAAGCTTGATATGGTGCTCGGTAACGATGTTACCTCGCCGGTTGCTATCAATGAGATGGTTAAGTTTAATAAGAATTCGGTTTTCGATAAGACGAGAATTGCGCTTGTTATGGACCACTTTACTCCTAATAAGGATATTCAGTCTGCCGAAAACTGTAAGCAGGTGCGCACTTTTGCTAAGGAGCACGGTATCACTCACTACTTTGATGTAGGTAATATGGGTATCGAGCACGCGCTTCTGCCCGAGCAGGGTATAGTTACCTGCGGCGACTGTATTATCGGCGCTGACTCTCACACCTGTACTTACGGCGCTCTCGGTGCGTTTTCTACGGGCGTAGGCTCTACCGATATGGCTGCGGGTATGATTACCGGCAAGGCTTGGTTTAAGGTACCGTCCGCTATTAAGGTAGTGGTTACCGGCAAAAAGCAGCCCTATGTTTCGGGTAAGGATGTAATCCTGCATATTATCGGTCAAATCGGTGTTGACGGCGCGCTTTATAAGTCGCTTGAATTTACCGGCGACGGCATTAAAGAGCTTTCAATGGACGACAGACTTTGTATTTCTAATATGGCTATCGAGTGCGGTGCAAAGAACGGTATTTTCCCGGTTGACGACATCACTCTCGAGTATGTTAAGGACCGTTCGGAGCGCGAGTATAAGGTCTTTGAGGCTGACGCTGACGCAGAGTACGACAGCGTTATTACCGTTGACCTTAACACACTTCGTCCTACCGTTGCGTTTCCGCACCTTCCCGAAAACACTAAGACTGTTGACGAGATTGATGCGGGAAGCATTAAAATCGAGCAGGTTGTTATCGGTTCCTGCACAAACGGCAGAATGGAGGATATGCGTACCGCTGCCGGAATTCTTAAGGATAAAAAGGTTGCTGACGGCGTAAGGGTTATCGTTATCCCCGCAACGCAGCAGATTTACCTTAATTGTATTAAAGAAGGTCTTGCCGAGATTTTTGTTAAGGCGGGCGCTATAGTTTCAACACCTACCTGCGGTCCGTGTCTCGGCGGTCATATGGGTATTCTCGCTTCGGGCGAGTCCGCCGTTTCGACCTCTAACCGTAACTTCGTCGGCAGAATGGGACATGTTGACTCTAAAATTTATCTTGCATCTCCTGCGGTGGCAGCGGCTTCTGCTGTTAAAGGATATATTGCAGACCCTACGGAGGTAGAATAATGGTAGTTAAAGGTAAAGTACATAAATTCGGCGACAATGTCGATACTGATGTTATTATCCCTGCAAGATATCTTAACCGCAGCGACGAGGAGTGGCTTGCTTCTCACTGTATGGAGGATATCGACGCAGACTTTGCAAAAAATGTTAAAAAGGGCGATATTATGGTAGCCGAGGCTAATTTCGGCTGCGGCTCCTCGCGTGAGCACGCGCCTATCGCTATTAAGGCTTCAGGTATCAGCTGCGTTATCGCGTCAACCTTTGCGCGTATCTTTTACCGCAACGCTATTAATATCGGACTTGCAATCCTCGAATGTGACGAGGCTGCTAAGGATATTAAGGCTAACGACGAGGTAGAGGTTGATTTCGATACCGGCGTTATAAAGAACATCACAACCGGCAAGAGCTATAAGGCTCAGCCGTTCCCGCCGTTTATCCAGGGCATTATTGAAAAAGGCGGACTTATAAAATCTATTTAACAGGAGAATATTGATAATGAATATATTAGAACTTGACGAACTTGCACTGCGTAAGGGGTGGGGCAGTTTAGGTGAGTTTTGGTTTTCAGTCAAGGATTTTACTATTAAAGAGGGCTCGCAGCTTGCGGATTACGACTGTTCTCAGGATATGTCAAGAAGCGAGTATTTGGTTTCACTTGGATACATACCGTATTTTTCTATAACGAGTGAGGAGGTTATCAGAGCTTTTGCTCCGACAATCGAAAACAAAAAGTTAAAGGATAAAATAGAAAATTACAACGGCAGCGATTATGTTGATAATTTTTGGAAGTATTTTCATATTTATGCCGAAATAAGCAAAAACTATATCACCTTTGAGCAAAAATATATCGTTAACAAGGCTGAGGAATGGTGCAGGCAAAACGGTATTGACTACGAGCTTAAGGTGAAGTTATAGTATGGAAAAATTAATAATTATTAACGGCTCGCCGCGAAAGGCGGGCGTTTGCAGCGAGCTTATAAGGCAGGTTAAGCCGTATTTTAACGACTGCGAAATTATGCAGTACGATGCGTATGCTTTATCAGCCGCGCCCTGCATTGCCTGCAATTACTGCGAGCAACACGACGGCTGCTCTAACGGCGATTTAGACGCGTTTTTTGAGGACTTTGAGGACGCTGATTACATCGCGTTTTTCAGCCCCGTTTATAATAACTTCTTTCCGTCACCGTTAAAGGCGATAATCGACCGCTTTCAGCGCTATTATTCCGCGCGTTTCAGCAGGGGGGTAATCCCGCCGATTGCTAAGCCTAAAAAGGTTGGGCTTGTAATTGCAAGCGGCGCTAATTCGCGTCAGGCGGCGGATTATATGGCAAGCACGCTTAAGCAGTGCTTTACGGTGCTAAACGGCGAACTAAAGGCGAGGTATTTTATACCCGATACCGATTCTAACGCCTACACCTTTAATATAACCGAGCTTGATAAGTTTGTGCATCAGCTTAGAAAATAAAATAATTTCGGAGCGTTTTAATTAACGCTCCTTTTATTTATAATTAATTATATTATAATATTGCAAAACTGTTTTAAATGTGATATAATATTATGAATTTATTATGGGGAAGTGTACGATATGGTGATTTTAGGCATTGACCCGGGTTACGCTATAGTAGGCTGGGGTGTTGTTGAATATGCTTACGGCAAGTTCAATGTGCTCGGCTACGGCGCAATCACGACCGAAGCTAATACCCCTTTCCCCGAAAGGTTGCAGATTATCTATAACGATATGTGCTATCTTTTTGAAAAGTATAAGCCCGAAGCTATGAGTATGGAAAAGCTGTTTTATAACTCTAACCAAAAGACAGTAATTGATGTAGCTCAGGCAAGGGGAGTAATAACCCTTGCGGCACAGATGTACGGTAAGGATATTTACGAGTACACCCCGCTTCAGGTTAAGCAGTCCGTTACCGGCTACGGCAGAGCGGAAAAAAAGCAGGTGCAGGAAATGACGAGGAGTATTTTATCCCTACCCGAAGTTCCTAAGCCCGACGACACTGCCGACGCGCTGGCTATGGCAATATGTCACGGCCATGTAAGCGCTTCGTCAATCGGCAGACTAAACGAAATGATAAAAAAGCAAACAGGTGAATAACTATGATATATAACGTTAAAGGCACGCTTACTTACACAGACCCTAATTTTGCCGTTGTGGAGTGTGGCGGCGTAGGCTTTAAGTGCTTTGTTAGTATGACTACGCTAAGAGAGCTTCCCTCTATCGGTAAAGAGGTTAATCTTTATACTTATATGTCCGTTAGGGAGGACGCGCTCGATTTGTTCGGCTTCTTTTCGGTTGATGAGCTCGAAGCGTTTAAGCTGCTTATATCCGTAAGCGGTATCGGTCCTAAAGCTGCTATGGCAATTCTCAGCGTCTTAAGCCCTGACAGGCTCTCTGTAGCGGTGTCAAGCGGCGATGTCCGCTCTATTCAGTCGGCGCAGGGCGTCGGCAAGAAAACCGCTGAGCGAGTAGTGCTTGAACTTAAGGACAAAATGCTTGCTATCGGCGGCGCGTCAAGTACTGTTGTTGAGGGCATTCAGGCTGTTTCAACTAACGAAAACGCACAGGAAGCCGTCGAGGTGCTTGTGTCGCTCGGCTTTACACAGAGCGACGCTGCTGCAGCGGTAGGCTCTATGGATATATCACTTTCTGTTGACGATATGGTAAGAAAGGGCTTGCGCCTTCTTTCGAGCCAGCTATAATAGGTGACTAATATGATTGAAAACGAAATGGATTTTGAGGGCAGACTTTCAGCCCCCGAATACACCCCCGAGGATACCGAGATTGAAAACTCGTTAAGACCCAAGCAGCTTAGCGACTATATCGGTCAAACCAAGGCTAAAGAAAACCTTGCTATTTATATCGAAGCTGCTAAAAAGAGGGGCGAAGCGCTTGACCATGTTTTACTTTACGGCCCTCCCGGTCTTGGTAAAACAACGCTTGCAGGTATTGTAGCAAACGAGATGGGCGTTAACCTTCGCATAACCTCCGGTCCCGCTATTGAAAAGCAGGGCGACCTCGTTGCGATACTCTCTAATTTAGAGAGCGGCGATGTGCTGTTTATCGACGAGATACACCGCCTTAACCGTACGGTAGAGGAGATTTTGTATCCCGCTATGGAGGACGGCAAGATTGATATTATTATCGGAAAGGGTCCGTCCGCAAGGAGCTTTCAGTTATCGCTGCCAAAGTTTACGCTTATCGGCGCAACTACAAGAGCGGGTCAGATTTCCGCTCCGCTTCGTGACCGCTTCGGCGTTATCCTCAGGCTTGAAATGTATTCTAACGAGGAGCTTGCAGAGATTGTAACCCGTTCGTCGAGGATACTTAATATTCCGCTTGACAGCGAGGGCGCGTTCCAGATTGCTTCGCGTTCAAGAGGAACGCCGCGTATTGCCAACAGGCTTCTTAAGCGCTCGCGCGACTTCGCCGAGGTTAAGTACGAAGGCGTTATCACTAAGGACGCTGCAGAGGAAGCGCTCGGCAGTATGGAGATTGACGAGCTCGGTCTTGACTCAATCGACCGCAGGCTGCTTACCACTATGATTAAAAACTATAACGGCGGTCCCGTAGGACTCGAAACAATTTCCGCCGCAATCGGCGAGGAAAGCGTTACTATCGAGGATGTTTACGAGCCGTATCTTATGCAAATTGGATTTCTTGCAAGGACGCCGCGCGGACGCTGCGTTACCCCCGCGGGTTACGCGCACCTCGGTATTGAGTTCAATCCGAACTCCGCAAACACAGCAAATCAGACCAAACTTGATATATAGGAAGGAACATTTATGGGCAGACTTTTTGGAACAGACGGCGTAAGGGGCGTTGCAAATAAGGATTTGACAAACGACCTTGCGATGAAAATAGGCTCGGCAGCGGCTACAGTGCTGCTTAAGGAGGCACATGGCGAAAAACCGACAGTGCTTATCGGTAAAGACACCCGCGCTTCGGGCGATATGCTCGAAGCTGCACTTACAGCGGGACTTTGCTCTGTGGGCTGTAACGTGCTTTCGGTTGGCGTTGTGCCAACCCCTGCGGTTGCGTACCTTGTTGGCAAGTACGAGTGCGAGGCAGGTATTATGATTAGCGCTTCTCACAATCCGTGCGAGTATAACGGCATTAAGATTTTTCAGAAAACAGGTTATAAGCTCGACGACGCTATCGAGGAGGAGATAGAAGCTATTATCCTTGACGGTGCTGAGGAGCCTGCGGTTAAGCTCGGCGGCGAGGTAGGTAACAGAATGTACTCCAAAACCGCTGTAAGCGACTATGTTGCACACGTTGTCAGCACTGCAGAGGTTCGTTTTGACGGGCTCAGGATTGCGCTTGACTGCGCTAATGGTTCAGCTTCTGTCTGCGCTAAAGAGATTTTTACTCAGCTCGGCGCAAAGTGCATTATGCTTTCTGACACACCCGACGGTACTAATATTAATGAGCATTGCGGTTCGACTCACCCCGAGGAGCTTATGAGCTTCGTTAAGGACGCTAACCTTGACCTCGGTCTTGCTTTTGACGGCGATGCCGACAGAATGCTTGCAGTTGACGAAAACGGCGCTCTTGTAGACGGCGATAAGGTTATCGCAATTTGCGCAAAGCGTATGCAGGAGGAGGGAACTCTTAAAGAGAACACCGCCGTTGTTACGGTTATGAGTAATATGGGCTTCTTTAAGTTCTGCGACGAGCATAATATTCACTGTGCGCGTACCGCTGTAGGCGACCGTTATGTACTTGAGAGAATGCTCAAGGACGGCTACAACATCGGCGGCGAGCAGTCGGGTCATGTTATTTTCCTTGACTACGCCACCACCGGAGACGGCGAGCTTTCGGGCGTAAAGCTTATCGAAACCGTTGTAAAATCGGGCAAGAAGCTTAGCGAGCTTGCTTCGATAATGGAGGTTTATCCTCAGGTGCTTATCAATGTGCGCGTATCAGCCGAGGGTAAGCAGAAATATAATAACGACGAATATATCATAGCAGCAACCCAGAAGGCTGAGATGGAGCTTATGGGCGACGGACGCGTGCTTGTGCGCGTTTCGGGCACCGAGCCGCTTGTGCGCGTAATGCTCGAGGGTAAGGACATCGACCATATTACTGCGCTCGGCAACGACATAGCTGCTGTTGTAAAAGAAAGACTTTCGTAATGAGATTTACTACTGAATGGAAGGACTATGAGTTAATCGACTGTTCCTGCGGCGAAAAGCTTGAGCGCTGGAACAGAGAGATACTTATCCGTCCCGACCCGCAGGTTATCTGGAAAAGTGAAAAGGAGCACCGCCTATGGGCGCAGCCTTCCGCTAAGTATTTTCGCTCGAGAACGGGCGGCGGAAAGTGGAGCGTGTTTAAGCGTATGCCGTCCGCGTGGCAGGTAAGGTATAAGGATTTAACCTTTAATGTTAAGACTATGGGCTTTAAGCATACGGGACTTTTTCCCGAGCAGGCGGTTAACTGGGACTTTACGCGCGAGCTTATAAGAAACAGCAATCGCGACGAGGTAAGCGTGCTTAACCTCTTTGCCTATACCGGCGCTGCAACCGTTGCGTGCCTTAAAGAGGGTGCAAGCGTTGTCCATGTAGACGCGTCTAAGGGTATGACGATGTGGGCTAAGGAAAACGCCGAGGCAAGCGGTGTCAGCGACGGCGACGTGCGCTGGATTGTTGACGACTGTATGAAGTTTGTTGCGCGCGAAATCAGGCGTGAAAACAAGTACGATATTATTATTCTTGACCCGCCGTCCTACGGGCGCGGACCTCACGGCGAGGTGTGGCATCTTGAGGAGTGCATTTACGACTTTATGACCACTGTTGAAAATGTGCTTTCCGACGAGCCGATTGCCGTAATACTTAATTCGTACACAACAGGGCTCTCCGCCTCAGTAATGAAATATATTCTTGACGAGGCTATTACCAAAAAGCGCGGCGGATATGTTACCGCGGACGAAATCGGGCTTCCCGTTACCGCAAGCGGCGGCGTGCTGCCCTGCGGAACAACCGCAATTTGGTTAGCCGACAGATAATAATATGAGTTTAATTGAATTTGAAAATGTCGATTTTTCTTACTTCATTGACCCCGAGGATATCAATTCTTCGGAGAAGATAGAAATTGATGTTCTGCATAACTTTAACCTTAAAATTGAACAGGGCTCATTTACCGCGATACTCGGTCACAACGGCTCGGGCAAGTCGACTATTGCTAAGCTCACTAACGGTATTCTGTTTCCGCAAAGCGGGCGCGTGCTTGTAGACGGTAACGAAACCAAAAATGACGACAGTATCTACGACATTAGGCGTAATATCGGTATGGTGTTCCAGAACCCCGATAATCAGATAGTGTCCTCGATTGTTGAGGAGGATGTTGCCTTCGGCGTTGAAAACCTCGGCATCCCGTCCGACGAGTGCAGACGCCGAGTAGACGAGGCGCTTAAAACCGTAGGTATGTACGAATACCGCGAAAAGTCGCCGAGCAAGCTGTCGGGCGGTCAAAAGCAGCGCGTTGCCGTTGCGGGAATAATCGCGATGAAGCCTAAGTGCATTGTGCTCGACGAGCCTACGGCTATGCTCGACCCGAGCGGGCGCAAAGAGGTCGTTGACACTATCGAAAAGCTGAATAAGGAGGAGGGGATTACCATCCTTCTTATCACTCACAATATGGACGAGGCTGTAAGGGCTGACAGGGTAGTCGTTGTTGACGACGGCGAGATTAAGCTCGAAGGCACACCGCGCGAGGTGTTCTCTAATCTCGATGTTATCGAGAAGCTTCAGCTTGACGCACCTCAGTCCACTAAGCTTATTGACGAGCTTGGTATAAAAACTAACGAAACCGTATTAAATCCTAAGGAGTGCGCAAGAGCGCTGTTTGACAGCCTTAAAGCGCAGTAAAAATTATGGCGTTACTCAGCTGTGAAAATTTAACATATCTTTACTCGGTGGGTACGCCTTTTGAAACCGCCGCGATTAACGGTATTACCTTTTCTGCCGAAAAGGGCGAGATTATCGGCGTAATCGGGCATACGGGCTCGGGTAAATCGACCTTTATTCAGCA
The DNA here is from genome assembly GCA_017450645.1 of Eubacterium sp. Lineage (GTDB taxonomy): Bacteria > Bacillota > Clostridia > Oscillospirales > Acutalibacteraceae > Eubacterium_R. The sequence continues at coordinate 18,921 of JAFSTE010000018.1, forward strand.
CCTCAACGGGCTTTTACAGCCGCACGAGGGCAAGGTGTTCTTAGACGGTAAAGACATATGGGCTAAGGAGAATAAGAAGAATATTCGCCTTGTGCGCTTTGCTGTAGGTCTTTGCTTCCAGTATCCCGAGTATCAGATTTTTGAAGAAACCGTGTTTAAAGAGATTGCCTACGGACCTACCCAGATGGGGCTTGACGATAACGAGATTAAGCAGCGTGTTTACGAGGCTATGGAGTATGTCGGCGTGTCGAGGAAGCTTGAAAAGAAGTCGCCCTTTGACCTTTCGGGCGGACAAAAAAGGCGCGTTGCGATTGCTTCTATAATCGCTATGAAGCCCGAAGTCCTTATCCTCGACGAGCCTTGCGCAGGTCTTGACCCTAAGGGCAGGGAAGTAATCCTTGAACTTATACGCAACTATCAGCGCACCGCGGGCAATACGGTAATCTTTGTTTCGCATTCTATGGAGGATGTTGCAAAAATTGCAGATAAGGTCCTCGTTTTAAATAATAGCAAGGTCGCTTTTACAGGCGATGTAAAAAGCGTTTACTCGCGCTCGAGGGAGCTTAAGGAAATGGGACTCAATGTCCCCGAAATCACCGAGGTGTTCCTTCAGCTTCATGATATGGGCGTGCCCTGCAATACCGATATTTTCACCGTTGAGCAGGCCGTTAGCGAGTATAAGCGACTCAGGGAGGTGGGCGTATGATAGGCGATATCACTATCGGTCAGTATTTCCCCGGAAACTCCCTTATTCACAGAATGGACGCAAGGATGAAAACCGTACTTATATTCGTTCTTATGGTCGCGGTTTTTCTGTGCCAGAGCTATGTTTCAATGGGGCTTGCGCTTTTGTTGACACTTGTGCTTGTGATTATTTCTAAAATCAGGCTCAGCGTTATTTTAAAGGGTATGAAGCCCATACTTGTAATCGTAGTAATCACCTCGCTGTTAAACCTGTTTTACGGCAGCGGCGAGCCGATTTGCGAATTCTTGATTTTTAAAATAACCCAAAGCGGAATCAATAACGCAATCTTTATGGCTTGCAGGATACTTCTGCTCGTCGTAATCGGCTTAATGCTGACATATACCACAACACCGACAGCGCTCACCGACGCTATGGAGTCGCTTTTAAAACCGCTTAAGGTCTTTAAGGTTGACACGCATTCAATAGCTATGACCATGACCATCGCGCTGCGCTTTATCCCGATACTCATAGAAGAGGTCGAAAAGATTATCGCCGCGCAAAAATCAAGGGGCGCGGATATGGAAACGGGCGGACTCATCAAGCGCGTAAAGGCTGTTGTGCCTGTGCTTATCCCGCTGTTCATTTCGTCCTTCAGGCGCGCTAACGAGCTTGCCGACGCTATGGAGTGCCGCTGCTACCGCGGCGGAGAGGGCAGAACGAGGATGAAGGTCAGCCGACTGCAGACTCTCGACTACTGCGCGCTTGCGTTCACTGTAGTTTACTTTGCGGGAATTGTGTTATTAAAAATATTTACTAAAAGTGTTATTTAAATGAAAAGATATCTTATCACTATAAAATACGACGGTACGGCGTACCACGGCTGGCAGGTGCAGAGTAACGCGCTTTCGGTTCAGGAGGAGTTCCAGAATGCCGTCGAAAAGGTGTTTTTAAAACGACTTGATGTCAAGGGCTGCTCGCGTACTGACAGCGGCGTACACGCTAATATGTACTGCCTTACGCTTGACAGCGATATGAATATAAGCGAAGAGGGGATTGTGTTAGCCCTTAATACTAAGCTGCCTAAGGATATTGCGGTTATCGGGTGCAGAGAGGTCGACTCGGACTTTCATCCGCGCTACGACTGCATTTCTAAGCAGTATGTGTATAAGGTCTATAACGGTAAAATCCGTGACCCGTTTTTAGAGGGCTACGCGCTTCACTATCCGTATAAGCTAGACGACGAGTATTTAAATGACGAAGCTAAGGCGTTTCTCGGAAAACACGACTTTTCGGGCTTTTGCTCGGTTAAAAGCGACGTTGAGGACACTCTCAGAACAATTACTAAGGCGGATGTTACGCGAAACGGCGACATAGTTACCTTTACCTTTGAGGGCGACGGATTCCTCTATAATATGGTAAGGATTATGGTCGGCACACTGCTTTTTGTAAACGAGGGTAAGATTAAAAAGGGCGAGCTCGGTGAGGTTATCGCTTCGTGCGACAGAACGCGCGCAGGCAGAACCGCCGCACCGTACGGCTTGTATTTAGATAAGGTTAATTATCAGGAGAATTAATATGCCATCTAAACAGCGTGAAAACGCGAGAAAAGAAAAACAGCTCCTTAAAGAGCAAAAAATAAGGCGAATAATCTGGATTGTTATAGTGCTTGTTGTAGCGTGCCTGATTGTTATGAAGGCGGCTGAGCTTGACTACGGAAAAATAAAGAGCTATTTTACCGACAAGAGCATATCTATGACCACCGAAGCGGACGCGTACCCCTATACGCTCGACAGCTCCGCAGGCGTTAAGCTTAATTTTATTAACGATAAAATTGTTGCGCTTACCGACCTTTCGTGTACTGTACTCAACCCGTCGGACGCTAAGGAGATATACTCCTTCAGCCACGGTTATTCTAACCCCATAACCTCCTGCGCGGGTAACTATATCTTTACTATCGACCAGGGCGGCACAAGACTCCGGCTCGATAACACTAGCGAAAATGTCTACGAGTCAAAGCTCGAAACTACGGTAATCTGCGCCGATGTTGCAAAAAACGGTAACGCCGTTTACGCGGTGCGCAAGTCTAACGGCAAGCAGGTGCTTATCGTTATGAACAGCTCGCTTAAAAAGCTTATGAATGTGCCTGTTACCGACGGCTATGTCGTTGCTGTTGCCATCGACCCGTCAGGTCGCAAATGCGCTTACGCTACCGTTTCTTCCAAAAACGCAAAGCTTGTTACCACGCTTCATACAATTAATGTGGGCGAAACAGAGGATAAAGCGTCCTTTGACTTTAATGACAGTAATGTTTTCGACCTGCAGTACTCAAATTCGGGCGAGCTTTACTATGTCGGCACTAACGCGGTAGCCGTTGTAAAGAACCAGAAGCATTTAAAAGAGGTGTTTAAAACAGGCAGCGTTTATTCTGTTACATATAACTACACCTCCGATAACGAGCTCGTTTATGTTTACTCAAAATACAGCGACGCGAGCGAAAACTTTGTTGTTTATATTAATTCGGGCGGTAAGGTTAAAACTAAGATTAAGCTTAGCCAGAAGCCGAAGTATGTTTCCGCAAATAACGATATATGCGTTTTGTTCTCGAATAAAATCATTACTTATTCGCTTACAAAAGGTGAAAAGAAGGATACCTATAAGTGCGACGACAGCATTTCCGCTGCCAATAAGTTTTCTTCCAAAATCTTTGTAACCCGTCATCAGCTTGTTGATGTTATAGGATAAACATTAGGAGAATGGTATGACAATTTTTAATGTGTATGTAAACTATATAGATTTAGGCATCGTGGCGCTGATTGTCGCCTTTGCCTGGGCGGGCTGCCGCAAGGGACTGTTTATTAATGTCCTTAACTTTATACGCTGGTCCGTGGGGCTGTTTTTGTGCTTTTATTTCAGCGAAAACCTCGCGCAGCAGGTGTGCAGTACCTATGTTAAGCCCGAGATGCATCAGTTTCTCAGCGATAAGCTGTCGCAGGGCGGCGTAGAAAATGTTCTCGCCCTTGTAACTCAGGTGCAAAACGAGGTGCCTAAACCGTTTTCACAGCTCATAAGCATTGACGGTATCGCTCTTACAGAGGAGAATATAGTCGATACGGTGCTCGAAACAGTGTTTGAGCCGCTTTTGCTGATAGCTACAAAGGCTGCGATATTTATAGCGGTGTTCATTTTGTTCTTTGCAATAACGGGAATTATCCTGCACTTTGTTAAGAAGAGCAATAAAAAGAAAGATAAAGAAAAAAGCTCCAAGCTCAGAAAAGCGGACAGAGCGTTCGGCTTCATCCTCGGCGTGTTTAAGGGCGCAATCGTTGTGTTTACCGTTTGCGAAATCATAAAGCTTGTGACGTATACAAGCGAGGATACGGGCTATACTAACGCCTTTCTCGAAGCGGTGTCGACAAGTACGCTGTTTGAGTTTGTAGATTCAATAAATCCATTTAATGCTGTTACGGAGGGAATATTATAATGAGAGATGTATTAAAAGATAATGTAGGCGACCTTTTTGATAACTGGAATACAATACCTAACTGGCTTTCGTTTTTCAGAATAGCTATGATTCCTGTTTTCACCGTGCTTTTTATTAAAGACTATTACATAGCTGCGTTTATCGTTATGATTGTAGCGGCAGTTACCGACCTTTTTGACGGTAAAATTGCCCGTAAGTACAATATGGTGTCAAACCTCGGTAAAATCCTTGACCCCGTTGCCGATAAGCTTTCGCAGATGGCGATAGTTATTATCCTTATAGTTAAGTTCTGGAACGACGGCATTAAGTATGTACTGTTTTTATTTATCGTTAAAGAGCTTCTTATGATTTGCGGCGGACTTCTGCTTTTGTCAAAAGGACTTCGTCCCGTAGCGGCAGAGATGTGGGGCAAGATTGCCACAACCGTTTTTTATGTGTTTATGATTGCTATTATCGCAATCGGCGGCGAGGGCAGCGCGCTTGCCGGCGTTGCTGCATTTCAGTCAATTATACTTTCGCAGACTATTGTTAATATAATGGTTATAATTGCGGCAATACTTACATTTGTGTCTCTTTTCAGCTATGTTCCGGGTTTTGTAAAGCAGGTTAAAGAGAACAAAAACAAACAATTAGGAGAAATTACTGATAATGAAGAATAATTTATGCTCACGCTGCGGTAAAAGACCGGCAGTTGTGTTTATTCAAAAGATGGAAGGCGACGAGGTAAAGCCCGAGGGACTTTGCATTAACTGCGCGCGCGACCTTAATATCGGACCCATAAGACAGATGATTGAAAAGCTCGGTATCAGCGACGAGGATTTAGAAGCTGCAAGCGAGCAGATGAATATGTTTATGGAGAATATGGACGATTTTAATTTCGACGACCTCGGCGAGATGTTCAATCCCGATAACGCGGACGGCGCTCAGACAATGCCTTTCCAAAACCTTTTCGGCAATATGGGAAGCGTTGCTTCAGGCGACAGCAAGGAGGATACTAAACAGCAGAAAAAGGCTAAGGGTAAAAAGAAGCGTAATAACGCTCCCGACGACTCGAGAAAGTTCCTTAACTCCTACTGTAACAACCTTACCGAGCGCGCTCAAAAGGGCGAAATAGATAACATTATCGGCCGTGAGAACGAGATTTCACGCGCTGTTCAGATTCTTTGCAGAAGAACTAAGAACAACCCCTGCCTTATCGGTGAGCCCGGCGTCGGCAAAACCGCTATCGCAGAAGGTCTTGCTATTAAAATCGCTAAGGGCGAGGTGCCCGCACGCCTTGCGGATAAAGAGATTTATCTGCTTGACTTAACCGCGCTTGTTGCAGGCACGCAGTTTCGCGGTCAGTTCGAGGGCAGGATTAAGGGTCTTGTCGACGAGGTAAGACACGAGGGGAATATTATTCTGTTTATTGACGAGGTGCATAACCTTGTCGGTACGGGCGACAGCGAAGGCACAATGAACGCCGCTAATATCCTTAAGCCCGCGCTTTCAAGGGGCGAAATCCAGGTTATCGGCGCTACTACCTTTAACGAGTACAGAAAGTATATCGAAAAGGATGCTGCGCTCGAAAGGCGTTTTCAGCCGATTAAGATTGAGGAACCGTCAATCGACGACGCCTACAGAATGCTCCTCGGTATCAAGAAGTATTACGAGGATTACCATAAGGTGCAGATTAACGACACTCTTGTTTATAAGGCTGTCACAATGTCCGAGCGCTTTGTAACGGACAGGTATCTGCCCGATAAGGCAATCGACCTGCTTGACGAGGCTTGCACCGGCGCAAACCTAAGAAATCCTGCTATCAGCAAGTACCAGATGCTCCTTGAAGAAAAGGAAAATCTCAGCGAGAATATAGAAAATCTTTCTAATCCCGAAGAGGACGATAAGATTGACTACGAGCTTATCTCTAAGCTTAAGTCAAAGCTTATTAATATCGAAAACGAGCTTCCCGAGTACGAGGAAAAGGCTAAGGATAATCAGGTGCTTGAAAGCGATTTGGCTCGCGTAATTTCGCTTTGGACGGGTATCCCCGCCGCTAAAATAGAGCAGGGCGATGTTAAAAAACTCGCCGCGCTTGACGACGAGCTTAAGGCACATATTATCGGTCAGGACGAGGCTATTACTAAGATTGCTAACTCCGTAAGACGCGGAAGAATTCAGATTAGCCCTAAGAAAAGACCTCAGTCCTTCATATTTGTCGGTCCTACCGGTGTCGGCAAAACCGAGCTTGTAAAGCAGCTTGCAAACGCGCTCTTCGACTCGCCCGATAATCTTATAAGGCTTGATATGAGCGAGTTTATGGAAAAGTTCAGCGTGTCGCGTATTATCGGCTCGCCTCCGGGTTATATCGGCTACGACGACGCGGGTCAGCTCACCGAAAAGGTAAGGCGTAAGCCCTATAGCGTAATCCTTTTTGACGAGATTGAAAAGGCGCATAAGGATGTGCTTAATATCCTGCTTCAGATTCTTGACGAGGGCAGAATCACAGACGCGCAGGGAAGAACGGTTAACTTTGAAAATACCGTTATCATTATGACCTCTAACGCAGGCTCTACCGACCAGAACACGATGGGCTTCGGCAAGAGCGACAAGGATATAAACCAGGAGGTTACAATGAAGGCGCTCGAGCGTTTCCTTCGCCCCGAGTTCCTCGGCAGAGTTGACGAGATTGTTATCTTTAATAATCTCACTGTCGACGACTTTAAAAAGATTGCCGCGCTTATGCTTGACGAGCTTGTTGACAGCCTTAAGGATAAGGGTATCGACCTTAAATACGACGCTTCCGTATGCGATTATCTTGCTAAAAATGCCTTTGGCTCTAAGAAGAATGCAAGGGCGCTTCGCGACGCTGTACGCCGCGAGGTAGAGGAGATTATCGCCAACGCGATTGTATATAACGAGGGCGATGAAATAAAAACTATATCTCTTTTTGCAACGGACAAAATAGATATTAAAATAAATTAAAAAACTCTTGACTTTTAAGCGGACATTAGATATAATAATGTCCGTTGATATGCGGGTGTAGTTCAATGGTAGAATCTCAGCCTTCCAAGCTGATTGCGTGGGTTCGATTCCCATCACCCGCTCCATATGCGCTGTTAGCTCAGTTGGATAGAGCAACTGCCTTCTAAGCAGTAGGCCGGAGGTTCGAGTCCCCCACAGCGCGCCAGTTATAGAATTATGGTGGGATTGGCCTAGTTGGTTAGGGCGCCAGTTTGTGGCACTGGAGGTCATCAGTTCGAATCTGATATCCCACCCCATTTTTTCGGTGGGGAGTAGCCAAGCGGTAAGGCAACGGACTTTGACTCCGTCACGCGTGGGTTCGAATCCCGCCTCCCCAGCCACTAAGGGCGGGGATGAGAAACGAACTCCACAATTTTTCGTGCAGCTTGCTGCTGGAAAAATTTGGGAGAAAGGTCCGGTGGACCTTTCGATAGCTGAGAGGAGAATCCCGCCTCCCCAGCCACGTCAAATCACACTCCGTGATTGAAGCATTTTGCTGGGGCAAAATCCTAATAATCACTCCGAATGATTTTCCTTCTCGCAAAATTACATCAGCGTAATTTTGCGGAAAATAGGTTTGTTGATTATATTATGATCCACTAGCTCAGGCGGCAGAGCACTTGACTTTTAATCAAGGTGTCCGGGGTTCGATTCCCCGGTGGATCACCAAAAATATAAGCACCTCATCTGAGGTGCTTATATTTTTCCTGCTTCGCAGGAGGGAATCGAAACGAACTCCAAATTTATCGTGCACGAAGTGCTGGGTAAATTTGGGAGAAAGGTCCGGTGGACCTTTCGATAGATGAGAAGAGATTCCCCGGGAATATTCCTGCTTTGCAGGCGGGAATCGAAACGAACTCTAGATTCTTCGTGAAGCAAAGCTTCTTGGAGAATTTTGGGAGAAAGGTCCGGGGAATCACCAAAAAAGTCGGTATCTCATTCGAGATACCGACTTTTTTTCGTTAACATAAAGCTAATTACTTAACCTTAATTTTTACAGTCGCTGTTTTGGTAGCTGATTTGTATTCGCTGTTACCTGCAGCCTTAACCTTAATTTTTACTTTGTACGTGCCTTTTTTCAAGCCTTTTTTAACTGTTATCTTACCGCTTTTGGCAACGGTTATTTTTTTGCTGCCCTTTGATTTTTTAAAGGTTAAAGCGCCCTTTGCGCCTTTAACGCTGATTGCAGCGGTACGCTTAATCTTTTGATTTTTCTTTTTAAGCTTTGAATACTTGATTATAACGGTTTTGCCTTTTACTTTAATAGGATTGGTAATCTTTACAGACGACTTTTTAATTGTAAAACTAAACGTCTTAGTTCCTTCAAAGTAATCGCCGATAAGCGTTACCTTAGCAGTAGCTGTACCCGGATTAACGTTATTGCTGTACTCAACCTTGTAGTATTCCTTACCAAGCGGACCGTCAGCAGTTGATACGTTTATTTTCGGCTTTTTTGCTTTACCGTCATAGGAGTACTCTGTTTTTGCTATTGACGCGCTAACCTTTAAAATCGGAAAGCCTACTTCCTTTTTATTGCATTTTGAGCACTTTGCATAAGTGCATCCGTCTTTGCCGAATGTGGCTTTTTGTATGCCCTGTACCCAGTTGTGCTTGCCGCCTTTAGGACATGAATCGTCAAATTCAATAAGAAATCTTGAGCAATAATCCTTGTCATTTGCAATAAGATTATCTTTTACCTTTTGCGGAACCGTGTAATCCCATTGTCCTGTAAGATTGGTGTTGCTGTTTTTTGAGTAGCTGCCGTAATCCGAATCGCTTTCTTCATATACATACATCAAGTCATAATGTCCGTCTTTATCAAGGTCGTAATCATAAACTCCCGTATGTACCGACTTTGATGATATACCAAGCTCAGCCATTGCTTCAAGTGTGTTAAGCGATGCGTCCTTTTGGTCGTATAACCAAACCGAACCGTATATTATACTTAAGTTAACAGTACCCATATCTTTTGATGCAGCGCTTGCGCTAAACGGCATTGCAAATACCATTAACGACGCAAGAATTATTGATATTACTTTTTTCATAAAATCATCCTTTCGCAATATAAATAATTATAGGTTTGTATTCTTTATTCAATTATACAACTAATCTGACGCTTTGTAAACAGCAAATGTAGCATTATTGTACATACATAGACCGTTACCAATATTTGTGTGTTGAAAGGGGATAGCGTCGGATTTATAATTAAATCACCAAACAAAAGGAGTGATAAAATGAAAAAATCAATGTCAGTTTTACTGTCGATATTGCTTATTATCTGCGGACTTTTTGCGTTTGGTATGTCCGCAGGAGCGCAAACCTATAAATCCGTTACGGGTAAGTACAACTACACCTATGCTGCCGAGGTGCTTAAGCTTGTAAATAATGAACGGCAAAATAACGGTCTTAAGCCGCTTGTGATGACGCAGCAGCTTACCGACGGCGCTATGATAAGGGCTGCGGAAACTACAGTCAGCTTTTCGCATACGCGTCCAAACGGCGAGCAGTGCTTTACCGCGTTTTCGTGGAGCAGGACGGCGGGCGAAAATATTGCTTGCGGGCAAAGAACGCCTGCTCAGGTAGTTAGCAGCTGGATGAATTCAAGCGGTCACAGGGCGAATATTTTAAATTCTTCGTTTACCACTATCGGTATAGGCTGTTTTGAATACGGCAATACTTGCTATTGGTCACAGGCTTTCAGCGGCGGCAACGGAACTTCGTATAACCCGACAGGCAGCAAAAACGTAACAGTTAATGTAAGTCTTGTAAGCGGCGTAAACTCTTATGCGGATTTTGCTTTGACGAGTACGGCAAATATAGAAACCGCTTCCTCAACCTCGCAAAAACCGACTACGTCAAAACAGTCGTCAACAACTAAAAAGCCTTCGCAGACGACAAAGCATAATTACAACGTCTATTCCCGTTTCAGAAGCTATTTTTACCGCTATTTTAATTACAGATAAAAAACTCCCGAGAGCGTAAGCCCTCGGGACGTTTTTATGCCGCAAGGTCGTACCAGTCCGTCTGTACCCTTGCTATTTTTTCTTTTCTTTCGATATGGCGCTGCTCGGCTTTGCGCTTTTGCGTCTTTTGGTTCTCGTTGACGAGCAGAAATATTCCTCCGACAGCCGAGTAAATCACAAGCTCGCCTATGAAAATAACCTCCATTGCTGCGTCGCTGAGCGTATTAAACAGATTAAACGGCAGCGATATTGCAACATATCCAACGCCGAGTGCCAAAAGTGAAAGTAACAATCCTTTAAGTACCTTTTTCATAATTATTCCTCCTTGATTAAGTGGTTTTTCCTTACAAGACCATTCTATATCAAGGGGAACGCTTGTTCAATACCTCGAGGGCGCATAGTCCTTAAAAGCGGACTGTGATTTATAAGTCAACTTTGTCGATTATGCCTATTCCCATGCCGAGCTTGCCGCCGCGCAGCATAAACTCCTTAGCGCTTTTTTGAAGCGATGTGCTTTCGGGGTAGCGCGATTTTATAAGCTGACGCTTTTTGAATATTCTTTCTATTGCCTGCTTGTCGTCGGGCACGCTGTACACTATGTCGAAGAATAACTGAAACTGCATTATGTTTGAGTCGGGGCGCATAAACAGCTGGTTTTCTCTGTACAAAAGCCAGCTTTCGCAAAAATAGTACCTGTACTCAAACTCGTTAAAGTATTTTCCAAAAAAGCGCTTGGCTTCCCTTAGCGAGTAGTAGCAGTCCTTGTAAATCAGCTTTTCGCCCTCGGGAATGTGGACATATAAAAGATTGTCGCCGAAATTGAACGGCAAAAAGTCGTAGTTGAGCTTTTTATCCTCGCATTTGTATAGCTGGTATTGCAGCCTGCCGATTTTAAAGAGCTTAAAATTCAGATGGTTTTCAATCCAATCGTAGTTCTTTAACCCTTTATTATTGTACCATATTTTTATGTCGCTCATCGTGTCGATAAAAATATCGTGACTAATTTCTTTTTCAATGTAGCGGGGCAGGGTGTTCCTCTTTGCGTAGCTAAGGCAAACCGCAAGCCGTGTCAGCTCGTCCTGCTTTTTAAGCACCTTAAAGTCTGACTTGCAGTGCTCGCAAAGCATTTGAATATCGGTACTGTTAAGCGTTTTGAGTTTATTTATTAGCTCGTCGCTAAGACCTATATCTTTTGCAAGTTCAATCATTCTATCACGCTCCTTAACGCCTCAACTGCCTCGGGTATAAGCGCTTTCGACAGCGCTGAGGGGATTAGCACAAGCTCGTCCTTTTGAACCGATACTGCAAGTCCTGCGCTTTCAAAATCCTTTTCGCTAAGCTCCTTGCTGCACTTTATTCTTACCGACAGTCCGTTTTTTGAAATATCGCATTTTAGCTTTGGCATACTGCGCTTTAGCTCGTCGTAAAGAAGCCTTGTTTTAGCGGTGTAATGCCGTCTTATTTTTCTCGTCTGCGAGGCTATGTGGCCGTCGCGTATGTAGCCGCAAAGCGCAATCTGTTCGGTTTTGCTCGCCGTCTGGGCGAAGTTATCTCTCATAAGCCTGAAACGCTTTTCAAGCTCTTTAGTAAGCACCATAAAGCTTATGCGTATACCGGGTATCAGCACATTTGAAAACGAGCCCATATATATTACATTTTCGTTACCCGAAAGCGCATAGAGCGACGGCGTGGGTTTAGTCTGGTACAAAAAATCGCTGTCAAAATCGTCCTCAATAATAAGGCTGTTTTTCTCCTTGCTGTACTCTATAAGCTCGAGCCGCCTTTTAATCGGCATAATGTCGCCGTAGGATGTCATATGCGACGGCGAAACATAGATTATATCCGCGTCCTTGTTCCTTACGGATACGCTGTAGCCGTAGTTTTCAAACAGCGTAATACCCTGGTTAAACCCTTCGGTCGGGAAAGAGACCGTCTGCCTGTCCTTAGTGATAGCGCATAGGATGTTTAGCAGAGCCTGAACGCCAGCGCCTACAATAATTCTGTCGGGGGAGGCGGTTACATTTCTCTTTTCGCGTATGTAGTCGGACAGCGCAATCCTTAAATCCTCCTCACCCTCGGGGCATCCGTAGGATAACAGGCGCTCCTTTTGTCTGAGCGCGCTTTTTATGTATCGCTGCCACAGCGCAAGGTCAAAGCTCTCCTCGTCAGCGTCTCCGCTTTTAAGGTCGTACTTTATATTATCTGTTTCTTTTTCTTTTATATTCAGGCTCTCGCTGTCGCGCTTAATGTCGCTTACGAAGTAGCCGCTTTTTGGGTGGGCGATAATGTAGCCGTCCGCCTGCAGCTCAAAATAAGCGTTTTCTATAGTAGTCTGGCTTACATTCATAATAGCGGTAGCGTTTCTGAGCGACGGCATTTTGTCGCCGCTTTTTAACTGATTAGTGAGTATAAGCTCCTTATAGTAATTATAAACGGTGATGTACTTCTTCATATCTGTACCCTAAAATATTGTTGAATTTGTGTATTTTATTAACTACAGAATTATTATATACTATCCATAAAATAATTTCAAGTATTTGAGGTGATAATATGGATGTAAAGCTTAAGCGCACTGTCTATACGGCGGTGCTGTCCGCTATGATATTCGTGCTTACAACATTTTTGCACGTGCCCGTCGCAAGCGGATATGTGCATTTCGGTGACGCGCTTTTGTACATCTGCGCAATTCTTCTCGGCTCACCATGGGCGTTCCTCGCTGGCGCGGTAGGCGAGGGGCTTGCCGATGTTGCGGGCGGCTTTGCGGCTTACGCTCCCGCTACAGTAATAATTAAAGTGCTTATGGTTATCCCGTTTGTGTTGCTTAATAAAACTCAGGGCGCAAAAAAACTTTTTTCAAAAAAAGCGGTGATGTTTTCCGTCTTAGCGGGTGTAATTAATGTTTTGGGATATTTTGCGGCGGATATGGTTATCGCAAGGGCGTACGCCTTTGTTGATATCCCGGGTAATATTATTCAGTCCGCCGGAAGCGCCGTTATATTTGTCGCGCTCGCATTAGCACTTGACAAAGCAAAAATACTTGATAAAATAAATATTCATTAATGATTGAGGAATACTATGGCTGATATTATTTACACGCTCGAGGGCGGCACATATCTTAATATTACTAATAAATGTCCGTGCGCATGCACCTTTTGTATCCGTACAAAAAAGGATGCGGTAGGCAGCGCTAAAAGGCTCTGGTTTGACAGCGAGCCGACTTTTGACGAGATTAAGGCAGCTGTTGACAGCTACGATTTTTCTAAGGTGAAAAGCGCTGTTTTCTGCGGCTACGGCGAGCCGACATGCGCGCTTGAAAACCTTATTAAAACCGCAAAATACCTTAAATCCGTTAACCCCGATATTAAGCTAAGGCTAAATACTAACGGTCTGTCCGACCTGATTAACGAAAGACCTACGGCTAAGGAAATCTGCGATTGTATTGATGTTATTTCGGTGTCGCTTAACGACCCCGACTCCGAGCAGTACGACAAAATCACAAGGAGTAAGTTCCCGAAAATCGCGTATCCCGCTATGCTTAAGTTTACGCGCGAGTGCGTTGAACTCGGCGCTGAGGTGCATATGACGGTTGTCGATGTAATAGGCGAGGAGAATATCGAAAAATCGCGTAAAATCTGCGAGGATATCGGCGCTCGGTTTAAAGTGCGCTCGTTTTCGCGCGGTCGCTGATTATAACAAAAACAGGGGAGGGTGCAAACCCTTCCGTTATTTTTTTAAGCTTTTTAAAATTTCCTATTGACAAAGTAGGAAATAGAGTATATATTATATCTCGAAAACCTATTATGTTTATAGGAATATAAACAGGAAAGGATAGTTATGAAAACGATTTATGTTGATAACGCGGCTACTACGCAGGTGTCCGAAACGGCGCTTAATGCGATGCTGCCGCTTTTAAAAGACACATACGGCAATCCGTCGTCGCTGCACCACCTCGGACAGCGCGCAAAGGAAGTGCTCGAGGACGCAAGGGAGCGCGTTGCTGCCTGCATTAACGCAGAGCCGAGGGAGATTTATTTTACCTCCTGCGGTACCGAGGCGGACAATCAGGCGATTTTATCCGCCGCATATAACGGCGCAAAGAAGGGCAAAAAGCATATTATTTCGTCTAAGTTCGAGCACCACGCAGTCCTTCATACTCTCGAAAAGCTTAAGGCTGAGGGCTTCGAGATTGAGCTGCTCGATGTTTATAAAGAGGGTATCGTAAGGGTAGAGGACTTAAAGGCTGCGCTTCGCGACGACACCGCGCTCGTTACGATTATGTACGCTAATAACGAGGTCGGCACGATTCAGCCCGTTAAGGAGCTTGCAGCGGTCTGCAAAGAGAGGGGAGTTACCTTCCATACCGACGCTGTTCAGGCTGCGGGTCACATTAAGCTTGATGTTAAAGACCTCGGTGTTGATATGCTGTCTGTATCCGCGCATAAGTTCCACGGACCTAAGGGCGTAGGCTTTCTCTATTGCAAAAAGGGCGTTCCGCTTCAGGTATTTATGAACGGCGGCGCTCAGGAGCGTAACAGACGCGCCGGTACCGAGAACACTGCGGGTATCGTCGGTCTTGCGGCTGCGCTTGAAGAGGCTTGCGCAAATATTGATAAAAACTCCGCGAGGATTGCTTCCTACCGCGACAAGATTATTAACGGTATTAAGGATATTGAGCTTTCGTTCGTTAACGGCGACCTTGAAAACAGACTCCCGGGCACTGTTAATATGTGCTTTGAGGGTATCGAGGGCGAGGGACTTCTCCTCCTCCTTGACCAGAAGGGAATTTGCGCATCCTCGGGCTCAGCTTGCACAAGCGGCTCGCTCGACCCGTCGCATGTTCTGCTTTCTATGGGAGTGCCCGTAGAGATTGCGCACGGCTCATTAAGAATATCACTCAGCGAATACAATACCGAAGAAGAGGTTGACTTTATTATCGAGTCAATTCACGAGGTTGTAGCGTATTTGCGCTCTATTTCACCCGTTTGGGAAAAGATTTTGAAAGGCGAGGAGATTAAATAATGGCACTTTATTCAGATAAGGTTATGGACCACTTCACTAATCCGAGAAATGTAGGTAAAATCGAGGACGCTGACGGTGTCGGCGAGGTTGGAAACGCTCGTTGCGGCGACATTATGAAAATCTACCTTAAGGTAGACGAAAACCAGATTATCACCGATGTTAAGTTTAACACCTTCGGCTGCGCTTCGGCTATCGCGTCGAGCTCAATGGCTACCTGTCTTATTAAGGGTAAGCCTATTTCTCAGGCTATCGAGCTTACCAATAAGGCTGTTGTAGAAGCGCTTGACGGACTTCCGCCGGTTAAGGTGCACTGCTCAGTTCTTGCAGAGGAAGCTATTAAGGCTGCCGTTAAGGATTATTATGACAAGAACGGTATCGAGTACGACCCCGAGCAGTTTAAAGAAAAAGAAGTTGACTAATAACGCAAATTAATATATTATATGTGGGAGGGCAAAGCTCTCCCACTTTTATTGATTTGAGGACGTATTATGGCTATCAAGGACATTCAGGACGAGATTATAAGACTTAAAAAAGAGAACGATATCTGTATTTTAGCTCACTGCTATCAGACGCCGGAGATTTTAGAGGTTGCCGATTTTACGGGCGACAGCTTTGCGCTGTCCGTTAAGGCGTCGAAGGTCGAGAATAAGACCGTTATTATGTGCGGCGTTCGCTTTATGGCAGAAACCGTTAAAATCTTATCCCCTGAAAAAAAGGTTATCCTTTCTAATTCCTCCGCGGGCTGTCCTATGGCGGAAATGATGGATAAGGCACTTATTGAGGAGGTTAAGGCGCAGTACCCCGATTACACTGTTGTTGCTTATATTAATACTACAACCGAGCTTAAAACGGTGTGCGATGTGTGCGTTACCTCGTCCTCGGCGCTTGAAATCTGTAAAAAACTTGATAGCGACAAAATCCTGTTTATACCCGATATTAACCTCGGTACATATATTTCAAAACAGCTTCCCGAAAAAGAGTTTAAGCTCCTTTCAGGCGGCTGCCCGACCCACGCAAGAATGTCTAAACGCGATGTGCTTAAAGCTAAAGAGGAGCACCCGAATGCGCTGTTTCTCGTTCATCCTGAGTGCGTACCCGAGGTTGTTGAGCTTGCCGATTATGTAGGATCCACAACGGGAATTATGGACTATGCAAAGAACAGCGATAATAAGGAATTTATTATCGGTACCGAAAACAGCATAGTAACTCACCTTCAGCTTGAATGCCCCGATAAGTTCTTCTACCCGCTTTCAAAGGATTTAATTTGCCATAATATGAAAGCTACAACCCTTGTTGATGTGCTTAACTGCTGCAAAGGTGTCGGCGGCGAGGAGGTTGAGCTTGACGAGGAAACTCGCCTTAAAGCTAAAAAGTCTATCGACAAAATGATTGAGCTGGGTTAATTTATGAAGGCTATTATTGCTATGAGCGGTGGTGTTGATTCAAGCGTCGCCGCTTATTTTATGAAAAAAAGGGGCTTCGAGTGCATAGGCGCTACTATGAAGCTCTATGATAACGAGGATATAGGACTAAGCAGCGAAAAGACCTGCTGTTCCCTCGACGATATCGAGGACGCGCGCTCAGTCGCACGAAAGCTCGATATGCCTTACTATGTCTTTAATTTTAAGGACGAGTTCGAGGAAAAGGTTATAGATAAATTTATTAAGACCTATGAGTGCGGCGCAACGCCGAATCCCTGCATCGACTGTAACCGCTATCTTAAGTTTGAAAAGCTTATGCAGCGTATGCGCGAGCTTGATTTCGACTATGTTGTGACCGGTCACTATGCCGATATAGAGGAAAAGGACGGTCGCTTTTATCTTAAAAAAGGCGTTGACGAGTCTAAGGACCAGAGTTATGTTTTGTATTCGCTCACTCAGGAACAGCTAAAGCATACTATCTTTCCGCTCGGTAAATGCACTAAGTCCGAAATCCGCGAAATTGCTGAGCGCGAGGGCTATATTAACGCGAAAAAGCATGAGTCGCAGGATATCTGCTTTGTGCCCGACGGCGATTACGCCTCGTTTATAGAACAGCATTGCGGAAAGACTTACGAAAAAGGTGATTTTGTCGACACTAACGGTAATGTTATCGGTACTCATAACGGAATTATCCGTTATACTATCGGCCAGCGAAAAGGGCTTGGCGTAGCGGTAGGTCACCCGATTTATGTTGTTAAAAAAGACCTTAATGCAAATACCGTAACCCTCGGCGAGAGCGAGGATTTAATGTGCTCCTCGCTTAACGCGGTTGACTTTAACTGGATTATCGAAAAGCCGACCGAGCCGTTTAACTGCAAGGCTAAGACGAGGTATAATATGAAGGAAGTACCCTGCACTGTATATCCCGAAGCTGACGGGGTAAGGGTAGAGTTTGATAACCCCGTTCGCGCTGTTACGAGCGGTCAGGCTGTCGTTTTGTACGACGGCGACTATGTTCTCGGCGGCGGAACGATAATTCAGTGCGGTAAAAGATTTGCAATTAATTCGTAACAAATTATTTACAATGTTCTTAATTTGTTAACCTTAAAAGCGGATTTTGTTAATTTTTAAGCGTTATAGTTTACTCAAGATTTGATTCACACTTTAATTACGAGTGGCGGAGGTCAGTTTGGCGTTCGGTGATAAGTTTTTCTTTTCATTGTTTCTCCTCTAAACCGATAGCGCTAAACAGCCAAATCCGCCGATAAAGAAGACAGTTGTTCCCCCAGCTGTCTTTTTTATTTGTCAATTTTTATAATATTTAGCTTAAATTATTAAAAAATGTAATTTTTGTGTTATTTTTTTATAATTTACTATTTATTTTAATATAGATTTATGTTACAATTATTCTATCTATGTGGATGGGGAGGTGCATAATGTGAAAAAACTTAAAACCGTTATTTCACTTTTTCTCGTAGCAATTATGTTTACGGGCTGCAGTATGCGCATATCCTCGTCTATTGACGATATGATTTCGCCCATATCTCCGTTTGGCGATAACGCGGATATTAAGAACGCTATGGACGAGTTTCTTACCAAGGGCTATTCGATTAAAACGCCGAGTATAGGCAAATACATTACTGCCTATAATTTATTTGATATAGACGGCGACGGCGACGAGGAGGCAATAGCTTTTTACGAGCCTAACGACAATCTCGGAAGAACCGATATGGCGTTGCTGAAAAAGGTCGACGACAAGTGGACTGTTATCGAGTCTGTCGCGGGCGAAGGCGCGGAGGTCAGCTCGCTCGACTTTTCGGACCTCAACGGCGACGACAGAAGCGAAATGATTGTCTGCTGGGACAAAATCCGTCACTCCACTAATCACGAGCTTGCAATTTATAAATATAACGCTAAGTCAAAGACTAAGCATATCCGCAGAACCTATAACGGCATAAGCGTTAATAATTATATTCCCGTAGATATTACGGGCGACGGCGTTGACGATTTGCTTATGTTTGAGCTGATTTCGGGCAGCCGTACTTATGCTAAGGCGGAGCTTTACTCCTTTGCCGACGATACGCCCATACTGAGGGGCGAAACCAAGCTCGACGGCCACATCAACTCGTACACCGAGCTTAAGGTCGAAACTGTCGACGGAAATAAAAGGGTATACGCCGACGCAATCTGTACTAACGGCTCGTCAATGCTTACCGAGATTATTTACTGGGCGGACAGATATAACACGATTATCTCACCGTTTTACAGCTATTCAACCGGACTCAGCAGCGGCACTACGCGAAACGCGCTGCTCTCAAGCAGGGATGTAAACGGCGACGGCAGGTTTGAAATCCCGCGCGATAAAAAGTTAAAAAAGCTGCCAAAGTCGGTATCCTGTATGGACTGGGGCGTTTATAAAAACTCAATTCTTATCCATACGGATTACACGCTCTCGCCCGTAAACGACGGATATCTGGTCGTTATTCCCGACAAGTACATCTACGACATTAAGGTAAAATACAACTCTAAAACCAAGCAGATGACTATACTCGATAAGAGCGACAACACCGAGGTGTGCTCCGTAAAGCCCGTACTTAAGGCTACCTACGAAAAGGACGACCACTTAGGCTATGTTAAGGTAATGGAGGATGCGGGTTACTACTACCTCGCAAAATCCGGCGACAGCGAAAATGTCGATATTTCAATAAAGTATTTAAAGAAGAACATTAAATCGTTAAATAATAGGGAGGAAAATATATGAAAAAGGTACTCGTAGCTGAGGATGAAGAATCCATCCGCGAATTTATTGTGATTAACCTTACAAGAAGCGGTTACACTGTTGAGCAGGCGCAAAACGGCGTTGTAGCGCTTCAAAAATTTCACGAGGACGAGGCTGGCTTTGATGTTGCAATCCTTGATATTATGATGCCCGAGCTTGACGGACTTTCGGTTTGTAAGGAGCTCAGGAAGTTTTCGTCGGACCTTGGTATTATTATGCTCAGCGCTAAAACGCAGGAGATGGATAAGGTTACCGGACTTCTTTTCGGTGCGGACGATTATGTTACTAAGCCGTTTTCACCGTCTGAGCTTATGGCGCGCGTTGACGCTGTTTACCGCAGGGTAGAGATGACCCGCGGCTTCAGAAAGAACGACACCACCGGCGACAGCATTATTCTTGACGAGTTTGAGCTTAACCTCAGAAACAGAACTCTCACTAAGTCTAACCAGATTATTGAGCTTACTCAGGTTGAGTTCCAGATTATCGAATACTTCTTTAAAAATCCGAATGCCGCTTTGTCCCGCCTTGATATACTAAAGCAGGTATGGGGCGAAAACTATTTCGGCGACGAAAAGATTGTTGATGTTAACATCCGCAGACTCCGTATGAAGATTGAGGATAACCCCTCCAGCCCGACAAGGCTTGTAACTATCTGGGGACTCGGATATAAATGGATTACCGACGTAAAATAATTTGTTGACAGGATAAACGATGGCAAAAGAATTTTTTGACAATATAGTTGAAAAATTGAAAACTATCCACATTGAGGGTATTACAAAACGCTGGTTAATTAACATTATCGGCGTTATTGCTGCGCTCTTTTTGCTTACATTTATTATTGCCTCGGTAGGTATTAAATCCTATTATTACAACAGCGTCGAGGATATCGTTAAGTCGGGCGCTTCCGACTCCGCTGTAAGTTATTTTACTAACAATATCGAAAGCGGAAATTCGCTCGAAAGCTCGGCGGCTGACTTTATTAACTCCTATAGCTATAAAAACCGCACTACGCTTTGGATTATCGACGACGGCGGTAATGTAGTGCTTTCCTCAAGCGGCTTCCGTGTCGAAAAACAAAAGATGCCCGATTTTAACGAAGCGCTCGAAAACGAGGATTCTACCGCACGCTTTATCGGAAAAATCGAAAGCGGCGAAAAGATTATGGCTGTAACCCGAGCTATTAAAAGCAGCTCAGGTAAAGAAATCGGCGCAATCCGCGTTATGACTAATATCGACCGCGTGGACGCGCAGATAAGAACACTTCGCTTTATTCTGTTCTTGCTAATGGTCGTTGTAATGGTGATAATCGTATTTTCAAACCAGTTCTTTATCCGCTCGATTATCATCCCCGTTCAAGAGGTCAAAAAGGCGACTAAGCTTATCGCCGACGGTAACCTTGATGTCAGGATTGAAAAGCAGTACGACGACGAAATCGGCGACCTTGCTGACAGTATTAACACTATGGCTACCGAAATTTCGGCTGCCGATAAAATGAAAAACGACTTTATTTCAACTATTTCGCACGAGCTGAGAACGCCGCTTACTTCTATTAAGGGCTGGGGCGAAACGCTCACTCTCGGCAATAAGGATAATGTTGACGAGCTTACCCAAAAGGGCTTGAAGGTTATCGTTAACGAGGCGTCAAGACTTGAGGGCTTCGTTGAGGAGCTGCTCGATTTCTCGCGACTTCAAAGCGGAAGAATGCAGCTGAGACTCACTAAAACCGATATCCTTGCCGAGCTCGAGGAAACGCTGTTCACCTTTAGGGAAAGGGCAGTGCGCGAGGGCTATGAGGTTAGGACGAGCGTACCCGATATTCCTTCGGTATCAAACGCCGACCCCAACAGACTTAAGCAGGTATTTATGAATATTCTTGATAACGCGCTTAAGTATTCGCGCCCGGGCAGCAAAATTTTTGTTAAGGCGGAATTTATTGTTGAGGACGAAAAAGACTTTGTCCAGATTGCCGTTGCCGACCAGGGCTGCGGTATATCTAAAGAGGACCTGCCCCATGTTACCGAAAAGTTCTATAAGGCTAATATGAGTATACGCGGTTCGGGTATCGGACTTGCCGTTACTAACGAAATTGTCAATCTCCACGGCGGACGGCTTGATATTGACAGTATCGAAAACAAGGGTACTCTTGTAAGAATAATTCTTCCTGTTCAGGAAGTTGTTAAACCAAACGATTACAGAGGATAGTTATGCAAAAGAAAACACATAAAACCTCCGTCGGAGGTCAGGCGCTTATCGAGGGCGTTATGATGCAGGGACCTAAGGGTATGGCTACCGCCGTACGCAAGCCCGACGGCGAGATTTTAACCGAATATCACGAGGTTAAACGCCTTCGCGATAAGAGTAAGTTTTTTGACATCCCGATTATAAGGGGCGTAGTGGCGTTTATCGAGTCTATGATTACGGGCTATAAATGCCTTATGTACTCGGCAGAGGTTTCGGGTATGGAAGAAATTGAAGAAGCTGAAATGAGTAAGTTTGAAAAATGGCTTACCGATAAGCTCGGCGATAAATTAATGAATATTATTATGGTTATCGCTTCAATCCTCGGCTTTGCGCTTGCGTTCTTTATTTTCGCGTACCTTCCCTCGCTTCTGTTTAAAACTATAAATACTCATACCGCGGCTAATCTCGAGCCGTTTCGCGGCACCTTTGAGGGCGTGCTTAAAATAATTATCTTTGTTTTGTATATGCTCGGCGTGTCGCAAATGAAGGATATTAAAAGAGTGTTTAAGTATCACGGCGCGGAGCATAAGTCAATCTGCTGCTACGAATCGGGTATGGAGCTTACAGTAGAGAATGTTAAAAAATGTACGCGCTTCCACCCGAGATGCGGCACTTCGTTTATGTTTGTAATGCTTATTCTGAGCATAATTATAATATCGCTTCTTTCGTTCTTTGTACCGGACGAGCTTAAGCAAAAAACAATTCTCTGGGTGCTTATAAGGCTGCCTATGGTGCCTGTTATTATGGGTATCGGCTATGAGTTCATCCGTTATGCCGGCAGACACGACAACGCGCTCGTTAAGGTGCTTTCAGCTCCCGGTCTCTGGATGCAGCGCATCACAACTAAAGAGCCCGAGGACGATATTATCGAGGTTGGTATAGCTTCTCTGCAGGCTGTAATTACCGAAAACCCAGAGGACGACGAGATTAAGTAATGACTCTCAAAAACGCATATGAATACTGCCTTAACTGTTTAAACAAAAACGGTATCGACGAGGCAGATTTTAAATCGCTGTGCCTTGTGTGCTCTCTTGCAAACATTAAAAACAGCGAATATAACCTGAAAAATGATACTGAAATTGAGGATTATATCCTTACCGAGCCGCTGCTAAGACTTCTCGGCGGCGAGCCACTGCAGTACGTTCTCGGCAAATGGGACTTTTTCGAGAGCGAGTTCTATGTCGGCGAGGGTGTGCTTATCCCGCGCCCCGAAACCGAGGAGCTTGTAGAAAAAGCTGTTGCAGCGGCAGGGGAGTACGACGCCCCCGTTATATACGACCTTTGTTCTGGCAGCGGTTGTATAGGTATCAGTATTGCAAAAAAATGTAAAGACGCTACGGTTTACTGCGTGGAAAAAAGCGCCGACGCAATTTCGTATTTAAAAAAGAATGCACAAGGCGCAAATAATGTCCGCGTAATCCTCGGCGACATCACTAAGCCGCTCGATTTACCCAAGGCGGATATAATTGTTTCAAACCCGCCGTATATCAAAAGCGGCGATATTGAAGCTCTTCAAAGCGAGGTTCATTTTGAACCTAAAATGGCGCTTGACGGCGGCGAGGACGGACTCTTTTTCTACCGCGCTATAGAACGCATATGCGCCGCTAATCTTAAAAGCGGCGGTACGGTTCTGCTCGAAATAGGTAATGAGCAGAGCGACGAAGTTAAAAGCATTTTTGCCGCATATAAGGATGTTCAGTCGTTTAAGGACATCTACGGCAATTTCAGAATAGTAAAAGCTAAAAATTAAGGTGATACAATGTTTTCATTAATTTCATTAATCAGAAACGGCGACGTAACAGGCGCGATAATCTTTATCTTAACAGGTTGTTTTGTTGTGTTCGTCTGCTCACCCGTGCACGAGCTCTCGCACGCTTTTGCTGCGTATAAGCTCGGCGACGATACCGCAAAAAGAGAGGGCAGGCTTACCTTTAACCCGCTTAAGCATATTGACCCTATCGGTATGATTATGATACTGATTTTCGGCTTCGGTTACGCTAAGCCCGTTCCCGTTAATTTCGGAAGACTTCATAACCCTAAGCGCGACGGTGCGCTTGTAGCCCTCGCGGGTCCTGCGTCTAACTTGGTAATGTCGTTTATATTTGCATTTTTCTATGCGGCTGTTGACAAGGCGTTTACCGCAACGGGCGTTGTAGTACTCGAATTTCTTGCAATATTCTTTTATTACGGCGCATATATAAATATCGCGCTTGCGGTGTTTAACCTGCTGCCAATCCCGCCGCTTGACGGTTCTAAAATCCTTGCGGGTATGCTGCCCGATAAGGTTTACTGGAAATATATGCAGTACGAGCGCTATGCAATGATTGTTGTAATGCTCCTGCTGTTTACGGGCGTTCTTTCAACACCGCTGTATTATTTAGAAAGCTTTTTAATGAAGGTAGTTCTTTTTGTACCGTCACTCATATTCGGATAAACTATGGATAATTTAACTTATAAACTCGAGGTGTTCGAGGGTCCTATGGACCTGCTTTTGCACCTCATAAGCAAGCATAAACTTAATATTAACGATATACCCATTGTCGAGCTTGTTAATCAGTACCTTGATTATGTGCGCCAGATGGAGGAAGCGGATTTCGACATCGCGGGCGACTTTCTCGAGATGGCTGCAAGACTTATTTATATTAAAACCGTTTCGCTTCTTCCTCGCCACGAGGAGGCTGAGGAGCTAAAGCGTGAGCTTACGGGCGAGCTTATCGAGTACCGCGACTGTAAGCTTATGGCGCAAAAGCTGTCTAACCAGACCGACGGCTTTAACCGCTATGTGCGTGAGCCGCAGGGCGGATGGGTTAATTACGATTACGAGCGCTTCCACGAGGGCGAGGAGCTTTTGCAGGCTTATATTAATGTTGCAGGCAAGGCGCAGCGTAAGCTGCCTCCGCCTATAGATTCGTTTAAGGTAATTGTTGCCAAGAAGTTTGTTAATGTTGCTTCTAAGGTGCGTACGGTTATGCGTAAGCTCTGGAGCGGTAAAAAGGTTGAGTTTCTGAGCCTGTTTGACGGCGCTCAGTCCAAGAGCGACCTTGTGGCAACCTTCCTTGCAGTGCTTGAGCTTGCAAAGACTAAAAGAATTACGATTGACGGCAGTATGCAAAACCCGTCAGTTCAGATAGTAAATGAAACCAGCGAGGTGGAAGCAGTTGAATAAAACAGACGATTACATATCTAAGCTTGAGGCGATGCTCTTTTCTGCGGGCGACCCGGTTGAGGGCACTAAGCTTGCCGAGGTGCTTGATATTGATATAGAAACGGTTACTAAAATGCTCGGACATCTAAGCGCGATGTACGACGAGCGCAACTCGGGTCTGATGCTGATTAAGATAGATAATAAGTATCAGCTTTGCACAAGAGAAGCGTATAGCGAAGAGGTAAGGCGACTCCTCGAGATTAAAAAGAATACTCCGCTAAGTAATGCGGCGTTCGAGGTGCTTGCCATAGTTGCGTATAATAAGACGGTTACACGCTCGTTTATTGAGCAGGTAAGGGGCGTTGATTGTTCGGGTCCGATTTCCTCGCTTGTACAAAAAGGTCTTATCGAGGAGAAAGGCAGGCTCGATTTGCCCGGCAGACCGCTTATTTACGGTACTACCGACAGATTTTTGAGGTGCTTTTCGCTTAATTCGCTCGAGGATTTACCCGAGCTTCCTAAAACCGAAGAAATTGATAAAATTGCAAAGGACACCTCTCAGACCTCTCTGTTTGACAAAAACGAGGGCGCTGAGCTTTTGCAAAAGGTTGAGGAAACCGAAAATAATAATTCAGAAGGGGAGGAATAATGAAAGTATTGTTAATAATACTCGCGGTGCTTGTACTTATTTTCGTGATAATACTTTCGCTCTCTGCCGAGTTCGAGGTCGTGTTCGACGACGGCTGGAGCACTAAGGTACGCGTGCTGTGGATAGAAAAGGATATAGAACTCTCTAAGCTCTTGAACTTCATTTTGTTCCCCGAAAAAGCGGCTCAGGACACCGTTGACGAGATGAGCAGCGACAAAGAGGAAGCTAAAGAGAAGAAGGACAAAAAGCCCGAAGCTCCGAAAGAACCCGAAAAGGCTGACGAAAAACAGCCCGAGCCTGAAAAGGTAGAGGAAGAACCGTTTGAGCTTCACGAGCCTGACGAAAATTATCATATCTCCGACGAGGAGCTTAAGAAAATTATTCAGCAGGCAGCGGCAGAGGAAGCCGAGGACGACACTCCAACACAAGAGGAAAAGGCGTCTAAGCCTAACTTTTTACAGAAGATTTGGCGCGACGAAGGCATTGTCGGCATAATGCTTCTCGTAACAAATCTGCTCGAAACAGTAAATTCTGCTATAACAACTTTAATTAAAGGTTTGCATATTTACTCACTTTATGTTAAAATGATTATTGGCGGCGGCGAAGCAGCCGATATCGCCGAAAAATACGGCGCTCTTGCCGGATACTATTATCCGATTAAGGGTATAATTTTAAATCAGATGAGGGTTGACGAGTTCGACGACTATATCACCGCTGATTTTATCGCTCCGAGAAGTGAGTACGAATTCCAGATAATCGGAAGTATTAATATTGCACTGCTTCTTAAAATCATGCTTAAGGCAGGCAAGGTATTCTTAATTAACTTAATAAAAAATAAATAACATTATATAAGGAGATAGTAAGATGAAAGAAACACCGGTAAATAAAATTATGGAAAGCACACTTGAGAGAATGCGCGAGATGGTTGATACCTCAACTATTATCGGCGACCCGATTGTTACGGGTGACACCACACTTATCCCCGTATCTAAAATCACATACGGCTTTACCTCGGGCGGTACTGACCTCCCGTCTAAGCAGAATAAGGAGCTTTTCGGCGGCGCAGGCGGCGGCGGTATTTCCATCACTCCTGTTGCATTTATCGTAATCCAGGGCGGCAAGTGCAGAATGATGCAGATTAATAACTACTCATCATCTGCTGACAGAGCTATCGCTATGATTCCCGAGCTTCTTGATAAGCTTACCGAGCTTCTCGACGCAAAAAAGGACAACGCTCCCGATGCTGACGAAGCACCCGCAGAGGAAAAAACTGCAGAATAATTACCTAAATCACCTGCATATTTATTAGCGGGTGATTTGTTTTGTTAAAGAGGTTTGCGGCGGTGCTGTTAATAGTGCTGCTTATCCCGAGCGTAGCTCACGCGCGTACCGTTAAAATAAGCGCACAATCGGCTGTAGTTATGGACGCGTATTCCACTAAGGTGCTGTATAGTAAAAAGAGCAGGGAAAAGCTCCCGATGGCTTCTACCACTAAGCTTATGACCTGCCTTCTGGCGTGCGAAAGCGGACGCAGCGGCGACATCGTAACTATAACGGGCGAAATGCTTGAGGGTACCGAGGGTACGCTGATTTACCTTAAAGTCGGCGACAGAATTTCACTGCTCGACTTAATCAAGGGCGCTATGCTCGCTTCGGGCAACGATGCCGCAAACGCGATAGCAGTTTACCTTGCAAACAGCGTTAAGGAATTTGTAAAGCTTATGAATTTGCGCGCTGCCGAGCTTGGTATGAACAGCACTAAGTTTGTAACGCCCTCGGGGCTTGACAGCGGAAACCACCATTCCACCGCTTACGATATGGCGCTACTTGCGGCTGAGGCGGTGCGAAATTCGGATTTAAGAGAGATTGCGTCGCTTACCGTATGCGATATAACGGTTAATTCTAAGGCGCAGACAATTTATAATCACAATAAGCTTTTGTCAGCTGATAAGTGCTTTATAGGGCTTAAAACGGGCTATACAAAAAAGGCGGGGCGCTGCCTTGTAAGCGCTTATGAATACGGCTCGTCGGTCATTGTTTGTGTTACGCTTAACGCACCCGACGACTGGAACGACCATAAAAAGCTTGTATCTTTTGCAAAAAAGTGTTATAAACATATTATTAAAAAAACGCATATCAGTGTCGGCGTAGTCGGCGGCAGCGCAGATACGGTCGGCTGCTGCTATAAATACGACTGCCGAGCCATTGATAATGTGTATATTAAAGAATACTATTATCCTATTATATACGCCCCGCTTGAAGAGGACGAGGTTATCGGCAGGGCGGAGATTTATTCTAACGGCGTGCTTTTGTGCGTCGAGGACATTAAAACCACAAAAGGTGTATCACTATGGCAAATAACGAAGTAAGACTCCAAAAATTTATGGCGGAGCAGGGCGTGGCTTCACGCAGAAAGAGCGAGGAGCTTATAGCCGCCGGTAAGGTTAAGGTCAACGGCCATGTAGCCCAAATCGGTCAAAAGATAAATCCGCGAAAGGATTTAGTCACTATCGGCAAGCAAAAGCTGACTAATGTTAAAAAGCGCAAAATGGTATATATTATGCTCCATAAGCCGAGGGGATATGTTACCACAGTATCCGACGAGCTTGACCGCAAGACCGTTATGGACTTGGTAAGCGATATCGACGAGCGTATTTACCCCGTCGGCCGTCTTGATAAGGACAGCGAGGGACTGCTCATTTTAACTAACGACGGCTCGTTTACAAACGCTATGACGCACCCGTCGCACAATTACGCCAAGGTGTACCGCGTTACAGTTCGCCCTAAGGTTACCGACGAAGCGCTTTACAATATGCGAAACGGCGTTGAAATAGACGGCAGAAAGACTGCACCCTGCGAGATTACTGTTCTTGAAACCCAGGATAACAGGGTAGTGCTCGAATTTGTACTGCACGAGGGCAGAAACCGCGAAATCCGAAAGCTTTGCGAGAGTCAGGGATTAGAGGTTGCAAGGCTTAAAAGGACTTCAATAGGTTCATTAAAGCTCGGTATGCTCCCGCAGGGAAAATACCGCGAGCTCTCGGAGCAGGAGGTCAAAAAGCTGCTCAGAAGCGCCGGACATTCGGAAAAATAAATATAAATCAGGTGTGGACAAGTCCACTCATAAGCTCAATACTCAACGCTTAAAACTCAAAACCAAAATGAGAATTCGCTGTGAATTCTCATTTATTTTTAAATAACAGTTGATATTATACAGAATTATTGTTATAATCTAAAATAGGTAAATTTGGGTATATCCTAAGAGGGAGGTTCACAAATGAGCGAAAATTCAAAAGCTTACAAAAGACTTAGTGCGCTTTTTGATGACGGCAGCTTTAACGAAATCGACGCCTTTGCAAAATCTGCCGAGGGCGACATCGAGGTTGTTGCCGGCTTCGGACTTGTGAGCGGCACTTATGCATATGCGTTTTCGCAGAATGTTGAGGTGTGCTCGGGTGCTGTTACGGTAGCACAGTGCGCTAAGATTAAAAAGATATATGACCTTGCGCTTAAGACGGGTTATCCCGTTATCGGCGTGTACGACTCTAACGGCGTTAAGCTTACCGAGGGCTTTGAGGTGCTCGGCGCTTACGGCGAAATCGTTAAGGCTTCGGCTCGTCTTTCGGGCGTTGTACCTCAGATTTCGGTCGTTGCAGGCGCTTGTGTCGGTACTTCGGCGCTTATGGCTAACCTTGCCGATGTCGTTGTAGCGGTTAAGGACGCGGACTTCTATGTTACCGCGCCGAGTGAGCTTACAGCTACGCAAAGCGCAGAAAACGGCGTTGTAGATATTCTTGCAGACGATTTTGACGCCGCTGTTAAGAGCGTTCGCGATGTTGTTGCGTACCTTCCGTCGAATAATCTTGATGTTTCGGGCTTCTTTGAAGCTGCCGAGCCGTCAGGCGACATAAACGCCGACCTTGACGCTAAGGGAATTATCGATTCAATATTTGATTCAGGCTCTGTTGTTGAGCTTAAAGCCGACTATGGCTGCGCTGTTACAGCGCTTTGTGCGCTCGGCGGCGAAAGCGTTGGCGTTATCGCGTTTGACGATAAGCCGATTTGCCCGAAATGCGCTTATAAGGCAGAAGCACTTATTAAGCTTTGCGACGCGTTTAATATTCCCGTTATCACGATTGCAAACGCTGACGGCTTAAAGAAGGATAACGAAGCTCAGGTACTTACAGCTGCTACTAAGCTCGTTTCCGCTTATGCTTCAGCTACCTGCCCTAAAGTAAGCCTTGTTACTAAGAATTCCATCGGCAGCGCGTACATTATCCTTGCGGGTAAGAGCGCTAACGCGGACCTTACCTTTGCGTGGGACAGCGCGGTTGCTTCTCCGCTTGATACGGACAGCGCGGTTGCATTTCTGTTTAACGACAGACTCGCAGACGGCGAGGACAGAGCGGCGCTCGAAAAAGAGTATAACGAAACTCTCGGCTCTGCTTATACGGCGGCTGCCTGCGGCGCTATTGACGATGTATTCACACCCGATAAAACAAGGGCTAAGCTTTGCGCAGCTCTTGATATGCTCGCTTCTAAGAGAGAGACGACTCTCCCTCGTAAGCACTCAGTTAAGTAATTATTAGGAGGATTAATGATATGAAAAACTATAAGATTACAGTAAACGGCACACCTTATAACGTAACAGTAGAAGAGGGCGCAGCTGCACCCGCAGCTCCCGCAGCAGCACCTGCTCCTGCACCGGCACCTGTTCCTGCAGCACCTCAGGGCGCAGCAGGCTCTGTAACAGTAGATGCTCCGATGCCAGGTAACATTCTTGATGTTAAGGTATCCGCTGGCGCAACAGTTAAGAGTGGCGATGTTCTTATCATTCTCGAAGCTATGAAGATGGAGAACGATATCGTAGCTCCTCAGGACGGCACAATCGCTACAATTAATGTTTCAAAGGGCGATACAGTTGACGCAGGCGCTACCCTTATTACTATTAACTAATTAATAATTTATCATTCGTTATTTACAGAGGTTAAATAAATGGCTAAAATCGGAATTACCGAAACTGTTCTCCGTGACGCTCACCAGTCGCTTATAGCGACAAGAATGAGGACGGACGAATTTGTTGATATTCTTGAAAAGATGGATAAGATTGGCTACCACTCGCTCGAATGCTGGGGCGGCGCAACCTTTGACTCGTGCCTTCGTTTTCTTAACGAGGACCCGTGGGAGAGGCTTCGTCTTATCCGCGAAAAATGTCCTAACACTAAGCTGCAGATGCTTTTCAGAGGTCAGAATATGCTCGGCTACCGTCATTACTCGGACGAGGTTGTTGACTACTTCGTTAAAAAGAGTATTGATAACGGTATCGACATTATGCGTATTTTTGACGCGCTTAACGATGTGCGTAATCTGCAGACCGCAATTAATGCCGCTAATAAATACGGCGGTCATGTTCAGGCTGCTATTTCTTACACTACGGGACCCGTATTTGACATTGAGTATTACTGTAATTACGCTAAACAGCTCGAGGAAGCCGGCGCAGGCTCTATCTGTATTAAGGATATGGCAGGTCTGCTAACTCCTTACGGTACATACGACCTTGTTAAAGCGCTTAAAGAAACCGTAAGCATCCCGATTCAGCTGCACTCGCACTACACCTCGGGACTTGCTTCTATGGTTCACCTTAAGGGTATCGAGGCGGGCGTTGATGTAATCGACACCGCTATGTCGCCGCTTGCAATGGGTACATCGCACCCTGCAACTGAGTCTATGGTAGCAGCGCTTAAGGGTACAGAGTACGACACAGGTCTTGATATTAAAGCGCTCAGCGAAATCAGGGATTTCTTTGCACCGCTTCGCCAGAAGTATCTCGACGAGGGACTTCTTGATCCGAAGATGCTCGGCGTAGACGCTAACACCCTGCTGTATCAGGTTCCGGGCGGTATGCTCTCTAACCTTAACAGTCAGCTTAAGCAGGCCGGCAAGGAGGATAAGCTCGAAGAGGTACTAAACGAGGTACCGCGCGTTCGCGAGGATTCGGGTTATCCGCCGCTTGTTACACCTACTTCTCAGATTGTCGGCACACAGGCTGTGTTTAACATCATTATGGGCGAGCGCTATAAGATGGTAACTAAGGAGTTTAAGGATATGGTTGCCGGCAAGTACGGTAAAACGCCTTGCGATATCGACCCCGAGTTCCGCAAAAAGATTGTAGGCGACGACGATATTATCGACTGCCGTCCCGCTGACCTTCTTAACGATACTATCGACCAGTTTAAGAGCGAGATTGCCGAGTTCTATGAGTCCGACGAGGATATCCTCTCGTACGCTCAGTTCGGTCCCGTTGCGGTTAAGTTCTTTGAAGGCCGCCGCGACAAAAAGTACGGTCTCGACTCTAAGCACGACGATATAACTAATAAAATTCATCCCGTATAAAGAATTAACCACCGACTAAGTCGGTGGTTTTGTTTACATATATTCTTTTACAATTTCATCAAAATTGATGTCGCCGTTGAGCATCTTACCCTCGGCTATCTCGCCGCCGTTTGCAAATGCTTTGAGCGTTTCTGCGGTTTTTCCGAAGTCGCTTCCGCCCGAGGTTGCAAAAAGTACAATCCTTTTGCCGCTGAAATTATACGCTTTTAAAAAGCTTCTTATAACGAGCGGCGCGTTAAAGTACCAAATCGGGAACGCGAGAAAAATCGTGTCGTACTCCTCGACCTTTGCGTTGCTGTCAGCAAGGGGAGGGCAGGACTTTTTTATCCACTCTCTGTTGCAGCGCGAAAGCGGGTTTCTCCAGTTAAGCTCCTCGTTTGAATACGGCTTTTCGGGCTTGATTTCATAAAGGTCGGCGCCCGCCGCAGCTGCAAGCTGCTCAGCCTTAGCCTTTGTAATTCCGCTTGCGGAAAAATATGCTGTTAAAATTTTACTCATATTGATTACCTCCAAGTTAATTATATACCATTAATTTTATATGTCAAATATTAACACCGGCTTGACACTAAGGAATTAATAAACTATTATGTTTATAGGTGATACCTTTGCAAAGAAAGCGTTTAATTGCAATACTGTTAATAATCACAGCGGCTGCTCTTATGAGTCAACCGCTTGTTAGTCTTGCGCTCACACGCTCAGACGAGGGCGAGGCGGTGCTTTTGCAGGAGGACGACTTTGATTGCGCCGAAGTTTTAGGCGAGTCTAACTTTAAAGCTAACCGGTATCCTCAAAATGTCTATGACTTGGTTTACAATTCGCTTAAAACAGTTAGCGAAAGAATTACTAACCTTCGTACATACGGAATATCCGTTGACGATGTCGACGCATTTTATTCCAATATAATTAACGATAATCCCGATTTGTTCTATGTTTCGAGCTCGTTTATCTATTATTATAACGAGGCGTCTAATCTCGTTACGACAATAGTTCCTAAGTATGTCGACGAGATAGAGGATATACCCGCAGCGCAGATGCTTTTCGACGAGGGTGTAAATAAAGCCTTATCGTGTGTTGACAACTCTATGAACGATTTGCAAAAGGCTGTTACGCTTCACGATTATATCTGCTCCTATGCTGTATACCCGACGATTTACGACGAAAACGGCGCATATGTCGCTGCGTGGGATAAGAATATCTATCACTCCGCCTACGGCTTCTTTTATGATTATAACGCCGTTTGCGCGGGATATACGCTTACATATTCATATCTTTTAAAAGAGCTTGGCATTGAGTCCGAGTACGCCGTTTCGTCGCCTATGGAGCACGCCTGGAACAAAATTAAAATCGACGGCGAGTGGTACAATGTTGATATTACTTACGATAACTTCGACTTCGTTGAAGCCGAAAACACCTACGGCGTTGTTTCGCACAGATGCTTTTTAAAGAGCGACAGCTATTTTAAGGGTGAAGGCGGATTATATCACTACGGCTATGAGCTTTACGACGGCTGCGACTCCGACAGTACCTTGTACGACGACGCGTTCTGGAACGATGTGAATACGAGCATTTATACGGTTGACGGCGATTTTTACTACCTCGACCCGGTTTACGACAACCATACCGCTACGCTTGTAAAGCGTACGGCGGACGGTACCGAAACTACAATACCTAATTCTACTTTCAGAGGTGCTACACTTTCGTTTTCAAATAAGCCTACTGACGAAAACGGCGTGATTCATAAGGTTACTAAGAATGATATACTAATTAGATTTCAGTATATGGATAATAAGTTTTATGTGTCGGCGTATTCGTCAAACGGCGGAACACAGACCTCTATTGTGTCGCTTACCAAAGATGGCGAAAGGCATACCGTTTTAAGCGGACTCGGCTATCTTATTTCGCTCGGAAGTATTGACGGCGAGCTTGTGTACCAGACCTATGCCGATATGAGTACAGTTGTTACGCTCGATAAAAGGGAGTACTTCAGAAATAACCTTACAACCTATAATTCCTATCCCGATGCCAACAACGACGGCGTAGTTAACGGACGCGACTGGGGATATATTATCAATAGTTAATAAATTGTTTGACTATGCATTTTGTAAGTGCTATAATAAAAAGGAAATAAATGTATAAATTTTGGAGGGTAAAATTTATGAATGTTTTAATTTTCGGAGGAACCGGACTTCTCGGTTGCGCGGCTGCGCAGATTTTTATCGACAGAGGACATAAGGTTAAGACTATTGCTCTTCCTCCTCTTCCCGAAGGCGCTCCCATCCCTGAGGAGATGGATATTTCATTTGGCAACTTCCTCGAGCTTACTGACGAAGAACTTGAAAAGGCTATGACAGGCGTTGACGCATTTGTATATGCTGCAGGCGTTGACGAGCGTGTTGAATTCCCGGCACCTGTTTATGACGCTTATAAAAAGTTCAATATTGACCCCGTTGACCGCTGTCTTGCTATGGCTAAAAAGTGCGGCGTTAAGAGATGCGTTATCCTCGGCTCATACTTTGCATGGCTTGCTAAGGAGCGTCCTGATATGAAGCTTTGCGAAAAGCACCCCTACATCAGGTCGAGAATTGACCAGGAGGAAACTGCATTTAAGTATGCCGACGACGATATGGGCGTAGCAGTTCTTGAGCTGCCTTATATCTTCGGTACACAGCCGGGTAGAAAACCTGTTTGGATTATCCTTATCGAGCAGCTTCAGAGATTTGAAAAAATGCCCGTTACGATGTACTCAAAGGGCGGTACTGCTATGCTTACCGTTCGTCAGGTTGGCGAGGCTATCGTAGGTGCTGCTGAGCAGGTTAAGGGCGCAAGAGCATACGGTATCTCTTGCTATAACCTCACATGGCGTCAGTTCCTTAAGATTGTTTATCGCGCTATGGACGGTATCGAGGACAGAAAGATTGTAGGCGTTCCTAAGTGGACATTTAAGGCTTTCGGTCTTACAATGCGTAAGGATTACGAAAAGCGCGGTATCGAGTCAGGTATCGACCCGGTAGGACTTGCGGATATTATGGATATGAACCTCTTTATCCCGACAGACGACACCAAGGAGCTTGGCTGTACGCCTGATGACATCGAGGCTGCTATCTTTGATTCAATCGCTCTTTCTAAAAAGGCGTATGAGGGCAATGCTAACCTTATCGGTATGCGCGGCGAATAATAAAAGCATAATAAAAAGGACAGCTCGTCTGAGTTGTCCTTTTTCTATTAAATCCGCATATCCGCCCGTGCTGAAGATAACCTGCCGTTAAACGCAGGTGGGTTTTGCCCCTTGTACTTTACTGCTCCCAGCGTCCTTAAAAAAGGGAGGTCTGCAAACCGTACCCGGAGAACAAATCCCTTAAATTGATTGTTCGGGTTATTTAAGCAACGGGTTGTCGAGATACGCAGATTTGTTTGTGAGCGCTGCCTGTGGCAGATTAAGCGAACAAAAAGAATTGCGTAGCGGTCTAAATTTTGCCGCCGCTCCAAGGCGTGGAAAATTTAGGGCACCGCCCGCCGTTTGGTCATAACCTTCCAAACCGCGTGCAATTACTTTGTGTTTTTAAGTCTGGCCAAAGGTCAAAGGTCAAAGGTCAAAGGTCAAAGACTACACTTGAGACTTGAGACTTGAGTCTTGAGACTGCACCTGCTTACTGCTCCGGCTCGAAGTATTCAACCTCGTACTTTTCCTCAACCTTAGCCATAAGTATATCGGATACCTGCTCGTACTCCATATCGTCCTGAATTTCCTCGAGGTATTCGTCGCCGTTCTCGTCCTCGACTACCTTAAGCACGATTACCTCAAAGTCGCCCTCGACGATATCCTCGTCGTCCTCTCTGTATTCGGTGATGGCTACATATACATCCTCGTCGCTCTCGTACCTTTCGAGAAGCTCAAAGAGTAATTCGTTGCCGTCCTCATCGTTAACCGAAATGATATCGGGCTCATAAATTTCATTTTCCATAAACCAAATCTCCTTTAGCTTGTTTAGCCCTATTATATTATTTTTAATTAAAATAGTCAATAGGGGAACGGCGATTGTATAAATTTTACAAAAAAATTTAAAAATGTTCAAAAAAACTATTGACAAATGACAAAAGGTGTGCTATTATAAGGTTGAACTTAAGGAGAGGCTCAGAATTTAAAGAAACGGAGATTTGTTAGAGCCAAAGTTCAAATTTAATAAGGAGGCTGAAAGTTATGATGAAACTTCAGATTGATGGTTCAGCCACCTGTACAGTATCCCAATAAAATAACGAATGTTTTGGTCGACAGAGATAAAACGGAATTTATCTACGGACTGTATGATTGTTAAAGAGAAGAAAAGTTATTAGCAGGGATTGGAAAGTACTTACAGGTGTCGACTGAAAACTAAATAATAAAGTTATATAAGATTATTTTCCTGCTGATAATCAGAGCAGCGATGCTCTATAAAGATATCGGACAGAATATGAACCTTTAAATTTAAATAAATGAGGATAAACCGATGTTCTAAATAGTACGAACGGATATTAACCACGAGTAAAGAAAGGTATAATCCAATGTTCTAACTTAGTACGAACGATTATAAATCCACTTAAAGAAAGGTTTAATCCAATGGGCTAAGTAATTAATACCATAAAAATTAATTTTTAGGTATAGTCCAAATTAACGAAGTAATAACGGCTCCCGACCAAAAGGTCGGGAGTTTTTTTGCTTTGAGAAGGGCAGAAACGCTTCGCTTTACATCTTTTGCGAAAGGGCGGTCGAAAGGGCGGGACTGTATATCGGCACCTTACATATCAATATATTGATATGTTTACAAAATAATAGACTGATTTATAATAAATGTATTGATTTTACTTTTAATTTATGATATTATAATATAGAACTAATATTTTTTTAAGGAGTGATTTTATGACACGATTACCTAAAAAAGTTATCGCAATCATGTTAACCGCCTTATTGGTAATAACATCCGTGCCATTTACCGCTTTTGCTTCTGAGGGCTTAACCAGGCTTAACGAGGCTATCGACGCTTACGAAAGCGCTATGGACGGTACTGTATATACCAATATGAAGAATGCTTACTTAGCATATTACGAGGCGGTTAAGGTCAGGGACACTGCAACATACGGCACCCGCGACGATTTAAACCTTGACGCGTTAGCTCAAAACCTCGAAACGGCTACAGCCGCTATGAAGAAGTATGAGGTTAAGTTCAACACCGTAACACCTTCTTTCCACGGTGACGACCTTACCGCATATGCAGGTACTGCTTATAACAACCTGCTTTATTCACCTCAGGTTGGTACAGATTCTGATGCTGGTGCTACAGGCACTGCTGAAAACACAAATGCTAATGTTAAGTATGCGCTGTACTATGCACAGACAGTTTTTGCTTACGACGGCACAACTCAGCTTCGTATGCCTGTAATGATTTCTGCACAGCTTACATACTCTAAGACGAGATATATTTATGGTTGTTATCCTATTACTTCTGCAGAGAATTACGCTAACCATCCTTATCTGTCTCTTCCGGGATACTGGTATTCAGGTGATAATGTTACCGGTTGGAGCGACGACAATAACGGTAAGGACGGTAACTGGAGCTTTGCTGCACAGTTAGATGCTAATCTTCAGACGTTCGGTTATAATAACGAAACCGGCTACGGCTCGAATCAGTCTACCGACCACCGCTCACAAGAGCTTCCTCAGTACGGAACTCTTTTCTGGTGGCAGGGCAGGACTTTCTTTGCCGCTAATATGCTGGATATTAATTATACTTTTGCACAAGGCGAGTATCTTAAAACCTTCCAGCCTCACTGGTACATCTGTGCAAGTGAGTCTACAAACTCGGCAAATGACTTAACTACAATGCGCGGTAATAACATTATTTATGTTATTAACTTAAAAGCATTATCTGATTCTGTATTCAGCACCGATTATGCTAATGTCCTTAAATCTGTCGGCAAGTACAATAAGGACAATGCTGATATGGCTACCTTCCTCGGCGAGTTCGATAAGGCAACATCATTTAACATTAATTCTTATGATTATACCGATACCGAGGCTAAGGCAAATGCCTGCGCTACACAGATTAAGACCCTTGTTGACAATCTTGCGCTCGCTAATAACGCGCTTGATGTTTCTAACACAACCGATTATTCCAAGCTCTTTAGCGCAATCAGCGACTATAAGGCAGTTTACGAGGCAGGTAATACCGACTCTAAGTATCCTGCTGAAACATGGAGTAAGTTCGTTGACGCATACGAGGGCGCTATTGCTGCCGTTAACAATATCCCCGAAAACGGCTATGTTGACGACTTCAGCGATAAGCCGGTTGCTTCTATCGCAGAAGCGCTTGACTTCCTACTTGATAAGGACGGCACCTGCGGCGTTGACAATGAGTATTCATACGACAGCACTACCGGTGTTGTTACAATTACCGGTACCGGTACTATGGAGAATTACGGCGAAACAGGCAATAGCCCGTTTGCCGGCAACACTAAGATTACTAAAGTTGTAATTGAAGAGGGCGTAACCT
The DNA here is from genome assembly GCA_017450645.1 of Eubacterium sp. GTDB lineage: Bacteria > Bacillota > Clostridia > Oscillospirales > Acutalibacteraceae > Eubacterium_R. The sequence goes on from JAFSTE010000018.1 coordinate 57,224, forward strand.
CTATCGGCGACTATGCATTTTATGACTGTACTAATCTTAAAGAGGTTAATATTCCTTCAACTGTAACAAGCGTTGGCGTTTCTGCTTTTGAAAACTGCTCGAGCCTTGAAACTATCGAGGTTCCTGCAGGTGCGCGTTATGAGGATAATGCATTTGACGGCTGCGACAATCTCGAAAGCGTTACCATCTCAAGCGGCGAGATTGCTTCTCACGAAGAGGACGACTATAACGCACCTTGGTATCAGCCGACTGTTAAAACGCTCGTTATTACTAACGGCGTAACCCTTATCGGCGAAAATGCGTTTAGCGACGCAACAAATATTGTTAAGCTTTCGGTACCTTGTGATATTCCGATTAATACCGCTTCTAATACCAACGCTTTCAGAGGTATGACAAGCCTTAAGTATATTACAATTACTAAGGGTAAGACCGGCGTTATGATTGACTGGACCGGCAACTACACAAGGTCTCCCTGGTACGGTAACAACACTAACGCAAGGTTAGAGATTACTGTTGAAAGCGGCGTTAAGAATATCGGCGCTCACTCGTTCCGCGGTTGTGACCATATCTTTGTTATGGACCTTCCTGCAACGGTATCGAGAATCGGCGACCGTGCATTCCTTGACTGCACAGCTCTCGACGATATTACAATTTACGATAAAGACTGCGTGATTTATGATGCAGCATCTACATTTGATAAAAATACTACTATTCACGGTTATGAGTATTCCACCGCTCAGGAGTATGCTACTAAGTATCAGCGCGACTTTATTCCGCTCGGCGCACATAGCCATAACTGGGTGGAAAAAGAAGTTATTGCACCCACTTGCGAAGGCCAGGGCTATACAATTTACGAATGTTCAGGATGTCACGATACTAAGAACGACAATTATGAGCAGGCACTCGGTCACGATTACCAAAAGACTTCTACCGTTGTTGATCCTACCTGCGTTACGGAAGGCTATACGGTTTACGAGTGCTCACGATGCCACGCTAAAGATAACCGCGACTTTACTCCCGCTCTCCAGCATGACTATAAGGTTAAAGAGGTTATCTCACCTACCTGTATCGACGACGGCTACACCGTCTATAAGTGCTCAAGATGTACAAGCGAATACAGCTCAGACTTTATTGATGCAGGAGATGCATATCATAAGTATAATACTAACACTGTAAATCCTACATGTACTGCTCAGGGCTATACAGAGTATGAGTGCGAATACTGTCATACGACCTATAAGGATAACTATGTAAGCGCTCTCGGTCATGATTACCATCTTACCACCCATGTTGACGCAAACTGTCAGCACGGCGGTTACGACGAGTATGAATGCTCGCGCTGCCATGGTAAAGAGCTTAGAAATCAGACTCAAAAGACTGACCACGACTGGCAGATTAACAGCGTTGTAGGTTCTACCTGCTCGGCTCAGGGCTACACCGAGTATAAGTGCTCGATGTGCGAAACTACCAAGAAGGATTATATGCCGATTGACCCTGATGCACATTCTTATCATAAAACAAAGACAGAAGCTCCTACCTGTACTGCTAAGGGTTACGACGAGTATGAGTGCGAATACTGTCATAAGACGTATAAGAATAACTATGTAAACGCTCTCGGTCACGACTGGGTAATCTTAAAGACTTATCCCGCAACCTGTACTCAGGAGGGCTATGACCACTGCGAATGCTCTCGTTGCTATAAGAACGAGTACCGCAACTACACCGATAAGCTCGAGCACGACTGGCAGGCTGTTAAAACAGAAGAGCCGACCTGCACAAAGCAGGGCTACACCGAGTATGAATGCTCAATGTGTCACACCAATAAGACTGACGACTATGTTGACCCGCTCGGCCATAATTATGTAGAAAACGGCGATGTAAGCCGCGCTAGCTTTACAACCGAGGGTAGCGTTAACCTTAAGTGTACAACCTGCGGCGATAACTACAATAAGCGTATCGCTTCGCCTACTGCAGCGCTTAAGAAGGCTGTGTTCGTATATAACGGTAAGGTATTTAAGCCTACTGTTATCGTTAAGGACGGCGACGGCAATGTTATTGATAAGTCACAGTACACCGTCACCTACTCAAAGGGCAGAAAGAATGTCGGTAAGTATGTCGCTAAGGTAACATTTAATAAGGACTGTAAGTATTACTTCGGCTCTAAGTCGCTTGCCTTTAAGATTAATCCTAAGCCGACTACTATCAAGAAGCTTAAGGCCGGCACAAAACAGCTTACCGTTACCTGGAACAAGCGCACCGTTCAGACTAAGGGCTACGAAATTCAGGTTTCTACCGACTCTAAGTTTAAGAAGGGCGTTAAGAAGTACACCGTTAACAAGAATACAACCGCCAAAAAGGTTATTAAAAAGCTTAAGTACAACACCGTATATTATGTGCGTATCCGTACTTATCAAAACGTTAACAAGGTAAGCTATGTATCCACCTGGTCTAAGGCTAAAAAGGTTAAGGTTAAGCCTGTAATTAAAAATGTAGTTATCAGAAAAGCTACCGCAGGCAAAAAGAAATTAACCGTTAAATGGAAGGCTGTTAAAGGTCTTTACGGCTACGAAATACAGTATTCAACCAACGCTAATATGAAAAAGGCTAAAACTGTTAAGATAGTCGGCACTAAAAAAGCTACAACAACTATCAAAAAGCTTAAGTCCAAGAAAAAGTATTATGTTCGCATCAGAGCCGTTAAGAAGATTAAAAAGACTAAGTATTACGGCAACTGGTCGAAGGTAAAAGCTGTTAAAGTTAAGTAGTTTTAAACACGGGGGCGGTAAATTCCGCCCCTTATGTTTTGGGGGAAATATGAAAAATAAAGTTAAAATTTTTGTATCGCTTTTTCTCGCTTTGGTTATGCTGCTGTCGTTTCCGAGCTTTGCAAACGCGGTAAGTAAGCCCGAAAAGACCTATATTACTTCGCTTTCTGCTAATGTTAAGGGCTTTACTGTTAAGTGGAAAAAGAAAAATGTAACCGGCTACCAGATTCAGTACGCATTAAACTCCTCTTTTAAAAACGGTAAAAAGGTAACCGTTAAAAGTAAAACTACCACTTCTAAAAAGGTTAAGCACCTTAAGGCTAAAAGGACTTATTTCGTTCGCGTCAGAACTTATAAGGCAAAGGACGGTAAGCGTACTTATTCAAGCTGGAGCAAGTACAAAAGCGTTAAGACTAAAAAGTCAAAATCTCGCACCGTATATATAACCGAAACGGGCAGCTGCTACCACTACGACAGCAACTGCGGCAACGGCGTTTACTACAGAACTACGCTGTCCAAGGCGCTTTCTTTAGGGCTTCGTCCGTGCAAAAAATGTGTTTATTAAAAAATTCTTGACAAATTAAATAAATGTGTTTATAATATACGCATATTAATTTTAGATAAATGCGTTGACGAGAACAATGTCCCTGTGGGCTTCGTTTCAGAGAGCTGCCGGTCGGTGCAAGGCGGTACAAGGAAGCGGGGAATATCCTCTCTGAGCAGATAAGCTGAAAGCATTTGCAGTAGGCTTATACGGGAACTCCCGTTACAGAGTGAGCATATAACCTGTCTGCAGAGTATGCGTTAAGTGCATTGTTTACAATGAACAAGAGTGGTACCACGGTAGTAATTATCGCCTCTTGACCCTTCGGGGTTGAGAGGCTTTTTTATTTTGAAAGAGGGAACAATATGGATAATGTAGTTGAAATCCGTTGGCACGGCAGGGGCGGCCAGGGCGCAAAAACAGCTGCGCTTCTTCTTGCCGATGTTGCATTTAAAACAGGTAAATTCGTTCAGGGCTTCCCTGAATACGGTCCCGAGAGAATGGGCGCGCCTATAACCGCGTATAACCGTATCAGCGAAAACGAAATCAGAGTTCACTCGAATATTTATCATCCCGATTTCGTTGTAGTAGTTGACGAGGGACTTTTAGAGGTCGTTGATGTAACCGACGGTCTTAGCGAAGATGGCGCTATTGTAGTTAATACTAAAAAGTCAGCCGACGAGATTAAACAGCATCTTAACGGCTACAGCGGTAAGGTTTATACTATCGACGCGCGCAAAATCTCTAAGCAGTGTCTTGGCAGATATTTCCCGAACACACCTATGCTTGCCGCAATAGTTAAGGTATCAAGAGTTATGGAAGAGGAGGTTTTCTTTACCGAGATGCGTACCTCCTTCCAGCATAAATTTTCGTCTAAGCCCGAGGTTATCGAGGGTAATATGAACGCGCTTAAGATGGCGTTCGAGGAGGTGCATTAATATGAAAAGCGATGTATCTAAGTTGGGTCTTGACTGTAAGTGGACCGATTTAACCGAGGGTATGCAGATTTACGGCAGCTCGACCTCTGTTGATTTTATGACAGGCGAGTGGGCGTCCGTTAAGCCCGAGCTTGATAACGACAAATGTATTCACTGCCTTCTTTGTATACCCGTATGCCCCGACAGCTGTATCGCTGTTATACCCGGTACAACCGCACGAGGTCCTATTGATTACGACCACTGTAAAGGCTGCGGCATTTGCGTAAAAACCTGCCCGACGGGCGCGCTTTCGATGGAGGGGGTTAAATAATGGCTAAAAAAGACAGAATGTCCGGTAACGAAGCGGTTGCCGAGGCGCTCAGACAGATTAATCCCGATGTAATGGCGGCATTCCCGATTACACCGTCAACCGAAATTCCACAGTATTTTTCTAAGCTTGTTGCTAACGGTTTGGTGGACAGCGAGTTTATCCCCGTAGAGAGCGAGCACTCCGCTATGTCTGCGGTTATCGGCTCTCAGGCTGCGGGCGCAAGGTCCGTAACCGCTACCTCGTCTGCGGGTATGGCGCTTATGTGGGAGGAGCTTTATCTCGCTGCTTCTAACAGACTGCCTATCGTTTTAACGCTTGTAAACAGAGCGCTTTCCGGTCCTATTAACATTAACTGCGACCACTCTGACTCTATGGGCGCAAGGGATGCAGGCTGGATTCAGCTTTATGCAGAGAATAACCAGGAGGTTTACGATAATCTTTGTATGGCTTACCGTATCGGCGAGCACAAGGACGTTATGCTTCCCGTTATGATTTGCCAGGATGGCTTTATCACCTCGCACGCTGTAGAAAATATTACACTTAACGAGGACGAAGAGGTTAAGAACTTTGTCGGCGAGTATCAGCCCGAAAACTACCTTCTTAACCCCGAATGTCCTATGGCTGTAGGTCCTTACAGCGTTACTAATTATTACTTCGAGGCTAAAAGGGCGCAGGCTGAAGCGCTTAAAAAGTCTAAGCAGGTTGTCCTTGATGTAGCTAAGGAGTATGAACAGCTTACCGGAAGAAGCTACGGCTTCTTTGAGGAATACAGAATGGACGACGCGGAGTACGCCGTTGTTATTATCGGCTCCGCTGCCGGCACCACTAAGGATGCGGTTGATAAAATGCGCGACGAGTGGGGCAAGAAGGTCGGTCTTATTAAAATCCGCCTTTTCCGTCCGTTCCCGAGCGAAGAAATCGCTAAGGCGCTTGAGGGCGTTAAGGCTGTCGCTATTATGGACAGAACCGAGTCTTATAACGATGCTTGCGGTCCGCTCGGCGCAGAGGTTACAACCGCGCTTTACCGCGCTAAGTCGGATTGCCTTACTGTAAACTATGTCTACGGTCTCGGCGGTCGTGACCTCAGAGTTAAGCATATGATTGATGTTTATGAAGAACTTGAAAAAATCGCAGAGGACGGCAAGGTGGACGAGCCTTACCGCTATCTCGGCGTTAGAGAGTAAGGAGGGGAGAGTATGTATAATTTTAAGGAATTTGTATCCCGCGAGGACAGACTCGCCCCCGGTCACAGAATGTGTGCAGGCTGCGGCGGTACAATCGCTGTAAGAAATGTGCTTAAAGCCTTACACGAAGGCGACCACGCTGTTGTTGGTAACGCTACGGGCTGTTTAGAGGTTTCCAGCTTTATGTACCCTTATACAGCATATAAGGACTCTTATATTCACAACGCGTTCGAGAATGCGGGTGCAACGCTTTCGGGCGTTGAGGGCGCGTACAATGTTTTAAAGCGTAAGGGTAAGCTTGACGACACATTTAAGTTCATTACCTTCGGCGGTGACGGCGGTACTTACGATATCGGCTTCCAGTCGCTTTCTGGCGCTATGGAGCGTAATCACGATATGGTCTATGTCTGCTACGACAACGGCGCTTATATGAATACGGGTATTCAGCGCTCGTCGGCTACGCCGATGTTCGCAGATACTACGACAACTCCTGTCGGAAAGCAGTCCGACGGTAAGATTCAGTACCGTAAGGATTTAGCCGCTATTATCGCAGAGCATCAGGTGCCCTATGTTGCACAGACGACTTTCGTTAAGAACTTCCGCGACCTTCACTGCAAGAGCGAGAAGGCTATCTACACTAAGGGCGCTGCGTTCTTAAACATTATGGCTCCGTGTCCGAGAGGCTGGAGATACCCGACCTACGATATTATGGATATCTGTAAGCTCGCTGTAGAAACGCGCTACTGGCCGCTGTTTGAGGTTATTGACGGTAAGTGGATACTAAACTACGAGCCTGCAAAGTATGTTCCGATTGAGGAGTGGCTCGTTAAGCAGGGCAGATTTAAGCATATGTTTAAGCCCGGTAACGAGTGGATGATTGAAACCTTCCAGAAAGAGGTTGACCGCCGCTGGGACGAGCTTCTCAAGCGCTGCGACGGACACAAATTTTCATACTAAGTAATTAAGAGGATAACTTGCAATACGAGTTATCCTTTTTTTGTGTACTGTTTTTTACGATATTTTGAACTCAAAATGAAAATGATTAACAAACTGTTTTCGAGTTGTAAACAAATATGTTAATCTGTTGACACAGAATATGCAAGGGTTTATAATCAAGTTGCTAGACAAAACTCATTAACATATCTATTATTGGAAATGTGTTTTGAGTTTTGTTGCGGCATGAGCTAGTTTTAGCGCATAGCTGCATTTTGCTTTTATACTTGTTTTTTTTGAAGGGAGTGAAGTATAAAACCTTGTAAAAGTTTAAATCAATAATAATTAATATGAAAGGATGATATTTATGAAAAAATCTATTTCAATTATTTTGTCGGTATTAATGCTTTTGAGCGTTATTACCCCTTTTACAGCCTTTGCAGATGCAGAAATTAAAACAAAGGTAGTTGATAATGTAAGGTACAAATACACCGTCACCGACAAGGAAGCAACCCTAACTCATATGGAGGCTTTGGGCGACCAGACCAAAATCACAATTCCGTCAAAGCTCGGCGGTTATCCCGTCAGAGTGCTTGCTCACGATTGTTTTGCTACCTTTCCGGAGTCCGAGCCCGAGCAGGTGAGCCCGAAGGTTAAAACTGTTGTGATTCCCGACAGTGTTAAAACTATCAATAGCGGCGCGTTTGAAATGTGCAGAAGTATTCAAACCTTTATAATCGGTAAAGGCGTTACAAAGATTAGTAGGGATGCATTCTATTGGTGCACAGGGTTAAAGAAATTCGTTGTAAGTAAAGAGAACAAAAAGTATTCAAGCCCGCACGGCAATCTGTGTAATAAAAGCAACACCGTTTTGATTAAGTATCCCGGTGCAAAAACAAAAGAAGATATTACCCTTGATCGCACTATCAAAAAAATAAAGGAAAACGCTTTTCGCCCTAACACTCATTTAAAGAGTATTAACTTTAATAATGTTGAAGTAGTAGAGAGTGACGCCGTGGATATGTGCAACGCACTTGAGACTATGAAGTTCGGCAAGAGGATGAAGGATTTTCATCCCGGCAATTACTTTTATAATACTAAGCTCAAGAGCATAGAGGTACCAAAGAAAAATAAGTACTATTCATCGCGCGGCGGAGTGCTTTATAACAAAAACAAGACGAAACTTATCTATTATCCCAATGCCAAAAAGGGTACTAAATTCACAATTCCGGAAACTGTTACAACTATCGGCAAATTTGCTTTATACTGCAATTCAAAGCTTAAAACCATCGTTTTTCCAAAGGGTCTTAAGACAATCGGCAGGCTGTCTTGTTTTCAAATGACGAATGTTGAAACCATTGACCTTAAGAACACAAAGGTAACAAAAATTTGTGATCATGCATTTGCCTATTGCTATAAACTGACAGAGCTTAAACTACCTAAAACACTTGAAACTATCGGTGAAAATGCATTTGCCAATCATAAAATAAAGAATGTTGTTATCCCGAAAAATGTTGAAAGTATTAAAAAATATGCTTTTAGTTCATATAGTATGGAAACGATTAAAATATACGGTGATAATACCAAGATTACAAAATCATCGTTTTTAAAGCACGACTCTACGGGATACATTGCAACAATAATTGCACACAAGGGCTCGAAGGCTCACGAGCTCGCAGAAAAATATAATATCCCGTTTGAAGAGTTAAAGTAATCATATAAATAAAAATACAGCCATCCGTACGGGTGGCTGTATTCTTTTAAATCGCGTGGTTATAATAGTCTACCTCTTCTTCCATTGCGCGCTCAGCTTCGGTTTGCGCCTTGCGCTTTAGCTTGATTTGACGCAGGTGATATGTTACCTGTGTCAGACCGAAGCTCATCAGTGAAATCAGTACAAATACAGTAATATCCTTGATAAGCGAGTTGCCCGTCGATATCGTACTCCTGAACGCGTCTACGCCGTAGGTGAACGGCATAAACGGATGTATGATTTGATAGAATTTCGGCGATAGCTCAATCGGGTAGGTACCCGCGGCGCCCGATAGCTGCAAACATAGAAGTACAAGCAGCATAAACGAACCTATTGAGTCAAACATCGTATTAACCATATAGACTATCGCCATAAAGGCGCAAGAGGTAAGTATAGCCATAACGTAAGTGTCAATCACATGCGCCGGTCGCATACCGTCAATGCCCATAATAAGCGTTACCATTAATATCGGCGCTATAACCGCAACAAAGGCGGCAATTATGCCATGACGGCGGAAGGTCTTTCTGTCTTTAAGCGAGGTGTTAAACGGCGAGAACATAAGGCAGAACGCAAGGCACGCAACCCAAAGACCTGCACACATCATATATGCGCTCATAGCTTCGCCGTTAGTGTTAATCGTACGCTGGAAGGTTTCGTTAGCGTCAACGGGCTGCGAGAACATCTCCGCCGAGTCAGCGCCGGTGTTCGTGCTTTCTATCTGAAGCGCGCCGTCACGCAACGAGCTTTCGAGCAGGTGAGCGCCGTCAAGCAGCTTGTCGCAGCCGTCGCCGATTTGGTTAGAGCCGTCAAGCAGCTTAAGCGAGCCGTCGTAAAGCTGACCTGCGCCGTCGTCGAGCTGACCTGCGCCTCCGTTAAGTTTGTCGTTGTTAGAAACGAGCGTCTGCGTGCCGTCGTAAAGCTTGTCGATACCTTTGCCCGCTGTAGTGAGTCCGTCGCCGAGCTTGCCAACACCTTCGTCAACCCTGCCGATACCGCTGTCGAGAGCGGATATACCGCTGTCGAGCTTGCCGACGCCGTCGTTAAGCTGTATAGCGCCGTCCGATACCTGAGATACACCCTTGGTGTAAGCGCCTATGCCGTCTTTAAGAGTACCCATACCCTCTATTAGTCCGGTTTCGCCGTCTTTCTCGACAGTTCTGTCAAGTCCGTTTTTAACGCTCTGTAAGCCTGAAGTCATTTTTTTAAGCGTGTCGGATGCAACGGGCAGAGCGAGATTACCGCCGTCCGAAAGCTGCTGTACGCCGCTTGTAAGCTGTTCATACGCGCCGAGTACCTTCTTAGCAGTGTCTACAAGCTTTTGTGCGTTTTCGGGAGTAACAAGCTTTCTTAAATCCTGTACATCCTCGAGCATTACTATAACCGTTTTAAGCGTGTTAAGAACTTGTTTTTCCTCGTCGGACGCAATTTGCATAAGCGAGTCGATACGAGCTGTCAGCTCCTCATAATCAAGGTCGGAGTAAGAAACTAATATGCAAAGCATTCTGAAGCTGTCAGTCTTTACAATTTTATCTGCTTCGTCAATATCTTTCTTAATTTTAGCCAGCTTTTCGTCGCTGATACGGTAGTCCTCGTTAATCGCTTTTTGCAGCGTCTGGATACCGTCGTTGAGCTGTAGCAGTCCGTCCTCAAGCGTCGCGAGGTCGTTTAGATTTTCCTCTGTCAGCGACTCGCCGAGCTGGTCGCTCATAAGATTAAGTCCGTCGTAAAGCTGCTGCGCGCCGTCGTTTAGCTTGTCGTTATTACTTACAAGCCGGTCGGTGCCGTCCTTGAGCTGAGCCGCACCGTCAACGAGCTGACCTGAGCCGTCCACAAGCTGACCCGAGCCGTCAACGAGCTGTCCCGTACCGTCCTTTAACTGACCGACGCCGTCGGTAAGCTGCGGCACACCGTCGTGGAGCTGAGATACGCCGTCGGCAATCTGCTGCGCGCCGTCAGTGTATTGAGCGAGTCCGTCCTTTAGCGTTCCCGTACCTTCCTTTAAGGTAAGGCAACCCGCCGAGAGCGTTTCAAGTCCGTCGGTAATCTGTGAGTTACCGTCCTTTAGCTGACCTACGCCGTCGCCGATTTGAGCCGAGCCGTCGGCAGCCTGAACAAATCCGTCGTGGATTGTTCCGAGTTTAGAGTAAACGGTGGTGGCGTATGTGTTAATAACGGTTTTGTTAATCTGCTCCTTGATACTCTTAACCGCCGACTCGCCGAACTTACTTGCTATGTAGTTAGTACCGGGATTTACATAGTATTCGAGCTGCATTTTTTGCGGATTGTCGCTCGTAAGAGTTACCGAGTTTGCCGAAAAGTCGTCGGGGATAACCATTACCATATAATAGGTCGAGTTTTCAAGTCCGTCGAGCGCAACCTGCTCGTCAACGAAGTTGAACTGCAGCGAATCGTTTTTCTTTAGCTTATCGCATAGCTGCTCGCCGATGTTAACCGTCTTGCCGTCGTAGTAGATAGGTTTATCCTCGTTCACTATAGCAACGGGGAGGCTTCCCGTATTTCCGTACGGGTCCCACATCGAGCCTAAAAACAGTACCGTATAAATCGACGGTATAAGCATAATCGCAAATACAACGATAATCATAAAGTACTTCTTAATAAAAGCGTGTGCCTTAGTTTCGTACTTAAGCTGTTTTAATTTCTTAGCCATATAATCACCTGTTTACAAATAGTAAAAAGTAAATTTACAAATAGTAATCTAAATCGTTAGTATTATATTCCTTACTACCTTAAAAGTCAACACTTTTAGTTGATTTTTTAAATAAAAGATATTATAATTATTTATATTATAACATTAGTAAAAGGAGCTTTCAATATGCCGTTTATTGATTTAAAAACCAACAAATCACTTACCGACAAGGATATTCAAGCTGTTAAAGCTGACCTCGGCTCAGCCATTACCGCAATCCGCGGCAAGAGCGAAGCGTGGCTTATGGTAAAGGCAGAGGGGGAGTGCAATATGTTCTTTAAGGGCGAGTCCGACCCCTGCGCTATGTTTGAGGTATCTATTTTCGGTAACGCGTCTGACGCTGAGTTTGAAGACTTGACCGGCAGAATTTGTAAAATTTCCGAGGAAAGGCTTGGCGTTCCCGCTTCGAGAACCTATGTTAAGTACGCAGAGGTTAAAACCTGGGGCTGGAACAATATGAATTTTTAGTATGACTTTACAGGAAATTATTGACGAATCTAAAAATATCGTCTTTTTCGGCGGTGCGGGCGTTTCGACCGAGAGCGGAATACCCGACTTCCGCTCGGCTGACGGGCTTTATAACCAGCAGCATACCTATTCTCCCGAGGAGATTTTGAGCCACTCGTTTTATGTATCGCATACTAAGGAGTTTTACGATTTCTATAGGGATAATATGCTCTTTCTTGACGCTGAGCCTAACAGCGCCCACCTTAAGCTCGCCGAGCTTGAAAAGGCGGGTAAGCTGAGCGCCGTTGTTACCCAGAATATTGATGGACTCCACCAGAAAGCCGGAAGTAAAAATGTCTACGAGCTTCACGGCAGCGTTCACAGAAACTACTGTACTAAATGCCGTAAGTTCTTTGGCGTAGAATATGTTGTAAATAATACGCCCGTTCCCGAGTGCGATGTCTGCGGCGGTGTTGTTAAGCCCGATGTTGTACTTTATGAGGAGGGGCTTGACTCTGCTACTATCGAGGGCGCGGTTAACGCTATTGCAAACGCTGATTGCCTTATAGTTGCGGGTACATCGCTTAATGTCTATCCCGCGGCAGGGTTTATTAAGTATTTTAGCGGTAAGCATTTTGTGCTTATAAATAAGGATAAAACTCCTGCCGATAAGCTTGCCGACCTTGTTATACACGGCAAAGTCGGCGAAATTCTCTCTGAAATTGAGGTGAGGTAATGAAAAGGCTTACATTGATTCTGTTAGCGCTTGCCGTAGTGTGCAGCTGCTTTGCCGCCTGCTCTAAAAAGACGGCGGGCGAAAACGACGACCCTGAGTTTATAGTCGATACTATCGACGGTGCTTATGCCGATATTGACAGCGCAACTATGGAGTGTTACAGCGATATTTGTAACGCGGTGTATAATTGCGAAAGCAAGGTGCGCGTTAATAAGGATATGGTGAATACAGCCGTTGACGCTTTCTATGCGTCTAATCCGCTGTCGGTTATCGTTAAGGAAATTAAGCTAACTAAGGATAAATCCTTTGTCAGCATTAAGTATAACTTTAACACTAACGAGTGCAAAGCTAAGGTGCAGACCTTTAAGAACAAGGTGTGCGAAGTTCTTAAGGACTGTAAGCTCGGCGAGGTTAATGATTCCGCATTTGCCGTTAACGCGTATCACTATGTCGCTAACGGTATGCAACCCGAAAACAGTATTACTAACGCGTATGACGCAATCCTCGCGGGCGCAGGCGACTCGACTGCAGTGTCATCGCTGCTTAGCTTCGTTTTAAGGCAGGGCGGTATTAAAACCTATATCGTTAAAGCTAAGGATAAGGCTAAAAATAACTGGCAGGTTGTTCAGGTCGAGCTTGATAGCGAGCTTTACTATATGGACCCGATTAGCGAGGCGTATTCAAATAAGGGAACACTTCTTACATTTTTCGGTATGACTACCGACGAGCTTAAGGCGGAATTTCTTACTGATTTTAAGTATCTCAGCGGTAAGAAAGCGCTGCTTGCAGACAATCCGTATTTCGACGCCTGCAGGGAGTGTTACAGCTTTAATATAGACTATGAAAACGAAAAGCTCCTTATAACGCGAATTGACGGCGAAATTGTGGAAATTGCACTAAAATGATAAGTTAATTAACAGAGTGAATTATCGCTCACTGTTTAATATGCACAAAATTAATTGTAAATTAATTATTAACAAATTATAAAATCCGTTGACTTTTTTAAACGCAGGAATATAATGTGGGTGAAACGAGGGGTTAACCTCGTTATCAAGCTACAAGGAGGCGGGTTTTATATGTTCAGATACCTTTTAAAGTGTGCTGAAATCCTTGCCAGTGGTGACAAGGCTTATGCAACAAAATAAACTTAATACACACAACTATTAGCACTGTTTTGGTAAGTATAAATCAAAACGGTGCTTTTATTTTAATAAATGCTTGAATATGTATAAAGACATATGATATAATATTTAAAACAATTTTATGTAAGGGTGGTTTTATGAGCTATAAAGACAAATACAACCTCTGGCTTACCTTCGACGAAAAAACTAAGGCGGAGCTTGAAGCAATCAGCGACGAAAAGGAAATTGAGGATAGGTTTTATAAGGACTTAGCCTTCGGCACCGGCGGACTTCGCGGTATTATGGGCGCGGGCTCTAACCGTATGAATGAATACACTGTCGGTAAGGCTACCTCGGGTCTTGCGGATTATGTTAAATCCGGCAACGACGGCGACATTTCTGTAGCTATTGCGTGCGACTCAAGGCTTAATTCGCGCGAGTTTTTATGGTGCGCCGCAAGAGTTTTTGCTTCTAAAGGCATTAAGGTTTACGCTTATCACACTATCGTACCCGTACCCGTTTTGTCTTTTACTACGCGTTACCTCGGCTGTACGGCGGGCGTTATGATTACCGCTTCGCATAATCCTAAGGAGTATAACGGCTACAAGGTTTACGACACCAAGGGCTGTCAGCTTTGCACCGAGGACGCCGAAAACGCAATATCTTTTATAAATAAAATCGACGACTATAAATCTATTTACTCCGATTGCAAAACCGCTGACGAGTACATAGCTGACGGTATGATTATACCGATTTATGAAAACGAGCTTGAAGCGTTTGTAAATGCTGTAAGAGAGCAGTCGGTCTATACCGAAAAGAGCGACCTTAAAATCGTTTATACTCCGCTTCACGGAACAGGACTTGTACCCGTTTGTAAGGTGCTTGAGGGTATGGATGTAACCGTCCTTGAGTCACAAAGAGAGCCCGACGGCAACTTCCCGACGGTTAAGTCACCTAATCCCGAGGACAGAGCGGCGCTCACCCTCGCTATCGAAAAAGCTAAGGAAATCGGTGCGGATTTAGTTCTCGGTACCGATCCCGACTGCGACAGAGTAGGTATTGCGGTTAGAAACGGCGACGACTTCGTCCTCTTTACGGGTAATCAGACCGGAGCTCTTCTCGTTAAGTTTATCTGCGAAATGCATAAGGCTCAGCTTAATGATAAATCAACCCTAGTTAAAACCATTGTTACGAGCGAGCTTGGCGCTAATATCGGACGAAGCTATGGCGTGCGTGTAGAGGACACTCTGACCGGCTTTAAGTATATAGGCGACAAGATTAACAAGTATGAAGCTTCGGGCGAGCAGGAGTTCGTTATCGGCTACGAGGAGAGCTACGGCTACCTTGTAGGTACTCACGCTCGCGACAAGGACGCAGTTGTGTCCTCGATGCTTATCTGCCAGATGGCTGCTTGGTACAAAAATCAGGGCAAAACCCTGCTTGACGGACTTAACGAAATTTATGCAGAGTTTGGCTACTATCTTGATTTTCTTGACTCCTTTGTACTTAAGGGCAAGGACGGCGCAGAAAAAATCCAGAGCCTTATGGTAGACTTCAGGGCTAAGGGAACTGCACTTTTACCGAACATCAGCGAGATAATTGACTATAAGGACGGCGTTGGTGATTTACCTAAGGAAAATGTGCTTAAATACATATTTAACGACGGCTCCTGGATGGCGGTTAGACCGAGCGGCACCGAGCCTAAGATTAAGGTTTATTACTCAATAGTTGACTCTGACAAGGATAATGCAAAATTAAGACTTGAAGAGATAAGAAAAACTATCGGTGAAATTATCGGAGCATAATTATGACTGTAGAAAACTATGTAAATACCGTTTTGCAGCCTAAGCTGCAGGGCGACGGCGGATGGGTTGAATTCGTTAGCCTTGAGGGTAAAGATTTAACGCTACTCTTTAGAGGTGAGTGTTCAAAATGCCTTATTCTTAACCGCTGCTGCGACTGGATAGAACAGCAGGTAAAAGCCGACCTTAGGCGCGATGTTAAGGTCGTACCCGTTCGCAAAAGACCGTATTTTCAGGATATTTAAGGGGGCGAGGTTATGGCACATATTAAGGTCGAGCGGCGTTCAATGCGCCCCGAGGAGTGGACTAAGCTTCGCTTCGGCTGGCTGAAAAGATATATCTATAAAGATAAGTGGGAAATAAATAACCTTCTTATCCGCGACGCGCGTCAGGTAGGCGAGATGGAGTTCGAGTATTATTCAGACGACTACAGACCGCTTAATAAGGGCGATATGTACTTTACGCCCGACGGCACCGCGTTTATAAAGGCGGATGTTGATGTCCCCGAGTATTTACAGTGCGAGGAGCTATACTTCTCGCTTAAAACTGCTGCCGAAATCTGCGTTAAGGTAAACGGCACTTACATAGGCGGCGTTGACCCTAACAGAGAGAGAATGTTGCTTTCTCCTTATGTTGACACAACTAAAACGCTGCACTTTGATATGATGGGCTACAACCGCTCAAAGCCCGACGACGAGCGCAACCCCGAGTCACTTTCGGTGCGCGGCTGCCGCCAGATTTTCGAGGGCGCGTATATCTGTACTCTTAACCACGCTGTTCAGGATTTGGTGTGGGATTTTGAGCTGTTTCTCGATATTGCGGACTCCGATTTGTTTAACGAGGATTACCGCGAGTTCTTAAAGCGCGAGCTTAATAACGCTATGAATTTTATCGACTTTGATAGCGACGAGCTTAGCGGAGTCGAGGACGCGAAGCGATATTTTGACGAGGTTATTTACGCTAACGACACCTATAAGGGCAGCGGCGATGTTGCGCTTATTGCACATTCGCACCTCGATATCGCATACTACTGGCGCCGAATTCACGCTGTCCAAAAGAATTTAAGGACGGTGCTTATTCAGCTGCGCCTTATGGACAGATACCCCGACTTTAAGTACACCCACACTCAGCCGTATGTTTACGAAACGCTCGAGAAGTATTATCCCGAGGTATTCGAGGAACTTAAGGATAAGGTTAAGCGCGGTCAGTTCGAGCCCGTCGGCGCTATGTATGTCGAGCCCGACTGTAATATCCCGTGCGCCGAGTCGCTAATCCGTCAGTGCCTTTACGGTCAGCTGACATATAAGCGTATGTTCGGAAAAACGGTTAATAACGCGTGGCTTCCCGATGTGTTCGGCAATTCCTGGATTATTCCGCAGATTCTTAAAAAATGCGGGGTAGATTACTTCGTATCTAATAAAATGTCCACCTGGAACGACACTAACCGCTTCCCGCATAATAACTTTATCTGGCGCGGAATTGACGGTACGGATATTCTCGCGTGCGTTCCGCCGACTCATTTTATTACCTGGAACGCGCCCTCGCAGATTCAGGCGAACTGGGACGCGTATATAGATAAGGACAACGGCGGACAGACAATGAATATGTTCGGCTACGGCGATGGCGGCTCGGGCTGCACCGAGGAAATGATAGAGCTTATGCACCGCTTTGATAAGGTGTCCGTTATGCCGAAATGCGAGCATATGGGCGGCGCTGAGTTCCTCGATAAAAACCTTAAGGATAACGATAATCTCGAGGTCTGGGACGGCGAGCTCTATCTTGAAATGCACCGCGGCACCTTTACTACCAAGTCCGATATGAAGCGCGCTAACAGACGCCTTGAGGGTAAACTCAGAAACGCTGAAATTCTGTCCGTTATGCGCGGCGACGATAACCAAAATGAGATAACCGGGCTTTATAAAAAGCTTCTTATAAATCAGTTCCACGATATTTTGCCCGGCTCGCATATTCACCCCGTTTTTGAGGACGCTATGCGCGATTACGCCGAGATAGAAACTGCTGTAGACAGAATTATCGGCTCTGGCTCTAAGTACCTTAATACTCTTAATATCGACCGTGACGCCCTCACTTTTGTAGAGAATAAAAAGGGCAGCGCCACAAGATACGGCAAGCGCGGTAACTGGCTTGTGCCTAATATTAAGCCTATGCAGTCTAAAGCCCTGCGCGCTGTTAAGGGACGCACTGACTGGATTTCTCTTGACGGCAGGGAGGTAGTAACTACGTTTTACTCCGTTTCGTTTAACGAGGACGGCTCCTTTGCTTCGCTATATGATATGCGCCTCGGCAGGGAGTGGGCTAAGGGCGACTTTAATAAGCTTAAGATTTACGACGACCGCCCGGGTAACTACGACGCGTGGGATATTCTACCGAATTATAAGGATAAGCAGCTCGATGTTACGGTTAAAGAGCCGCTTGCACTTTACGAGCTTGACAGCGAGTGCGCGACCTTTAAAACCGTTCTTAAAACCGATAATTCCGAGTGGACAATGCTTATCCGTCTGTTCCGTCAGAGCAGGGGAATAGAGGTTGAAAACCGGGTTAACTGGAACGAAAGTCATAAGCTTGCCAAGGCTGAGTTTAGCTGTAACCTCCTTACCCGTAAGGCGCTTTGCGACACCTCGGCGGGTTATATCGAGCGCGACACTCATAAGAATACTTCATGGCAGCAGGCTCGCTTTGAGGTCTGCCACCATAAGTGGTGCTCGCTTGACGAAGCAACGGGCGGCGTAGCTCTTATTAACGACGGCAAATACGGCGTAAGCTTTGATAACAGTACTATGGCGCTGTCGCTTCTTCGCGCTACCGAAAGACCTGATGTTACGAGCGACCGAGGTTTCCATAACTTCTGCTATATGATTATGCCGCACGAAAATGACGCGGTAAATGCCGGTATCAACAATATTGCGCTGCAGTATAACACGCCGCTTGTTAAGTCGGACGCTCAGTGGAACTACCCGACCTTTGAGCCGCTTTACCTCCAGGCTGTAAAGCACAGCGAGGACGGCAAAAGCGTTGTTATCAGACTCTCTGAGCAAAACGGCGCACGCGGTATAATTACGCTTGACAAGCCTGTTAAAATCCTCAATATGCTTGAGGAGGAGCAGGAGTTTACTGATGTTATCGAGTACAGTCCGTTTGAGATTATAACAATAGGAGTTGATAAAGTATGATGTCGTCTGCTGCATTTGTCGGTATTATCGCGGCAATAGTTGTACTTATTATCCTTGGTATTATTGTAATTCCTTTGTTTAACAAGCGCCAGTTTCAGAAGATGCCTTACGACCAGAAGGTACGTATTCTTATGAAGCAGGCAAAAAAGCTTGTGTTCTTTAAAAATGTATCAAACGGCAGTACCGGCACTCTGTATTTTGTTAAAAATAAGCGCAAAATCCTTGCGCTTCCGTGGGTGCTTAAAGAGGGTAAAATGCTCTGTACTAAGGATAATCCCTTCGACTTTTGGGATTACCCCGAGGAGAAGCCCGCCTTCACCCTTGACGAAATTAAGCAGGCTGCCGACGAGCTCGAAAAATACAACGAAAAAAGCATAGTTAAACTCTATTTTAAGGACTAAAATGAAGCTATCACAAAGCACAAAACAATTAATGGAAGTCGTTACCTCGGCAGGATATGAAATATATGCTGTCGGGGGTTGTGTTCGTGATGAAATAATGGGACGAAGCGGGGGAGATGTTGACCTTACGACCTCTGCTAAGCCCGACGAGCTTGAAGCTGTGCTGAATAAAGCCGGCATTAAGTATATAGAAACGGGGCTAAAACACGGCACTGTGACCGCTGTTATTGACCACACGCCTTACGAAATCACAACCTTTCGTTCAGACGGCGACTATCTTGATAACCGCCACCCAGAAAGTGTGAACTTTGTTACCGATTTAAGCGAGGATTTGGCGCGCCGTGACTTTACCGTAAACGCGCTCGCTTATAATGACGAGGTCGGCATAGTCGATTTGTTCGGCGGCATTGAGGACATAAATAACGGAATTATTCGCGCTGTCGGCGACGCGGATAAACGCTTTAAGGAGGACGCGCTTCGCATTATGCGCGCGCTTCGCTTTTCGTCCGTCCTCGGCTTTAAAATTGAAGAAAAAACAAAAAAGGCGATATTTGATAACAAAGAATTGCTTTTAAATATCGCAAGCGAGCGTATCTATACGGAGCTTGTTAAGCTGCTTCTCGGCGACAACTGCGAAAGTATTCTTATTGAGTATAAAGAGGTTTTTGCCGTTGTTATTCCCGAGCTTGCGCCCTGCTTTGACTTTGAGCAGAACAGCAAGTGGCATCTTTACGATGTGTACACGCATATTGTAAAGTCCGTAGCGCTTACGCCTAAAAAGGATTATATGCGCCTTGCGATGCTCTTTCACGATATCGGCAAGCCCTACTGCAAAACCACTGACGACAAAGGTCAGGACCACTTTAAGGGTCATCCTGCTATTAGTACCGGGCTTGCGGAGAAAATTCTGCTTCGCCTTCATGCGAGTAACGAAATTAAGCAAAAGGCGCTTACCCTTATTAAATACCACGACCTATATATAACCGAAAAGCCCTCTAACATTAAGCGCTGGCTAAGGACGCTCGGCGAGGACCTAACGCTCGATTATATTGACTTTAAAATAGCCGATTTAATGAGCCATAACCTCGACCTTTCACAAGGCGAGATTGACACCCTGAAGCGTATTAAAACTCAGACAAGAGACATTATTCTAAGCGCTGAGCCGTACAAAATAAGCGACCTTGAAATTAACGGTAACGACCTTAAAAATATAGGATTTGAGGGTAAAGAGATTGCCGAGGAGCTCGAAAACCTGATTGTTCAGGTATCAGGCGATCCAAAGCTTAACACTAAGGATAAGCTCCTTCAACTAGCAGAAAAAGATTATAATAAAAAATAAAAAGCCCTGCAAAGCAAGGCTTTTTTATTATGTATTTATCTCTTGATGTCGTCCCATTTAACGCCGTCAACCTGGAAGAGGTCGTCGAACTTATAAACGTTGCACTCGTCCTCTTTGTGGCTCGGGTACCAAACCTGTGCAAAGAACGGATTTGTCTTTGCGATGTTGTCGTAATCCCATGCCTTCTGAGGAATGTAGCACTCAGGACACCAGTGACCGCCGAGGAGGATAAGGTTAGGTGAAGCCTCAAATTCAGCTCCGCAGTAACCGCATTTCCACTTAAGCTTAGTAGAAAGGTCGCCCTTCTTCATCTTCTTGCTCAGGCACTCGCCGCCGCGGAACTTAGCAGCCTGCTGCATATCTTCGATAGTAAGCTCAGACTCGGGCTTTGACTCGTCGTAGCCGTGGTCAAGCTTAAACTCGTCAGCAGCTTCGGACCTTTTATCAAATTTAATGATTTCAAAGTCTTTCCAGTCTTTGGGAATAGCTTCCCAGTCCTCATATGAGCCGTAGTAAGCGGAAAGACGAACAGGGTTTTTAGTAGCAACCCAGTCAAGTGTACCAAAGTCCTTGGTCTGTGCAAGCTTCTTCATAAACGGCTTAGCTGCTGCTGCAACTGCGCTCTTAGGAAGATAGCGCGGAATCTTGAAGTAGAATTCAACCTGGTCAGCAAGACGGTTAAAGTAATCCTGTACAGGAAGGTTCTCACGGAAGTGAAGGAATTCCTCAAGCTTGTCGCCGTCAGCATAGAACTGACCGTGGAAGTTTTTAAGCGTAAACCAGTTTGCGTCAAAGAGCTTTTCAGGTCCTGCAAGACCGAGTGTGCCGAGAAGCAGCTGCTCGAACTCGTAGTTAGAAATTCTGTACTGCTCACCTGAGCCGATATTGAAGTAGTGGTTCCAGAAGTCAGCGCCGAGATTGCCTGCAGCGTCCTCAAGTACAAGGTTGCACATAAGTCTTCCCGAATCCTCTACGGTACACCACTCGAGAACACCGTTAATCGGTACATGGAACATAATCGGGTCCATATTCTTAAGGATATTAGGATAAAGGATACCGCTCTGACGCATTACAACCCAGTTCTTAATACCGCTCTCAACGAAGGTGCGCTCTGCAACAACCTTAGATACAGCATAGTGGTCGTAAATAGATACCTTAATCGGGTCGCCGCAGCGTCCCCAATGGATAGGATAGTTACGTCCGCCTGTTTCAGCAACAGTACCGATGTAACAAACCTTTACAGCGTCCGGGTCGGGCTGAGCGAGAACAGCTTTACAGATGTTTTCAGCAGCGCCGATATTAGTTTTCTGAGTTCTGTAGGGCTTCCAGTCAGCAGCGGGGGAAACCATACCGCCTACATGGAGTACATAGTCAGAACCGGTAACGCCCTCGAGGATTGAATCGTAGTCTGTAAGGTCGCCCCAAACGATTTGTACATTTGGTTTAGCCATAAGACCTTTAAGAAGTTCCTCGTTTTTAGGACTTTTTCTCGCAAGCATCTTAAGGTTAATCTCGTTAGGATGCTTAATCATTTCCTGAACAGCAGCCCAGCCCATATTGCCGGTACCACCGGTCAGAAAGACGGTTTTCTTTGCCATAAATTTTTCCTCCTTAAATACAATGTATAATATATACAAGTCTAATTATAAACTAATTCTAAACAAATTACAAGAGTATTATAAATAAATATAATAAATTCGTTAATTTGATTTGTATTAATTGACGGATATTGTTTATTTTGGTTGACAAGTATATATTTTTAGTATATTATTATATGGCTATATTATTTTAGAAAAGAGGGTTATTATGTCAAAATATCTCTTTACAAGTGAGTCCGTTACTAAAGGACATCCGGATAAAATTTGCGACCAGATTTCTGACGCAATTCTTGACGCAATGCTCGCGCAGGACCCGATGTCGCGCGTAGCTTGCGAAACCTGCTGTACTACGGGCCAGGTGCTCGTTATGGGTGAAATTACAACTAAGGCACAGGTTGACATCCCGTCTATCGTCAGAAAGACCGTTTGTGATATCGGTTATGACGAGGATAAAAAGGGCTTTAACGGCAACACTTGCGCTGTACTCGTTAACCTTGATAAGCAGTCGCCCGATATTGCAATGGGCGTTGATAAGTCCTACGAGCTTAAGAATAACGAGGATGACGAGGACAACCTTAACGGTGCCGGCGACCAGGGTATGATGTTCGGCTTTGCCTGCAACGATACCGAGGAGCTTATGCCTCTTCCGATTTCGCTCTCGCACAAGCTCGCTAAAAAGCTTACCGAGGTAAGAGAGAACGGCACTCTGCCTTATCTTTATTCTGACGGAAAGACTCAGGTTACCGTCGAGTATGTAGACGATAAGCCGGCTAAGGTTAAGACGGTTGTTGTTTCCTCTCAGCACAGCGACGATGTAACTCTTGAACAGCTTCGCGCTGATATAATCGAAAAGGTAATTAAAACCACAGTTCCCGCCGAGCTTATGGACGATGAAACTGTATTCTTTGTTAACCCGACGGGCAGGTTCGTAATCGGCGGTCCTATGGGTGACAGCGGTCTTACCGGCCGTAAGATAATTGTAGATACATACGGCGGCTATGCTCGCCACGGTGGCGGTGCTTTCTCGGGTAAGGACCCGACTAAGGTTGACCGTTCCGCAGCTTATGCGGCAAGATGGGTTGCAAAGAACATTGTAGCTTCGGGTCTTGCGGATAAGTGCGAGGTTGAGCTTGCGTACGCTATCGGCGTTGCCAAGCCCGTATCTATCCTTGTTGACACCTTCGGCACCGGAAAGAAATCCGACGAGGAAATCAGCGAGATTGTTAATAAGGTGTTTGACCTTCGTCCTTCGGCTATTATCAGAGAGCTTGACCTCAGACGCCCGATTTACCAGGCTGTTGCAGCATACGGCCATATGGGCAGGGAAGACCTGGGTGTTCCGTGGGAGCAGCTCAATAAGGTAGACGAAATTAAAAAGTATATGTAATTGATATACAAAAAACGCAGTCGTTATATCGACTGCGTTTTCTTTGTGAACTACCAAATGACAAGTAGTGTTTATCCGTTTGATGTGGACACGTATGGTCTGATAGAGCCTGCAAGTTTCGGGATAGGCATTGTCTGCAAAACAACTTCGCCGGGACCCGTTACAACTGTGTTGAAAAGACCTTCGCCGCCAAAGAGCACATTTTTAACGCCCTTAACGGTCTGAACATCCATCTTGCAGGTTGAGCTCATAAGCACAACATGGCCCGTATCAATAATTAACTGCTGACCTGCAGCGAGATTATACCTGATTGCTGCGCCGTCAATCTCTATAAATGCGGTGCCGTTACCGCTGAGCTTTTGCATAATAAAGCCTTCGCCGCCTACAAGACCTGCGCCGAACTTCTTCTGGAAGAAGGTAGAAAGCTCTACGCCTGCGGTAGAAGCGAGGAACGCGCTTTTTTGTGCAACATACTCCTGGCCGGGAGTTATATTAATAGCCATAATCTCACCGGGCAGGCTGCTCGCGAAAGCAATCATACCCTGACCGCCCTGAGCAGTGTATTTGTTTACGAACAGCGACTCTTTTGTCATCATTCTGCCGAGCATTTTGCCGATACCGCCGTTAGAGGTGGTTTCCATAAGCATATTCGGTGTCATCCAGCTCATTCCGCCGCCTTCGGAAATCATTGTTTCGTTTGGCTCAAGATTACAGATGAGAACCGGAAAATTGCCGCCCTGAATGTCGTACTTCATAATTTTTACTCCTTTGTTTTAAAATTATAATTTTTTATCTTTTTCTAAAGATTTGTTTACCGCGTTGTGTACCGCAGTTTCAAATCCGTCAGACTGAAGAGAAGTTACGCCCTCGATAGTAGTGCCGCCGGGCGAGCATACCATATCAATAAGCTCAAACGGGTGCTTGTCGCTCTCGAGTACCATTTTTGCGCTGCCGAGTACCGACTGTGCCGCGATTTGCAGCGCCTCGTCCTTTTTCATACCGTTTTGTACGGCAGCTCTTGCGAGCGCGTCAATAAACATATACGCAAACGCAGGCGAACATCCTGCAATAACGCCGAAAAGAGGGAAGAACTTTTCGTCAAGCTCAATAACCTGACCTACGCCGCTGAAAACTTCCTTACAAAACGCCTTGTCGTCGTCACCTGCAAAGCTGTTAGCACAAAAGCCCGACATAGCCTGTCCTACCTTGGCGTTTATGTTCGGCATAACTCTAATAATTCTGTTGTCGTGCGACAGCATAGAGCGCATAAACTCGATATCCTTGCCCGCAGCGATAGAAATTATAAGCGTGTCGCTTTCGCTGAGCGCAATATTAATCTTACTAAGTACAGCGCCGAGCACATTAGGCTTAACCGCAAGAATAACGCTTTCGCAGTTTTTTACAACATCAACTTCGCTATCGAGTACTGTTGTGCCGTAAGCGGATTTTACTTCGTTGCAAGCGTCTTCACTGATATCAAAAACGCAGATATCGCTACCGCTTACAATGCCGTTTTCAACAATGCCGCCGATTATAGCGCCTGCCATATTTCCGCAGCCGATAAATCCTAATTTCATACATAAACTTCCTTTTATTTTATATTAGTAGTTTAACACATTAAAGCATTTAAATCAACTATATTTTATGAAAATGATTTGTATTTCTTCTTAGTCGCTTCGCCGCCTCTGATATGGCGTTCCGCCTTGTTTATCTGCAGAACTTCGTAAACCTCTTTTGCAAGCGCGGGCGAGATTTGCTCGAGCCGTTTTGTAACATCTATATGTACTGTCGATTTTGATATACCGTAGGCTTTTGCAGCCTGCCTTACGGTCGCCTTGTTTTTTACAATGTATTCGCCAAGCGTAATACATCTTCTGTCCTGTTTAATAATTTTCATACGATTACCCCTTTTGGTAATCTATATGAAAAGCTCCCCGTACTTATTCGGTACAGGGAGCTATTATTTATTCTTTTTCTGTAGTTTCTTCTTCGTTTAACTCTTCGGCATAGTCGCTGAGAATATCGGTAAGCGATTTCATATTAAAGTGGTCAACCTTTTTATATACGGTTTCTTCCTTCTCGTCGACCTTTTTGCCGTTTTCCTCAAGCAGCGTGAGGGTGAGAGTATTGCCTCTAATTGTGAACTTGTACACAACCTCGCCGCCTGAGCTCTGGTTTTTAAGGGTGAGCTTGTTGCCGTTTATAGTGTAGATACCCTCTATACTAAAGGTGCTGATATAGCTGTCGTAAGAGCCGTCATCTTTAAACTCATAAGCCGAAACGGCTTTATCGCCCTGCCATTTAGCGATAATCTGCTCGTCGTCGGGAGTAACAATATCGTTAATAAGGTCGGCGGGGGACTCGTTATTTACGCCGCAGTAAATGCCCGCGGGTATCGTGATTAAAAGAAGTACAGCGACAATTATAACAACAATAAGCTGTCCTTTTGTTAGCTTTTTTATTTTCATATTATTTCAGTCCTTTTTCTGTGAGAAGCTTATGGATTTTGCCCGATGAGTCGAGAAGCGAGGATACTGAGAGGTCGTGGTTAATAGTGTCAAGGAAGTATGCAAGATATTTCGACAGCTCTACGCTTTCGTACCAGTCGCGCGACAAAAGCTCGGGCGTCTGATAGATACCGTTAGTAGTGTAAAGCTTTTCAAATACGCCCTCCTCGTGAGCCTTGTCAAATACCTCAAGACCGTTACAGAAAAGACCGAACGAACAGCATACAAAAATCCTCTTTGCCTTAAGCTCCTTAAGCTTTCTTGCAACCTCGAGCATACTTTCACCCGAGGAAATCATATCGTCTACGATAATAAGGTCCTTACCCTCAACGCTTTCACCGAGGTACTGGTGAGCGACTATCGGGTTTCTGCCGTCTACAACCTTAGTGTAGTCGCGCCTCTTGTAGAACATACCTAAGTTTACGCCAAGCTGAGTAGCGAAGTAAATACATCTGTGCATCGCGCCCTCGTCGGGTGAGATAATCATAAGATGGTCTGGGTCGATGGATAAATCGTCAACCGTTCCTACAAGCGACTTAATCATCTGATATGTAGGCATTACATTCTCAAATGACTTGTGCGGAATAGAGTTCTGTACCCTCTGGTCGTGTGCGTCAAAGGTGATTATGTTTTCAACGCCAAGGTCGATAAGCTCCTGCAAAGCCATAGCGCAGTCGAGCGATTCTCTCGAAGAGCGCTTGTGCTGTCTGCCCTCATAGAGCATGGGCATAATAACATTAATTCTCTTAGCCTTACTTGAAGCGGCAGAGATAACTCTCTTTAAATCTGCGTAGTGGTCGTCGGGTGACTTAGGCACGTCCATACCGTACATCTTATACTTTACCGAGTAGTTAAAGCAGTCGGCGATAATATAAAGGTCGTAACCTCTGATAGTGTCGTTAATAACAACCTTGCCTTCACCCGAGCCGAAGCGTACCGTGCTCGTCTCAATCATATAGGTATCTCTCTGATAACCGTAAAATGAGATAAGGTGCTCGTGCTTTTCTACCTGTTCAGCTCTCCATCTTACGATAAAGCTGTTAATTTTTTCCGCAAGCTCCTCGCATCCGGGAAGTGCGATAATACCCAGCGGACCGTAAGGAATAGTCTGAACCTCTTGTGCTGTAATTCTTGGCATTTTAAACTCCTCTCAACTTAAATCACTAATAAGCTTGTATATCTATTTTACAACAAAATTCTTTGCTGTTCAATACTAAATATTTTTCTTTTTACCCTTTTTAGTAAGGACAATATATGCGCCGTAAACAAGTATGCAAAGCCAGGTCGCTCCCGTAATTACAAGACCGTAGTTAAGCCCCTTAGGACTGTACTTGTACTTAACGGTGTGCTTGCCTTTTTTAATGGTTGTTGTAAGCATACTGTCGCCGACCTCGAAGGTCTTAACTTTTTCGCCGTCAATATAAACGCTCCAGCTTTCGTCATACGGAATAGACGAGAAGAGATAACCGTTATATCCCGCCTCAACAGTTCCTTCGATAGTCGTGTCGTTGTAGCTCGTAACATTAATAGCGCCTGTTTTAAGCATATCGTAAGCCGAGGTAAATACATCCTTATTAATGTTATAGGCGTAGATTTCAAAGGTAGAGCTGTCGGTTTCCATATCGCCGAGACTAAGCTCAATCCTTATTTCGTCGCCCTTTTTGTGCTTGCCTAAATCCATTATATACGGCTCGTCAATATACTGGTCGCAGGTCTCCTCCTCGTCGTCCCAGAAGTAGTTGACATTTTTAATCTCGGGCGAGGTGATATAAACATAAAGATTACTGTTATTAACCGCCTTAATGGTAATATCTATGCTTCCGCCCTCGCTGTCGCGTGAGAAGGAGTAGAAGCCGTTTTCGCTTACATCCTCGCAGGTAGCGGCAGTGGTGTCAAAGCCGACATACTCGCACTCCTTAAACACTCCGCCAACACCTGCAGCGTTGTCGATAAAGCTCTCCTGAACTTCAAATGGGTCGCCTTCTTCGCAGTACCAATCCTTTATGTCGTTACTTGTAACGAATGAAATCGGCAGGAAGTAGTCGTTTTTGTAAACGTCGGTCTTGCTCTTTTTAGCCGAATAGTATTCGCTGTAAAAATCGTTTGACGGCTTTAATGAGTTTTCGGTGCGCGTAATGTACTTAATCGCGTGCATCATATTGTAAACGGGCGTCTGAGTGTTGTAAGTGTAGGAGTTAATTCTGTTGCCGAACATACCCATCGAGTACTGCAGTCCCGAATACTTTTCGTAAGCCATAGACGAGAATGTTGAAATACCGTTATAACCGTAAAGGCAGGGGTCCATCCTTGTATCTAGGTGGCATAGCTCCTGACGGTAAAAGTCCTTGTCGTTATCCTCGACATATTCTATGGTTTCTCTGTAATTTTCGTAGTTTGCCATATAGGTTTCTCTGTCCCAGTTAATGATATAGGACGCGGTATCAGCCACGATTACCTCACAAAATGCAACCGCAAGCACCGTTATACCGATAAGCGTTTTTTGCATCCTGCCGGTTTTAATAAGCATGAGAACTGCGCTCCATACCATAACGCTGCCGAGAGTGATAAGTATGGTAAAGTCGTTAATCTTTTCGGTCGGGAACTTTTGGAAAAACAGCGCAATGAATACCCACGCAAAGCCCACGATACCGATATCCCTGTACGCAATACCGCTAAAGTTTTTAAGCGTTCTGTAACCGATTACGAGAATGATAAACGAGTACATAAACGAAAATCTGTACGGTAAATCATTCGGGAAATGGAACGCGTGCCATATAAAGTTAGCAACATTATTGTTAAAGCTCAGCACAAAGAAAAGCAGTACAAGAACATTTACAACCTTTTCTTTAAGTGAAATCTTTTTATTTAAAATATAGAGCGGCAGCAGAATAGCCGGCAGCATTCCGCTGAAAATGTTCGGCAGAACATCGTCTCCCGACGAGCGTATAGTAGTTGTAAGCCCCGCAAGGTGCGAGGATATAAGATTAATCAAATCGAAATACGGCTCGCCCGCACCCGGGAAAGAGTCCTGAGTCGCCGACGAACCCTGTAAAATAAAGTATACGGGGATAAGCGATACGGCACAAATCATACCCGAAAGCAGCGATGCAAATGTAAATCTTACGCCTCTGTTAATAAATGCGTTGCCCCTGAGGGTATCAATAAGCGAGCGCTTCGGTTTACCGTCTATAATAACGGTTTCGGGCGCAGGCACATTGATTTTATTAAACGCTATAAAGAAGTAAGCGAGGAAATATACTACTGCAAAAAGGCAGGTCATATATCCCATATAGTAGCTCGAAAACAGCAGCAGCGAAAGGGAAGCGATGTACATTAACGGCTTGCCCTTAAGTATGATTTTTTCTATTCCGAGCATAATTATCGGGAATAAAATCATACCGTCTATCCACATAATGTTCCAGTAATACGCTAAGAAGTAGCTGCAAAAAGCGTAGAACACACCAAACGCTGCAGAAATTAAGCAGTGGCTCTTTTGCGACACTTTAATATAGTAGGTGAACGCCATAGATGCGCATACAGCCTTAACTAAAACCATAGTGGTAATAGCGTAAGGCATATCGCCTCTGTCAAAGAGAAGTATTATTAGCGAAAACGGGGATGACAGATAGTTAAAGAAATTGCCTAAAAAGCTCGAGCCGCCGCCCGATACCCAGGAGTAAACAAAGCTTTTGTGAAGCGTTAATCTGTCGTAAAGCTCGCAGTAAAGCGGACCGTACTGGTGATAAAGGTCCATACGCATTACGGTAATATCGCCAAACGGAAATGCCTCAAATACAATATAAACAAAGCTGATACCGAGCAGCGCCACTACTCCCGCCAAAAGCACAAACCTGTTATTAAAGAATGTTTTATAAGCGTGTCCGTGCTTGTTACTTGCAGCATTAGCGCGGCAGTCGAATATAATAAGCCTGTCAAAATAGTAGTTGAAAACGAAGAAAATTATTGCGCATATGATATAAGTAAGCGCAATCTTTGTGCCGATAATCTGAGTAAATACTATGTCGCAAAGCTTGTAGTAACCTATGTCAATACCGACCCTTACGGCGCTTAATAGTATTCGTAAAGGAGTTTTCGTCTTGCACTTAACGGTAAATACGAACTTATTCTCCAAAAAATAGAAAAAAACAGCCGAAATAGCAAACGCAATGAACACGCTGATTTGTGCGTTCAGCCCGAATGATACCTTAAATAGCTGTTTAAAAATAATAAATAGTAATGTACAAATTCCGTAACAGATACCGTAATTTACGGTTTCGCCGTTAAGAATTTTATTTGCGGATAATTCCTTTTTAGATGATGTAATATCCATATTAAAACCTCTAAATATTTTAAGTCTTAGATATACTAACATATATAAAACTATTGTTCAATTCATTTTAGCTAAATTTAACCTCTTTGTAATATTTACTCCTTGTCCGTCATAGAGTTTTACAGAGGTGATTGCTTGGACGCGCTCGAAATTATACAAAACGCACTTGGCGAAGAAATAAATAACGCCCTATTAAGCGCGGACAAGAACATTCTGTCCGGAGTATCCGAAATACGAATAAGAAAAGATAATTATCTGATTCTTACCGTTAAGAATACCGCGTATTTCTTAGAGCAAAGCGGACGGATAACAGATAAGCCGAACAGTAACTGTATTATCTGCAGCGGGGATTATGTTGACAAGCTGTTCTTTAAATTCTGCGATTATTCGCTCTATTCAAAAGAGGATAATATAAGGCAGGGGTTTATAACTCTTAGCTGCGGTGCAAGGGTCGGTATTGCAGGAAGCGCAGTCCTTAAAAACGGCAGTATCAGTACGGTTAAGGATGTTTCGTCACTGATTATCCGTATACCGCGCGAGATTAAAAATTGCAGTAAAGCGGTGCTGAATTCTTTGTATAAAGATAAGCTACCATCGATAATTGTAGCGGGTGCGCCAGGCAGCGGTAAAACCACCTTGCTTCGCGACTTGGCGTATAATCTCTCGAACGGTTTTAACGCTAAGTACCGCAGGGTTGTTATCCTTGACGAAAGGGAGGAGCTATCGTGCTTTAATGAAGTTCCCGTAAATTGCGATATCCTTACCCGGTTCCCTAAGTTACAGGGCATAGAAATTGCAACGCGAACGCTCAGCCCCGATATCATAGTCTGTGACGAGGTGTCGGATTATAACGAGGTCAGCGCGATAAGCTATGCCTTCTCGTCGGGTGTTAGCTTTATTTTATCCATCCATATCGGCAGAAAAGAGGATATTTATAACAAAAAGCTTATGCGTGCGCTTTTAGGTACCGGCGAGTTTTCATATATTGTGATGCTTGACAAGGCGGGTTTTAACTACGAAATTATTGAAGTATCGGAGGTTAAAGGTGAAGTATTCGGGGCTCGTGATACTGCTGATTTCTACGACTCTTTCGGGCGTATATCTGTATGACAAATCGTTTAAAAGGGTAAAAATCTGCAGGGAATTAATAATTTTCTGCGACTGTCTGAAACGCGATTTGATGTTTAAATCAACGCCTATAAATCAGCTTGCAGACGAGATAATTTCGCAGGGTAAGCTAAGCAGCTTAAGCTTTATAAATAGCGACGGCAGCGCATTTGACACACCGCTTGAAAGCGCTGCAAATAAAGAGCTTTCGCTGTTTTTGTCAGGTCTTGGAAAGTCGGATACCGATACACAGCTTGATTTAATTTTATCATTTAAAGAGTATGTGCAGTCATTACTCGAAAAATACACTCAAAGCCACACAAAAAACTCAAAGCTATACCTTTCGTTCGGCTTCTTTTTCGGTGTTGTTTTAGTGATAATGTTTATCTGATGGAGGGTTAAAGCTTGGATGTTAATATCATATTTAAAATTGCAGCTATCGGAATAATTGTAGCCGTTTTGAACACGCTCTTGTCGCGCGCGGGACGCGAGGACCAGGCTATGCTGACTACGCTTGCGGGGGTTATAGTTGTGCTAATGATGCTGCTGCCGCAGATAAAGAGCCTGTTTTCGGAAGTTAAAAGCCTTTTTAATCTGTAAAATGCTTAAATTTGTTGGAATTTCGCTCTCCGTTTTGTTTTGCTCGCTGCTGCTTAAGGATAAAAATAGAAGCCTTGCGCTTTTGCTCTCCCTTTGCGGTGGAGTAATACTGCTTTTAAGCGCAGTGTCCGAGCTTCGCGAAATCGTAAACAGAGTAGGCGAGCTTACGGGCGACGCGCCAGTTTCGGCAGCGTATATAAGGCTTATGCTAAAAGCGCTCGGTATTACGCTGATAACTCAGTTTGTCAGCGACAACTGCCGCGATAACGGAGAAAATGCGCTCGCCTCAGTAACCGAAACAGTATCTAAAATAGCTGTAATTACGATGCTTTTGCCGCTGTTTGAAACCGTTGTAGAAATTGTGAGAGAACTGCTAAAATGAAAAGATTTATAATAGCTTTACTTATTGTTGTCGTGCTTTCAGCGCCTTTAACGGCTAATGCAGAGGACGATAAAGAGAAGTATAACGAGTACCTGAACAGCTACGATTTTTCGTTCTTTGAAAAGACTCTTGACAAGGATACATATGCCTATCTTAAGTCGCTCGGGCTAAGCGATTTTGACTTTGAAAACATAGCCGCTCTCTCGTTTTCAGACGCGCTTGAAACAGTCGTTAACATTATCAATCACGCGAGTTTAAACCCGCTTAAGGGTATGTGCTCAATACTGCTGTTTATCGTCGTTTCTGCGCTTATTAAGGGTGTTAAAGGCAACAGCGACGAAGCGCTATGCTCGGCGTTTTCTACAGCTACGGCGCTGATTATCGCGTTGCTTCTCGTGTCGGGCGTCGGTGCGACAATCTCGCTGTCGTCCCTCTCACTCAGCGTTGCAGGCAACTTCGTCTTTGCGTTTGTGCCCGTGTTTTGCGCACTCGTCCTCGCAAGCGGTGCGGGAATAACCGCCTTTTCCACAAACTCAATGCTCTTGATTTTAGCGCAGGCGATATCCTTTGCGGCGGCAAATGTGTTTTTGCCGGTGATTAACTGCTTTCTTGCTATCGGCATATGCTCGGGACTGCGCGACGAGCTGCATCTTGACAGACTGATTTCGACTCTTAAATCCGTCTTTACCTGGTGCGTTTCGTTCATATCGGGCGCATTTGTAACGGTGCTGTCGGTTAAAACGACTGTTGCTTCAAGAGCTGATATACTTGGCATACGCTCGGCAAGGTTCGTTATAAACTCGGTCGTGCCCGTTATCGGCGCGTCAATAAGCGAGGGACTGCTGTCTATACAGAGCTATTCGTCGCTGATAAAAAGCAGCGTAGGCATTGTCGGTATCTGCGCGGTGTGTCTTGTATTCTTGCCTGCGGTTATCGAGGTCGTGCTATGGCGTATGGCGCTGTCTATGTGCCTTATCGTGTCCGATGTGTTTTGCGACAGGAGCGTAACCCTTGTTCTTACAGCATTTCGCGACACTATGCTTATGATTAATGTCGTACTTGTTTTGTCGGCGGTAACAACCGTTATTTCTATAGGAATTCTAATCGTTGCGGGTGGGTAAATGGAGTTTATAAAAGAGTGGTCGTTTCGTATTTGTATATCGCTGATTATATCGGTTATATTTTCGCTTTTAGCGCCGAAAGGTACGCTTAACAGGTTTTATAAAATCCTTTTGTCCGTGTTCATTTTAATCTCCTTCATCTATCCGCTGAAGGACTTTAAAGGCTTTGATTTTGACTTTTCAAAAATCGGCATAACGAGCGAGCTTCAGACTACTCAGAACGATACCGTCGAAACTATGTTAAATAACCGTATATCAACGCTTTTAAGCGATAACGGCATCGAGGGCTACAGCATTTCGAGCGACCTTAATTACGACCTTAACAGTGGTGAAATAGAGATTAAAGATATTCAGATTGCAGTACCCGCCGACTACGACTGTAAAACGGTAAAACAGCTTGTGTTTGACGAGCTCGGATTTGTCACAAGGGTGATTAATATTGGAGACTAAAATAACCGAAATTATAAATCGCATAAAAAACTCTGACAAAAGGTTAAAAATCATAGTTGCAATAGGGCTTTTGGGCATTTTGCTTATAGGCTTATCGGGAGCCTTTGACAGCGGTAAAAAGGAAGTAACCACCGACGACTTTTCGTATAACGAATACTGCGCCGAGCTTGAAGAAAAGACCGAGTCGATTATAGGCTCGATTGACGGGGTGGGCGAGTGCAGAGTTATGCTGACCCTAAAGAATTCTAGCGAAAGCATTTTTGCCAAAAACAGCGAAGAAAACACAAATGACGGAAATTATTCAAAAAACAGCGAATATGTATTATATGACAGCGATAACGGCGAAAAGCCCGTTTTGATTAAGGAGTATTTTCCCGAGGTCAAGGGCGTTGTAGTTGTGTGCAGCGGCGCTGATAATACCGCAGTACGAGAGGGCGTAATAAGCTGTATAAGCTCGCTTTACGGTCTGCCGTCAACTAAAATCAGCGTTATTAAACTAAAATGATAGGGTGACATTTATGAAAAAAGAAAATACCGAAAAAGACAGTAATAAAAAAGTTAAGCCGATACTCACCGAAGAAGAGCTTAAAAAGCGTAAGGTAAAAAAGACCCGTGTAGCCGCAGCTTCGTTTGTGCTTATATTAGGTCTTGGAATTCTCGGTAACTGGTACTTCGAAAACGCAAATGTATCCGATGTTATTCAGCCGCTTATTTCAACCGGCGAAAAGACTAAAAACCTCGGCGAAGCGGAGTATGTTGACGCAACGACTCAGCAAAACGATAACTCAAAGGAGAGCGAGTATTTTTCTACCGCGCGCCTTGAGCGCCAGAACGCCCGCGACGAAGCGCTTGACAAGCTGCAAAGCGTACTCGAAAAGACGGACGAGAGCGAAAAAGCACGCAAAAAAGCCGCCGACGAGATTGCAAGACTTTCCTCAAACATCAGCGCGGAGAATAAAATCGAAACTCTAATCAGCGCTAAGGGCGTTGACAACTGCCTTGCCGTTATCAGCGAAAACGGCGACAGAGTGGATATAATTGTTGACTCTAATGACCTTGAGGATGCGCTCGTTATGCAGATTAAAGACATAGCTATGCAGCAAATAGGCTGTTCCTATAAGGATGTAACAATCATACAATCAAGCTGATTTATTAAAAATTTAAATAATTGTTGTATATTTATACTCTTTATGCTATAATACTTAGCATATAAGGAGGTATAGTGATATGGAGATTACAACTTCTAACGAAAAAGGCAGCGTTATTATATCCGAGGATGTACTCGCATCTATTGCTACGAACGCTGCGAAGGATGTTGACGGTGTCAGCTCGTTTTCTAACAGACCTGTTGATGTTGTCAGCACAATTAAAAGCGGAAGTTTAAGGGTTATGAGTCCCGTAAGAGTTATTCAAAACGGCGACGATATTAACATCAGCATATATTTAAATCTTGAGCCTAACCAGAAAATCAGAAATGTCGCTCAAAGCGTTCAGTCGAATGTTAAAGAAGCGGTGCAGAATATGACGGGCAGACTTGTGTCTAAGGTCAACGTCATTGTTGCAGGTATTGATTTTGAAGAGAGCGGCGGCTCAAGTGAACCTTTGGAAACTGAAGAGTAATTACTTAGCGCCGATAGACTTCTTTCTTTCGGCGCATTATTTTTGGAGCGTTAAATGAACAGATATAAACAAAGAGAACAGGCGTTTTTACTCGTTTTTGAAAAATCCTTTTCCGCTAATGAAAGTGAGGATTTGTGCGAGATTTTTGAGGAGAATATCGAACCCCTCGGCGACTATGCAAAGGAGCTTTTTGACGGAGTTTGCGAAAAGTGTGACGAGCTCGACAGTAATATCGAAAAGTATTCTAACTCGTGGAAAATTCACAGAATTCCTAAGGTTAATGTCGCTATACTGAGGCTCGCTATCTATGAGATAATTTTTGTCGGGGACACGCCGTCCTCGGTCGCAGCTAACGAGGCTGTTGAGCTTGCAAAAAAATATTCGGGCAAAGAGGACGCCTCGTTTATTAACGGTATCCTCGGCTCGTTAATTCGCAGTATGGAGTAGTTATGGCTGTATTAACCGTTACCCAGGTTAACACCTATATTAAGGCGCTTATTGAGGAAGTACCGCATATACGAAATGTCTATATAAGCGGCGAAATATCTAACTTTAAGCATTATAACAGCGGGCATATGTACTTTACCCTTAAAGACAGTAAAAGCCAGCTTAAATGCGTATTCTTTGCGGGCGATAACTATAAGATTAAGTTTACGCCCGAAAGCGGAATGAAGGTTATATGCTTCGGTCAAATCGGAGTTTACGAGCGCGACGGTGTTTACCAGCTTTATGTACGCGATATGCAGGTTGAGGGCGTTGGCTCGCTGCAGGTTGCGTTCGAGCAGCTTAAGGACAAGCTTGAAAAAGAAGGTCTGTTTGACACTTCTTATAAAAAACCGATACCAAAGTATCCTTTAAAAATCGGCGTTGCTACCTCTAATATGGGCGCAGCGGTTGAGGATATTAAAAATGTTCTCGGCAGGCGCTTCCCGCTTTGCGAGGTTGTAATCGCGCCCACCGTTGTTCAGGGTGACAGCGCGCCTGCGGATATTGTTAAGTCGCTAAGGCTTCTTGACAGTATTGAAGGTATCGACACAATTATCGTCGGCAGGGGCGGCGGCTCTATCGAGGATTTGTGGGCGTTTAATACCGAGGAGGTTGCAAGGGCTGTATTTAACTGCAAAACGCCCGTTATCTCCGCAGTCGGCCACGAAACTGATTTTACTATCTGTGACTTTGTTGCGGACCTTAGAGCGCCTACTCCGAGCGCTGCCGCGGAGCTTGCGGTACCCGATATAAAAAACGAGATTAACTATATTAACAATCTTTCTACTTCTCTCGAGTCGGCGGTAACCGCCTTTGTAGAGAACGAGGAAAAGCGTATTGACGATATTAAGAATAATTCACCGCTTTATAATACCGACTCGTTTTTCGCGTCGCTAATCGAAAAGCTCGACGGCTTTGAAAACAAGCTTTTCAGCGAGTTTGATAACCGTATTAAGTTTGAGGAGCAGCGGCTCTCGGGCGTTGCAAGGGCGCTTAATGCGCTAAGCCCGCTTGCTGTACTTGCGCGCGGATATTCTATTACTAAGAACGATAACGGCGTAGTCGGCAGAGTAAAAAGCACTAAGGTCGGTGAAAAGATAGAAACAACCCTTTCGGACGGAAAGATTATTTCCGAGGTTTTGGAGGTTTATGATAATGAAGGCTAAAACTTACGAAGAAGCTGTAGTAAGGCTTGAAGAAATAGTTTCGCTTCTCGAAAAGAACGAAGCTACGCTTGACGATTCTTTAAAGCTGTTTGAAGAAGGCTGCGAGCTTATTGCGTTTTGTAATAAAAAGCTCGGCGACGCTAAACAGAAAATTACCCAACTTGAGAAGGATTAAGCTATGTTAACACCTGTAATGACCGAAAAAATGAATGAATATATAAGGACTATTAACGACGCGCTTCTTGACAGCCTGCCTAAAGCAGAGGAGGGTCAGGAGGAGGTTGTAAGGGCTATGCGCTACTCAATCTCAAACGGCGGCAAAAGACTCAGACCTATACTTGTGCTTGAATTTTGCAAAATGTGCGGCGGCGATGTAAACAAAGCTATTCCGCTTGCCTGCGCCGTTGAATATGTCCACACCTATTCGCTTATTCATGACGATTTACCTTGTATGGACGACGACGATATGAGAAGGGGTAACCCCTCCTGCCACAAAATGTACGGCGAAGCTACCGCGCTTCTTGCCGGCGACGCGCTTTTAACCCACGCGTTTGATTTGATTGCGTCGTCGGACCTTGACGGCGAGAGCGTTGCTAATGCAGTCGGCTTGCTTGCACAGAATTCGGGCGTCGGCGGAATGATAGGCGGTCAGGTTATCGACCTCAGATACGAAAAAGAAAACCCGACTCTGTCGCAGATTTTGTCCGTTCATAAGCTAAAGACGGGCGCGCTTATTTCCGCAGCCTGCATTATGGGCTGTATCGCCGCAAACGCGAGCGCCGAAAGAATTGCCGCAGCTTCCAGATTTGCGTACCATCTCGGCGTTGCGTTTCAGATTAAAGACGATTTGCTTGACATTTACGGCGACGAGTCAAAGCTCGGAAAGCCTGTCGGCTCCGATAAAGAAAACGACAAGACCACCTATGTAACCCTTGTCGGCAAGGAGAAGGCGGAAAACGATGTACAGACTTTAACCGCCTCCGCCATTAAAGAGCTCGAAGCTTTTGATAACACTGAATTTGTAGACTCTCTCGCGCGCTATCTTGTTTTCAGAGAGAAGTAATTAGGACTACTATGGCATATTTAGAACGGGTTAATTCACCCAAGGATGTTAAAAAACTGAATCTTAACGAGCTAAACGAGCTGTGCGAAGAAATAAGGGAGCTTATGATTAATGTCGTGTCACAAAACGGCGGACATCTCGCTTCTAATCTTGGTGCGGTTGAGCTTACTGTTGCTTTGCATAAGGTCTTTAATTCACCTAATGACCAGATTGTGTTCGATGTAGGGCATCAGTCGTACACACATAAAATCCTGACCGGTCGCAAGGAGGATTTTGCCACCCTGCGCACCGAGGGCGGTATAAGCGGCTTTACAAGGCGTGACGAAAGCGCCCACGACATCTTTTCGTCGGGTCACTCGTCCACCTCGGTTTCGTCTGCGCTCGGTCTTGCAAAGGCTAAGTCTATCAAGGGCGAAAAGGGTAAGGTTATAGCTATTATCGGCGACGGAGCGCTTACGGGCGGTCTTGCATACGAAGCGCTTAATAATAACGAGAGTAATAATCTTATCGTTATTTTAAACGACAACAATATGTCAATAAGTCAGAATGTCGGAACTATGGCGAAAAATCTGACTAATATCCGCACCTCGCCTAAGTACTTTACATTTAAGTCAAGAGTTACGCGACATATCGCTAAGATACCTAAGCTCGGCTCACAGATTAACCGCTTTATCACGATGGTTAATACTAAAATCCGTAAGCGTGTTTATAAAAACACTTTCTTTGAGGACTTAGGTTTCAGGTACTACGGTCCTATCGACGGCCACGACCTCGACGCGCTTATAGACGCGTTTAAGGTCGCTAAGGCGCATAACCACTCGGTACTTATCCATATTAACACCGTTAAGGGTAAGGGCTATGAGTTTGCGGAAAAGAACCCGTCGCTCTTCCACGGTATAGGTAAGTTTAATATCGAAACGGGCGAGCCTATAAGCTCGGGCGACACCTTCTCGTCGATTTTCGGAAGTACGCTCCTGAACTTTGCACAAAAGGATTCGCGTATCTGCGCCGTAACTGCCGCTATGTCTACGGGTACGGGACTCGTTGAGTTTTCTAATACATATCCTCAGCGCTTCTTTGATGTAGGTATCGCCGAGCAGCACGCCGTAACCTTCTCGGGTGGACTTGCGCGCGGCGGAATGCTGCCGTTTTTCGCGGTTTATTCCACCTTCCTTCAAAGAGCGTATGACCAGATTATCCACGATGTATCTATGCAGGGCTTAAAGGTCGTATTTTGTATAGACAGAGCGGGCTTTGTAGGCGAGGACGGCGAGAGCCATCAGGGCTTGTTTGACACTGCATTTCTTATGAGTGTGCCGGACCTTGCGGTTTATTCTCCCGCATATTTTGACGAGCTGTCCTCTATGATGTATCAGGCGGCTTATAAAGAGAAAAATGCTGTTGCAATAAGGTATTCAAGGGGTAAAGAGGGCTACCGTCCCGAAGGCTATGAGTATCAGAAAGAGGACTTCAGCATTATCGGCAATCCCGAAGCAGAAAAATGTATTGTAACCTACGGCAGAGAGTTTTCAGAGTGCGCTAAGGCGCTTGAGGAGCTTGAGAATACATACCTGATTAAGATTAATAAAATCAAGCCGCTTGATAAGGCTGTTATAGATGCTGCGGCAAATGCAAAGGCTGTATTCTTCTTTGAAGAGGGAATAAGAAGCGGCGGAGTTGGTGAGATTTTCGGCTCTATGCTTAAAGAGAAAAACGCCGAGTGTGACTATTGTCATATAGCTGTTGACGACGAATTCGTTAAGCAGGCGCCCGTTACTTCGCAGCTTAAAAAGTACGGTCTTGACAGCGAGTCAGTTATCCGAAAGGTTAAGGATTATGAGTGATAAAATAAGACTTGATGTTGCCGTTTTTGAAGCGGGCTACGCCCCTTCGCGCGAAAAGGCAAAAGCCGTTATTATGGCGGGTCAGGTTTATGTTAATAACCAAAAGGTCGATAAAGCGGGCACCGAGATTAAAAAATCGGACAAGCTTGAGGTCAGGGGAGCTGCGCTAAAATATGTTTCGCGCGGCGGACTTAAGCTCGAAAAGGCTATGAAGGAGTTTCCGATAACCCTTGACAGTAAAATCTGTATGGATGTCGGCGCGTCCACCGGCGGCTTTACCGACTGTATGCTCCAAAACGGAGCTAAGAAGGTATATTCTATTGATGTAGGATACGGTCAGCTTGCCTGGAAGCTCAGGTGCGATGAGCGCGTTGTAAACCTTGAACGCACTAACTTCAGGTACTGCACGAGAGAGCAGGTACCCGACGAGGTAGATTTTGCAAGCGTAGATGTCTCCTTTATATCCTTAAAGCATATTTTGCCTACGCTTAATGCACTTCTGAGCGACAGCGGACAAGGCGTGTGCCTTATTAAACCGCAGTTTGAAGCGGGTAAGGACAAGGTTGGCAAAAAGGGCGTTGTACGCGACCTTTCCGTACATCTTGAAGTGGTTAATAATGTTATTTCTCTTGCGCTCGAAAACGGCTTTGATGTGCGCGGACTTCAGTTTTCGCCGATTAAAGGTCCCGAGGGCAATATCGAGTATCTTTTGTATATAGTTAAGTCGGACAACCCCGCTGTATCTGACAGCGTAAATCCGACTGAATTAGTAAATCAGTCACATATGGAGCTTGACAAAAAATGAAAATTGCAGTTTTTCCAAACTACAGTAACGACGGCGTTCGCGAGCTTACCGAGGATATTATGCAGGTTTTATCCTCGCTCGGCTCAGACGCAGTAATTAACGCAGATAATATAAGCGACTTCGACCTTGCTATCGCTGTCGGCGGCGACGGCACAACGCTTAGTATCGCTAAGCGCGCTTCGCTTAATAATGTGCCTACCCTCGGCATAAACGCGGGCAGGCTCGGCTTTATGAGCGGACTTGAAAAAAACGAGCTTGAGCTGCTTAAAAATGTTGTCAGCGGCGACTATATCGTCGAGGAGCGTATGATGCTTAAGGCGAGCGTTATTGAGGACGGCAGCGTTATCAAGACCTTCCACTGTCTTAACGACGCGGTCATTTCGCGTGGCGATATCGCAAGGCTTATTGATATTAACCTGTTTTGTGACGGCAGAGTTGTTACTCAGACAAGGGCGGACGGTATGATTGTTTCGACTCCAACGGGCTCTACGGCTTATTCAATGGCTGCGGGCGGTCCCGTTCTCAGTCCCGAAAATTCCTGTTTTGTAGTAACGCCTATTTGTCCGCATTCGCTCGTTAACAGAAGCATTGTATTTTCGTCCGATAAGGAGCTCGAGCTTACCGTTTCGTGCGATAAAAACCAGAATGTTTATTTATCCGTAGACGGCGAAAGTACGCTGCCTATCAGCCGGAAATCGAAAATTATTATTTCTAAATCGGAGCATACGGCTAAACTGATTAAGGTTAAGCCCGACAACTTTTATGAAATATTAAATAAAAAAATTATCGAAAGGAGAAATTAGTTATGAAAAAGCGCAGACAAGCAAAGATTTTAGAACTTATTTCTTCAAAAGAAATCGAAACCCAAGAGGAGCTTCAGGCTTATCTTATTGATTACGGCTTCGAGGTTACTCAGGCTACTATTTCAAGGGATATTAAGGAGCTCAGGCTCGTTAAGGACCTGTCCTCTAAGGGCAGATATGTCTACTCAACGGGCAAAAAGAATAATCAGAATATCACTAAGCGCGCGGGCGGTATTTTTAACGAGTCGATTATCAGTATCGACTATGCTCTTAATACCGTTGTAATCAAGTGCTTTGCGGGTATGGCTAACGCTGCGTGCGCGGCTATTGACTCTATGGAGCTCGACGAGGTGCTTGGTACTATCGCAGGTGACGATACTATTTTTATCCTTTGCCGAAGCGAAGAAAACGCAGAAAACTTTACACAAAAACTGAGGAAAATGTTAAATGCTTAGCAGTTTAGACATAGAAAATATTGCTGTTATCGAAAAGGCTGAGATTTCGTTTTCCGACGGTCTTAATGTCCTTACGGGTGAAACAGGTGCGGGTAAGTCCATACTTGTTGACGCTATTAACGCCGTGCTCGGTGAGCGTACCTCTAAGGAGCTTGTCCGTCACGGCGCGGATAACGCCTATGTAACAGCGGTTTTTGAAAATGTTAATACTATTGTATATAATAAGCTTGACGAGCTTGGCATAGATGTTGAGGACGGCGAGGAGCTTATAATCTCGCGCAAAATCTCGGCGCAGGGTAAATCCGCCTGCCGCATTAACGGTAAACCGTCCACTGTTTCTATGCTTAAAGAGCTTGGCGAAACGCTTGTTAATATCCACGGTCAGCACGACTCGCAAAAGCTGTTAAACCCCGATTATCACTACGCTTTTCTTGATATGACGGGGGACGAGGACGATTACCTTGAGCGCTATAAAAATGAGTTCAACCGCCTTGTCACAATAAGGCGGCAGCTAAAAAAGCTTACTGCCGACGCGGATACCGTTGACAGAAGGCTTGAACTCCTTGAATACGAGATTAAGGAGCTTGAGGAAGCTGATATAAAGACGGGCGAAAGGGAAGCGCTTCAAAAACGCAGAAGCCTTCTCCAAAACGCACAGACCGTAATAGGCGTTATGAAAAATGTAACGGGCGCAATAAGCGGCGACGACGATAATATGGGCGTCAGCTCCGTTTTGCTATCACTTCAAAAGGATGTTAGCGCCATAACCGCTGTTGATTCGGAGAGCAAAAAGCTATATGATACGCTTGATGCGCTTGTTGATAAGTGCGAAGTGCTAAAGGATTTGGCGGCGGAAAGGCTCGAGGCTGTTGACTACTCCGAGGGCGAGCTTGAAAAGCTCGAGGAGCGCCTTGATTTGCTATACCGACTTTCTACGAAGTACGGCGAGAGCGAGGAGGAAATGCTCGCATACCTCGAAAATGCTAAGCTTGAAAAGAATTCAATCGAGAATTCGGACGAGGAGATTGAGCGCCTCAACGCCGAGTATGACGAAGCGTATAACCTTACTCTTAAGTACGCCGACGAGCTCAGCGAGTACCGTAAAACGCTTGCAAAGCAGCTCGAAAGCGATGTTAAAGAGCAGCTTATCTACCTCGATATGCCTAAGATTAACTTTATAGTTGATTTTCAAAAGGGTAAGCTCTCATCTATAGGTTATGACAAGATTGAGTTTTTAATCAGCACTAACCCCGGAGAGCCGCCTAAACCGCTTGCAAAGATTGCTTCGGGCGGCGAGCTTTCAAGGATTATGCTTGCTATAAAGAACATTATCGCACAAAACGATAATATCGACACCTTGATTTTTGACGAGATTGATACGGGTGTCAGCGGCAGAGCGAGCCGTAAAATCGGCTTAAAGCTTAAGGCGGTAAGCGAGCACACGCAGGTTATCTGTGTTACTCACTCGGCTCAGATTGCGTCCGTCGCAGACACGCATCTGCTAATCTCTAAGGAATATAAAAACGAGCGCACATATACCGGCGTTCAACCTCTCGACTTCGATGGAAGAAAGGCTGAGCTTGCACGCATTATGGGCGGTCTTGAAATTACCGATACTCTGCTTAAATCCGCAGAGGAACTGCTTAACGGTGAACAATAGGAGGATTAATATATGGGAATTTATGAAGAATTAATTGAGCGC
This sequence comes from Eubacterium sp., assembly GCA_017450645.1. Lineage (GTDB taxonomy): Bacteria > Bacillota > Clostridia > Oscillospirales > Acutalibacteraceae > Eubacterium_R. The sequence continues at coordinate 100,821 of JAFSTE010000018.1, forward strand.
GGACTGATTGCTCAGGTAACTAACGAGGACGAAATCCGCAATATGGTTAATACGGGCAAGGCTCGCTTTTATATCGGCTTTGACTGTACAGCCGACAGCCTTACCGCAGGTCATTTTATGGCGCTTACACTTATGAAAAGGCTGCAGGACGCAGGCAATCAGCCTATCGCTCTTATCGGCGGCGGTACTACTATGATAGGCGACCCGTCGGGCAGAACCGATATGCGTAAAATGCTAACCCGCGAGGATATTGACCACAACGCCGAGTGCTTTAAAAAGCAGATGGAGCGCTTTATCGAGTTCGGCGAGGGTAAGGCGACTATGGTTAATAACGCCGACTGGCTTCTCGACCTTAACTATGTTGAGGTGCTTCGCGAGGTCGGAGCGTGCTTCTCGGTTAATAATATGCTTCGCGCCGAGTGCTATAAGCAGAGGATGGAAAAAGGTCTTTCGTTCTTTGAGTTTAACTATATGATTATGCAAAGCTATGACTTTTACTATCTGTTTAAGAATTACGACTGTAATATGCAGTTCGGCGGCGACGACCAGTGGAGCAATATGCTCGGTGGCACCGAGCTTATCAGAAAGAAGCTCGGCAAGGACGCGCACGCTATGACAATTACGCTTCTTACCGACTCTCAGGGCAAAAAGATGGGCAAAACCGCGGGCAACGCAGTATGGCTCGACCCCGAAAAGACAAGTCCCTACGACTTTTATCAGTACTGGCGTAATGTTGACGACGCTGATGTTCTTAAGTGTATAAGAATGCTTACCTTCCTGCCTATGGAGGAGATTCGCAAGATGGATTCCTGGGAGGGAAGTCAGCTTAATAAGGCTAAGGAAATCCTCGCCTTTGAGCTTACACAGCTCGTTCACGGTACCGAGGAAGCCGAAAAGGCTCAGGCTGCTGCAAGAGCGCTCTTTTCAGGCGGTTCGGACAGCTCGAATATGCCGAGCACAGTGCTTGAGGCAAGCGACCTCGAGGACGGCAAAATCACAGTCCTTGCTATGATGATTAAGGGCGAAATGATTAAGTCTAACGGCGAGGGCAGACGCCTTATACAGCAGGGCGGCGTGAGCCTTGACGGCGAAAAGGTAACCGACGGCTTTATGACAGTTGACGAGGCGGAGCTCAAAGACGGCGTTGTAATCAAAAAAGGTAAAAAGGTGTTTATGAAATTCACCGTTTAATGTTTGTACGGAGAGATTATGAAAGCGAAAATCACACTTGCTAAGGAATTTAAGATAGGCGAAATAGATAAAAGAGTTTACGGCTCGTTTGTAGAGCATCTCGGCAGGGCGGTCTACGGCGGCATTTATGAGCCGGGGCACGCTACTGCGGACGAGGACGGCTTCAGGGGCGACGTTATTGAGCTTGTTAACGAGCTTAATGTTCCTATTGTGCGCTATCCGGGCGGTAATTTTGTGTCAGGCTATAACTGGGAGGACGGCGTAGGCGACGTGTCGAAACGCCTTAAGCGCCTCGATTTAGCCTGGGGTACAACCGAGCCCAACACCTTTGGCACTAACGAGTTTATGAAGTGGTGCCGCAAGGCGGGTACGGACTGTATGATGGCTGTAAACCTCGGTACAAGAGGTCCCGACGAAGCGCGCAATCTCGTCGAGTATATGAACCACAAGGGTAACTCAAAGTATTCCGATATGCGTATTTCACACGGCTATAAAGACCCGTGGGATGTTAAGCTCTGGTGTCTCGGTAACGAGATGGACGGAGCGTGGCAGATGTGCGCTAAAACTGCTACAGAGTACGGCAGAATAGCCCACGAAGCGTCTAAAATGATGAAGTGGACGGACGACAGAATCGAAACCGTACTTTGCGGCTCGTCGAGCAGAGCGTCCCTGACCTTCGGCGACTGGGAAGCGCAGTCACTCGAAATCGCGTACGACAGCATAGATTATGTGTCTTTACATCAGTATTATGATAATAAAACGGACGACACGTCCTCGTTCCTTGCAAAAACGCTTGAGCTCGAGGAGTTTATCTATACCGTTATATGCGTGTGCGACTACATAAAGGCAAAAAAGAGAAGTAATAAAACCATTAATCTCTCGTTTGACGAGTGGAACGTGTGGTATCACAGCAACAATAAGCCCTTTGACCGCTGGAGTATGGCGCCGCATATCCTCGAGGATATCTATAACTTTGAGGACGCGCTGCTTATAGGCTCTATGCTTATAACTATTTTAAGGCACTGCGACAGGATTAAAATTGCCTGTCTTGCTCAGCTTGTTAATGTTATCGCGCCTATCTTTACCGAAACGGGCGGAGGTGTGTTTAAACAGACTATATATTATCCGTTTTACCATCTTTCTAATTACGGCAGGGGCGTTGCGCTTAATCCTATCGTTAACTGCGAAAAGTACGACTGTAAGGAATTCACAGATGTGCCTTATGTTGAATCTATCGCAACTTATGACGAAGAAAAGGAACAGCTTGCGCTCTTTGCGGTAAATAAGTCGCAGGACGAGTGCCAGGAGCTTAGCCTAAAGCTGCTTGACTTTGACGGATTTGAGCCCGTTAAGTTCATTTCTATGGACGGATACGATTGCAAAACAGAAAATTATTTTGATAAAGAAATTGTTAATCCACACGAAAATCCTATTAATAAAATAGATAAAGAGGATATGGTCTTTGAATTAAAGCCTTTTTCGTGGAATGTAATAATTTTTCAAAAAAATTCTTGACAAACAAAATCGTTTGTACTATAATTCACTTAAACCGATGAGGGAGAGTGAGTAATCTTTCTCCAACTTAACTTTAGAGAGCCGCTGGTGGTGGAAATGCGGTGTTAAGCGAAAGACGAATGGACTCCTGAGGGCGAGCAGAAAGGTAACGAGTATGCGAGACGAATTGACCTATCGTAATTCTGGTCAGCATATGATAGTATGCACTGAGTGGGCGAGTAATCGTCAAGCCGGGTGGCACCACAGGATATTTCAGTCCTGTCCCAGCATGTTGGGACAGGACTTTTTTGTTTTGTTCCGACCAACGCCATTACGAAAAAATAATTTTTAAGGAGGACAAAACAATGGCACAAGAAAAGAAAATTCCCTACAAAATTTATCTTGAAGAGAGCGAAATGCCAAAGGCATGGTACAATGTTCGTGCGGATATGAAGAACAAACCGGCTCCGCTTCTTAACCCCGGCACACATCAACCTATGACAGCAGAGGAACTCGGCGGCGTGTTCTGCGACGAGCTCGTACAGCAGGAGCTTGATAACGAAAACGCTTATATCGAAATCCCTCAGGAAATCAGAGATTTCTATAAGATGTACCGTCCGGCACCGCTCGTAAGAGCATATTGCCTTGAGGAAAAGCTCGGCACACCCGCTAAGATTTACTATAAGTTCGAGGGTAACAACACCAGCGGTTCGCATAAGCTTAATTCTGCAATCGCTCAGGCTTACTACGCTAAAAAGCAGGGCTTAAAGGGCGTAACTACAGAAACCGGTGCAGGCCAGTGGGGCACAGCTCTTTCGATGGCTTGTTCATATCTCGACCTTGATTGTAAGGTATATATGGTTAAGGTTTCTTACGAACAAAAGCCGTTCAGACGCGAGGTTATGAGAGTTTACGGCGCTTCCGTTACTCCTTCACCTTCTATGGAAACCGAAATCGGAAGAAAGATTAACGCAGAGCATCCCGGCACAACCGGCTCGCTCGGCTGCGCTATCTCGGAGGCTGTAGAGGTTTCAGTTAAGAACCCCGGCTACAGATATGTACTCGGCTCAGTTCTTAATCAGGTACTTCTTCATCAGTCAATTATCGGTCTTGAAACTAAGGCTGCACTTGATAAGTACGACATCAAACCCGACATCATTATCGGCTGCGCAGGCGGCGGCTCGAACCTCGGCGGACTTATCTCTCCGTTTATGGGCGAAAAGCTCAGAGGCGAGGCTGACTACAGAATTATCGCTGTTGAGCCTGCTTCGTGCCCGAGCTTTACAAGGGGCGTATATGCTTACGACTTTGCAGATACCGGTATGGTTTGCCCGCTTGCTAAGATGTACACCTTAGGCTCAGACTTCATTCCATCTGCTAACCACGCAGGCGGACTTCGTTACCACGGTATGAGCCCCATTCTCTCTCAGCTTTATGATGACGGTCTTATGGAGGCTGTATCCGTTGAGCAGACTAAGGTATTCGAGGCTGCTGAGCAGTTCGCTCGCGTTGAGGGTATCCTTCCTGCTCCCGAGAGCTCACACGCTATCCGCGTTGCTATCGACGAAGCTCTTAAGTGTAAGGAAACCGGCGAGGAAAAGACTATCGTATTCGGTCTTACAGGTACAGGTTACTTCGATATGGTCGCTTACGAAAAGTTCCACGACGGCAAGATGGACGACTATATTCCAACCGACGAAGAGCTTGCTGAGTACAGAGCTAAGCTCCCCAAGATTGACTAATAATCCTAATAATCAGAACAGCGTCTCAGGGCGCTGTTCTTTTTGCTTCAATCACCCGAAGTAAAATAGAGAATATAATAAAATAGGATGTTTAAAATCTGTATTTTTAGTTAAAAATATAAATGAGATTTATTTAACGGGTGATAAAATGAATGTAAAACGAGGCGATATTTTTTATGCCGATTTAAGTCCTGTTATAGGCTCGGAGCAGGGTGGAGTAAGACCTGTTCTTATAGTCCAGAACGATGTCGGCAACAGGTATTCGCCAACAGTTATTGCCGCCGCTATTACAAGCAGGCAGGATAAAAATAATCTTCCCACCCATATTGAGCTTGTTTCCTCGGACAGCGGACTTCCAAAGGACAGCGTTGTACTTCTTGAGCAGGTGCGTACTATCGACAAACGCCGCCTGCGCGAGCGTATGGGAACGCTCGATAATAACGATATGGGTAAGGTAAACGAAGCGCTTTCAGTAAGCTTCGGACTATAATATTATGAGCGTCTCAGTGTAAGGGACGCTCTTTTATAATGTATTTATATATAAATAATTAGTAGACCGTTTTTGAAAATTCTTTACTTTTCGTTTGATTTATATTAGTATTAATTTGATTTAATAGCCATGGAGGGGATAATATGTATACTGTTCTTGTGTGTGACGACGACAAGGCAATTTGTAATTCCATTAAGATTTACCTTGAAGCCGAGGGGTATAAGGTACTTACGGCTTATAACGGTAAAGAAGCGATTGATATCATTGAAAACAGCGAAATTCACTGCCTAATAATTGATATTATGATGCCCGAGATGGACGGCATATCCGCAACGCTTAAAATAAGAGAAAAGTATAATATACCTATTATAATGCTCTCTGCTAAAAGTGAGGATACCGATAAAATCGCGGGTCTGTCCTTCGGCGCGGACGACTATGTTACAAAGCCGTTTAACCCCTTAGAGCTTATCGCAAGGGTTAAGAGCCAGATAAGGCGCTATTCCTCGCTCGGCTCTATGAAAAAGACCGAAAGCCAGCTCGTTACCGGCGGTCTTGTTCTCGATACTAAAACAAAGCTTGTAACAGTAGACGGCGAGTCGGTTAAGCTAACCGCGAGGGAATACAAAATCCTTGAGTACCTGATGCAGAATATGAACAGTATTAAATCCTCCTCCCAGATATATGAAGCCGTTTGGCAAGAGGCGTCCTTCGGTATCGAAAAAACGGTTACCGTACATATTCGCAATATCCGCGAAAAAATCGAGATTAATCCAAAGGAGCCCAAGTATTTAAAGGTGGTGTATGGTCTTGGCTACAAAATCGAAAAAATCTAATCAACTCATTAAATTCTTTTGCATTCTGCTGTCCGTAATTTGCGTTGCAGGCTCTGCGTATTTCGTTGAGAACATTGCAGGCGCGGCGTATTCGTATCAGATATCGTTTGACGACTTTAACGGTAAGCCGATGCAAAAGCAGGTAAAGGATTCTAACAAATTATCACAGCGCGTTTACGAGGATGTCAGAAATGTTAATTATCAGATGGCTCTTCAGGATAAAGCCGCGCTCAAAAAGCAACTTCAAAAGAGTCGTACAAAGTATGTGACCGAAGTGCTTGGCGAATTTATCACTCAGCAAAAGGACTTTAACGCTATGATTCGCGAGGAAGGCGACTATTCTAACGAAGAGTTGTACTTTGTATATGATTATATGCTCGATTACGACGACGGCGTTAACCTCATAAGCTTTACAATCCAGATTAACGAGGACGATAAATTATCCTTTGCAGATTTAGATGAAAATACGGCGGAGAAAAAAATCAGCGCTGTATTTGACAAATTCATTAATGCCGACGATTTCAAGTCCTACGCTAATGATGACTATCAGACAGACATCAGTTTAGACGCGGCTATTTATGCCGTTAACAAAAAGAAGGGCATTTCTTACAACACCGAGGACAGCGCTATCAGCGCAAAAGAAGCGCTTTCAAACCCGTATTCCTTTGTTGTGAAAAACGGCAAAGTCACTTGCGGCAAGGAACTCGACGGCATATTTGACGAGTCAATAGCACACGCTTCAACTCCTTTTATGAATGATTGCGAATACTGCTTCTATGTTAAAAATGATAGCGGCTCAAACACGTCTTACGCGGCTGACATCGACGAAGCCGAGAGGACTAAGGATGTAAACCTCCTTAACTGCGCTGTGTGGGGTTCGATCCTGCTTTTCCTTGCCGTTTTGCTTGCGATTATTTCATTTGTGTTATGCGGTAAAAGGGACAGAAACGGTAAGATTAAGCTTGCTTTTATCGACCGCGTTCCTGTTGATTTACACCTTGTTCTTTCCGGCGGAATTGTGACAGGACTTACATGCCTGTTTGCATTCTTGTACGAGATAATTATCGGCTACGCTTACCCGTTTGAAAACTATCTGTATTACTGCGAATACGCGTTGTGCGCGCTTATCTGGGCTGTTTTTATCGAGTTTATGACCTCGTTTATCCGCGTATGCAAGAGTGAGAAGAAACTCTACAAAAGCACGCTGATTTACCTCGTTATTAAATACTTAATCATTAAGCCGTGGGGCTTTGTGTTTGGCAAGATTAAGGCTTCTCTCGAGTACAAGCCGATGTGTTTTAACAAGTCGCTTAAAAAGGGTTTAATCGGCTATGGCGCGCTTAATGCATTCCTTATATTCGTAATGCTTTGCTGCGCCGGTGCTGACTCCGCGGGCGGTGCTTGTTTCTTCTTTGGTGTCAGCATTATTGTGAATATCGTGATACTTGTTTATGCCGTAAGGTATATGATTAACCTCGATAAAATCATTACCGCAGCGCATTACAGACAAGTTCCGCAGGTTGATTATAATAAGCTCCCGAACAGCCTTAAAACGCTCGTAAACTCGCTTAATTACACGCGGCAGGAGCTAAATAACGCCGTTGCTCAGGCAGTTAAGGACGAGCATATGCGTACCGAGCTTATAACTAATGTTTCACACGATTTAAAGACTCCGTTAACTTCGGTTATTACATATGTCGACCTGCTCAAAAAGTGCGATATTACCGACGAAAATGCAAAGGAGTATATCGAAGTTCTTGACGAGAAAAGCATACGCCTTAAAAGGCTTATCGACGACCTTATCGAAGCGTCAAAAATCACAAGCGGCGTTATAAACATTAACCCCGTTAACCTTAACCTGAGCGAGCTTGCGACTCAGGCGGTTGTTGAGCATCAGCAGGAGTTCGAGGAAAACGGTCTGTCGCTCGTGTTTACAGGTGATAAGAGCACAATAGGCGCTTTTGCCGACGGCTCTAAGACCTACAGAGTTATCCAAAACCTGCTCTCTAATGCAAGGAAGTATTCGCTTAAGGGTACTCGCGTTTACGCCGATGTTTACGAAACGCAGAATTACAGCATTTTCGAGGTTAAGAATACTTCATCAGAAGCGCTTAATATCACTCCCGAGGAGCTTAAGGAACGCTTTGTAAGGGGCGATAAATCAAGAGCTAACGAGGGTAACGGTCTCGGACTTTCTATTGCGGATAATCTTTGCAAGGCGCAAAACGGTCACCTTAATATCACTATTGACGGCGACCTCTTTAAAGCGCAGGTAATGCTGCCTAAATCTAAATAAATCTTTACTTAAAAGCTCCTTTGTGTTACAATTACTTTATTGACATAAAGGAGCTTTTGTTATGGAAAAAATTGCCGAATTTGAGAAGGTTTCGTTTGAACAGTTTAAAGAAGCGTGGCTGAATTGCTTCCCCGATACAGAGGATGTAAAAGCCGTTTACGACAGTATAAAGATGCCAAAAAGGGCGACTTCCGGCTCTGCGGGTTACGATTTTTACGCACCGAGTGACATTACCTTTAACAAGGGTATGTCTAACCTTATCCCTACGGGTATCAGAGCTAAGATTAATGACGGCTGGGTGCTGTGTATTTTTCCTCGCTCAGGGCTCGGCTTTAAACACAGAATTCAGCTTGACAACACCGTCGGCATAATCGACTCGGATTACTATAACTCCTCGAACGAGGGGCATATAATGATTAAGCTGTCGTGCGACGCGCATTTCGATAATTACAGCGTTGTTGTTAAAGCGGGCGACGGTTTTGCACAGGGAATATTTATGCCGTTCGGCGTTACGGTCGACGACGACTCTACCGCTGTTCGCGACGGTGGCTTCGGCTCAACAACAAAATAGTTTTTTAAGCAGATATAATTTACATTATGTCTGCTTTTTTTATTGAATAATTTATATATTAATGTTATAATAAATATTTAGTGAAGTTTAATCTAATGCTAATAAGGGCTGGTTATATGACAGATATTGAAAACAGGATAATTGAACTTAGAAAAACGCTTATTTACCACTCTAATAGGTACTATAACGACGACGCACCCGAAATCGAGGATTACGAATACGATATGATGATGCGCGAGCTTAAGGCGCTCGAGGAGGAGTATCCAGAATACGACACTCCCGACTCGCCGACTAAGCGTGTCGGAGGTAAGGCGGACAACACCTTTGAGAGCGTTGTTCACACCGTTCGTATGGAGTCGCTGCAGGACGCGTTTTCAAAAGAGGAGATATACGACTTTGATAAGCGCGTGCGTGAGGTTATAGATAACCCGCACTATGTAGTTGAGCCTAAGATTGACGGGCTTTCGGTCAGCCTTGAATACACTAACGGCGTTTTCACTCGCGGCTCTACGCGCGGCGACGGCGACACCGGAGAGGATGTAAGCGGTAACCTCAGGGTTATAAGGAATATTCCGCTTAAGCTTAACGAGGATTTACCTTTTATCGAGGTTCGCGGCGAAGTGTATATGCCAAAAAAGAGCTTTGAAAGGGTTGTTGACCGTCAGCTTATTGCTGGCGAAAAGCCGTTTAAAAATCCGCGTAACGCTGCTGCAGGCTCACTAAGGCAAAAGGACTCTAAGGTCACCGCAACTCGCGGACTTGATATATTCGTTTTTAATGTTCAGCAAATCGAGGGCAGGGAGCTTAACTCGCATAAAGAGAGCCTTGACTACCTTGCAAAACTCGGTTTTAGCACCGTTAAGTCCTACAAACGCGTTGACAGTATCGAGGATGCGCTATTAGAGATTGAAAAAATCGGCGATATGCGCGGCGAGCTCGAGTACGATATTGACGGCGCTGTAATTAAGGTCGACGACTTTGACCAGAGGGAGCTGCTCGGCTCTACCTCGAAGTTTCCTAAGTGGGCTGTTGCGTTTAAATATCCGCCCGAGGAAAAGCAGACTAAGCTTATTGATATAGAAATTGCTGTCGGCAGGACGGGCGTGCTTACTCCTACCGCGGTTTTGGAGCCGGTACACCTTGCGGGTACTACCGTATCGCGCGCAACGCTTCATAATCAGGATTTTATCAACGAAAAGAATATAAATATCGGCGATGTTGTAACCGTACGCAAGGCGGGTGATATTATACCCGAGGTACTCTGCGTTAACGATAAGCTCAGCGAGGGTAGTTTTATCTATCCCGAAGCCTGTCCCTCCTGCGGCGAAAGGGTTGTTCGCGAAGAGGGCGAAGCGGCTATAAGGTGTATTAATCCCGAGTGCCCTGCGCAGCTCCTGCGAAATCTTATTCACTTTTGCTCGCGCGACGCTATGGATATAGAGGGCTTGGGTCCTTCGATTATCGAAACCTTTGTTAATGAGGGTATGATTACTAAAACTACCGACATCTACCGTCTTGACGAGGGCGAAATCGCAAAGCTCGAGGGCTTTAAGGAAACGAGCGCAAACAATATTATCACTTCGGTTGAAAAGTCTAAGCAAAACGACTTGTCTAAGCTTATTTTTGCGCTTGGCATACGCCACATCGGCGCAAAGGCGGCTAAGCTGCTGAGCGACGAGTTTAAAAACATAGACGCTATTATGAACGCCGAGGTAAGCGATATTTCTGAGATTGAGGGCTTCGGCGAGATTATGGCAGAAGCGGTCTACGACTTCTTTAACTCCGACGGAGCTAAGGAGCTTGTAAGCGAGATTAAAGAGCTCGGTCTTAATACCGAGTCGAAAACGCAGATTGTTGATAACCGCTTTGAGGGTAAGACCTTTGTGCTTACCGGTACGCTCGAAAACTATAAGCGCAGCGAGGCTTCTAAGATTATTGAGGGCTTTGGCGGCAAGACCGCGTCGAGCGTGTCTAAAAAGACGAGCTATGTCCTTTCGGGCGAAGCGTCAGGCTCTAAGCTCGACAAGGCTAACAAGCTCGGCGTACCCGTTATAAGCGAAGCAGAATTTGAGGAAATGATTAAGTAATGAGAGAGTTTCGTAAAAAGCAAAAGTTAATTAAAAAGATAATGAATATCCTTGTGATATTCACAGCGCTCTACCTCCTTGCGCTAATCGCCATAGAGCCGAAATTACAGGAGATGCTCGGCAACACTACGGCATACGCTTTGCACTACGGCGGCGAGATACTCGTTGTGGCGGTAATGGTATTAGTCTTGTACTACTATTCTAAGTATTCAAAGAGCGACTCGTTTTTGACTAATGTTGAATATGAGCTGTCGGACTGCGGCTACTACCTTACCGAAAGACAGAGTAAAAGTGTTGACGCATACTACGACGAGGTTAAGGGCGACTTAATAAATAACGCCTTTTCGATAAGCGAAAATGAAGTTATAAACGAGCTTGAATTCGACCTTAAGACATATAAGCGAAACGAGTTCTTCTTTATCGTAAAGCTTGACGAGGTTGATAAAAACGACATCTTAGCTTATCTTGACAGCGCGGTTTATGACCTTACCGCAGTTAATATGAAGCGAAGCGGAAACGCGGTACTTATGTTTATCTGCGACAGGGCGGACGCCGGCGCAATCGAGCTATCTAAAACTATTTCGACTATGGGACGAAAAGAGCACTTAAAGGTAGCTATAGTTATATGCGAGGTTTCTGCTTCACGCGTGTATTTCCTCGGAAATAACGAAACTAAGTGCCAGCAGATGATTGTAAAATATGCTATGAACAGCACCCTGCCCGTTAAAGACGAGCTTAAGGGCGAGCGCCTTGAGTTTCAGGACGTGCTTGAAGAACATATGAAAGATTTTGATTTAGATAAATTCAGACAAGGTGAATTTTTCTCACATTAATGAGGTGATATTATGACAGCAGCAGAAAAGTACATTAATTCAATTAAAGGTAAAAAGGTTGCGTTTGTAGGTATGGGCGTTGCTAATACTCCGTGCGCCGAGTTTCTCGCTAAAAACGGCATAGAGGTTTACGCCTGCGACAAACGCGATAAGGACTATATCGGCGCTGAGGTGTGCGCTCGTCTTGAAGCGCTCGGCGTTAAGTTCTCGCTCGGTGAGGAATATCTTGACATCCTGCCCGATATGGATATAGTATTTCGCTCGCACGGTATTTTACCGTTCCAGAATAAGTGGATAGGCGAGTGTATAAACAGGGGACAGATTGTTACAAGCGAGATGGAAGTGTTCTTTGAATACTGTCCTGCTAAGCTCTTTGCGGTTACGGGCTCTAACGGTAAAACAACCACTACCACGCTTATTTCTAAGATGCTCGAAAAGAGCGGAAAGCGCGTGTTCCTCGGCGGTAATATCGGCAAGGCGCTTATGCCCGAACTTGAAAGTATAACGGCGGACGATATTGCAGTAGTTGAGCTTTCGTCCTTCCAGCTTCTTACAATGGGTAATCTCGTTAAAAAGCCCGATGTAGCGGTTGTTACTAACATCGAGAGCACCCACCTTGACCACCATATTTCGCTCGACGAGTATGTCGACGCTAAGCGCAATATCCTTATTTATCAGGATTCTTCGGCGCGCACCGTGCTTAATGCGGATTGCGACTATTCTATCGGCGGCAGGGTTTACCACGATATGCGCTACGATGTACGCGGCGTGCTGTCCGAGTTTTCGATTAAGCACTCGGTTGACAGAGGCGCTTATATGGACGAGCGCGGCGATATTTACTATGCTGACGAAAACGGTAAAACGCTCGTTATGAACAAAAGCGACATTGTTATCCCGGGCTCGCATAATATCGAAAATTACTGTACTGCAATTTCTGCAGTGTGGGGCTATTGCAGCGTTGAGGATATTAAATCCGTTGCGCGCACCTTTAACGGCGTTGAGCACAGAATAGAGTTTGTGCGCGAGTTTAAGGGCGTAAGGTACTATAACGACTCTATTGCTACCTCGCCGTCTCGCGTAATCAGCGGACTTAAGGCGTTCGGTACTAAGATTATAGTAATTATGGGCGGCTCAGATAAGGGTAACGATATGAACGAAATGGTGCCGTATATCCTGAAGTATGTTAAGCTCCTTGTGCTTAACGGCGCTACGGCTAATAAGATTTTTGACTCTATTGTAAATAACCCCGATTATAAGCAAAGCGGACTTAAGATTATTAAGACCGATACTATGCAAAACGCTCTGTATCTTGCTAAGGATAAGGCGATCGAGGGCGATATTGTTTCGCTTTGTCCTGCTTGTCCTGCGTTTGACCAGTTTAAGACCTTTGAGTACAGGGGCAGAGAATTTAAGAGATTAGTAAACGACTTTGAGGATTAATATGAATACTGAGGAACTACTTTATAAACTTACCGGCGCGAGCGGCGTCAGCGGCGACGAGGGATGTATTACTAAAGTCCTTTGTGAGCTTCTTGAGCCTTACGGCGAGGTTACTACTGACGCTATCGGCAATGTATTTGTAACCTTCGGTGAAGGCTATCACTATTTGCTTGACGCGCACATTGACGAAATCGGAATGATTGTTAAGGCTGTTACCGACGACGGCTTTATTAAGGTTGAGGCTTGCGGCGGCGTTGATAACAGAATGCTCCTTTCAAGCGAAGTTACTGTTTGGGGCAGGGAGAAGCTCTGCGGCGTAATCTCTAATATTCCGCCGCATCTCCAGAAGGATGACGACAGCTCCAAAGCACCTAAGCTTGAGGATGTTGCAATAGATGTGGGCTTAACCAAGGACGAAGCGGATAAGCTAATCGCCCCCGGCGACAGAGTTACCTTCAGGCGTAATTTTGAAAGGCTTTGCGGTACTCAGCTTTGCTCTAATGTGCTCGACGACAGGTCGGGTGTTGCAGCGCTTATTCTTGCTATAAATAAGCTAAAAGGCGCTGACTGTAAGGTTACCGCTATGTTCTCCGTTCAGGAGGAGCTCGGTATGCGCGGCTCAACTGTAGGCGCGTTTGGCAAAGCTGTTGACGAAGCGATTGCCGTTGATGTGTCCTTCGGCTACTCGCCTAAGTGTAAAAAGAGCGACTGCGGTATCGTAGGCAAAGGTCCTATGATAGGTGTTGCGCCTGTTCTTGACCGCGAAATGTCGGACAAACTTGTAAAAACAGCTGAGGATAATAATATCCCTTATCAGCTCGAGGTTATGGGCGGTAACAGAACGGGTACTAACGCCGACGCTATCTCGCTTACAGAAAGCGGTATTAGGACCTCGCTTATCTCAATTCCGCTTAAATATATGCACTCTCCCGTAGAGGTAATTGATATTAAAGATGTAGAAAACACGGCTGAGCTTATTGCCGCATATGTTCTCGGAAAGGCAGGTGCTTAATATGCTTAAGGATTTATGCTTAATTAACGGCACCTCCGGCGACGAAGGCAGAGTGCGCGACTATATTATCGCGCAAATTAAGGATTACTGCGAATATCGCGTTGACGCGCTCGGCTCGGTTATCGCGTTTAAAAAGGGTAAAAAAACTCCCGCTGAAAAGGTATGCTTTAACGCGCATATGGACGAGGTCGGATTTATTATTACAGGCATCACCGACGAGGGATACCTACGCTTTTCAGAGGTCGGCGGCATTGACCCGCGCGTTTGCCTTGATAAAGTAGTAAGTATCGGTGAAAACGGCGTCAGCGGAGTTATTGCCGACAAGGCGCTGCACCTTCTCGAAAAGGACGAGAAGGATAAATCACCCTCGCTCGACAACCTCCTTATCGACATCGGCGCTAACAGTAAAGACGAGGCGGAAAAGTTTGTTCACCTCGGCGACTTTGCGTACTTTAAGAGCGATTATTACGAATTCGGCAACGGTTTTGTTAAGGCTAAGGCGCTTGACGACAGAGTTGGCTGTATGCTCCTTATCGAGCTTATCAAGAGCGACCTTGAATACGATACTACCTTCTGCTTTAATACTCAGGAGGAGGTAGGACTTCGCGGCGCTAAATGCACTTCCTTTGCCGTTCAGAGCGATATTTCCGTAATTCTTGAAGCTACTACGGCGAGCGACCTCGACGGCGTGACGGGAAGCGACAGAGTATGCGTTCTCGGCGACGGTCCCGTAATCTCGTTTATGGACAGAAGGACAGTTTATAATAAAGAGCTTTACTCCTTAGCTCTTGACACAGCTAAGGAGAACGGAATTAAAGCGCAGGTTAAAACAGCTGTTGCTGGCGGCAACGACGCAGGTGCTATTCAGCAAAGCGGTAAGGGTTGCAAGGTGCTTGCAATTTCGCTGCCTTGCCGATATATTCACTCTGCTTCAAGCGTATTAAAGCTTGAGGATATCGACAGTACAAGAAAACTTATTAACTCATTATTAGATAAACTTTATGATTGAAAAGATTAAAGAGCCTGACGAATTAAATGCCTGGACTAAGCGCGATATATTCACCGTACGGATATTGTCTCTGCTTAAATCCTACGGCTGTAAATACGATTTTGCGACCTACTATAAGCAGGTAATCGACGGCGAAATAACCGCCGTTATGTCTAAACTCGACGGCGATTTTACGCTAAGCATTAATGATAATGCCGATATAGCCGAGCTTGTGCATTTCTTTTGCGTTACCGGCTTTACGAGTATACTTTGCTCGGATACCTTTACCTTCGGCGCAAGGTATGACGAGGGCGTAATTATGCAGTGCGACACCAAGATGGACTATAACCTCGGCGGCGCAACGCTTGACGAATACCCTAAGCTTATGGATTTGTTTAACTTCGTTGACTATAATTCTCAGGATTTTAAGAGCTGGTATGTTGATATTAGCCACAGGGTGCGCCATAAAACCGCCAAGGCTTACACGCTTTGTATAGACGATACCATTATCGCTTCGGGGATACTCTCGTCAATCATTGACGGCTACGCTATTCTTACCGCCGTCAGATGCGAGCCCGAGTTTCGCGGTATGGGTTACGGCTCTGCGCTCGTCAGCGCGATTTGTAACGATGTAAAGGGCAGGGTGTACATAATGCGCGACGAAGGACTTAACGAGGACTTTTACGCCCGCCTTGGTTTTAAAGATATTGCCGGATGGAGAATTTACAGATGACACCGTTTTTTAAGATTGATAAAAGAATAGAGGACGCGTCCGATAAAGCGCTGAGTATGTGCAAAGAGCAGTTCGATACTATCGGGGATATTGCCGAGTACAATCAGCTTAAGGTGCAAAAGGCGTTTATAGATAACGGTATCAGCGAGACGCATTTTGTACCCTCTACGGGTTACGGCTACGGCGACAGAGGACGCGACACGCTCGACAAAGTGTGGGCGCAGGTGTTTTGTGCCGAGGACGCGCTCGTAAGGCATAATTTCGTATGCGGTACTCATACGCTTGCTACTGCGCTTTTCGGTGTGCTTCGCCCCGGAGATAATATGCTTTGTGTTACGGGTACGCCGTACGATACTATCCAAGGCGTTATCGGTATTAGCGGAAGCGGTATGGGCTCGCTTAAGGATTACGGTATTAACTACAGTGAGGTCGCACTGAAGGACGAGCGCCCTGACCTTGAAGCTATTAAAAGCGCAGTAAATTCCGATACGACTATGGTTTATATTCAGCGCAGCAGAGGGTACGAGCTTCGTCCCTCGCTCAGCGTTGAGGATATAGAAGAAATTGTTAAATGCGTTAAGAAGCAGAATCCCGATGTAATAGTTATGGTTGATAACTGCTACGGCGAGTTTGTTCAAAAGCGCGAGCCTATCGAGGTCGGCGCGGACTTAATCGCGGGCTCTATGATTAAAAACGCAGGCGGCGGTATCGCTCGAACGGGTGGCTATATCGCAGGCAGGCGCGACCTTGTGGAAAAATGCGCTTATAGGCTTACTACACCGGGGCTCGGTAAAGAGGTCGGCGCAACTCTCGGTATGAACAGAGAGCTTTATATGGGGCTTTTCTACGCGCCTCATACGGTAAGCCAGGCGCTTAAAAGCGCGGTTTACATATCCGCACTGTTTTCCGTTTTCGGCTACGATGTTAAGCCGAAATATGATGAAAAGCGCGCTGATATCGTTCAGTCGCTCGGTCTTGAAAACGAGGAAAGCCTTGTCGCTTTTTGCCAGGGTATCCAAAGCGGAAGCCCTATAGACAGCTTCCTTTTACCCGAGCCCTGGGATATGCCCGGTTACGACAGCAAGGTCGTTATGGCGGCGGGCGCGTTTACACTCGGCTCGTCTATCGAGCTTTCCGCCGACGCACCTATCAGAGAGCCGTTTTACGCCTGGATTCAGGGCGGTTTAAACTTTAATTCGGCAAAAATCTGTGCGCTTCTTGCCGCGCAGCAAATGTTAGATAAAGGATTGTTAAAGGGTTAGTATGGAATATAATTATAAGGGCATTACGCCCGAAGCTATAGAGCTTTTGTGCCTAAACAGGTTTAACGACTCTAAGCCGTTTTACGAGGAGCATAAAGAGGAGTTAAAGCAGGGGATAACCGTACCTATGCGCCAGATGGTGCTCGACTTATCCGATATTCTTTACGATATAGACGATAAGATGTATCTTGACCCTGTGCGTGCCGTTTCGCGAATTCACAGGGATACGCGCGGTAACCGCTCTAAGATTAAGTACCGCGAGAATATGTGGACTTTTTTCAGAAGATATAAAAAGGATTACCCTCAGGCTCCGTTTTATTATTTTGAGTTTTATCCGGACTCCTTCGGCTACGGCTTGGTTATCTGGACCTGGCGCGCTGCAAGTATGCAGGTTATGCACCGTATGATTTTAGAGCAGCCAAAGCGCTTTTTAAAAGCGGTAAAGGCTTGCGCCGACGCAGGCTTTTCGTTTGAGTGCAGGGATTTTTATAAAAAAGATAGATTTCCCGACGCTCCGAAGGAGCTTAAGCCGTTTCTTGCGGCTAAGAATTTTCAGTTTTGCTACACTTCACCCGATTTAACGCGTCTTAATTCAACCGCGCTTATTGACGAGATGAAGCTCGCGTTTGACATAGCAAGACCGATGTACGACTTTATGATTGAAGCACACGAAATAATGATGAGAGAGGGCTTTATTAAACCCGAGGATTAATTATGCTACAGCTTATTTTAGGTAGAGCAGGCTACGGCAAAACAGAATATGTGTTCACTAAAATAAAAGAGCTTGTCGACAGCGGCAATAAGGATATAATCCTGCTTGTTCCCGAGCAGTTTTCCTATTCGTCCGAAAGACGTCTCTTGAGCGACTTAGGCGCTAACAGAGTTAATTCTGTCAGCTGCCTTTCTTTCTCGCGCCTTTCTAACGAAATCGCGTCAATCTACGGCGGAAACGAACTCCCGCTTCTCACTAAGGGCGCAAGGGCTGTAATGATGAAAAAAGCGCTGTTAACTGCGCAGGACGCCTTAAAGCTCTTTAACACAAATATCACCTCTAATTCGTTTATAAACAGCGTGCTTAAGATTTACGACGAAATGAAGTCCTGCCGTATTACCTCAGACGATTTGCGCGACGCCTGCGAGGATACACAAAGTGAGCTTCTTAAGCTTAAACTCGGCGATATCGCGCTTATTATGGACGCCTACGACGCGCTTATCGAGGGCGAGTACTACGACAGCGAAAACGAGCTTACGCGCCTTTATCATAAGCTCAGTAACCTTGACTTTTTTAAGGGTAAGACCGTCTTTATCGACGGCTTTTCGGGCTTTGTTGCTCAGGAGTATAAGATTATTGAGGTTATGATTAAGCAGACTAAGGACTTATTTATAACCTTCTGCACCGACTCGTATAACAATAACGATAAATTCGATTTGTTTTCGTATGTTAACTCTAATATCCGTATTCTAAAAGGCGTTACTAACAAGGCGGGGGCGCAGATGGCGCAGCCCGTAATTCTTGACAGGAATTACAGATGTAATAATAACGAGCTGTTACATCTTGAAAAAAATGTCTTTTCTAACATCATTGATACATATTCAGAAAATGTAAATAACATATCTCTCTACAGCGCTAAGAATATTACCGACGAGTGCGATAATGTCGCGCTTAACATCTCTAAGCTGCTGAGAAATGGCTATCTTGCCTCGGATATTACTGTAATTTGCAGGGATTTAGAGAAGTACCTTAAGGAGCTCCAGTTCTCTTTTAAAAAGTTTAATATCCCGTATTATAACGACGAGAGGCAGGATATTTCGTCCCAGCCGCTTATAATGCTGGTTAATTTTATATTCAGAACGATTATCTATTCCTATAAAAGCGAGGATGTTTTCTCGCTGCTTAAAACCGGTCTTTGTCCGCTTTCCACCGAACAAATCAGCGCGCTCGAGAACTACGCTTTCGTTTGGAATATTAACGGCTCGGACTGGAAGCGCGAGTTTACCGAAAGTCCTAAGGGCTTTACCGAAAAGCTCAGCGACTCCGATATTGAAAAGATTAAAGCGCTTAATGATAGCCGCAATTATGTTGTATCGGTTATCGAGAAGTTCAGAAGGCGCTGTAAGGACGCAACCTGCCTTGATATAAGTAAGGCTTTGTACTATGCGCTTATTGACTTTAAAGCTGACGAAAACCTTAAATCGTTAGCTGTTACGCTTGATAATAACGGTAAATCCGCCCTTGCTGACGAGCAGGGCAGAATCTGGGATATGCTTATGGAAATCCTTGATAAGCTCGCCGTTACCGGTAAGGACGAGCCGATTACGATTAAGGAGTACTATAAGCTATTTAACCTTATGATTTCTAACGAGGACTTGGGCTCTATTCCGTCGGGTCTTGATAATGTACAGGTAGGCTCAGCCGACAGAATCAGGTGCGATAATCCAAAGGTCGTATTCGTTGTCGGCGCTAACGAGGGCGAGTTCCCGCAGGCTGTCAGCTCCTCGGGACTTTTATCCGAAAACGACAGAGTCAGCCTTATTAATATGAATAAGGACTTTAAGCTCTATTCCTACGGCGAAACCCTTAATGCTCAGGAAAAATACTTTGCCTATATGGCGCTGTGCTCTGCAACCGAAAAGCTCTTTGTGTCCTACCGCGAAGGCGCTGCTCAGGGTGCGGAGTCGTCTATCGTTACTAATATTAAGAGTATATTCCCGAGCGTTCCTGCGCTGAGCTTCAATAACGAGCTTAGCGTTGACAGTATCGAAAGCAGGGAAAACGCCTTTGAGCTGCTCTCGACCTCATATACTGAGAATACTGAGTTTATCAGCTCGCTTAACGAGTATTTTAAAAACCAAAACGATTATAAATACCGTCTTGACGCGGTCGAAAGGCTCGTTAAAAACGAGGATGTTACCCTTAACGATAAGGCGCTTTCGACCGAGCTGTTTAAAAAGGATATGTACCTTTCTGCGTCGAGGATTGAGGACTATTTTAACTGCGCGTTCAGGTATTTTTGTAAATTCGGCCTTGGTGCAAGACCGCTTTTAAGAGCGCAGATGGACCCTATGCAGACGGGTACCGTTATTCACTATGTCCTTGAGCAGATTATTAAGGAAAAGGGCAGCAGCGGACTTGCGAGTCTTAGCGAAGGTGAAATAGTTATCCTTGTGAACTCCCATCTCGAAGAGTATCTTAAGTTTAAAATGGGCGACTCGGATAAGTTTACACCCCGCTTTAAGTATCAGTTTATGCGCCTTTCAAAGATGCTTGTGTCAGTCGTTTTGCGCCTTAAATGCGAGTTTGAGCAGTCCGATTTTGAAGCTAAAGCGTTTGAACTTAAAATCGGTGACGGCACCGACGGCGAGGAGGTTAAGTCGCATAAAATCGACCTTCCCGACGGCGGCAGCATTATGATAAAAGGCGCTGTCGACAGGGTGGATGTTTTTGATAAAAACGGCGAGCGCTATGTAAGAGTTGTGGACTATAAGTCGGGTAAAAAAGAGTTTTTACTCTCCGATGTTTTGTACGGTCTTAACCTGCAGATGTTTATATATCTGTTTACTCTTGCTGACAGCGACTCGGATTATAACGGTATTTCCTCGGGCGTGCTATATATGCACTCAGCGCGTAATGTTATCAGCCTTGACAGAAATAACGACCAAAGCGCCGCTAAAGCCGAGGAAAACAAGCAGTTTAAAATGAAGGGCCTTGTCTTAAACGACGCCGAGCATGAAATCGCAAAGCATATGGAACACGACTTAAACGGCGAATTTATACCCGTAAAATACAGCGATAAAAACGGTGTTTTCGGCAATATCGTGTCGCTTGAGGAGCTCGGTATAATTTCTAAACAGATTGACTCGCTTATTGCACAGATGGGTGTGTCGCTGCATAGCGGTAATATATCTCAAAATCCCGTTAACGGTAAAAATCACGACAAAACCTGCGATTTTTGCGACTATAAATCCGTTTGTAAAAACAGACGCGAGATTAATAAAAAAGAGCTTGAAACTCTCGATAATTCCCAGGCGCTTAGCATTATGAAAGGCGGTGATTTAAATGCCTGAATGGACGCCTTCCCAGCAAAACGCCATTGACGCGCGAAATTCTAACATACTTGTTTCGGCTGCGGCTGGTTCGGGCAAAACCGCCGTACTTACCGAGCGCGTGGTTAATATGATTACGGATGAGGCAAATCCGGTTGATTTGGACAGCCTTCTTATCGTAACCTTTACTAATGCCGCCGCTGCGGAAATGAGAATGCGTATTTCAAAAGCGCTTAACGCCCGCGTCATTAAAGAGCCGAATAATACTAATATTTTGCGCCAGATTTCGCTGCTTCCTTCTGCAAAGATATGCACTATCGACTCATTTTGCATTAATCTTGTACGCGAAAACTTCTTTAAGCTCGATATTTCGCAGGACTTTAAAATCCTTGATAATGCACAGCAGCTTCTCCTTGAGGACAATGCTGCAAACGAGCTAATAGAAAAGCATTACGAAACCGAGAACGACGAGTTTAAAAAGGTCGTTGAGCTTTTGTGCTCTATGAAAAACGACAGCGACCTTGTTGAAACGATAAAGCGTATAGCGTCATATGTATCGGTTCAGCCGTTTGTTAATAAATGGCTTGATATGTGCTGCGAGGAGTATAATCCCGCTGTACCTCTCGAAGAGAGCGGCAGCGTAAAGTATGTTGTAAGCGAGGTCGGGTCCTGCCTTGACGAAGCGTTCGGGCTTATTGATAAGGCTAAGGAGCTTCTTGACGAGGGCGACGAGCTTTACACTAAATACTTTGAAATGTTAGAGAGCGACAGGCTTGCATTTGAAAGCATAAAATCTAATCTTACTCTCGACTGGGATTCGCTTATGAACGCTGCACTTAATGTGTCGTTTATGCGTATGCCGAGTAAAAGGGGATATACAAGCCCTGCAAAAGGCGTTATTACTTCTATCCGTGACTCGTATAAGGATATTCTAAAAAGCGATATTAAGCCGCTCTTTATAGCATATTCCGACGACATTAAAAGCGATAACGAGTACCTTTATCCTATTATTAAAACGCTCTGCTCGCTTGTGGCAGAGTTTAACGAAAACCTGCTTGAAAAAAAGCGGGAGCTTAACGCCTATTCCTTTGCGGATATCGAGCGCTTTGCTATGGAGTTGCTGTTTTATCTTGACGATAACTGTACCGTCTGCCGTACTGATTTGGCAAGCGAGCTTTCTGAGAGCTTTTATGAGATTTTAGTTGACGAGTATCAGGATACTAACGCTGCTCAGGACACACTCTTTGAGATGCTCTCAAACGGCAGAAACCGCTTTATGGTGGGCGATGTTAAGCAAAGCATTTACCGCTTCCGCCTTGCTATGCCCGACATTTTCAACGCTAAAAAAGAGCAGTTCGAGTACTACAGTGCTGACTCCGACAGCGCCGACAAAAAGATAATACTTGATAAAAACTTCCGCTCGAGAAAGGGTATTTGTGACTTTACTAACTTTATCTTTTCTAATCTTATGAGCAGGAAAATCGGCGAGCTTGACTACACGCCCGAGGATTACCTTAATAACGGGGCAGTGTTTGAAAACAGCGATATCCCTTCCGCTCAGATTAATATACTCGAAGCGCCCGAGGAGATGGACGCCGACGAGTACGAAGCGCGTCAGGCGGCGCAACTCATTTTACATAAAATTCGCAGCGGCGAAACAGTGCGCGACGGCGACAGCTATCGTAAGATTAAGTTTTCGGACTTCGCAGTGCTTTTCCGCTCGCCTAAAAGGGTTATGCCCGTTTTTGCTAAGGTATTCGGCGAGTACGGTATCCCGACTGTATCTAATAACAGAATTAACCTCTTTGATAATAACGAGGTTTCTATCCTTATGTCGCTGCTCAGAACGGTTGACAACCCGTCAAGAGATGTCGAGCTGCTAGCAACGCTTATGTCCGTATTTTACGGCTATTCAGCTGACGATATCGCAAGAGCCAGGGTAAACTCTAAAGGCGGTAATCTCTATTCAGCTATTTCTAAGGACGAGAGCTTTAAGAGATTTTTGGCGGATATAGAGCTTTACAGACAGTACGCTTCTTCAATGAGCGTCGAGAGCTTTTTGCGCCAGATTATCAGCGACACCTCGTACTTGTCCGTAATTTCCGCTATGGGCGACGGCGAGCAAAGGCGACAGAATGTTATGAAGCTTCTGTCCCTTGCCTCTAATTTTGATAAGGGTGAAAATGTCGGACTTACAGCCTTTATCCGCTTTGTTGATAATATTATCGAAAGAGGAGTTGAGGTCGACAGCGCCGAGCTTTCGGGAAGCGGCGCTATGGGCGTTTCGCTTATGTCGGTGCATCAGTCAAAGGGACTTGAATTTCCCGTTTGTATCTTTGCAGGTACTGCACATAAGTATAATACCGAGGATTTGCGTCAGCTTGTTCTGATTAACAACCACAGCGGTATCGGACTGAAGGTAAATAACGAAAACGGACTCTACAGATACAATTCGCTTCAGTATTCGTGTATAAAGAACATAAACGCCTGCGCTTCTCAAAGCGAGAACCTTCGCGTGCTTTATGTTGCGATAACCCGTGCTAAAGAGCAGTTTATAATCTTTTCTACCTTTAAGAACAAAGAGTCGGTTATTAACCGCCTTTCCTCTAAGCTGCTTGGCGGCAAGGTATTACCGAGTACTGTTAAGCATATCCAAAACGACGCCGAAATGCTTCTTTTGTGCGCTCTTATGCATAAAGACGCTAAGGAGTTACGCACCTTTTCGGGCGAAACCCTGCCGCTTGATACGCGCTTTGATTTTAAGCTCGATATTAATTTCGGCGAGGTGCTTGAAGAGGGTAACAGTCTTAGCGAGGATGTAATCCCGCCTAATGACCAGCTTGTTGCCGAGATAGAGGATAAGCTCAGCTTTTCGTACTTCAGGCGAGAGCTTTCGGGCTTTTCGTCTAAGCGAAACGCGTCGGAGCTTGACGAGCGCGACAGCGGCTTTAAGTTCTTTGCAAAGACTAAGCCTGCCTTCCTCGATAAAACGGGTATGTCGAGCGCTCAGCGCGGAAGCGCTATGCACGCGTTTATGCAGTACGCTGACTTTAGCAGCGCCTGCGCCGATATTACTGCGGAAGCAAGGCGTCTCAATGACTGTAGTTTTATTACAGCAGAACAGCTTGAAGCGCTTAATACCGATAAGCTTAAGGCTTTCTTTAACAGCGATATTGCAAGGCGGATTATGAACAGCGATAATGTCTACCGCGAGTTTAAGGTGTCCGCTTTTGTGCCGGTAAGTGAGTTTGAAAATACCGAATTTGACGACGAAATACTCGTTCAGGGTATTGCGGACTGCGTGTTCGAGGAGGACGGCGAGTTAGTCCTCGTCGACTATAAGACGGATTATGTAAAGAGCGAGGACGAGCTTTTGTCACTCTATAAAAAGCAGCTTGCGTTTTATAGATACGCTATCGAAAAAACGCTTAATAAGCCGGTAAAAGAGTCGCTTTTGTACTCGTTTAAGCTGTCAAAAGAGTGTCTTTACAAATAATTTAAAAAAAGGCTTGCATTTTTAATATCCTTTTGTTATAATGTTTAGGCATTAGCGATTTATTTTATTATGCATTTATAGCTGATTTGTTATAACAAATTGTCTAAGCGAGGTGAAAGCAATGAAAGAGGGAATTCATCCTAACTACGAAACTTGCACAGTAAGATGTGCTTGCGGTGCTACTTACGAAACAAAGAGCACAAAAGGCGATATGAGAGTTGATATTTGTTCAAAATGCCATCCTTTCTTCACAGGTAAGCAGAAGCTTGTTGATACCGGTGGACGCGTTGACAGATTCAATAAGAGATTCGCTAAGAAGGCATAACTTTAGTCTTATAAAAATGATGGCAACAGTCTATTCTGTTGCCTTGTTTTTTTGGTGATATTATGCAGGAATATAAAACTGTTGAAAAAGCGGCTGACGATTATTTTATCGAAAAGAAGTCCCGTTTTATCGGCTATGTAAAGCCCGTTAAAACTCAGGACGAAGCCGTCAGCTTTATTAACGAAATTAAATCTAAGCACTGGGACGCTACACACAATGTGTATGCGTATGTGTTGCGCGACAATAACATACAGCGCTATTCCGACGACGGCGAGCCCGGCGGTACTGCGGGTATGCCCGTACTCGATGTTATTCTTAAGGAAAATGTCGTTGATGTATGCGTTGTTGCCACGAGGTATTTCGGCGGAACGCTTCTCGGTGCGGGCGGTCTTGTCAGAGCGTATTCCCATACTTCCAAGATAGCGCTTGAAGCGGGTAATATTATTACCATGGCTGAGTGCTCGGTGCTTGAAACTACTGTTGATTACAGCTTTTACGATAAGCTGAATAATCTTTTAACCTCGTTTGGCGCTAATATTATTAACACCGAGTATGCGGATTTGGTTAAGGTTACGCTGTCGGTTAAAGCGGATAAAGAAAACGAGCTAAAGAATAAGCTCACTGATTTAAGTAACGGTAAATACTCGCTTACTTTTATAACTTCAAAATTTGACAAAATATAAGGGAGGCATATGCCTCCCCTTTTATATGCTTATTATCTCTGCGTTGTGATTAGTGTAGGGCAAAAATTTGTTCAGTACATCGTCGGTCTTAACCCTCATATAGCCCGTTGTCGTGCCGTCGGTGCAGCCGTAATACTCGTTACTAAGTACCGCTTCGTCAATAATTACGCTTACATTACAGTCCGTATCAAGCAGCGTGCTGAACACTGTTGTAGCGCCGACGGGCGTGCCCATCATATCAAACAGCAGCTCGCTCGGTGCAAACGAAACCCTTGATATTTCGAGCGCCTTGCTGAAATTCTTTGTAACAAAAGGCTTGTCGGACGGCATAACAAACAGATAAAACTTCGTCTTTTGTCTGTTACACAAAAAGAGCGTCTTTATTACCTCGCACTCGAGGACCTTTGAGATATCAATACAGTCCTCCATAGTTATCGCTTCGCCCGTATCAACCCTTACAAAGTCGATATTAAGCTCTTTTAGCGTGTCGTAAACCGCCTTGTGAAGCCCGGACTTAAACTCAATCGGCGGAGTAGTTATCTGTTCACTTACATACATATCAGTTTAATTTCCTTGTCAGATTAATTACTATAATTTCGGGGTGGTTAAAGAGCCTGAAAGGGAACTCGGCGTTACCGATACCGCGGCTGATAATAAGCTTCGGGCGCGTGCCGAAGCTGCCTTTAGCGTACTTGGGGAATAATCCCTGACCGGGCGAGTAAACGCTTCCGATAAGCGGCAGAATAAACTGACCGCCGTGCGCGTGACCCGAGAGCTGTAAGTCAAAGTCGTAGCAGACATAATTCATTTCTTTAATCATCTCGAAGTTTTCGGGGAAGTGCGAAAGAATTATCTTAAACCCGTCTTTACGGCTTAGCTCGTTTATCAGCGCGGACTCGTCCTTATACTCGAATATTCCTTTTTTTCTGTCGGCGTAAGCCTGCCTGCTTGCCTGGTTTTCGTCAAGACCTAAGATGTTAATCTTTGAACCTTTAACCTCTATAGAGTCCATCTCGTCACGCAGCACATTAAAACCGACGCCTTTAAGCTCCTGCATAAGCTCCTCGAAGTTTTCAAGCCGTCTTTCGTGATTACCCGTTATGTAGTAAACTCTCGAAATTTTAGTAAGCTCTCTGCCGAATTCGAGCATCTTATCCTTATTTCTGTTTCTGTCGTTTACATAGTCGCCGATAATCATAATAAGGTCGGGCTTAATTTTTTGTGCCTGAGCTAAGACCTTCTTGAACGGCTTTGAGTGCATATCGGATAAATGCAGTATTTTAACCTTGTCCTTGATGTCCTCGCTTTGTATTCTATAGCGCGTAACATCGAGCTTGTTGTCCTGATAATACAGAAAAACAGCAATTAAAAGTAATATGATTATAACAATAGCGTATTTAATTTTTATCACCTCAAAGACATTTTATATTAAATTTATAAAATAATCAATATTTATTAAAGGATTTTTAATATTTAGGGCGTATAAAATAAAGAAAATAGCGTAATTTATGCATAACGGAGGGATTTTCTTGGAAAACAGTATAAGACAAACTATCGAAGAGAACGAAAAGAAAATTCTTTCTCCAAGAGCTACACTATCTGCTGAGTCTAAAGGCAGAAAGGTTTTTGAGGAGGAATGTGAGCTTAGAACCTGCTTTCAGCGCGACAGGGACAGAATAATTCATTCCCAGTCCTTCAGGCGACTAAAGCATAAGACTCAGGTTTTCCTCGCGCCGTCGGGCGACCATTACAGAACGCGCCTTACTCACACCCTCGAGGTGGCGCAGATTGCAAGAACGATTGCAAGAGCGCTTGCGCTTAACGAGGATTTGACAGAGGCTATCGCTCTCGGACACGACCTCGGACACACGCCTTTCGGACACGCGGGCGAGCGTGCGCTTGACGACCTTTCGCCAAACGGCTTTAAGCATTTTGAGCAGAGCGTGCGAGTTGTAGATGTTATCGAAAAGGACGGTGAGGGACTCAACCTTACCGAAGAGGTTAAAAACGGTATCCTTTGCCACACGCGCGGCGAGGACGCCTACACGCTCGAGGGTCAGATTATACGAATTGCAGACCATATTGCTTATATTAACCACGACATTGACGACGCTATAAGGGCGGGCGTTATGCAGGAGGAGGATATTCCGCTCCAGCTTCGCTTAAAGCTCGGTATGTCTAAGGGCGAGCGCATTGACTCGATGGTTAAAAATGTTATTCTTAACAGCCTTGAGGGCGACAAAATCCGTATGGACTCCGACTACTATCATTATTTTGACGAGCTTCACGAGTTTATGTTTACCGCGGTTTACCGTAATCCTATATGTAAGAGCGAAGAGGTAAAGGCGGTCGCAATGATAGAAAAGCTTTATAACTACTATAATGCTCACCCCGACGAGATGCCGTACGACTACATAAGAATTGCCGAGCGCGACGGCACTGAGCGCGCGGTATGTGACTATATCGCAGGTATGAGCGATAACTATTCGGTTAAGGTGTTTAACCAGCTTTATGTGCCGAAATCTTGGATTGAATAATTTTGAAAGGAGGATATTATGGCGCTTAGTGACAGCTTTTTAAACGATTTAAAACTCAGAACCGACATTAACGATGTTATATCCTCCTATGTTACGCTTAAGCGTAGGGGCAGGAACTATGTCGGTCTTTGCCCGTTTCATAACGAAAAAACGCCGTCGTTTACCGTATATCCCGATACTCAGTCGTTTTACTGCTTCGGATGCAGCGCTGGCGGCGACGCAATAGGCTTTGTAAAAAAGATAGAAAACCTTGATTATATCGACGCAGTTAAGCTCCTTGCAGGGCGTGCAGGGTTGCAGATGCCTGAGGACGGCTACGACGACTCGATGGCGAAGCACAGGCGCACTATCCTAGCAATAAATAAAGAAGCCGCAAGGTTCTTTAACTCCTATATGATGAGCGAGAACGGCAAAAGGGGACTTGACTACTATCTTAACCGCGGACTCAGCAAAAAGACTATTACGCGCTTTGGCTTAGGCTATGCGCCCGACAGCTGGGACGAGCTGTTAAAGCACCTGAAGTCTAAGGGCTATCGAATATCGGATATCGAAGCCGCAGGACTTATAAAACGCGGACAAAAGGGCTACTATGATATTTTCAGAAACCGCGTTATGACTCCTATTATTGATGTGCGCGGTAATGTAATCGCCTTTGGCGGTCGAGTGCTCGATGACAGTAAACCTAAGTATATAAACACTTCGGATACGATTGTTTATAAGAAAACTAACGAGCTGTTCGCTCTTAATCTCGCTAAGGACAGCGACAGCGATACGCTGATACTCTGCGAAGGATATATGGATGTTATCGCTATGCACCAGGCGGGCTTTACCAACGCCGTTGCGGGCTGCGGTACAGCGCTTACGAGCGAGCAGGTGCGGCTGATTTCCCGATATGCAACCGAGGTTATACTCGCCTACGACGCGGACGAAGCGGGTCAAAAGGCGCTTAATAAAGCAATAAACCTGTTTTCTAAAACCGATGTTAAGGTGCGTATACCCGCGCTTTCGGGCGGTAAGGACCCCGATGAGATTATCAAAAACCTCGGCAGGGAACGCTTTGCCGCTATGCTTGAGGGCGCTTCTAACGAGATTGAGTTTTCAATCTTATCGCTTAAAAACAAGTATAATCTTAATACAACCCAGGGTAAGCTCGACTTCCTTAACGAATGTATTAAGGTGCTTGCATATGTCAGCCCGATTGAGCAGGATTTGTATGTTTCGCGTCTTGCCGAGGAGCTTGGCGTTAACGCGAATAATATTAAGATTCAGCTAGATAATTACTCTAAAAGAGTCAAGCGCAGCGCCGTTAAGCGCGAGGGCAAAAAGATTATTTCGGACTCTATGAGGCAAAACCAAAAAGAGAGCTTTGAAAAATCAACCTCTACTAAAAAGCTAAGGGCGGAGGACAGGCTTATCGGTCTGCTGCTGCTTCACCCAAAGCTAATTAAGTATCTCGACGATTTTGATGCTAATCTGCTGACGGTCGGCTTCCACCAGAAGATTTATAATATAGCTGTTGAGCGCATTAAGCTCTCGCAGGATGTTGATTTAATGAATTTCAGCGGATTTCTCAGCGATTCGGAGCTCGGACGGCTCTCGGGTATAATCGCAAGAGCCGCTAACAGCGTTAATGCCGACAGCGAGTTTAACGACTGTATTAACGCTATTAAAGCCGAAACCGGCACCGAGGATATTAAAAAAATCGGTATCGAAAACCTTAATGATGATGAATTCAGAAATCTATTCAAATAAGTGAAAACTGAGGAGAATAAAATGGAAAAAGAAAAGAACACAACCACTAATGCTGCAGAAGAAAAGAAGTTAGCCGCGTTTAAAAAGCTCGTTGATAAGGGCAAGGCTTCTGGTCACCTCACAGCGCAGGAGATTGATAATCTTATCGTTGAGATGGACCTCGATGTTGACGAGCTTGAAAAGCTTAACGAAATGATTGATGCGTCTAATATCAACATTATCGACGACTTTTCTGCTGAAACTCTCGACGGTATCACCCTTGAGGTTGATTTACCTAAGGAGACCGACGCCGCCGAAACCATCGCGGTTAACGACAACGCCGCTATGGACGACCCTGTTAAGGTTTATCTTAAGGAAATCGGTCGTATCCCGCTTCTCACAGCTGAGGAGGAGATTGAGCTTGCTATTAAGATTGCCGACGACGACGAGTACGCTAAAAAAAGACTTGCCGAGGCTAACCTCAGACTTGTTGTAAGTATCGCAAAGCGCTATGTCGGTCGCGGTATGCAGTTCCTTGATTTAATTCAGGAGGGTAACCTCGGTCTTATTAAAGCGGTTGACAAGTTCGATTATACCAAGGGCTTTAAGTTTTCTACCTACGCTACCTGGTGGATCAGACAGGCTATAACAAGAGCTATCGCCGACCAGGCAAGGACAATCCGTATACCCGTTCATATGGTAGAAACCATCAATAAGGTTAAAAAGGCTAAGTCGCAGCTTCTCCATGTTAACGGCCACGAGCCAACACCCGAGGAGATTGCAGAGTACCTTGAAATGCCTGTTGATAAGGTGCGCGAAATCCTCAGAGTCGCTCAGGACCCGGTATCGCTCGAAACGCCTATCGGCGAGGAGGAGGATTCACATCTCGGCGACTTTATCCCCGACGACGACGCGCTCGCACCTGCTGACGCCGCTTCAATGAGCCTGCTTAAAGAGCAGCTTGCCGAAGTGCTTAAAACCCTTACTCCGAGAGAGGAGAAGGTGCTGTCCCTTCGCTTCGGTCTTGAGGACGGCAACCCGAAAACCCTTGAGGAAGTCGGCAAGGAGTTTAATGTAACCCGTGAGCGTATCCGCCAGATTGAAGCTAAGGCTTTAAGAAAGCTGCGCCACCCGAGCAGAAGCAAGAAATTAAAGGACTTTTTAGACTGATGAAACAGGAAAAGATTGACAGAATTAACGCTCTTGCAAAGAAGGCTAAAACTCCCGAAGGTCTTACCGAAGCAGAAATTGCCGAGCAAAAGAATCTTCGTATGGAGTATATTAATTCCTATAAAGCAAGCCTTATCAGTCAGCTTGAAAACACATATATCGTTGACGAAAAGGGCAATAAAAGAAAGTTAGAGAGAAAAAATGCCGAAGCTGATAATAATTGAAGGGCTTGACGGCAGCGGTAAATCCACACAGGTTAAGCTGCTTGAAGAGCATTTTCAGAATAATAACATTGATTTTCTAAAGATTAAGCTTCCCGATTACGACTCACCCTCAAGCACGCTCGTTAATATGTACCTCGGCGGGGAGTTCGGAAAGTCAGCCGACGATGTTAACGCATACGCCGCAGGCGCGTTTTACGCGGTTGACAGGTTCGCTTCGTTTAAGCTTAAGTGGAAGGACGCGTACGAGAACGGCACCGTTATTTTAGCCGACAGATACGCAACCTCTAATTCTATTTATCAGATGGAAAAGCTCGATAAAAGCGAGTGGGACGAGTATCTTGAGTGGAGCGAGGACTTTGAGTATAACAAAATCGGCATCCCTAAGCCCGACCTTGTAATCTATCTTGATGTGCCTGTTGAGATTTCACAGCGCCTTATGACCAAAAGGTATCAGGGCGACGAGGATAAAAAGGATGTACACGAAGCTAATGTGGAGTTTTTGAACAGTTGCAGAAACTCCGCCCTCTATACAGCCAAAAAACAGAACTGGCGCGTTATAGAATGTACCTCTGACGGACAGATGAAAAGCATTGACGAAATACATAAATTAATTTGTGACATAGTTGATAAGGAGTTATAAAATGCTTAACTTCAAAGCTGCTGAGTTATCAGACAAGATTTGGGTTGACGAGTGTCTTAAGCACGCAAACAGTATGAACTGTGAATACACCTTTGGCAATATGTTTATCTGGACAAAATCATATAATACTAAAATCGCTAAGTTTAACGACTTTCTTATTTGCCGTTTCGGGCTTGACGGAGATATTGCGTACTCCGTGCCTATCGGTGAGGGCGATTTTACCGCCGCAGTTAACGAAATTATCGAGGACGCTGCCTCGCTCGGCGTTAAGCCTAAGATTTACGGCATCACCTCGAGCTATCTCAATATGCTGCAGGAGTCGTTTTTCGGCAAGTTCAGTTACGAATTTGACGACGGATTTAACGACTACATATACCTTGTGTCAAAAATGACCACCCTCTCGGGTAAAAAGTACCACTCTAAGCGTAATCATATTACGAACTTTAAAAAGAATCACCCCGACTGGTGCTTCGAGGTTATTTCAAGGGATAATATTCAAGAATGTATCCAAACGCATATGAGGTGGATTGAGGAAAAGGGCGACCTCGAGGACGACTACGCCGAGGAGCTTGAAGCCGTTAAGGTAGCGTTTGATAACTATGAGGAGCTCGGCTGGATAGGCGGAATTATCCGCAGCGGCGGCGAGGTTATTGCCTATACTATGGGCGAGCCGCAGCCCGGCGGACGCTGCTTTGTAACTCATTTTGAAAAGGCGTCGGCTAATATTCAGGGCGCGTTTACGATTATTAATCAGGAGTTTACTAAAAACTGCCTGCAGGACTATGAGTATGTTAACAGGGAAGAGGACTTAGGTATCGAGGGCTTGCGCAAGGCTAAGATGTCCTATAACCCCGAAATATTCCTCGAAAAATGTATGGCGGTGTACAATGGTTAAGGTCTGTAACAGTAAATCGGATATTATTAGACTCTGGGCTGAAGCGTTCGGCGACACTGCCGAGGAAATCGAGTTTTTTATAGATAATGTTAAGGACGCGTTTTGCATTTGTTATTATGAAAACTCGGTGGTTGTTTCAATGATGTATCTTGTAAAATGCAGCATAAACGATAGGGAATACCGCTATGTTTACGCAGCCTGCACCGCTAAGGCGCATCAGGGTAAGGGCTATATGTCTGAGCTTATTGACTACTGCGATAAGAGTGGGTATAAGCTTTGTTTAATCCCCGCAAGCGACAGCCTTATCGGTTACTATTCAGCCCGTAAAATTGATAAAAAGATTAAGATAAGCGATATAATTTTTGAGCAAAGCGAGGAGATTATGGAGTACCTGCTCGAAGGGTATAACCTTACTCAGCCTCTTGCTTTGTGTGTAAAGGAGTAAAATTATGGTATATGTATTTTTGGCAGACGGCTTTGAGATTATAGAAGCGCTCGCGCCCGTAGATGTTTTAAGGCGCGCTAAGATTGAAACAAAAACCGTTGGCGTGACAGGTAAGCTTGTTAACGCGTCTAACGGTATTCAGGTTACTGCCGATATGACTATCGACGAATTTGATTTTTACGATGTGGAGGCGATTGTGCTTCCCGGAGGAATGCCCGGCACGCTTAATTTAGAGAAAAACAGCGCCGTACAAAACGCTGTAGATAACGCTATGAATATCGGCGTACCGGTTTGCGCAATCTGCGCTGCACCGTCGATTTTAGGTCATAAGGGTATTTTAAACGGAAAAGAAGCTACCTGCTTCCCCGGATTTGAAGAAACGCTTGAAGGCGCCGAAATTTCGGATAAATATGTCGTGACCGACGGCAATATAATTACCGCAAGGGGCGCAGGAGTTTGCATAGACTTCGGTCTTGAAATCATTAAAAAGCTTAAGGGCGAAGCCGAAGCTGTAAGAATAAGTCAGCAGATACAATGCAAATAAAAAGAGAGTTACGAAAAGAGCTTATAGCTAAGCGGCGAGCTGTTACTAATAAGGCGCAAAAGGACGAAGCTATTGTAAATAACCTCTTGAATTCTGAGTATTACAGGAGCGCCGATACAATTTTGTGCTTTGCATCAACCGAGGACGAAATCAACACCGATGCGATTATTAATTCTGCAATATGCGACGGCAAAACACTCGCGCTGCCTTACTGTACCGACAAGAGCGGTCATATGCAGTTTTATATAATCACTTCGCCCGCTGACCTTACTAAAGGCTCGTTCGGAATAAGAGAGCCCGATATAACTAAGTGCAAAAGGCTCGAAAGCTATGATAATTCAATTATAATAGTACCCGCGCTCGCGTATGCGAAGGACGGCTTTCGCATCGGCTACGGCGGGGGATACTACGATAGATTTTTAACGGAATATAACGGCGTTTGCGTCGGTATTTGCTACGACGAAATGCTTTTAGATAAAATTCCCGCAGACAGCTATGATTTGCCTGTGGATATAATAGTTACACAAAATTTGATTCACATAGTAAGCGGAGGATAAAATGGAGTTTAACAGCAACAAATCACATTCAAATGACTTCTATTTTTCAAACCAGGAGGACGGCACATCTGCTGCCAAGAGAGCAGCAGCCACCCCCCAGAGCGCCAAAAAGAAAAAGAAGAAAAAAGAGGGCGTAGGCTCTACATATATGTTCTTCATTCTTGTAATAATAGTTTCTATGGTTGTGTCGATTTATGCAATTATGTGTATGAACGACGTGCTCGCAATCACTAAGACCCGCTCGTCCGTTACCGTTTCGTTTAACCAGACGGTAAAAGACAGCGACGAAGCTATTGACGCCTTTGCAGACAGCGGACTTATAAAGTGCAAGAACTTCTGCAAATTCTTTATTAAGGTAAGAGATAAGGTATTCTCGTCTAATCCGCTCGGCGGTCCGTTTGACGCGGGTATTTACTACCTTAACGGCAAGATGGGACTCGAGGGTATGCTCACCGCGCTTAAGGGCGAGCAGGGAACTAAGGAAACGATTTCCCTTACTTTCCCCGAGGGCTACACCGTACCCGATATCATTAATAAGCTTGCAGAAAACGATGTTTGCGACAAAAATGCGCTCGTATCTGCTATTCAGTCAACCGAGTTTACCTACTCGACAGTTGCCGACCTTAAAGCGAACGAAACCATACCGTACAGGCTCGAGGGCTTCCTTTTCCCCGATACTTATGAATTCTATATCGGCGAGAGTGCTGCTTCTACAATTAAGAAGTTCCTTGAAAACGGCGACAGTAAGTATTCCGAAAAGTACAGAAACCGTGCTAAGGAGCTCGGACTCACCGACTACGAGGTTATTACAATCGCGTCTATCATTCAGCGCGAGGCTGCGAATAACGACCAGATGAAGAAGATTTCGGCTATTATTCATAATCGTCTTGAAGATACCGTTAACTTCCCGACGCTCGGCTGTCAGTCAACCTCGGACTATATTACTAATAAGGTTGCGCCGTCGCTCACCTCGACTTCGGGTCACACCTCGGAATACTATATGACCTACTATAACACTAATAACAACTCTACCGTTGTAGGTCTTCCCGCAGGTCCGATTTGTAACCCCGGCGAAAAGGCGATAACCGCAGCGCTCTATCCCTCTAAGACGGACGCTAAGTTCTTCTTCCACGACACTAAGGGCAATCTTTACACTGCTACTACTTA
The DNA here is from genome assembly GCA_017450645.1 of Eubacterium sp. GTDB lineage: Bacteria > Bacillota > Clostridia > Oscillospirales > Acutalibacteraceae > Eubacterium_R. Next base: position 136,251 of record JAFSTE010000018.1, read on the forward strand.
TTCCGAGTTTAAGCAAAAGGTTAAGCAGTACGCACCTTATCTTGACGCATAATCGGAGTAACAGTATGTGTAAACAAAACCTTGAATTATTATCGCCCGCAGGTGATTTTGAACGCCTTAAGCTTGCTTTGAAGTTCGGCGCTGACGCGGCGTACCTCGGCGGCGAGATGTTCGGTATGCGTACAAACCCGTCAAATTTTAAAGCTGACGAGCTTAAAAGCGCTGTAGAGCTTGCACACTCTATGGGCAAAAAGATTTATCTCACCTGCAACACTCTGCCGAGAAATGACGAGTTGCCCGCGTTGCCCGATTATCTTAAATATGTCGGGTCTATAGGTGTTGACGCGCTGATAGTCGCCGATATGGGCGTTCTCGCGCTTGCAAAAAAGTATGCGCCGAATACCGATATTCATATGTCAACTCAGGTCGGCATAGTAAATTACGAAGCGGCAAACGCTCTGTATGACCTCGGCGCTTCACGTATAGTTACCGCAAGGGAGCTGTCGCTTGACGAAATTCGCGAAATCCGCGACAAAACAAATCCTAAACTTGAAATTGAAGTGTTCGTACACGGCGCGATGTGTATGTCCTTCAGCGGTCGTTGTATTCTCTCTGATTATATGGTCGGCCGCGACGCTAACCGCGGCGACTGCGCTCAGCCCTGCAGGTGGAAGTATTCGCTTGTTGAGGAAACACGACCCGGTCAGTATTTTCCTGTTAATCAGGATGACAGCGGCACATACATTTTTAACTCAAAGGATTTATGTATGATTGACCGCATACCCGAGCTTGACAGGGCAGGCATTGACTCGTTTAAAATCGAGGGCAGGGCAAAGAGCGAATACTACACCGCTATTGTGACTTACGCCTACCGCCACGCTATTGACGAGTACATAAAAGGCGGCAGAAAGTCCGATTTTGTGCCGTCGCAGTGGATACTTGACGAGATGGAAAAAATGAGCCACCGCGAGTACACGCACGGCTTCAATTTCGGTAGGCTGAGCGACGGTCAGGTGCTCAATTCCGGCGGATATATCCGTAACTGGGATGTGTGCGCTCTGTTTGACAGCGTGCGTGACGGACGCGTAGTTGTTAAACAGCGTAACCGCTTTTATCAGGGCGATGTCCTCGAAGTTGTCGAGCCGTTTAAAAAGCCTTATACGCTTACTGTTGAGGAGCTTTATAACGAAAATGACGGCGAATTTACCGACGTTGCAAACAAGGCGACGGACATTTATTCGTTTAAGTGCGACAAAGATATTTCGCCCGACTCCATTTTCCGAGTAGAAAGAAAATAATAAATTCACCCCTTCGTTACACAATATAACGGAGGGGTTTGTTATGTTTAAAAGAATGTTAACGCTGGCTGTCAGTATTGTTTTTGTTACTTGTACCTTGCTCGGCAGAGTCGGGTTTATAACGCTTAGCGGTAATTATGCAGTCGCCGAGGGGTATAATTCTTACTCGATATTTGTAGATGCTAATGAGCCGCAGCTGTACTTCAGAAACGGCGAAAAGATAAATAATAATTTAACGCGCAGGGTCGCGGTAATAAGACCCGTTACGGAGGATTTGTCCGAGCTTCAAAAATATTATAATAAAACCGAAATAGCTGATATAACAAGCGAGCTTAAAAGCGGATATCCCGTTGTAAGAAGCATTAATACGAATAACACTGAGCTTAAAACGCTCGAAGTCTTTGATACAAATACTACGCTTTCTCAGCTTATTTCAAAAGAGTCCTCGGGTATTCTCAGCCATATTGATTTAGCCAAAAGACAGCTAAATATATCATTTCTGATTGACGCAAAGGGCAGAGTTCTAAGCGGCGACAGGGGAAAGTTACAGAGTGATGGCTACTACTCGAGAGAAGGCTATGTCTTAACGCTTGAAAAAGGAGTTCAGGATATCGCGTACTCAGCCTGCAAGGACTTAAAAAGCGGCTGTGCTGTGATTATGGACATGAACTCCGGCAACGTTCTCGCGCTCGTTAATAAGCCTGACAGCAGCTATGTTAATAAAGTGTTCAATCAGTACTGCGTCGGCTCTGTCTTTAAGGTCGCCGTCGCAGCGTGCGCAATCGAAAACGGCGTTGACTTTACCTATAACTGCACAGGCTCGGTTAAGGTGGGAGATACGGTCTTTAACTGCTCAAAAAATCACGCGCACGGCGCTGTTAGTCTTAAATCGGCGCTTGCAAATTCCTGTAATTGCTACTTTATTACGCTCGCCCAAATGCTCGGTGCGGACAAGCTGCTTGATACCGCAGACAAACTCGGTTTTAACAATTATATAAATGTTATAAATGACTTTAAATTCAGCAGCGCCAACTTGCCGTCGCGCTACGATTTGCAGTCAAAGGGCGAGCTGTCGCTTTTCGGTTTCGGTCAGGGCAAGCTCACCGCTACGCCCTTGCAGATTTGTTCAATGCTCTGTACTGTTTCAAGCGGTAACTATAAGACCCCTGAAATCGTCTACGCTAAAAAAGAAAAGAACTCGTCAGTAACCGAGCTTAAGACACCTAAAGCAAAGCGGGTATTAACTACCTCAACTACCGAAAAAATGCTCGATTACCTGCGCTATGTTGTAACCGACGGAACGGGCTATAACGCCGAAACATCGGCGCATAAATCAGCCGGCAAAACCGCTACCGCGCAGACAGGGCAGTACTTTTTCGGTAACGAGCTTTATAATACCTGGTTTGCAGGAGTTTATCCCTTTGACAACCCGAAATATGCTATCGTAATTATGTGCGAAAACGGAACAAGCGGTGCGTCGGATTGCTGTCCGATTTTCAGTACCATTGTTGAAATGCTCGAACACTTGTGATATAATTGTGCTGAGGTGATTATATGGCAAGCTCAAAAATTAAAACTTTACTTGTTTACAAATATCTTGTTGAATACTCAGACGAAAACAATCCGCTGTCCACTACCGAGCTTATTAATCTGCTTAAAAAAGACGGCTACTCCTGCGAGCGCAAGTCGATTTATGCCGATATTAAAACGCTTAATATGGTCGGATTTGATATTCTTACGGCAATGTCGCCAAAACGCGGCTTTTTCCTTGCAAGCAGGAATTTTGAGCTGCCGCAGGTGCGACTGCTTATAGACGCCGTAACCTCTGCGGGCTTTATTACGCCTAATAAAACGCAGGACCTTGTCACGCGCCTTGAGGGTCTTGTTTCTAAAAACGAAGCTAACGAGCTTGTGTCGCAGGTATATATTGATAATAATACTAAGTGCGATAACGAGGAGATTTACTATATTATCGACGCGCTACACGACGCAATTATCGAGGGGCGCAAGGTTAAATTCTCGTATAAACGCAGAAATATTGACCGCGAAAACCGCAAGTCCTATACCGAGCGCATTTTCAGAGTATCGCCCTATGCGCTTATCTGGAAGGACGACCATTACTACCTTGTGTGCAATAACGAAAAGTACGATAATCTTATGAATCTCAGGCTCGACAGAATCCGTAAGATTGAAATGCTCGACGAGCCCGTCCGCCATATATCCGAGGTCAGCGAGTATACGGACTATTTTGATGTAGCCGATTATACTTCTAAGATGTTTAGTATGTTCTCGGGCGAAACGGGGGAGGTTAAGCTTCGCTGTCACCTTGATATGCGCGAGGAGATTATGGACAGATTCGGCGCGCGTATTCCCTTAAAGGCGGTTGATTCAAATCATTTTGAAACGATTATCGAAGCCGCTGTTTCTGACGGTCTTGTGTCGTGGATAATGAACTTTGGCGACAAAATTAAGGTTATTTCACCCGACACACTTGCTGACAGCGTTAAGCAAAAGGCGCAGTTAATTGCCCAAGTATATAACGATTGAGTTAATTGTTTAATATAGTTATGCATAATGCGTTGACATAATCTCTTATATAATGTATATTATATGTATAAATAATTTTTGAAAGGAAGTAAAATTTATGAAAAAGGTCTTATCCATATTGTTAACGGCTGTTATGCTGTTATCACTGACCGCAGGGCTTGATTTTTCGGCATATGCGTTTGAAAATAACGGCTCTATAGGTCCTAATGTAGATTATCAGTATAATCCTGCTACCAAAGAGCTTATTATCAGTGGTACAGGCGCTACAAATGATTATGAATATGAGTTTGATGCTCCGTTTAAGGACGTTGATATTAACGATGTAAGCGTTGAATACGGCGTTACAAGTATCGGCAACCGCCTGTTTTACGGCTGCTCACTGTCAAGCATTTCTATAGCAGACAGCGTTACCCGTATAGGTTACTCTGCTTTTGCCGACTGTACTAACCTTAACAGCATCGTTCTTCCTGCAAATGCAGACCAGGTACGCAGCAGCACCTTCAGCGGCTGCACAAACCTTACAAGCGTTAGTTTGCCAAACGGACTTAAAGGTATCGGCAGCTTTGCATTTGTAGGCTGTACAAAGTTAAACGATATCAATATTCCGGCTACTGTAGAGTGGATTAGCGGTTCTGCTTTTGACAGCTGCGAAAGTATTACCACCCTTACACTTCCCGAAGGTATTACTACTATCAGCAACTATGCCTTTGCAGACTGCACAAGCTTAAAGAGCATTAACATTCCCGAAAGCGTTGTAATTATCGAAACACGCGCTTTTCAGAATTGCTCAAGCCTTGAGAGTATTTATATCCCGCAAAACTGCACAAATATCCACAACTACGCATTTAATATGTGCGGCGGATTAAAAAAGATTGAGGTTGACAGTAATAACCCGAGCTTCGACAGTAGAAACGACTGTAACGCCCTTATCAACACTTCGGCTAACAGAATTATCCGTGGCTGTATAAACACCAAGATTCCGTCCGGTGTTAAAACAATCGGTACATACGCGTTCAACTTTACTAAGGGTCTTAAAACCGCAACAATCGGCAGCGGCGTTAATACAATCAGCGACAGCGCATTTTATGGCTGTAAAGATTTAACAAGCATTAAGTTTTCAAGCAGCGTAAAAAAGGTTTCAAATCTTGCATTTGCAAAATGCACAAAGCTTAAAAGCGTAACACTCCCCAAAAATCTTAAAACTCTTGCCTCTGACGCATTTAACGGCGACACCAAGCTTGCAAGCATTAAGGTTAATTCAAATAACAAGTATTTCAGCGCTAAAAGCGGTGTGCTGTTCAGTAAGAAAAAGACCAAACTTTGCGCGTATCCGCCCGCAAAGAGCGGCTCTAAGTACACTGTACCCAAAAGCGTAAAGTATATTGATTCTAATTCGTTCAGCGGTGCAAAAAATCTTAAAACCATTAAGCTTCAAAAGGGCGTTAAAGAGCTTCGCTACGGTGCATTCTTTGACTGCACTAAGCTCAACAAACTTGTTATCCCAAGCACTGTTACAAAAATTGACGACTGGGCATTTGTCGGCTGTACAAGCCTTAAAGAAATAACTATTCCAAAAAGCATTAAAGAAATACCGTATAATACTTTTGTATCCGGCGGTGACGAGCAACCCGAATACAACAAGTACGCTGTCAGAACAGTTCATTATAAGGGCAGCTTCAAGGATTTTGCAAAGCTAAAGGTTGTAGACGACGAAGGTGACGGCGAAGCGGTTGAATTCGGTCTTAACGTATATCTTAGCAAGGCTAAAATTTTCTGCACTAACGGACTTATCAAAAATGATTGTAAGTGCTACGAAAAGGACGCTAAAATTACAAAACAGCCTACCTTTAAAGCAACCGGTAAAAAGGTTTACAAGTGCACAAAGTGCGGCAAAAAGTATACTGTTACTCTTCCAAAACTCGGCAAGCCTTCACTTTCTAAGCTTACCAAAGGCAAAAAGTCCTTTACTGCTAAGTGGGCTAAGGTTGCGGGCGTTGGCGGTTATCAAATTCAGTATTCTGTTTATAAGAATATGAAAAACGCTAAAAAGGTAAAAGTTAAAAGCGCAAACAGCACAAAGAAAACTGTTAAAAAGCTTAAAAGCGGAAAAAAGTATTTTGTACGCATCCGTGCTTATAAAAAGATTAACGGCAAAACCAAGTACTCCGCTTGGTCAGCTAAGAAAACCGTAAAAGTTAAGTAACAACAAAAGCTCCCGATTGGGAGCTTTTTTGTTAGGTCAAATGCCAAATACCAAAGACGGCACACATCAACGAGGATTTGTAGGGGAGGGTCTCTGCGCCCTCCCGCACAAAAAAGAACGGACATCCCGTCCGTTCTTTACAAATTATTAAGGTCATAAGGCGTTTTCTGATAAACAAAATAATTCAGCCAATTATAAAACAGCAGATTAGCCGCACTTCGCCAGTTCATCTTAGGCACAAGCTTTTCGTCGTCGTTAGGGAAGTAGTTAAACGGCATTTCTATATCAAGACCTTTTTCTTTATCCCTGTAATACTCTTTTGCCAAAGTATCCCTGTCATACTCGCTGTGTCCGGTTATAAAAAAGTTTCTGCAGTCCATATCCGAAATTATGTGAACGCCAGCCTGCTCGCTGTAAGAGATTATCTGCAAATCCTTTACCTGCGCGATGTCCTGACGGCTGATGTCAGTATGGCGCGAATGGGGAACATAATATTCATCGTCAAGCCCCCTCATAAGCGGATGCGTGTCGTCAAGCGATTTGTGCGGGTAAATGCCAAACAGCTTTTTATCAAGCCTGTATTTTTTTATGCCGTAATGGTAATAAAGCGCCGCCTGAGCGCCCCAGCAGATATGCCAGGTCGAGTAAACATTGGTTTTGCTCCACTTCATTATGTCACAAAGTTCGTCCCAGTAGTCAACCTCCTCGTACTCGAGGTGCTCAACCGGCGCGCCTGTGATAATCATACCGTCGTACCTGTTGCCTTTTATCTGGTCAAAGGTGTAGTAGAACTTGTCCATATGGCTCTTTGACACATTCTTTGACGTGTGCGACGTCACCTGCAAAAAGTCAACGTCAAGCTGAAGCGGTGAATTACTCAGCAGTCTTAAAAGCTGCGTTTCGGTTTCGAGCTTGGTGGGCATTAAGTTAAGTATTATGATTTTAAGCGGTCTGATATCCTGCGTATCAGCGCGCTTGTTGCTCATAACAAATATGTTTTCCATTTCAAGACTTTGCTTCGCGGGAAGCTCGTTATCTATTCTGATAGGCAAAATATCAACCCCTTTCTCTCATTTGATAGTAATTATAACAAAACTTAATGCTTTTTTCAACCCTGTAAATAACACTATTAATATATATTTATTACATTATATAATGTGTTGTCGTGTCAGTAGCCCTCAAATGCGTAATATTTGTGCAATATGTCCGCATTTTACCTAAAATAATTGCTCTTTGCCTGATTATTCTGTCTATAATGCGGTAATTAAAAATATTATCAATTTTTTGAAAAAAGTTGTTGACAAACCGCACTTAATTTGATATGATGTACAAGTCGCAAGTCGAGAGGCGAGCGCACAAGGACCTTGAAAATTAAACAACGACGAAAAGGAACCCGATTTAAATTTAAATTGAGTTTGTACTGAACTCCGAGCTCAAAAGAGCTCAACAGTAATGATAGACGACAGCGAAGAGCTGGTCGGATGATTAAAATGATTTGGACATCCTTGGGGATGTTTAGATACAAAGTTTTAAGAGTTTGATCCTGGCTCAGGACGAACGCTGGC
>JAFSTE010000019.1 GCA_017450645.1 Eubacterium sp.
AGGTAGGTGTACCGGCAATCATCGTATTCATGAACAAGACTGACCAGGTTGACGACGAGGAGCTCCTTGAGCTTGTAGAGATGGAAATCCGTGAGACACTCGCTGAGTACGAGTTCGACGAGGATTGCCCAATCATCAAGGGTTCAGCTCTTAAGGCTCTTGAGGCTACTTCAAACGACGATCCTGCTTGCGCTTGCATCGCAGAGCTTATGGACGCAGTTGACGAGTATATTCCTACTCCTGACCGTAAGGCAGACCTTCCTTTCCTTATGCCTGTTGAGGACGTATTCACTATCACAGGTCGTGGTACTGTTGCTACAGGTAGAGTTGAAAGAGGTAAGCTTAACACTAACGATACAGTAGAGATGGTTGGTCTTGAGGACGAAATCAAGTCAACAGTTTGCACAGGTATCGAGATGTTCAGAAAGATTCTCGACTACGCAGAGGCTGGCGACAACATCGGTTGCCTTCTCCGTGGTGTTCAGAGAACTGAGATTAAGAGAGGACAGGTTCTTGCTGCTCCTGGCTCAATCAAGCCTCACACCAAGTTCACAGGCCAGGTTTACGTTCTTTCTAAGGACGAGGGTGGCCGTCATACTCCTTTCTTCAACAACTACAGACCTCAGTTCTATTTCAGAACAACTGACGTTACAGGCGTTATCTCTCTTCCTGAGGGAACAGAGATGTGCATGCCCGGCGATAACGTTGATATGAACGTTGAGCTCATCACTCCTATCGCTATCGAGAACGGACTTCGTTTCGCTATCCGTGAGGGTGGTAGAACAGTTGGTTCAGGCGTTGTTATCGCAATCGACGAGGACTAATTAGTTAATACTAAACTACTATAAAGGACTGCTTCGGCAGTCCTTTTGCTTTTGTGATTTACTTATACTGAATAATATGCTATAATATAATTTATACTGCATAAAGGATGTGATGAAATGAAAAAGTGGCTTAGCCTTGCGCTGTGTGCTGTTTTGATTTTTGTTATGTCCTTTTCTGTTTGTATGAGCGCATTTGCGATTCAGACTGAGGATATTGAGCCGACTCAGCTTGGCACAAGCGATACATATTATTCGTACTCTGCACAGACTAAAACGCTTACTGTCAGCGGCAGCGGCGCTATGCCAAATATGAAGAATAACGAGAGCTATCAGCCCTGGTACGACTTTCGCTCGGACGGAAGTATCCAAAATATAGTTGTCGAATACGGCGTTACCTCTGTAGGCAATTACGCCTTTTACAACGTTACGGCAAACAGCATAACCCTTCCCGAGAGCTTAAGGACTGTCGGCTCGTACGCGTTTGCGTATAACGCGGCTCAAAATATCAGCCTGCCTTACGGACTGACCTCCGTCGGCTCGTACGCTTTTGACGGTTGCACTTCTCTTACTAATCTCAGCTTGCCCGATACGCTTAAAACTATCGGCTCGTATGCGTTCAGACTTTGCACACAGCTTGAAAGCGTAGCTATTCCGTATTCCGTAACCTCTCTGGGCAGCTACGCTTTTTCGAGATGCTCTAAGCTCAGCAGCCTTACTTTCGATAATATGACCGGCGAAATCAAGATAGGCAGTAATGCTTTTTCGGACTGCATCTTGCTTAAATCCGCCGCTTTTCCGCGCTTTGCAACGCTGTCCTCTAAGGCATTCGGATACGCGTCCGGCGCGCTTGTGAGCGGCGTTACAATGCAGGTTTATGAGTCCTCTAACGCCGATATTTACGCTATGAATAACTCAATAAGCACTACTTATTACGACTCTTGCGCCCTTAAATGCGGCGTTAAAAACAGCGTGAGCTTCGACGAAAATAATCTCAGCGAGGTTTACACCTTTACATTTTCGCCCGATTTCAGCGCGGCTTATAACTTTTATTCAATCGGCGAGGTCGATTTAATGGCGGAGCTTTTTGACGGCGCCGCTAAGTTTGCCGAGAATAATGATTTAGCGGAAAATGACGATAATTTCTGCATTTCTTACGACTTAACACAGGGCAAAACCTACACCCTTAAAGTACATACTATGATGAGTCAGGGTGTCGGCGAAGTGGTGGTTTACCCCGACGAGATAACCTCGTTTAGTATCGGCGGCGCGATTACCTTTAACGCGCGTGACGGCTTTCGTTCGGGCTCAACGCCGTACTTCCCGATAATTGACTCGACGCTTGAGGAGCTTGTGATTAATGTAGTTTTTACTAACGGCTACACCGACAAGGTACGGTATGTTAACGGCTTTTTTAATAACAGAACTATGAGCTTTAACGATATCCAGGGCGCGTCGCCCTTTACCTGCGGCAGTAACCTCGATTACATCAGAATCGGCGACGATTCAGAGCCTTTCGAGGTTATAGTTAACCATAGCTATAACGAAGAGATTGTACCGTACACCGCATATGACGACGGCTACACGATATTTACCTGTATGCTTTGCGGCGACAGCTACATCGGCGACTTTGTGCCGACTCCCGCTATCACCGTAACGGGCAGGTGCGTACTTATGACCGACACTGACGGCTCATATAACGAGAATATTCCGATTAAGAATATTAGCTTTGTTTACGATTCGAGGGAGTACCGTGTTAACGAAAACGGCGAGTTTACCTTTAACACGCTTGAAAGCTGCGATATAACGCTGCTCAACCCCTACGGCGCGGATAAAATAATCAGCATTACTAACGAGGACGAGGATGTTGATTTAGGCAATATTGCGATTTGCGCTTACGATTTTAACCGCGATTCTCATATAAACGGGCGCGACCTTGCGGTGTTTAAAACTCAGCTTGAGGACGAGCTTGGAAAAAACTATTTTGTCAATGCAATTAATTTTATGTAAATTACCTTAAAACCTTGAAATAAAGCCAAAAATAGAGTATAATATTACGAATTATTTTTCAGGAGGACGAGTATGAAAAAGGTTGCAATTATTATGGGTTCAGACAGCGATTTACCTATCGTAACCCCTGCAATTAAACAGCTTAAGGAGCTTGGTATCGAAACTGAGGTCAGGGTTATGTCCGCTCACAGAACTCCCGAGGCTGCACACGAATTTTCAAAAAATGCTATTGATAACGGCTTTGGCGTTATTATTGCCGCAGCAGGTATGGCGGCGCATCTCGGCGGTGTTCTTGCCGCTTCTACAACGCTGCCGGTTATCGGTATCCCGTGCTCTGCAAAGGTGCTTGACGGTATGGACGCTATGCTTGCAACCGTTATGATGCCGCCGGGTATTCCCGTTGCAACAGTAGGCGTAAATGCGGCTAAAAACGCGGCTTTGCTTGCGGCAGAAATCCTTGCTGTCGGCGATAACGACCTTATGGATAAGCTCGTTTCTATGCGTGCCGATATGGCTAAGCAGGTTGAGCAAAAGGACAAAGCACTTCAGGAAAAGATAAAGGAATTATAATCAGGTACGGACAGAGTCCGTCAATGAGCTCATAGCTCAAAGCTTAAAACTCATAGCTATTTTCGACGAAGGAGAAAAATATGGAAAAAAGCTACAGCGACAGCTACGCGGCTGCAGGCGTTGATGTAACTGCAGGTTATAAATCAGTAGAACTGATTAAATCACATGTTAAAAACACATTTATTCCCGGCGTAATCGGCGGTATCGGCGGCTTTGGCGGTATGTTCGAGCTGCCGTGGGGCGAGTACAAAAACCCCGTTCTCGTTTCGGGTACGGACGGCGTAGGCACTAAGCTTAAGCTTGCGTTTTTAATGGATAAGCACGACACAATCGGTATCGACTGTGTTGCTATGTGCGTAAACGATGTTGCGTGCAGCGGCGCTAAGCCACTGTTTTTCCTCGATTACATCGCTTGCGGCAAAAACTATCCCGAAAAGATTGAGCAGATTGTTAAGGGCGTTGCAGAGGGCTGCGTTCTGTCGGGCTGTGCGCTTGTAGGCGGTGAAACCGCGGAGCATCCCGGTCTTATGCCCGACGAGGATTACGACCTTGCGGGCTTTACCGTAGGTATCGGCGAAAAGGATAAGCTCGTTTCGGGCGAACATTTAAAGAGCGGAGACGCGCTTATCGGCGTTGTGTCCTCGGGCGTACACTCTAACGGCTTTTCGCTCGTTCGTAAGGTGTTCAATATCGGCGCTGATACAATCGGCGTATATTATGACGAGCTCGGCAGCACACTCGGCGAGGAGCTTATCACACCTACAAGAATTTATGTTAAACCGCTTCTCACCCTTATGGACAGCGTTCGCGTTAACGCAATTTCGCATATTACGGGCGGCGGATTTTACGAGAATGTACCGCGTATGTTAAACGACAATACACTTGCCGTTATCGAGAAAAACAAGTGCCACAAAAAGCCGATTTTTGACCTTATTCAAAAGACAGGCGGCATCAGCGAGCACGATATGTATAACACCTTTAATATGGGTACGGGTCTTGTTATCGCGGTTGACAGCGACAAGGCGGACGAGGCTGTTCGTATTCTTACGGACTGCGGCGAGCAGGCTGCCGTAATAGGCGAAATTAAAGACGGTGAAAAGGGAGTAGAGCTTGTATGATGAATATAGCTGTATTCGTTTCGGGCGGCGGAACTAATCTGCAGGCGCTGCTTGACGCGCAGGACAGGGGAGAGATTAAAAACGGAAAAATCACCTTTGTTCTTGCCTCTAACGAGAGTGCCTACGCGCTTAAAAGAGCCGAAAATGCAGGCGTTGAAAGTGCTGTAGTAAGCAGGATAAACTATTCCTCAAAAGAGGAGTACGACAAGGCTATTTTAAAGGCGCTTGAAGGCAGAAATATCGACCTGATTGTGCTTGCAGGCTTTTTGTCAATTCTCGGCGACGAGCTTGTAAACGCTTATAAAAACAGGATTATCAATATCCACCCGAGCCTTATTCCGCTGTTTTGCGGCGACGGCTTTTACGGTAAAAGGGTACATACCGCAGTCCTCGAAAGCGGCGTTAAGGTTACGGGCGCTACGGCGCATTTTGTAAACGAGATTACCGACGGCGGCGCGATTATTCTGCAAAAGGCTGTGCCCGTTGAGCAGGGTGACAACGAGGATATCCTTCAGTACCGTGTAATGCGCCAGGCAGAGTGGGAAATCCTGCCGAAAGCGGTGTCACTTTTCTGCGAGGGCAGAATTAAAATTTACGGCAATAAAACAGAGATTATTTAATGGGAGAATAGTATGGAGATTAAATCACTTGCAACCGAGCTTAACACTAATACCTACCCGGGACGCGGTATCGTTATCGGCAAAAGCGCCGACGGCAAAAACGCCGTAATCGCGTACTTTATTATGGGCAGGAGCGTTAATTCACGCAACAGAATTTTCGAAGATAACGACAGGGGCGGCATCCGCACAAAAGCTTTTGACGAGAGCAAAATGGTTGACCCGCACCTTATTATATACAATCCGGTACTTAAGCTCGACGGCAAAACTATTGTCACTAACGGCGACCAGACCGATACGATTTACGACTTTATGAAGGACGGACACTGCTACCGTCACGCGCTTTTAACTCGCGAGTTTGAGGACGACGCACCTAATTATACGCCGAGAATTTCGGCTGTTGTTAAGCCAAACGGCGACTATAATATGTCCATTCTTAAGTCAAATATGGGCGAGCCTGAGTGCGTAAGATACTTCTTTGAATATCCTGCAAGGACAGGACTCGGACACTTTATCCACACCTATAAATGCGACGGAAATCCTATTCCGTCCTTTGAGGGCGAGCCGACTCCCGTAGCTATCGAGGGCGATATAGACGCCTTCACCGATATGGTTTGGAATAATCTTAACGAGGATAATAAGGTGTCACTTTTCACCCGCTTCATTAATCTTGAAAACGGCGAGGAGCAGACGAGAATTATTAATAAAAATGTTTAATAAAGCGAGAACAAACGCTATAGCTTAAATCTGTATTCTACTAAGGAGAATAATATGCGAGTACTTGTAGTTGGCGGCGGCGGAAGAGAGCACGCCCTGATAAAAAAGATAAAAGAGTCAAAAAAGGTTGATTATATTGCTTGTTGCCCCGGAAACGGCGGCATTTCGTTTGACGCTGAGTGCTTTAATGTCGGTGCTTGCGACATCGACGGCGTTGTAAATCTTGCAAAAGAAATTAAGGCTGACCTTGTAGTTGTTGCGCCCGACGACCCGCTTGTTCTGGGTATGGTCGACGCGCTTAATAAAGAGGGCTTTAAGACCTTCGGACCTACTGCCGCAGCGGCAATTATCGAGGGCTCTAAGGTGTTTTCTAAAAACCTTATGCTTAAATACGGCATCCCGACTGCTGAGTACAAGGTGTTTGACAACGCCGACGACGCAATCGCATATATTACCGAAAAAAATGAGTTCCCGACCGTTATTAAGGCGGACGGTCTTGCGCTCGGCAAGGGCGTTATAATCCCCGAAAGCCTTGATGCTGCAATCGCCGGCGTTAAAGAGATTATGGAGGATAAGGTGTTCGGCGACAGCGGTAACAATATTGTTGTTGAGGAATTCCTTACAGGTCCCGAGGTGTCGGTGCTTGCGTTTACGGACGGAAAATGCGTTAAGCCTATGGTATCCTCTATGGACCATAAGCGCGCTCTCGACGGCGACAAAGGGCTTAATACCGGCGGTATGGGTACTGTTTCGCCTAATCCTTACTACACCGACGAGGTAGCTAAGGAGTGTATGGATAAGATTTTTATGCCTACCATTGAGGCTATGAATAAAGAGGGAAGAACCTTTAAGGGCTGCCTCTACTTCGGACTTATGGATACGCCTAAAGGTCCTAAGGTTATCGAGTATAACTGCCGTTTCGGCGACCCCGAAACTCAGGTTGTGCTGCCGCGTCTTAAGACCGACATTATCGACATCTTTGAGGCTATTAATAACGAAACCTTATCCGAGCTTGAAATCGAGTGGAGCGACGACGCTTGCGTATGCGTAATTATGGCGTCGGGCGGTTATCCTAAGGCGTACGACAAGGGCATTGAAATTACGGGACTTAAGGACGGCGACCTTGACGGCGTTACCGTTTACCACGCAGGTACTGCTCTTAAGGATGGTAAGCTTGTTACCTCGGGCGGCCGGGTTCTCGGTGTTACGGCGCTTGCGGGCGACCTTACTTCAGCGCTTAAAAAGGCATATGACGGCGTCGAGAAAATCAGCTTTGATAAGGCTTTTTGCAGAAAAGATATAGGTAAACGCGCGCTTGAAGCATTAAAGTAATATATTATATATACAAAAAGTTATTGACAATTATACTAATAGAAATTATACTTAAACTGTATAATTCTTTAATTTTATAATACTTCTTCATACGAATTTGAGGTAGATAGTATGGCAACAATCAAAAAGAGTAACAAAAAGAAGATAATAATTCCTATCTGTATCGTACTTGTTATTGCACTTGTAGCGACTACTGTTCTTACAATCAGCGCTAAGAAAAAGACCGTAACAGTAAGCCTTACGACCATTACGGCTGGCGATATTACAGAGAATGTTAACGCTACGGGTACGGTATCCGCAGGCGCTTCGAGAGAGTATTCACCTGCTACAGTTGCGCTTTGCGAGGATGTTTATGTTAAGGTAGGCGATACTGTAAAGAAGGGCGAAAAGCTTGCCGACTTTTCTACGGAGGAGCTTGATGCTCAGATTAGCTCGCTTCAGATTTCGTATAACGATGCGAGCGCTTCTTACTATTCCGCTCTTAAAACGCAAAGGCTTAATAAGAAAAAGCTTGCAGCGGTTAATAAAAAGATTAAGCCCCTTGAAAAGCAGCTCAAGAAGCTCGAAAAGGCAAGGAGCACAACTACTACAACCACTACAACAACAACCACAACCGAAACAGAAAGCGAGTCGGGAGAGAGTTCCTCAAAGAACAGTTCGGGCAGCACTAAAAAAGCTGTTTCTGATATCACAATCCCCTCGACATCCGATTATGCCGGCGATATCGAAGACGCTGTTAAGGCTCTTAAGCAGCTTGCCGAAACGATTTCTGCCCTTAGTGACGATATCACAACCACTAACGAGATTACCCGTCAGGTTATGAAGGCCATTTCGGAAATGATTGCAAAGGGTGAGCTTTCACCTGAAGCTATTTCTAAGGCTGCGGGCGACGCTATGAGCGAAGCTATCCAAAAGGGACTTATCGACGAAACTAAGCTTATCGTTGAAAGCGGCGTGGCTGTTCAGATGGTTGAGGAGGCTGTTAAGGCTGTTAACTGGGCAGAGATAGGCACAGCAATCGGTAACACCGACAACGCACAGCTTGCAAGCATAGAGCTTCAGCTTGCCGCTCTTTACGCTCAGCGCGAGGTATTCGAGCTCGGCGCTGACGGAACCTTAGTTAACTCCCAAAAGCAGATTATGAGAACTACTAAGAGCGCTCTTGACACTCTTAAGAAGTCACAAAGCGAGCTTAAAGCCGGTTGGGTATCCTCAATCGACGGCGTTGTTACCGAGTGTACGCTCGAAAAAGGTCAGCAGACCTCGGCGCTCCAGACCGGACTTAAGGTAGAAAACCTTGACGATTTAGTTGTTACCGTTTCGCTTAACGAATACGATATTCATAAGGTAAGCGTAGGTATGCGCGGCGAGATTAAAACCGCGTACGGTAAATACACCGGCGAGATTATCAGTATCGCACCTACTGCTACGGGCTCATCGAGCGGCTCAGTGCTCGACTCGCTCGGCTCAAATATGGCGGGCATCAGCGGTCTTTCGTCGCTTACATCAAGCGGTGCCGGCGTACAGTGCCAGGTTGCGGTTGACGGCGTTGACGATAATATTATCGCGGGCTTCGACGCAAATGTTGAAATTCAGACCGGCTCTTACACCGATGTTCCGACCGTTCCGATTGAGTCCATAGTACTCGAAAAAGAGGGTACATATGTTTACCTTTATAACGAGGCGGAAGGAACCGTAACTAAGACTAAGATTGAAACAGGCGCGATTTCCGATACCGCTTATGAGATTAAGAGCGGACTTAAAATCGGCGACAAGATTGTTTCTACTCCGGGTCAGGATTATACAGAGGACACCTTTAAGGTTAAAGTTAAATAAGAGGGTAATATTTTGAATATTTCAGAAAGCCTAAAAATTGCTATAAAGTGTATTAAGGCGAACTGGATGCGTTCACTGCTTACAATGCTGGGCATCATTATCGGTATTACCTCGGTAATTATGATTGTCGGCGCAGGTACAGGCGTCAGGGACTATATCGTAGGTCTTATTCAGGATATGGGCTCGAACGCCGTTCTTGTATCGGTTGACGAAACTCAGGCGACAGACAACGACTACATAACGCTTAACGATATTGAAAATATCAAAAACAAGGTTAAGGATGTTGAGCGTTGCTCGCCGATGCTTATGGGCTTCGGCAGGGCGGTGATAAGCAATACCGGTAAAGAAGCTACCGTTATGATGATAGGCGTTAACAGCGATGTCCAGTTTGCAATGACGGGAAGCTGCGACCACGGCCGTTTCTTTACGGACGAGGAGTATGCCGCTAACGCACCTATTGCCGTAATGGGTATCGAGTCGGCTAAGACGGTTTACGGCTACGAGGATGTTACGGGCGAAACCGTAACCGTAACCTCGAGCGGTGCTTCTATGCAGATTAAGGTCTGCGGCGTTGCACAGATGGACGGTCTTGCGTCTACTCTCGGCGGCTCGGGCGGTATGTCAAGTATGTTCCAGTCCAGCTCGGATACACCTATGATGGCGCTGTTTATGCCTTGTACTACACTGACTCAGCTTACGGGCGGCAGTGCGAACTTAAGTAATGTGTTCGTTATCGCTAAGGACGGCGCAGATTACGACGCTGTCGGTAACGCAACGGTAAACTACCTTAAGGCGGCGCACAGTAGCTATTCTAACGGTATGTACACTGCACAGAATATGGCAACATATATCGAGATTGTTGATATCGTAATGAAGGTTCTTACTATCTTTATTGCGGGCGTTGGTGCTATTTCGCTTATAGTAGGCGGTATCGGCGTAATGAATATTATGCTCGTGTCCGTAACCGAGCGAACGAGGGAAATCGGTATCCGTAAATCACTTGGCGCTAAGACGCGTGTAATTACTATGCAGTTCTTGACCGAGTCGATAATACTTTGCTTTATAGGCGGACTTATCGGCGTCGTGCTCGGAATAGCCGGTGCTTACGGAGCCTGCGCGATAGTAGACATAACGCCTAAGATAAGTATTTGGCTTGTGCTTCTTGCTCTGCTGTTTTCAAGCGGCGTCGGACTGTTCTTCGGAATTTATCCGGCGAGAAAAGCTGCACTGCTAAGTCCTATCGACGCACTCAGAAGTGAATAACAGGCAGGCTGCTATGCAGTCTGCCTTGGTTTTTAGAGGATATTATGAAAAAAGTATTTATAAGTATTTTAACAATTTGCATTATGCTCACACCGCTCAGCGCCTTTGCAGCTGAGCCGATTAAGGGTACAAATTCCGACGGGGTACAGTATGAGTATTTAATCGACGAGCAGCAGGAGCTTTCCTCCTCGCCCGAAATAGGATGTAAGGCTGCCTTCGTCGCCAACCCTGAAACCGGCAAAATTTTTTACCAAAAGAATGCCGATAAAAAGATGTTCCCCGCGAGCACGACTAAAATTTTAACCGCCCTTGTGGTTTTGGAAAACTGCGATTTGGACGAAACCGCGGTTGTTACTCAAAAAGCGCTTGACCTTGTGCCCGAGGGCTACTCAAACGCTAATATGCGTGCAGGCGAGGAGTTCACCGTTTATACTCTTTTGCAGGCGCTCTTGATACCGAGCGCTAACGAGGCGGCAATCGCGCTTGCAGAGCATGTCAGCGGCAGTATAGAAAAATTTGCCGACCTTTGCAACAAGAGGGCTAAGGAGCTTGGCTGTAAAAATCTTCATTTTGTAAACCCTAACGGCGTTCACTCAAATAAACATTACTGCACCGCACACGATTTGTATTTAATCGCAGCTGCGTGCCAGAGCTTTGACGCGTTCAGGGAGATTGTAAGCACCCCGAGCTTTACTGTACCCGCAACGGATATTTATAAGTTCGAGGACAGAACCTTTAATAATACCAACGAGCTTATACTGAACTATTCGCCGAACTACTATCCCGAGTGTACGGGTATAAAAACGGGTCACACTGAGGAAGCGGGGGAGTGTTTAGTGTCCTCGGCGAGTAAAGATAATATCGATTTAATCTGCGTTGTTCTCGGCGGTAAGATTTTGGGTAATGTTAACGAGCGCTTTACCGATACTAAAAAGCTGTTCGATTTTGTGTTTGACAACTATGAGTACAAGCAGGTTCTCAAAAAAGGCGAGGTAATGCAGACACTCAATGTAGACAGAGCCGATAAAGATACCGCTTCGCTTGATATAATCACAAAAAATGATATTTACACTATCGTTCCCAAGGGCGCTGACAGCGACGCGGTTGAAAAAAATACCCGCCTAAAAACCGGCATACAAGCTCCGCTTCGCGAAGGTGCGCGCTTAGGCGTCGCGTTAGTAACTGTTGACGGTATAACCTATTACGCCGACCTTGTGGCGAGCCATAGCGTAAAAATGCAGTCGTTCACGCTGTACATAATTATAGTCGCCGCTGCAGTCATCTTGCTGATTGCAATCATTATAATAATCGCAAAATCCAAAAAGAAAAAAGCTTAAAACAAAAACTTCCGTAGGTTTATCCTGCGGAAGTTTTTTGGTGTTATTATTATCCTTCTTTAATATAAGTCGGAGCGGTTTTCGGGGACTTGCCCTTGATAACATTATGGTAGTACGCGTAGGTCATCGGGGTGTCGTCGCTGAGGATTTCCGCGCCCGTAACCTCGCCGAGGAATACCGTATGGGTCGCAGCTTCCATAGTGTCGATAACCTTACAGGTGATGTGTGCGATACAGCCGTCGACAACGGGAAGGAAGTCCTTAACCTCGGGCTTGTCGGTGAACTTATCAGTATCTCTGCCGCTCCTGAAACCGAAGGTGCCGATAATCATCGGGTTGCTTTTTTCGCCGAGGACATTAATAGCGAAACGACCCGAATTTTTAATACACTCGTTTGTAAAATTGTCATGATTAATGCTAACTGCTATTGTTGCAGGCTCAGCTGTTACCTGCATTGCAGAGTTCGCGGTGCAACCTGTAGGACGACCGCCGTCCGCCCAGGTACTTACAACATATACGCCGTAGGAAAGCTTTGTAAATGCAAGTGGATTCATAATTTTACTCCTTAATTATTATACATTTTTAATTATCTCATCAGCAAGCTCCTCAAGCTCTTTGATGTTAGCTTCTGTAAGCCTTGTTTTGATAGATACGGTTTTGTCAAGTACATTGATGTTAGCCATACCCTCAAACTCAGCCTTCATAGTTTTAATTGCGCTCGGCGCCCATGAGGTATTCTCTACAAGCGCAACGGTGCGGTTCTGGAAGGTCTTTGTCTTTAAGTGGTGAAGGTAGTCAGCCATCGGTGCAAAAACGCCTGCATCGTAGCTTGACGCCATACAAAGAAGTACGCTGTGGCGGAAGCCGTCCTCGACGCACTCTGCCATATCCTCGCGGCAAAGGTCAGCCATAGCAACCCTCGGGCAGCCCTTAGCTTCGAGTATTTCCTTCATCTTTTCAGCAGCGCCGAGAGTGTTACCGTGGATTGAAGCGCAGGCGATAAATACGCCCCTGTCCTCGGGCTCGTACTTTGACCATGTGTCATAGAGCTTTACAACCTCGGGGATTGTTTCGGTGAGTACCGGGCCGTGCAGCGGACAGATTGTTTCGATGTCAAGCTTAGAAGCTTTTGCGAGGAGCGCTTGTACCTGCTTGCCGTATTTGCCAACTATGTTAAAGTAGTATCTTCTCGCTTCACAGCTCCAGCCCTCGTCAGCGTCAATCGTGCCGAACTTGCCGAAAGCGTCAGCAGAAAACAGTACCTTGTCCTTGCTGTCGTACGATACCATAACCTCCGGCCAGTGAACCATAGGCGCCATAATAAATGTTAGCTCGTGCGCGCCGAGGGAGAGGGTGTCGTTCTCCTTAACAGCCTCAACTCTTGCCGCGTCGATGTCGCAAAACTGCGGCAACATTCTGAGCGCAGAAGCCGAAACGATAACCTTTGCGTTTTCGTACTTATCCGCAAATGCCTGAATACCGAACGAGTGGTCGGGCTCAAGGTGATGTACTATAAGGAAGTCGGGCGTTCTGCCGTCAAGCTCGCTTTCGAGATTATCGAGCCATCTGTCAACCGCAATCTTGTCTACGCTGTCGCAAACCGCAACCTTCTCGTCAAGGATAAGGTAAGAGTTGTACGCCATACCCTCCTCGAGCATATACTGCGACTCAAAAAGCTCGATGTCGTAGTCGTTTACGCCGACATACTTTATTGTATCCGAAATTATTACATCCTTAATATTCATAAATCTGCTCCTTTAAATGTATTATAGTTATTTTACAATATTATTGACTTTATTGCAACAGTAATTGATTATTTTGAAGATTTATGTTAAAATAGGGCTGGTGATTAATTTGGATATTAGAGATATTCTTGATAATTTTGAATTTAAGGGCGATTTTGTGTCGTGTAAGGAGTTTGGCTCAGGTCATATAAACCGGACATATATCGCTGAATATGACTGCGAAAAATATGTAGTTCAGTGCGTTAACGGCAGTGTGTTTAAAAACATTGACGAGCTTATGGAAAATGTGTTTGCCGTAACCCGCTACTTAAGGAAGCAGATTAAGGCTAACGGCGGCAATCCCGACAGAGAAACCCTGCACTACATTAAAACAAAAGACGGCGACAAGTATTATCGCTGCGCTGACGGCTCGTTTTACCGCGCGTATGTGTTCGTAAGCAACAGCGTAAGCTATGACTCTGCCGATACGCCCGAGCTTTTCGGCGCGAGCGGCGTTGCCTTTGGCAGATTTCAGCGTATGCTCGGCGGTTTTGATTCAACAAAGCTGTTTGACACCATACCCAATTTTCATAACACGCTGTACAGGTATCAAAACGAGTTTTTGCCTGCGCTTAAGGCTGATAAGGCAAACAGGGCTTGCACCTGCAAAGCCGAGATTGATTTTGTAAATGCCCGCAGTGATGAGATGGACAGGCTTTATAAGCTTGTTGAAGAGGGTAAAATCCCGCTTCGCGTTACCCACAACGACACAAAGCTTAATAATGTTATGTTTGACAGCGAAACTAACGAGTGCGTGTGCGTTATCGACCTTGATACGGTAATGCCGGGTATCGCGCTGTTTGACTTTGCGGACGCGATACGCTTCGGTGCTAATACCGCAGCCGAGGACGAGCAGGATTTAAGTAAGGTCAGCATAGACCTTGATTATTTTAAAGCGTATTCCAAGGGCTTTTTGAGCGAGGCAGGGGAGACACTCAACCAGTACGAAAAGGATAACCTCGCGTTCTCCGCAAAGCTGATTACGCTCGAATGCGGTATGCGCTTTCTGACAGATTACCTCAACGGCGACACTTACTTTAAAACAGAATATCCCGAGCATAATCTCGTCCGAGCAAAATGCCAGTTCGCCCTTGTGGCGGATATGGAGCGCAAAATGGACGAAATGGAGCGTATAATTAAAAGCACTTGTTAACCAAGTGCTTTTAATTATATATACAAAATAAAATATAGAACTGCGAGTATTACAAGTATTGCAAGCATACAAACTGTAATAATTGTACCTGCTTTGCTGCCGTTTGCTACTATGCGTGCGTTGGGGTTAAAGTTGTCGGTTTTCTTATATTCCTCGGGGTGCTTTTGCTTGTTGTACCTCGAATAAGTAATGCCAAAGATTATCAATGACAATACCGCAAAAACCAGCAAAACATACGCCTCGCTGAACACCGCCACGCCAAGACAAGCCACAGCAAAAACGATTGAAAAAATAATTATATATATCATACTTTACCTCAAAACAAGGTCTGCCACATCAGCAGCAGACCTTGTTATTAATATTTACAGCGCTTTGAACTTAATGCCGTATTTTTTAGCAAACGCCTGAGCCTTAGAGCCTTTTGGCGCTATAATTGTTACCTTGTATTCAATAATATCCTGCCAGGTTTCGTCATCAAAACCGGTTACGATATAAGGTATTGCGCTCTTTTTAATCTCAAGGTTTTTGTTTTTTATTGTAAGCTTTTCAAGCTTTGTGCAGTCCTGAAAAGCGCATCCTCCAAGCTTTTTAACGCTCTTCGGTATAGTAATGGATTTAAGCGAAGAACAGCCTTCAAAAGCAGCGTATCCTATTTCTTTAAGTGAGGAAGGCAGCTTAACGCTTGTAAGCTTTTGGCAATAAAGGAATGTATACTGCTTAACCTTTTTTACCTTCTTTGGTATATTGATTGATTTAAGCGAGGAACAGCTTGAAAACGCGTCTGCACCAATCTCGGTTAATCCGCTCGGCAGTGTTACGCCCTTCAATTTGTAGCAGCCTACAAATGCCTGCTTAGTAATCTTTTTGGTTGTCTTTGCAATTTTAAGATTTTTGTAAGATTTTGCAGCAGGGCATTTGATAAGCGTAGTTTTTTTCTTGTTGTACAGTACGCCGTCAACAGAAGCATATTTTTTGTTCTTTTTGTCAACCGAAATGGTCTTAAGGTCGCTGTTGGTAAAATACCCTCCAAAAGAGTCGTAAGCAATGCTCTTAACCTTTTTGCCTACAAAAATTGTTTTAAGTCCTGTGCAGCCGACTACTGCCATGCTGTCAATCTTTGCCGGGGCATTAATTGTAATCTTTTTTACAGCGCTCAGGTAAGACATTGACTCTGTGTCAATAAAGGTAACGCTTTTAGGTACCTTGTATTCCTTCATTTTTTTAGCGTGCGGAATTTTTACAAGCGTTTTCATATCCTTGCTGTATAACACGCCTTTAACAGTCTTGTAGTTTTTGTTTTTGCTGTCAACTACAATGCTCTTTAAATTGATGTTGTTGTGCTGGAAGTTGTAACCGTTAATCTTTGTTACAGTGCTCGGAATCTTTACCTTTGTAACAAAGTTACAAAAATTCTCGTCGTACATCATATTGTCAATATTAAACGTTACAACCTTTTTACCGCTGATTTTTGCAGGTATATTAAGGGTCTTTTTACTTCTGTTTGTCTGCAGAATACGGTTGATATTTACCTTGTTGTCTTTAACAGAGTAATAATACTTAAAACCGCCTGATTTATAGGTCTTTTCGCTGCTTGCCTGTGCGCTTATTGTAAAAGAGGCAAACGACGTGATTATTACTGTTAATGCTAAAATAAGCGAAATTGTTTTTTTCATTATAATTTTCCTTTTTGTGTGGTTTATCAGTCGTTAGGAATAAACGCAGAGTGTACGGCAGATACTGCTCTGTCTGCGTCCTCAGCGTCAATGATTACAGAAATTTTAATCTCGGATGTTGAAATCATCTTGATGTTGATGCCTCTCTCGTAAAGTGCCTCGAACATCTTAGATGCTGTTCCGGGGTGCGACTCCATACCTGCGCCTACGATTGATACCTTAGCAACATCTGTGTCGCATACAAACTTAGCGCCCTCAAGCACCGAAAGCTCCTTTAAAAGCTCAACCGCAATAGGCCCGTTGTCCTTTGTAACCGTAAATACGATATCCTTTGTGTTGTTTCTGCCGAAGGACTGCAGAATTATATCTACATTGATATTTTTAGCCGAAAGCTTTGAGAAAAGCTTAAAAGCAACGCCCGGATTATCCTGAACACCGAGTACCGATACAAGTGCTACATCCTTATCCTTTGTAACACCGCGAATTAACATTTTTTCCATTTTTGCTACCTCCTTAACTAATGTACCCGGAATCGGGTTAAGTGATGAGAGCACTTCAAGCTCTACCGAATATTTCTTTGCCATTTCTACGCTGCGGTTGTTAAGAACCTGCGCGCCGAGAGTTGCAAGCTCAAGCATCTCGTCGTATGTGATTTCCTTAAGCTTCTTTGCGCCCTCGACTTTTCTCGGGTCAGCGGTGTATACGCCTTCAACATCTGTAAAAATCTGACATTTATCGGCGTGGAGAGCAGCGGCGATAGCAACTGCCGATGTGTCCGAACCGCCTCTGCCAAGCGTGGTCAGGTCGTCGTATCTGTTGATACCCTGGAAGCCTGCCACGACTACGATGTTGTGCTTGGCAAGCTCAGCCTGAAGTCTGTTTGGCTTGATGTTTTTAATTCTTGCCGCGCCGTAAACCGAGTTCGTGTTAAAGCCTGCCTGCCAGCCGAGAAGGCTGATAACGGGGCAGTCAAGTGTTTCGATAGCCATTGCAAGAAGCGAAATTGAAATCTCTTCACCTGCTGCAAGGAGCATATCCATTTCTCTTTTAGGGGCGTTTGGGTTAATCTCCGCCGCCTTTTCGATTAAATCGTCCGTTGTGTCACCCTGTGCCGAAACAACTACAACAACATCATTACCTGCCTTGTAGGTGTCGCTGACAATGCGTGCCACATTCATAACTCGCTCGGCGTTGGCAACCGAAGAGCCGCCGAACTTCTGTACTATAAGTGACATTTGAGTTTCCTCCAAATTATATTAATAGTTTGTTACCTTAATTGTATTAATTACTTCAATACCTTCAAGCTTTTTCTTAAGCTCGTTTTCGGTCATCTCGTCGGTGATAAAAGCAATCTCTTTTGACGGCTGACCAAAACGCGAAAGGTACTTGACCTCGCCGAAAACTGACTGGATTTTGTGGCTGTCGGCGATAGCTCTTACATAAAACGGTACGCTGATGCTCTCTTTGTAATCTACTACATAGTCCTCAGCGCCTGCGCTCCAGCCGAAAATCTTTTTGCGGTTGATGTGCTTAGCAGCGTCCACCATATCCGCAACAACTGCCGAAGCGGTGGGCAGCTTACCTGCGCCCGGTCCGTAAAAGCATACATCGCCTACGGCGTCGCCTCTTACGAGAATTGCGTTAAATACGCCGTTTACGCTCGCAAGCTGTGAGCCGTGCTGTACAACCGCAGGGCTTACAAAAGCAGCAATTTTGTCGTCGCTGATATATTTAATCTGACCGAGCAGCTTAATTACGCCGATTGAAGAAATGTACGAAACATCCTCAAGCGTGATGTTAGTAATACCCTCGGTTTCGACCTGGTTCGGATAAACATGCTTACCAAAGGCGAGGGAAGCGAGGATACAAACCTTTCTGCACGCGTCAAAGCCTTCGATGTCGGCTGTCGGGTCCTTCTCGGCATAGCCGTTGTCCTGCGCGAGCTTAAGCGCGTCCTCAAAGGTCATGCCGTCCTCAATCATTTTAGTGAGGATAAAGTTCGTCGTGCCGTTTAAAATACCTGCAACGCCTTCGATGTTGTTAGCTGCAAGGCACTGCGACATAGGTCTGATAATCGGGATACCGCCGCCGACCGACGCTTCGAAAAGGTAGTTAGCGCCGCTCTCCTCAGCCGCGTCAAGAAGCTCAAGTCCCTTTTGTGCAACAAGCTCCTTGTTAGATGTGATTACGCTCTTGCCAGCCTTTAACAGCTTCATTGTAAAGGTGTAAGCAGGCTCAACGCCGCCCATTGTTTCAGCAACAACCTTAACCTCGGGGTCGTTTAAAATATCGTTAAAGTCCTTGGTGAAAAGGCTTTCGTGGCTGTCGCCGGGGAAGTCGCGCAAATCAAGGATATGTGAAACCTCAAGCGTTTCGCCGCCTGTGCGTTTTTTAATAATTTCTTTGTGCGTGTCGATAACCTCGACTACACCTGAGCCTACGGTGCCGTAGCCCATAACTGCAACTTTCATATATGCCTCCTAAACTAAATCGGCGTCGGTTACGCCGCTGATTCTTTTAATTTTCTCGATTAGCTCATCCGTAGTGATTGCAGCCCTTGTAAGACTGACGGTGATTGAAACATCGGCAACATCGTTTACGGGCGAGGTCTGGTGAATGCTAAGCACATTAGCGCCCGCAAGATACACCTCGTTCATAACCGAGCTTAGTACGCCCGCGTTGTCAAGCAGCTTCGCGCTGATAGTTGCAGTGTTGCTTTCGCCCTCGCTGTACTCGAATATCTTATCCTTGTACTTATAATATGCAGAACGCGAAATGCCTGCCATTTTAACAGCCTGCGAAACGCTTGATGCGCTGCCGCTCTTTAAATAATTGTTGACTTCAACAACCTTTTTATATACATCGGGGAGTATTGAAGTCTCAATGAGTAAGTATTTTGAAGTTTTCAAACTGTACACCACCTACGGACAGATGTATTACTGTGAGAAACACTTTTCATATACTATCACTAAAATATAAAATATACAAGCTATTTTTTAAAATTTTCTAATTATTAACAAATATTAATAATATTTTGCTTGAATATTGTTAAAAATTGCTTTAAAATAATAATAATTAAACAAAAGGAAGTATAATTATGACCCCTAAGGTTGAAAAGAGAAGAGAATTTTTAATCAGCTTAGCTTTTATTGCTGCTATATTTGCGATAATCTATGTGTATTTTAAGTATCTGTTCTGGGTTACAGCACCGTTTATTCTTACATTCCTGTTTTCGGTTATTCTTCAAAAGCCGCTAAGAGCGCTTGACAAAAAAACGCACAACAAGCACCATACCCTTTGGAGCGTGCTGCTTGTATTATTGTCTATAATTATCGTGCTGTTCCCGCTGGGTATGATACTCGGCGCCGTAATATCTAAGATTACGCAGTTCGTTAAATACTTTATGGAGCAGATGAACGATATCCCGAACTTCCTTACTACTCTTGAAAGCGAGATATTAAGCATAATCAAGTTCCTGCCCGATTCACTGTATAAGAGCGTCAGCGAGTCGGTACAGAACTTCTTTACTCCGCTTATCGACGATTTTGATTTGGGCAACCTCGGCATTAACTTCTCGACCCTTAAAAACGGCTTGTCATCGGGTGTTTCGGGTATGATGAGTATGGTTAAAAATGTGCCGTCCGTACTTATCGGATGCGTAATAGGCGCTATCGCCTGGATATTCTTTACAAAGGACTATAACTTTATTGTCCGCTTTATCCAAAAGCAGCTGCCCGATAAGCGCAAGAACCTGCTTGTCGAGATAAAGCAGGTGTTCAGCAAGACTATACTTAAGATGGTCAGAGCGTACGGACTCATTATGCTTATCACATTTTTCGAGCTGTTCCTCGGCTTCTCGGTTATGTCGCTGCTCGGAATAATGAAAAACAGCTATTATATCCTTATCGCCGCTTTAATCGCAGTATTCGATATCCTGCCTATTGCGGGCTCGGGCGGAATACTTATTCCTTGGGCGCTTATTTCGCTTGTCCTCGGTAACTATAAACAGGCTATAGGCGTTATAGTTATTTACGCGCTGATTTCTGTAATAAGACAGTATATCGAGCCTAAGATTGTCGGCGACTCGCTCGGCGTTCACCCGATAGTAACGCTTATGGGCTTGTACTTCGGCTTAAAGCTGTTCGGCTTCCTCGGCATGTTCATAGTGCCGCTGACCGTAATGACGCTAAAAGCCTTTAACGACACCGGCAGAATTAATCTTTGGGAACCCGTTGAGCGTATTAAGCTCGACGCCGCAGCGCCCAAGAAAACAAAGAAGGCAAAAAAAGAATAAAAATTACTTAAAACTGAGTAAAATAAAAAGCGGCAACCGAAAGGTTGCCGCTTTGTGCAGGAGATGGTTCGTTTGCGACCGCTGCCGGTGGCAGATGAAGGGAGCAAAAAGAACTGCGTAGCGGTCTGAATTTTAAGGCTGCCTTTTGGCTGCCGCAAAAATTCAGGGCACCGCCAGCCGTTGACTTGAACCCACACAGCATTGCTGCCACTAGAACCTGATGGTAACAGAACCTTGGTGAAAGGCGAAAAATCGCGGTATAAAGCCATTTTCCGCACTTCTCTTATGCAAAAGTGTCAAATTTGAAAAGTGAGTGTTTGCAAGGGTTTCGGAACTTCGTTCAGGGGGAAAATCGAATGTAGCCGAAAGAAATTCTTGAAACGACCAGTACCCCGTCCGAAAAAAACTGAAAGGCTAATATGGCATTATACAAGTATTAAGATGTTTATAAACAATCAGTGTATTAAATCAAAACTTTGATTTGAAGGCTGTTTATTAAACCTGAAAAGAGCGGGAGCGGATGGAGTTGAAAAAGGACGCATATTTTTTCTTGTAGGAATTCTGGCAGGCGATGTAAAAGGTGGCGTACGCTTCGGGCTCCTCAATCGGAATAACAACCCTGTTATTTCCGTACGGAGCGGAGTGAGTAAAAGCTTCCGTTGTGAAGCAGGGGAAATCCGTTGCGTTAATCAGCTCTTCAAGCGAGTCCATTGAGTTCTGAACAAGGAAGTTAGCGCCCTTCATTTTTTCGTTGCAGATTTCCTTCCAGAAGCCGATATGCTGAAAAAGAAGAAAGCTCTCGCCTTTAAAATCCTCGAATTTTACAAAATCTTTTCCTGCAAGACGGTGTGTTTTGGGAACGGAAATATATAAATGCTCACTGACAAACCGCTGACAGAACAGCTCTTCGCTTTCTGTCGGCTTATTTAATATTCCTATCTGATAGGTGTTGTCAAGCAGTCCCGCTTCAATATCGCCTATCTCCGCAAGCTCGCTTGTTATAAGCATACCGCCGAAATATTCCTGCAAAAGCGGCATAAGCTCGTTCATCGGGAACGGAGCGCACGCCCCAACGGTTATACTGCGCTGACTGCGGTCGAACGCTTTTATTCTGCGTATCATGCCGTTGTTCAGGCTGAGCATCTCGTTTGCAAGCCTTGCGGCAAGCTCGCCCGTTTCGTTAAGACTGATTTTTGCCTTATCCCGGTCAAAAAGCGAAACGCCGAGCTCCTCCTCGATTTTCTTCATTGAACGGCTTAAGGCGGGTTGTGAAATGTGGAGCGATTCCGCCGCCTTTGATAGCGTTCCATGTTCGGCAAAGGCGCAAAGCTGTTCGAGTAAATAAATCTCTATCATATTACCACCTATAAATGAAAGTTATAACTCTATGCATAATTGATATTTTACATTATTACCATTTTAGCATATAATTTAGGTGTAATCAATAGCGAAGATATATAATTTGGAGGTAATAAAATGTCAAAAAATCTTGTATTATACTTTTCTGTTTACGGCACGGCGAAGGCTGTCGCTGAGGAAATTGCAAAGCAGACGGGCTCTGATATTCAGGAGATTGCGCCTGTACTTCCCTATGACAGCAACAGGGCAAATTACAACGCGCTTGCGGCTTATGCTAAGAAAGAGCACGATGAAAATATGCGACCTGCAATAAAGGATAAAATCAATATAGAGGACTACGATAATATTTTCATTGGTTATCCGATGTGGTGGTACACCTTCCCGATGATTATTTACACGCTGTTTGATGAATATGATTTCAGCGGTAAAACAATTATTCCGTTCAATACGCATATGGGAAGCTCGGACGGCGGAACCTATCAAACAATCGCCGAGCTTGAGCCGAACGCAAAAGTATTAAAGGGCTTGCCCGTTGAGATGTCCGCCGCAGAGCGCGGTTGCAAAAAGGCGGTATCAATATGGCTCAACAGCTTACAGGACGCCCGTATTGTGTGAAATGCACAACAAAAAAACAAAAGAAATTTTAATTGAATGTAAAAGGAGGTTATTATGAAAAAAGAAAAGAGAGTTTATAAGCGCAGTTTTAAGAATCTTGTGGCTATTTTTGTGGCACTTGTATTTTTGCTACTTGGCGTTCTGCTTAACTGCTTTACGGCTTATGCCGTGATTAACGGAGCGAAGGTCAGCTTTTATCTGTTTTACAGCTTGCAGATAATTACAAATGTTATTACTGCAGGTATGCTGACATTCCTTGCGATGTCCGGCTTTAACAAGTATGCAGCGCAGGATATTATCAATACGAAAAGAAAAAAAGTAATATTCGGTCTGACAACCTTCGTGCTCACAATGCTTTTTGCCATGGCAAATTGCTGCTGTATGTGGTATATGATGTGCGGAGCAACGGCATGTTAATTTAAGTAACAGGAGATATTATTATGAAGTATGTAACAATGAATAACGGCGGCAAATGCCCCGTAGTCGGAATAGGCACCTTTATGCTTGCGCCTGAGGATGCACAGAACAGTGTGAGAGAAGCGCTCAAAATGGGCTACCGTCTGGTGGATACCGCCGCTGCGTATGTCAACGAAAGAGCGGTTGGACGCGGAATTAAGGAAAGCGGCGTTTCAAGAGAAGAAATCTTCCTATCAACCAAGCTCTGGCCCAGCGAATATGAAAACGAAAACGCTGTTGATGAAACGCTGGAAAGGCTTGGTGTTGATTATATAGATTTGCTTTATATCCACCAACCTTCCGGTAATTGGCTTGCGGGCTACCGTCTGCTGGAAAAGGCGTATAAAGAGGGCAAAGCAAAGTCTATCGGTATTTCAAACTTTGAGGGAAAATATATTGCCGAGCTGGAAACAAAATGGGAAATCGCACCGCAGTTTATTCAGGTGGAGGCGCACCCATATTTTCAGCAGGACGAGCTTCGCATAACACTGGATAAATACGGAATCAGACTGATGGCGTGGTACCCGCTCGGTCACGGCGACAAATCGCTGATTAACGAACCGATATTCAAAGCGCTCGGCGAAAAGTACGGCAAAACGCCCGCCCAGGTAATTCTCCGCTGGCATACGCAGATGGGTTTTGTAGTCATCCCCGGAAGTAAGAATGTTGACCACATCAAAGATAATCTTGATATTCTTGATTTTAAACTTACCGACGGCGAAATGGAAGAAATCGGAAAGCTTAACAAAGGCGTTCGTTACTACAACGGAACTGAAGAACAGCTGGCAGGCTATGCTCTCTGGCAGCCCACATATGAAACGAAGTAACAGAGGTGAAACAATGAAAAAGATAGTTGCTTTAATATTGGCACTTACGCTTATTTTTACTTTTACTGCCTGTTCTGCGGGCGGCGGCAACGAAACGACAACGGCGAACACGCAAAGTACAGCTGCAGGCACCACCTCTGCCGAGGCGGAGCAGATGGAAGAAGCGCCGACAAAGGATAAGAAAATACTCACAATCTATTTCAGCTCTGCTAATACGGTTGACGCAACCTCGTCTGCAACTCCGTATTTTGACGGCGTGGCTTCCACCGAATACCTTGCGCAGTATATCAATAAAAAGGTCGGCGGCGATATTGCAAAAATTACACCCGTCAAGGATTATCCCGAGGATTATAACGGCACTGCCGACGCGGCTAAAGCAGAAAACGATAAGGACGAGCGTCCCGAATTTCAAAAGCTCGAAGTCAACCCCGAGGATTACGATGTGATTTTTGTCGGCTATCCGATGTGGTGGTACACCCTGCCGATGATTATGTACACCTTCTTTGACGCCTACGATTTCAGTGGCATGACGGTGATTCCGTTTAACACGCACGAAGGCAGCGGAGACGGCGGCACTTACGATAAAATTCAGGACTTCGAGCCGAACGCTACCGTACTTGAAGGCTTCAATGTCAGGGGCAACAGCGCTGATAAAGCCGACAGCGACCTTGACGAATGGCTGGCAGGATTGAATTATTAAGAATTAACACTCCGTCTTTCAGTCGGAGTGTTTGCCAATTATTAAAAGATTTGTTATAATAAACCAAAGGTGTAAGTTATGAGTAAAACATTAGTTATTTATTATTCAAGAAAAGGCGAAAACTATTTTAACGGCAGCCTTAAGACTATTGATAAGGGCAATACGGAAATAGTTGCCGAATTTATTCGCGATGCTGTCGGCGCCGATTTGTTTGAAGTTGACACGGTAAAGGAATACGATAAATCCTATATGGTATGTATTGACGAAGCAAAAAAGGAATTGCGTGAAAACTCGCGCCCCGAACTGAAAAAGGCGCTTTCCGATATCAGCGCGTATGATAATATTGTTGTTGCAGGTCCGTGCTGGTGGGGAACTTATCCCATGGCAATTTTTACCCAGCTTGACAAGCTTGATTTCAGCGGAAAAAAGCTGTTTCCCGTTATGACTCATGAGGGCAGCGGGCTTGCAAGTTCGGCAAAGGACCTGAAAAAATACTGTTCTGATATTGGGGAGGGGCTTGCAATTCAGGGCGCATGCGCTTCTTCGTCAAAAGGTATTGTTGAAAAATGGGCAAAGCAAAATCTTTTATAAGTAAAAAATGCAGAGGAACATATGTTAAAACAGCTTTTTGACAAAAAAGAAAAAAAGGTAGAATATATTGAGCTTATCTATGACCTTATTTTCGTATATATCATAGGAAGGAATAATTCGCTTCTCCATATTACCGAAAACGGCTTCGTAAACGGAAGTGCGTTTCTTGCATATGTTTTATGCACACTTGCGGTTATTCAGATTTGGAATTACACTACCTTTTATATTAATATGTTCGGACGAAAGAGCGTAAGAGACCATATTTTCCTTTTTGTAAATATGTATCTTATGTACTTCATAGGTCAGAGCGTTCAAAAGGATTTTGAAAACTATGTTACACAGTTCCATATTGCATGGGGTCTGATTCTTGTGAATATCGGCTTGCAGTACCTTCTGGAAATACGCAACCATAAAGCCGATGTGTGGAATAAGGATATCTGTAAAAGAATGCTTATACCGTTATTTTTTGAAGCGGCGCTGGTATTTATCAGCGGCTTTACCGAAAAGACGGCGGGTGTAATTATTTCAGCTGTTGCAATCCTTTCGGGTATAGTTCTTACCATGCTCGGAAGACGAAAGAGTCCCGGCGGTCAGATTGACTTTGCCCACCTTACGGAAAGAGCAATGCTATATGTAGTTTTCACTTTCGGAGAAATGATAATTGCTATTGCGTCATATTTCAGCGGTGACGGAAGCTGGGATACGTCTACGCTATACTTTTCGCTTATGGCGTTTTTGATAGTAGTAGGGCTTTTCCTTATTTACGGATATGTTTACGACAATCTTATTGACAGAGAGGGAAGCTATGACGGAATGGTGTATATGATGATACATATCTTTATTGTCTTTGCTCTTAATAATATTACGGCGTCGCTTGAATTTATGCGGGAGGAGGAAATAGACCTGTTTCCGAAAATGCTCTTTATGATTGGCTCGCTGATTATATATTTTACTTTTGTCTTTTTGTTAAAAGGTCATACAAAATGCAACTGTAAACCGACAGGTAAGTTTATGACTACAATATGCATTTCTACTTTACTGTTTATTGCATTAATGATATTGTTCAGAGAATTAATGGCTGTAAATATACTGATAAGCGCTATTTATGTATTTTCTGTATTTTTAGTAATTTACGGCTTTTACAGAAAAACTACGGAGGTAAACAATGAATAAAAAAATAGTTCAAACAGCAGGAAGAGAGCAGCTTGGCGATTTTTCGCCGATGTTTGCGCATCTTAACGACGATGTGCTTTTCGGCGAGGTATGGAACGAAGAAGCGCTCAATACAAAAACAAAATGTATAATAACGGTAGTTTCGCTTATGGCAAGCGGCATTACCGACAGCTCGCTTAAATACCATCTTATTAACGCAAAGAATAACGGCGTTACAAAAGAGGAAATCGCCGCAATAATTACACACTGTACAATGTATACGGGCTGGCCCAAAGGCTGGGCGGTATTCCGTCTTGCAAAAGAGGTATGGGTTGAAGAGAATGAAGCGTTAACGGAGAAAGACCGTTTTCAAAATGAGATAATGTTCCCGATTGGCGAGCCGAATCCTTACGGTGAGTTTTTTGTCGGTCAGAGCTATCTGGCGCCCGTTTCAACAGAGCAGGTTCCGATATTCAATGTGACCTTTGAGCCGGGCTGCCGCAACAACTGGCATATTCACCACGCAAAAAGCGGAGGCGGTCAGCTGCTCATCTGCGTTGGCGGACGCGGCTATTATCAGGAATACGGCAAGGCTCCCGTTGAATTAACGGCGGGCAGCGTTGTCAATATCCCCGCCGAGGTGAAGCACTGGCACGGCGCGGCGAAGGATTCATGGTTTTCACACCTTGCCATGGAAATTCAGGGCGAGGAAGCGGGTACAGAATGGTGCGAGCCCGTCATCGAAAGCGACTATAACGCCCTTGGGTAAGGAATATTTATGAAAGCAAAAAGAAAAATGCAGATTGCCGTTGATGTTATTATGACGGCAATTCTGCTTGTTCAGATGTCTTACAGTATTGCGGGTGAACTGCTCCACGAAATATCGGGGATTGCATTTTTTGTACTGTTTGCCGTTCACCATATTCTTTCTTTAAACAACACAAAGGCTCTGTTTAAAGGAAATCATTCTTCAGATAAAATTGTTAAAATAATAGTTGACATAGTTCTGTTTTTAATAATAATCTGTATGATGTTAAGCGCTCTGCCGATTTCAAAATATGTATTCACTTTTTTCGGTATTAACGGTCTTTCATCCCTCGGAAGAACAGTGCATATGCTCGGAGGCTACTGGGGCTTTGCGCTGATTGGTATTCATATCGGCTTCCACCTTGACATTATGCTAAAAAAGCCGCTGAAGGATAAAAAGAAA
The DNA here is from genome assembly GCA_017450645.1 of Eubacterium sp. Classification (GTDB taxonomy): domain Bacteria; phylum Bacillota; class Clostridia; order Oscillospirales; family Acutalibacteraceae; genus Eubacterium_R. The sequence continues at coordinate 27,435 of JAFSTE010000019.1, forward strand.
AAACCGTTTGTTTTAACGGCATTGTGCGCAGTGTTTTTTGCAGGGCTTGTTATGTTTATCAAGGAGGGCATATATAAATATATGCTTTTAATAAATCGGTTTGCCTTCTTTGATATGAAGGGCGGACTGCCGCTGTTTTTGCTGAAATATATATTAATCGGCGGAATGTTTGCATCGTTCGGCTACTTGCTTATTAATGTTATAAAACGGAAAGGAAAAGCGTATGAGCATAACAATTAATCTTTATTATACGGGCAAAAACGGCAGCGCAAAAGCCTTTGCCGAAGAAATGGAAAAAAGCGGAATTGCAAACAGAATACGCTCGGAAAAAGGTAATCTCGGATATGATTATTTTTTGCCTTTAAATAACAGCGAAACCGTATTATTGATTGACAGCTGGGAAAACCAGAAGGCGCTCGACGTTCACCACGCGTCGCCAATGATGCAGGAAATTGCAAGTCTTCGTGAAAAATACGACCTTCATATGAAAGCAAAGCGTTACATAAGCGAAGAAAACAGCGAAGACGAGAAATTTATAAGAAAATAATAAAAAGCTCACCTCGCCTTTCAGGGGTGAGTTTTTTAAGTCTGAAATTGAGGCTTTGATTATTAATTACAGGTATTTATTGAGGAATTTTTTAATAAGAATATGTAATAAACAAGGCACGGGATAATAGAACTTCCGTGCCTTTAATATAAGAGCTGTTCTGTTTTCAAGGACTAAAAATCAATTTTTCTGAATTGCAGCGGGGAAATACCCGTTTCCTTTTTGAAAAAGCAAATAAAGTTTGAGGTGCTGTTAAAGCCGCACTGATAGGCAATTTCGCTGACGGGTAGGTTTGAATTTATCAACAGTTCCTTTGATTTATCAAGGCGAACAGATAAAAGATAATCGTAGGGTGAAAGCGCCGTGTTATCCTTAAAAATCCTTGAAAAATATGAAGGGCTTAAGTTAACCGTCCTTGCGATTTGTGAAACACTTAGATTGTTCTGATAATTCTGCTTTATATATTCCTTTGCAACTTCTGTTAACGAGAGTGTTGCTTCGTTTGCAGAACTCTGCGTGTCAAGCATACGCATCAGCATTTTGAAGACTGCTTCCGATTGCTGTGCTTCGCTGTCTGCATTTATAACAGCAAAAATGTTTCGGCTTACAAAGTCGGGGCATTTTATTTTTTTACCCTTTTCGCTGATAATCTCTTCAAAAAGCTCACGGGAATTACTGCCGTCAAAATGCAGCCAGAGGGTATGCGCCGATGTGTCAGTGAAATATCTGTGTGGCTTGTAACAGTCAACAAGTAATGCTTCGCCGCTCTGTACCGTCAAACTCTCGTGTTTGATTTCGCCGTCCAGCACGCAGATAATCAGAAAGCTGTTGTACTGCTCTCGGTTTACTTCGTATTCATCATTACAGTAAAATTCGCCTGCACACAGCGGATAATAATAAAGCCGTTTTGCCGTTCCTGACGGCGTGTAAAAATACATATATGAGCCGTGCTCAAGTCCGTTTCCTATCAGTTTCATCATATCACAGCAGGATTTCTAAATTTTTTGAAAGATTATCAAAACAAATCCGTTGATTAACATTATATAATGGAAATGTAATAATGTCAACGAAGGTGATATTTATGAACACAAAATCTAAAGTTTGGGAAGAAACAGTAGTTATTCCTACCTATGAGGCAGCAGAGCCTGACAGAAATCCGCTGTTTCTTGAAAAGCGTGTGTATCAGGGCAGCAGCGGCAAGGTTTATCCGCACCCTGTTATTGACAAAATCAGCGATGAAAGAATTGACAAAGAATACAAAGCGGTATTCCTTGAAAATGATTATCTCAAGATAATGATTCTGCCCGAGCTCGGTGGAAGAGTGCAGAGAGCGTACGACAAAACAAGAAACTATGACTTTGTATATTACAATCAGGTTATCAAGCCTGCCCTTGTAGGACTTGCGGGTCCGTGGATTAGCGGCGGCATTGAATTTAACTGGCCTCAACACCATCGTCCGAGCACCTTTGACAAGGTGAACTATACTTTTTTTGAAAATGAGGATGGCAGCGCAACGGTTGTTGTGAGTGAATACGAGAATATGTTTCATACCAAGGGCGAAACGGAGTTTACGCTCTATCCCGACAAGGCGTATTTAGAGCTGAAAAATCATCTCTTTAACCGCACGCCTGTAAAGCAGACATTTCTTTGGTGGGCGAATCCTGCCGTGGCGGTTAACAGCAATTACCGCAGTATCTTTCCGCCTGATGTGACTGCAGTTATGGACCACGGCAAGCGAGATGTTTCCACTTTCCCGATTGCAACGGGAACCTACTACAAGGTGGATTATTCAAGGGGCGTTGATATTTCACGTTACGACAATCTGCCTGTACCTACCTCTTATATGGCGGCTAAAAGCGATTTCGATTTTGTCGGCGGTTATGATGACGGCGTGAAAGCAGGCCTGCTCCATATTGCCGACCATCATATTTCGCCGGGTAAAAAGCAGTGGACCTGGGGCAGCGGTGATTTCGGCAAGGCATGGGATAGAAATCTGACCGATGAGGACGGTCCGTATTTTGAACTGATGACAGGCTGCTTTACCGATAATCAGCCGGATTTCAGTTATATTGCGCCGTTTGAAGCGAGAGATTTTACGCAGTATTTTATGCCGTATCACGACCTCGGACAAGTGCATAATGCGAACAAGGATTTGTCGCTTCATCTTGATGTAAGCGATATGATAACCGTTACGCTTTACTGCTCTGGTACGCTCGGCAAATGCGATGTTAATATCAATAAGTTTTATAAAAAATGCTTTGACTTTCAGTGCGCAGAAACCTATGAACTGAAAATCCCGAACGGCAACGGTTTGAAGTTTGAGGATATAAAAATAACCGTCACAAAGGACGGAAAAGAAATCCTTATCTTTGACGGCAATTTCAAAAAGCAGGAGATTCCCGAGGCGGCAAAGGCGGCGCCGCTGCCGCAGGACTGCAAAACAAACGAGGATTTATACCTTTACGGTCAGCACATTGAGCAGTACCGCCACGCAACCCGCAGAGCCGAGGATTATTACCTTGAAGGTCTGCAACGCGATAACACCGATATGCGCCTTAATAATGCCTACGGTATGCTGCTGTTCAAGAAAGGCTGTATTGCCGAAAGCGAAACCTATTTTCGCAAGGCGATTGAAAAGCAAACGCGCTCAAATCCAAATCCGAACAGCGGTGAATACTATTACAATCTCGGCTTATCGCTCTTTTATCAGAATAAGCTCGGCGAGGCGTTTGACGCGTTTTATAAAGCGATATGGAACAGCGACACGCAGGCAAACGCCTATTACTTTATGGCGCTTATTAAGTCAAGGCAGAAGGATAAGAGGCAGGCGCTTGAATTTGTCAACAAGGCACTGGTTTATAATGCGCACAATTTCAGCGCGCTCAATCTGAAAGCATTGCTGAAAGGCGAAAAGAGCAAGGCAAGTGAAATTGATAGCTTAAACATTCTTGCGCTTTTCATTAACGGCGAGGATATTAAAAAACACATTATCAATCCGAATATGCTGATTGATTTATCGCTTGAATTGTGGCTTGGCGGTTTCAATGAAAAGGCGTTTGAGCTGCTTAATCTCTGCAATGAGCCGTTTCCGCTTCTTGATTATTACCGCGCATTTTACAGCGGTGACAAAGCGTATCTTGAAAATGCGTTTTCTGATACCCCTTACTGTTGCTTCCCCAACAGGATAGAGGATATCGCAGTGCTTAAAAATGCGGTGCAGAATAATCCCGCTGATTTTAAAGCGCCATATTATCTCGGCTGCCTGTACTTTGACAAGGAACGCCATGAAAACGCGATAAAGTGCTTTGAGATGTCCATAGCTCGAGGCGCAGATTTTGCAACGCCGTATCGCAATCTTGCACTGCTTGAATACAATGTTCAGCAGAGTACAGACGAAGCCTTAACGCTTATGAAAAGAGCATATGCGCTTGACGAAAGCGATGCGAGAATACTATATGAATTAGATTTGCTCAAAAAGCGAATGGGCGTTTCTCCGAAAGAGCGCTTAGCATTTCTTGAAAGCCGATTTGATATCGTTAATCTTCGTGACGATTTAACGCTTGAATATATCACGCTGCTTAATCTTTCAGGCGAATATAAAAAGGCGCTTGATAGAATTATGGGCAGGAAATTCCACCCGTGGGAGGGCGGCGAAGGCAAAGTGCCCGAGCAGTATATCTTTTCAAATATCGCTCTCGGCACGCCCGAAAACGCCTTCGCTTATCCCGAAAATCTCGGCGAGGGCAAGCTCTACGGCGCACAGGAAAACCGCCAGAATTATTATATGGGGCTGAAAACCGCAGACATCACCTATTTTGAAAAGGCGTCAACGGGTTTGAGCGAGCCAGCCTCGGCGATGTACTACAACGACCAGCCGCCTGAAACGATATTCTATCAGGGTATGGCGCTTCTGAAGCTCGGCAGAGAAAACGAGGCAAACATGCGGTTTGACAAACTGATTAATTATGCCGACAGGCATATTGATGATAAAATCCGCATTGATTATTTTGCCGTTTCGTTGCCCGATTTGCTTGTGTTTGACGAGAATTTGGTTATTAAAAATCAGCTTCACTGCCTGTTTATGAAAGCGCTCGGGCTGTACGGCAAGGGCGAAAAAGAACAGAGCAAAAAGCTATTTGAAAAGGCACTTGGAATAAATCCAAACACCTTCCAGATAGCAACACACTACAATCTGCTTTTCAAGGAGAACTGACTATGAGATACAACCAAACGCTGAACCGTTGGGATTTCACACTCGGCGATTATAAAACAAAAGTTACCCTTCCGCACACATGGAATGTGGATGACGAGGTAATGAATTACAGAGGCAAGGCAGTTTATGAAACTGCTGTGTTTATCAACGAAGAATACAAAGGCAAAAAAGCATATCTTAAATTCAATGCAGTTTATCATTCGGCAAAGGTTTATGTGAATGATATCTTTGTCGGAGAGCATTCTCGATCGGGCTTTACGCCATTCAGGATTGATATAACAAACACAGCAAAAATCGGTGAGAATAACAGCATTAAAGTTGAGGTTAATAATATCCATACGGATAATATGCTCCCTCACGGCGATGACTTTGACTGGGCGGATGACGGCGGCATTATTCGCGGGGTTACGCTTGAAATCCGCGAGCCGGACGGTATTGAATATATGCACATCACCGAACAAATTGACAGTATACAAAACGGCTTTGCAAGCGGCATGCTGAATATTAAAACAAATACCGAAAAGCCCTGCACCGTCAAGATTTATGATTATTCAAACGGTAAGCTTGTTCTTCAAAGTGACAGCCTGAATATACCGTTTGAAAATCTAAAGCTCTGGTCGTGCTATTCTCCGAATTTATATACTGTCACGCTTGAAACCGATAACGACGTTTATGAAACGAGAATCGGAATTCGCAAGTTTGAAACCAAGGGCGAAAAGGTGTATCTCAACGGTGAAGAAATCTATCTTAAGGGCTGCGAATGGATGCCTGGCTCCCATCCCGATTTCGGTATGGCGGAACCGCTTGACCATAGCATAAAATGCTTAAAACAACTCAAAACAGCAGGCTGTGTGTTCACCCGCTTTCACTGGCAGCAGGATGATGCGCTTTTTGACTGGTGCGATGAAAACGGCTTGCTTGTGCAGGAGGAAATCCCCTATTGGGGCTATCCCAAAGAGGCAACGCCGCTGCAGCTTGATATTGCAAAGCAGCAGGCAGACGAAATGATGCATTTTCATTTTAATCATCCGTCCATCGTGTGCTGGGGAGTCGGCAACGAGCTCGGTGCGGAAAAAGAAGCAACGATTAACTATGTTAAGAACATGGTTACCCACTTTAAATCATACGACAAGCGCCGCCTTGTGAATTATGTTTCAAACACGCTTTCCCGTGTGGAAAACGCAGACAAGGACGATGCAACGCTTTACGGCGATATTGCAATGTGGAACGATTATCTCGGACTGTGGGAGCCGAGTGACGACATTCCGAATCATATGATAAGAACCTGTAAAAAAGCAGAGGGTATGCCGCTTCTCGTTTCCGAATTCGGACTTTGCGAGCCGCATTTCAAGGGCGGCGATGAGGAACGCGCACGCATTTTGGAAGAGCGCCTTGCAATGTATGCCGAAATCCCAAACATCTGCGGCTATATGTGGTTTTCGCTAAATGACTACCGCACGCACTGCGGTGAAGAAGGCGAGGATAAACTCCGCCGCCGCGTTCACGGCTCAACGGATTTATACGGCAACGAAAAGCCGTCATACCGCCTTTTATGTGAATTGCAAAAGAAATAAATTTGCTGTATAATGGAAATAACAAATCGGGATTTAATGAAGCGATAACAACAATATGAATACGCTCGGGCTAAGGAGGATGATGATATGTCAAAGAAAATACTAATCATTTCAAGTAGCATTCGTAACAAAAGCAATTCTGAGATTCTTGCAAGAGAAGCGGAAAAAGGAGCAATTGCAGCAGGTAACGAGGTTGAGTTTATTTCGTTAAAGAATAAGGACCTTCGTTTTTGTAAGGGTTGTCTTGCCTGTCAGAAAACGATGAAATGTGTTATTAAAGACGATGTTGCTGAGATTATGGAAAAGGTTAAAAATGCAGACACACTGTTATTTGCAACACCGATTTATTATTATGAGCTCTGCGGACAACTCAAGACATTACTTGACAGATTAAATCCGCTTTACCCCCAGGAGTACAGTTTCAGAGATGTATATCTTATGACTGCTTCTTATGAAACCGGAGACGAGGTTGTTGAAAAAGCTGTCGGAGGAATCAATGGTTGGATTGATTGCTTTGAAAAAGCAAGATATGCAGGTATATTCAACGGAGGCGGACTCAATGATATGGGTGAAGCATCAAACAAACCTGATGTTCTGAATGCAGCATTTGAATTCGGTAAAGCATTATGAAAAAAGTCATAATTGTTATTTCACTGGTGCTTATGATAATCACATTAAGCGCTTGCAGCAGTATCCCGGATGGGAATGAAACAACAAGCACTGCCACAAACGAAGCATCACAAACAGCATCAGAATCAACAACGAAAAAACCGCAGGCAACAGAAATGAAAGTGAATATCAGTATTAACGGAAAAACCTTCTCTGCAACTCTCGAAGATAACGAAGCAGCGAAGGAATTATATGAAATCATAAAAAATGACGGCTTGACGATTGGAATGAGCGATTACTCCGGTTTTGAAAAGGTTGGTGCTCTTGGTCATACGCTGACATCAAACGATAAACAAACCACTACCGAAGCAGGAGACATCGTGCTTTATCAGTCAAATCAGATTGTAATGTTTTACGGTTCCAATTCGTGGAGTTATACAAAACTCGGCAAGATAGATGATTTAAGCGGCTGGGAGGAGGCTCTCGGCAGCGGCGATATTACGGCGGAATTTTCTGTCGGTTAACGGAGGAATAATTATGATTAAAACAGCAGAATTGAGATTAACACAGGAATGGGATAAAACCTTTCCGAAGAGCGAAAAGGTTGACCACAGCAAGGTAACATTTGTAAACCGCTACGGCATTACGCTTGCGGCGGATATGTATGTTCCGAAACATGCAGGGGATAAACTCCCTGCAATCGCAGTATGCGGACCTTTCGGCGCAGTCAAGGAGCAGTGCAGCGGTCTTTATGCACAGACATTGGCGGAACGAGGATTCTTAACGATTGCCTTTGACCCGTCGTTTACCGGCGAAAGCGGAGGCGAGCCGAGATATATGGCGTCCCCCGATATCAATACCGAGGACTTTATGGCTGCCGTTGATTTCCTTTCGCTTAACGAAAAGGTTGACGCCGACAGAATCGGAATTATAGGTATCTGCGGCTGGGGCGGTATGGCTATAAATGCTGCAGCGCTGGATACAAGAATCAAGGCAACGGTTGCCTCCACGATGTACGATATGACGCGCGTTAATGCCAAGGGCTATTTTGACAGCGATGACAGCGAAGAAAAGCGTTACGCTGCAAAAGAAGCTATATGTGCGCAGAGGCTTGAGGATTTGAAAAACGGAGAATACAAGCTCGGCGGCGGTGTAATTGACCCGCTTCCCGAGGATGCGCCGTTCTTTGTTAAAGACTATTATGATTACTACAAAACCGAAAGAGGATATCATCCTCGTTCCCTCAATTCAAACGGCGGCTGGAATGTTATCGGCTGTGAATCCTTTATCAATCAGCCGATACTGAAGTACAGTAACGAAATCCGTTCGGCGGTTATGGTTATGCACGGCGACAAGGCTCATTCTTTCTATTTCGGCAGGGACGCCTACAACGATATGATTAACGGAAATAAATATACGGATAATAAAGAATTGCTCGTTATTGAAGGCGCGGTTCATACCGACCTTTACGACGGCGGAGACAGCAACGCTATTCCGTTTGATAAGCTTGAGAGTTTTTTCAATAAATATTTGTAATAACTAATTAGTACAGTCGATATCATCGGCTGTACTTTTGTTTTGCATTATGCTATAATGAACACGAGAAATCGGGATTTGTAGATTAAGGCGAGAAAAAATACTTCTCGTTTTTAATTTTGGTTTAATTTTGCCGGATAGAATGAAGATAACAACATTGGAAAGGATGTTATTTATGAAACTATCAAAGGCAGTTATTGCAATCGTATTAGTTGCAGCACTAATTGCAACGATGTGCGCTTGCAGTAAAAAATCAAATTCAAACAACACAACCGCCTCAACAAGCACAAGTGCAACAGAGATTGAAGCAGCACTCAATCTTGCAAACAATGAAAATCAGGAATGGACTTATGACAGCAACGCTGACGCATGGGTACTCAGCATTGTAACAGCGGTAACGAATCCTGAAATTGAGGACCAACAGGGCGTTTCGGTCTGTGTTCCCGGTGCCTATATTAAAGGTATTGATACCGATGGTGACGGTAGCGCAGATGTAACAGCGGACAACGCAAGCGACGCAGTCAAAGGCTCACTTGTGATTGACTACGAGGCAAAGATAACAAGCACCAACGGTCAGGTTTACACAGCAGCAACCTGCCCCGTTATTCTTAACACAGGTGCGGCAGGCTACGGCTCACAGAGCAATCAAACAGCAGGAACAACCTATGCTAAAGAAGGATATATCAATGTAACCTGCGGTAACAGAGGAAAGCAGGACACAGCAACCGATACTGACGGCAACACCTATTATACGGGTGACGCGCCGCTCTGTCTTGTTGACCAAAAGAATGCGGCAAGATTTGTTAAATACAATATTCTTCTCGGCAATCTTCCGGGCAACGTTGATTACTTTGTTTCAACAGGCGGCTCGGGCGGCGGCGCTCACGCAGCGATGTTTGCAGCAACCTCCAACAATTCGGATTACTACGATTACGAAATTGAAGCAGGCGCAGTAGGCGTTTACAAAAATGCGGATGGCACTTATTCCACAACCGTAACGATTGACGGCAAGGAATATGAGATTTCAGACGGTGCGTGGGGCTGTGTTGCTTACAGTGCTATCACTTCGCTTTATGAAGCGGATATGGCGCTTGCGTTTGAATACTATCTTGATACCGATTACGATTTCGGTTCTGATTTCAAAGCAAAACTTGCAGAACTTCTTGCAGATGAATACAAGAACTATATCAACGACCAAAACTTAACCGTTGACGAAAGCAAGGTAAACCTTGACATTAACTCCGACGGTGATACAGAAGATACCATTAAGCTCACCATTGAGTATGATGAAAGCAAATATCCCGAAACCAACGGTTACGGCGGAACATATCTCGATTTCTATCTTGCTGAGTTTATCTCAAATCTTCAGTGGTATATTGATAATCTTGATTACTCTGAAAACTGGACTTGGTTTGACAGCGACGGCAACGCTCTTTCCGACAGTGAGGTTGCCGCTATGACAACAGCTGACAAAGCGCAGGCATTCCTTGAAGGCAGATATACTAAAGGAAGTTCGACTTCTAACGATATGCAGGGCGGTCCGGGCGGAAACAGCGGTCCTCCGAGCGGAGATATGAACGGTACGCATCCAAGCGGAAATCCCCCGAGTGGCAACGATGGAAATTCAATGGAAGTCGGTACTCCCGACGCAGGCTCAACACAGTCATCAACGGGCAGCACGGACAGTGCAAACTACAGTAGCTTTGACGAAATGCTTGAAGCATATCAGAGTGATATTGCGTCAATTCAGGAGGGCGATAAATACGGCAACAATATTGTTAATCTCTATAATCCGCTTAAATACATTGGCGATAACGATACGGATAATCCGACTTGGACAAGAATTGTAATGGGTGCTTCCGAGGGCGATATGAGTATGTTCTCCTCGCTCAATATGCAGATTGCCTGGCTGAACGCAGGCGTTGACAGTACGATTGAATGGCAGTGGGACGGCGGTCATGTTCCGAGCGAGGTTCTCGGCGAAAGCCTTGCCCTCTATGTTGATACCATGTACGGCAAGTATGTTGACGGCGCAGTAGAGATTACAAAATCCGAAGCAACAAAGCAGACAACAAACGGCGACTCCACCGAGCAGAGCGGAACAGATATTACCTCCTGGGTAAATTACAAGGACGGCGAGGTTTCGTTCTCACTCGCAGACGCAGCTTCTTACAGAACTGCAGGCGCTGCAAAAGCAGTCCCCGGATTTGATGTTATAGACTACGGTCAGGAGGACTATGTGTTCGGCAGCAGCACCGCAGATGCAAGGCACTGGGACGAACATCTGCTCAAAGTGCTTGAAGAGAACAAGGATACACTCAGCGAACTGTTTAATAAATAGCTCTGATATGATAAAAGTACAGCTGATAACCTCGGCTGTACTTTTCTTTTGCATTATGCTATAATGAACCCAACAAATCATGAGTTGTAAAACAAAGGGCACGGATTCAGGCGAGGCGCCATAACGAAGGTTTTGAAAGTAAGTAGAAACAATCGTTATGGCATTTTGCATTTTACAACAATAATTAAAAACATTAATATTGGAGGAAAATGCAATGAAAAAGTATATTGCTGATGAAAAAAACGGCACTTATGTTATACTAAACGGAAAGGAGTGATAAATTCATTCCTTTCCGTTTAGTTTAATCAAAAGGATTTTCGGTTTTGTAAGGAAGGGCTTTCGGTTGGTTGTAGGAAATGTCCTTTATGCCAAAGAATTTAAACACTTCAAAAAGTGCCTTGCCGTAATGACCGAAGGCGACCGCGCCGTGGTGGGGATAATGCTTTTCAATCAGCACGTGGCGGTAAAATCTGCCCATTTCGGGGATTGCAAAAACACCAATACTGCCGAACGAGCCTGTCGGCACATCAAGGATTTCGCCTTGAGCAATATACGCACGGATATTGCCCTCGCTGTCGCACTGAAGACGGTAGAAAGTAATATCGCCCGCCGCAATATCGCCCTCAAGCGTGCCTCTTGTGAAATCCGGATCGCTTCCCTCGGGTTCAAGAAGCCTGTGCTGTATGAGCTGATACTTTACCGCTCTGTCGGCACACATTTTACAGCTC
>JAFSTE010000020.1 GCA_017450645.1 Eubacterium sp.
CCTTTCTGTTTCAAATCCAATATTTCTTTTTCGTATTGACTTATATGTATGTAACTTCTTGGCATAAAAAATCCCCCCTGATGTATATTCTACATCAAGGGGGCTCTTTTTTCTATTGTCCATTTTTTACGGACTTGTTCATAAAAGTGATAGCTCTTTTTTTACTTCATAACAAAGCCGATTTTCTTCATAGCCTTATTCAGCGTGCGGGAGGCAACGCGTGAGGCGATTTCGGCGCCGTTTGTGTAGCACTCTGTGAGATACTTCTTATCCTCCAAAAGCTCCTTGTAGCGCTTTTGAACAGGCTCAAGCTCAGCCACAACAGCCTCGCCGACCGCCTTCTTAAAGTCGCCGTAACCCTTGCCGGAGAAGTCGTGCTCGATAGTTTCTATACTGTCGCCCGTAACGGCTGAATATATAGTCATAAGGTTATTGATACCGTCCTTACCGTCGGCGTACCTAACCTCCATCTCGCTGTCGGTTACAGCGGACTTAAACTTTTTCATAATCACATTAGGCTCGTCCGTAAGATAAACTGTACCCTTGGGATTCGGGTCGGACTTACTCATCTTACTTGTCGGATTCTGTAGCGACATAACCCTTGCGCCTGCCTTCGGAATATACGGCTCGGGAACGGTAAACACATTACCGTAAACGCCGTTAAAGCGCTCCGCGATATCCCTTGTAATTTCGAGGTGCTGCTTCTGGTCAGCGCCGACGGGTACAACATCCGCCTGATAAAGCAGGATGTCAGCCGCCATAAGACAGGGATATGTAAACAAGCCTGCGTTTACATTATCCGAATGCTGAGCGGATTTATCCTTAAACTGAGTCATTCTGTTAAGCTCGCCAAACTGTGTATAGCAGTTAAGAAGCCACGCGAGCTGCGAGTGCTCGGGTACATGTGACTGAATAAAAAGTATGCTCTTTTGCGGGTCAAGCCCTACCGCCATAAGCATAGCGTAAAGCTGAGTTGTCTGAGCCCTGAGCTTAGCAGGCTCCTGACGGACGGTTATCGAATGTAAATCAGCGATACCGAAAACGGTGTCATACTCGTCCTGAAAGCTCGGCCAGCCCCTCATAGCGCCGAGGTAATTTCCAAGCGTCGGGACAGAGGTCGGCTGAATTAACGATAAGCTTCTTTTTTTGCGTTGCTGTTCCATAGTGCTAAAATTCCTTTATTACTTCGCCCATAATCTCAACGCCCTTGATTATATTCTCGTCGGACGGGGTAGAAAAATTAAGGCGTATATATCCGCAGTCAGCGTTAGAATCAATCATAAACGCGCTGCCTGGTACTACCGCAACTTTACGCTCGATAAGGCGCTTTACATAATCGTTTGTGTCAACGCCGTCGGGGAGCTTCGCCCATATGAACAAGCCGCCTTCGGGGCGCACATAGCTTATATATCCGCCGCAGTACTTATCAAGGCAGTCGCACATAAGATTGAGCTTTTTGCGATAGATTTTTTTAATATTCTCAATGTGAGCGTTAACGTCGTATTCCTCGAACCAGCGCTGAACAATCATCTGATTTAGTACGCCGGTGTGAACATCGCTCACCTGCTTTGCAATAGTAAACGCGCCGACCATTTTATCGGGTACAAGCGCGTACGCAACCCTTATGCCGGGTGCGAGAATCTTTGAAAACGAGCCGGCATAAATAACAATTCCGTCCTCGTCCATAGTTTTAATTGAGGGTATGTCCTCCCCTGCTACCCTGAGGTTACCGTAGGGGTTGTCCTCAACAATCACAATACCGTTATCCCTTGCAATCTCGTACATCGCCCTGCGTTTTTCAAGACTCAGCGTAGTGCCTCCGGGGTTCTGGAAATTAGGGATTGTATAGATAAACTTAGCGTCGGGATGCGCTTTTACCGCTTTTTTAAGCTCGTCGATATTCATACCGTCGTCGTCAATTTTAACGCCTACGATATTGAGGCCGTGCGAGCGAAAGCAGTTGAGCGAGCCGACAAAAGACGGCTCCTCACAAATAACCGTATCGCCCTTGGTGCAAAGGATACGCGCACTTAAGTCCATAACCTGCGTACCGCCTGAGGTAATTATAACGCTGTCGTCGTCAGTGCCGACGCCCTCGCGCTCCTTTAACCACTTCTTCACCGTATCGCGAAGCGGCTGATAGCCCTCGCTAACGCCGTAGACGAGCGCGGATACAGGGTTTTCGGTTAATATTTCGTTAGATATTTTAGTAACCTCGTCGCAGGGAAACGCCTCTATAGCAGGCGAGCCGCCTGCAAATGCAATCATTCCGGGCTGGCTCGTAACTTTAAGTATTTCCCTCGTCTGCGAGGGTTTCATAGCAGAAAAGTTGTCTGATAAAGTGTACATTTATTCGGGGAGCTGCTCCTTTCCCTCGATTGCCTCTTTAAGTCCAAGGTCGTTTTTAATCTGTGAGGAGGATACTCCGGGCGTTCTGTCAAGGAACACAAGATTACAGTAATCGGTAAGATAATCGAACTTATCCGAGCCCTTCCAGTCGCCGCCCATTACTACGGTATCAATATGATAATTCTTAACGTCGTCAATTTTTTGCTCCCAGCAAACCTCAGGGATAACAAGGTCGACATATCTGATAGCCTCAAGCATTTTTTTTCGCGTTTCGTAGCTGTGATACGCAACCTTACCCTTTGAAGCGTTAAATTCGTCGGTCGAAAGCGCAACAACAAGGTAGTCGCCAAGCTGCTTTGCGCGCCTTAAAAGATTAATATGACCGTAGTGGAGCAAATCAAAGGTACCGTAAGTTAAGACTCTTTTCATAGTATTATTCCTTTACCAACATAACTATAAATTTGGCAAGCGTTGCCGCATTATTTTTGGTAGTGCCGATATATTTTTCCTTAAACGCGAAGAGCGAATCCATATCGTACGCGTTATTATCAATAGCTTCAAAAAGCTTGCCCGCGTCCTCAAACGCAGCGTTGGGAAGCTCGGCTTTAAGGTCGATATTAATGCCCCTGTCCTCAATGTACTCGGCATAATCGGGCACAAAGAAGTAGAGCTGCTTCATAAGAAGCGCCGCCTCAAAAGCACAAGCGGAATAGTCCGTAATAACTATATCTGCAAGCTTAATCAAATCCTCGGTGGTGAAGTCACCGTTTGGAACAAATCTTTCGTCAGGCTTGGTTTTAGAAAGAGGATGAGTAGAAATAATAAACTGATATTCTTCTTTATCCTCAAACTCGGTCTTGAGCATTTCGGTTATGTACGACTCCCTGTCTCTGAAGGTCGGGAGATAAAGCACAAGCTTTTTCTGACCTGCGGCAGGGTTAGCGTAAAAGAATTCGCTCGCCTTAGAATTGCCGTCGGTGAGGAAATCCACTCTCGGCAGCGGACAAAGCTTAATCTTACTCTCGTCAACGCCGAAGGCTTCCATATAGAACTTAGCGGTCTGCGCGCTCGGTGCGATAACATAGTCGTAATTCTTATGCATACACATAGCGCGGCTTACCTTTTCGTCCCTGCCCTCTTTTGTGCCGACAGCCTGAAGTCCGAACTTCTTTATAGCGCCAAGCGCGTGCCACATCTGAACAACCTTAAGGTCTTTTTTGTGCTTAAGGCAGGATACGGGAATTGAATAGGTATCAACTATCGCAACCTTAGATGTAGCAAGATAATACATATCGCAAATAAGAGTAGCGCAGTATTTAAGCTTAGCCACAAAGCCGTCACCGATGGTGTTGAGTCTTGAAACCTGAACGAGCTCGGGATATTCTTCCCTGATAGCGTCCTCAAGCATTTTCATATCAAGGCCCTGAACATCACTCTGACGCGAAAGATAAACTATTTGATTTTTAGTTTTTAAAAGCTTTAGCGGAGCATAAAGAATTTTAAGTCCAAGCTTTAAAAAATTAATCAGCAATAAATCCATATTTTTGTTTACTCATAAAGAGGATACTTTGCACAAATCTCTGCAACACCGTTTTTGATGTAATCTTTCTTATTCTCGAAATCGGTAACTGCTAAGTAAATGAACTCGGCAATCTTGTCAAAGTCCTCAGCGTTAAGTCCTCTCGTTGTAGCGGCAGGGGTACCGATACGAACACCGCTTGTAACAAACGGCGAAAGAGGCTCGTTAGGAACTGTGTTTTTATTAAGGGTAATATGCACATCGTCAAGCCTGTTTTCAAGCTCCTTACCCGTTACGCCCGTACCGCGAAGGTCGAGAAGGCAAAGGTGGTTATCTGTGCCGCCCGAAACGAGGTTAAGGCCGCGGCTTGTAAGGCCGTTAGCGAGTGCCTGTGCGTTTTCGATAACGCGCTTCTGATACTCCTTAAACTCGGGCTTAAGCGCTTCGCCGAAGCAAACTGCCTTAGCAGCAATTACATGCATAAGCGGACCGCCCTGAGTACCCGGGAATACAGCGGAGTTGAGCTTCTTTGCAAGATAGGGGTTATTGCAAAGGATAAGACCGCCGCGGGGACCGCGAAGAGTCTTATGAGTTGTAGTAGTAACAACATCTGCCCACGGGAACGGATTCTGATGAAGTCCGGCAGCTACAAGACCAGCGATATGAGCCATATCAACCATAAACATAGCGCCGTTTGCGTGAGCGATATCAGCCATAGTCTTAAAGTCAATCTCGCGCGGATAAGCGGATGCGCCCGCTACAACGAGCTTAGGCTTATTCTTGATAACAGCCTTGTTAAATGCGTCGTAGTCGATATATCCCTCGTCGTCAACGCCGTAAGGAATAAAGTTAAAATACTTACCCGAGATGTTTGCAGGCGAACCGTGAGTGAGGTGTCCGCCGTTGTCAAGGCTCATACCCATTACGGTGTCGCCCGGCTTAAGAAGAGCAACATAAACCGCGGTATTAGCCTGAGCGCCCGAGTGAGGCTGAACATTAGCGTACTCGCAGCCGAATACTTCGCAGGCTCTCTTAATAGCGATATCCTCAACTACATCGACATACTGGCAGCCGCCGTAGTATCTCTTAGACGGTAAGCCCTCTGCATATTTGTTAGTAAGTACAGAACCCATAGCCGCCATAACCTGAGGCGTTACGAGGTTCTCAGAAGCGATAAGCTCAATGTTATCGCGCTGTCTTTTAAGCTCTAAAGACATTGCGTCAGCAACTTCTTTGTCGGTTTCGGCAACCTTGCCGATTGAATCATAGTAATCAGAAAACATACTAATTACCCCCTATACCTAAAATTATACAGATATATAATAGCATAGTTAATATAAATATACAATATTAAAATCTTAAAAATAACCGAAAAATTTTCCAAACTTTTTTGAAATAATAGTGGAAATCTTGTATAATATGTGTTATAGTATATGAGCGGTGATTAAACCGCAGGCAAATTTCGGGGTGTAGCGCAGCTGGTAGCGCACTTGACTGGGGGTCAAGGGGTCGTGGGTTCAAGTCCCGTCACTCCGACCAAAACACGGATAGTCCATACGGACTATCCGTGTTTTGTTTTAGTCGGGATGACGGGACGAACCCACGATAAGCTACTCCGGAGCAGATTAAGCAGTAACTAAACCGATTTTGCAAAAATCCAAATGGCTGACTTCAGTTGCCTTCAGCGCACTTCAGTTTGCCTGAACATCAACCACTTTGTATACAAAAACATAGTCCTCGGCAGTTGCCGAGGGCTACTATTACTCACTTCTGAAATCGTATTTATCCTTAGTAACATCGTCTATTGTTTTGCCGTTTATTATTACTGTGTCATCGTCCACCCACTCAATGTCAGCTTCGGAATAATGATAATCCCAGTAAATATTTCTGTCTTTTTTGCTATCGTCGTTATAGTGAAGCGTGCATAAAACGGCAAAGTCCGTTGTAGCGCCGCCGTTATTCCTGTACGCTTCAACGGTATAGGTGTTATTCGGCGACACAGATTCCTTAATTAACTCCTGCCCCTTAATATGACTGATATCAAAAAAGAAG
Source organism: Eubacterium sp. (assembly GCA_017450645.1). Lineage (GTDB taxonomy): Bacteria > Bacillota > Clostridia > Oscillospirales > Acutalibacteraceae > Eubacterium_R. Next base: position 5,921 of record JAFSTE010000020.1, read on the forward strand.
TAGTAGAAAAATGCCGATACAATCAGTGCTAACGCAACAACAATAGCTAAGATTATTACAAGTATTCGCTTTTTCTTTGTCATTTTGTCCTGCTAACTGTATTCTCTATTTTCAGGTACTTTTTATCGAGTATTGCCATACCCACTATTACAGTCACAAAGCCGATTGTGCCGCCGACTGTTACATCGCTGAGGAAATGCGCGCCGGCAATAAGGCGCGTAAACGCAACGGTGCTTGTGTAGATAAACGGTACCAGGAAGCAGAGCCAACGCTTTTTAAGCCATTTTTCGCTGTTGATATACGGGAAAAAGAGCGTCAGGTAGCTCATAGCGGCGCTTGCGGTGTGACCCGACGGGAAGGACTTATTGCCGTTAATTCCGTTAGGTATGTACCACGCGGTAAACGCGTCAAACGAGCCCGCCTTAAGCATATCGCGAAAACGCACCCTGCCCCAGGTCACCTTAATTACTTCGATAATACTAATCTCCGCGAACATAATCGCAATACCCGCAATAGAAAGGATAACAAGCGTTTTGTGAAGGTTTTCGGGGATTGCAATATACTTACCGATATAGAGCACGAAAAAGCCCATCACAAGACCGAAAAGAATACCGAACAGGGTTTTATACCTATCAATAAACAGGTAGTACGAAACATAGTAGCCGTAGTACGCCGAGCCGCCGATTTCGAATATTAAGCCGATAATCCTCAGCAGCTTATTTTTTGCAAAATAGAAAATAATTACGCCGCCGAAAACGCAGATAAGCCTGCTCAGAAGCTCGCCCGTTGCTTCAAACCAAAGCGGAAACGGGTGGTCGGGGTTATTTAAGAATTTATCGAGGTTTAAATCCAAAAAGCTCGCCGCAACCAACGCCGCAGCAGCAAGGATAAAATTAACGATAATGTACGGTTTAAACTGTTTTAGCATACATTCACTCCTCATATGTCTATAATCTAATTATATAACATTTTATAAAAAGGTCAAATAATTTTTGAAAACAGAAAAAACCTCGCCCGTTAGGGTGGGCGACTAAGGGATTTTACAGCCTCAAAAACCATCTTTTCGCGTAATACTGCGTTAAAAATGCTCGGAATAAACAAATTATTCCTGCGCTTTTTGCCTTGTGTTACACAAAAATCTAAATTTTTGAGGTGCAAAGCAATTTTGAA
>JAFSTE010000021.1 GCA_017450645.1 Eubacterium sp.
CCAACTGAGCTACAGAAGCACAAATGGCGACCCGGAACGGGCTCGAACCGTCGACCTCCAGCGTGACAGGCTGGCGTTCTAACCAACTGAACTACCGGGCCATTTGAACCATCTTTATGTATCCGAAGCAGACGTATTGTCTGCTCCGGACTTTGGTGGGAACAACAGCGCATTACAAACGCCACTGAACCTTGGTGGGAACAACAGGGCTCCTAAAGAAACTAACCTGCTACAAAACAGTCCACCGGACTGTTTTTCCCAAATCATAGATTTGGAGCAGCTTGTCACAGGTTCGAGCTGTGACGCTCTGCGTAACAAAGTACTTCTTATTTCGGAACACTCCTGAACCTTGGTGGGAACAACAGGGCTCGAACCTGTGACCCTCTGCTTGTAAGGCAGATGCTCTCCCAGCTGAGCTATGCTCCCATATGTCGCTCTTAGCGACGGGTTATATAATACAATAATATTAATTAAATGTCAACACTTTTTTTAGATTTTTTTGATTAATTTGAAGCGTTGTTAATAAGCCTTTTTATATCCTCGGGTGTGAAAACATATTTCTTATTACAAAAATGACATTCAACCTCGGTGTCCTCGCCGCTGTCCGCCATTTCCTGCATATTTTGCAGTCCTGTGCCGATTAACGCGCTTTCCACGCGCTCCTTAGAGCAGTTGCATTTGTAGCAGAATGCGCTCTCGTCGAGCTTGTCAAGCTCTATTCCCTGCATAGCTCGCTTAGCAATATCGTCGGCGGTAAAGCCGTCTTCGAGCATCTTAGTAACGGACGGGATAGAGGCGATATTTTCCTCAATCTTAGTAATTACTTCGTCCTCGCAGCCGGGCAGCAGCTGAATAATATAGCCGCCCGCGTGCTTAACGCTCAGGTCGGGGTTAACGAGTACGCCAAGTGCGCATACGGACGGCGTCTGCTCGCTCGTAGCAAAGTAGTTAGTGATATCCTCCGCAATCTCGCCGCTTACAATCGGCGTCTGTCCGATGTAAGGCTCCTTCATACCCATATCCTTGATAACATAAAGCTGCCCGTCAGTGCCGACAGCGCCGCTAACATCTAGCTTGCCGTTTGGTTTGAGCGGTATCTCAACAACGGGGTTTTGCACATATGCTCTGGCATTTCCGTCGGAGTCGGAAACAGCAATCAGGTCGCCCGCAGGTCCGCCGCCGTTAAGCCTTACAGTTACGCTGTCGTCCTTACCCTTAAGCATATCGCCCATCATAGAAGCGGCTGTAGTAAGCCTTCCGAGCGCTGCGGTAACGGTAGCTGAGGTCTTATGAATTTTCTCCATCTCCCCTACCGTTTCGGTACTGTCGCACGCGATAACAAACGCGCTGCCGTCCTGCGCAATATATCTTACAATTTTATCCATAATTATTCCTTTTCTGCTACGAAATATACCCGCTCGCTGTCCGCTTCAGGCGGGTTTTCGGTCAGTTCGTCGTAAATTCCTATTGTTTTAAAGCCGCACTCTGTGAGTGCTTTTTTTATTGTGTCAAGCTCATACGCACGCTCGGTAATCTGCTCCGAAAAGCGCTGATAACTATCCCCGTCAGGTACGAAAAAGTCGAGGTAAATCTCAACGATATCATTATCCTTACAGCAGTTATCCCAGGCGAGAAAAAACTCCTCCTCGTCAAATATAAACGCGTTGTCACCCAGCACATTTCTGTGTTTATAAACAGTGTTCACGTCAAACACAAACACACCGCCTTTATGAAGCGAATTATACACGCACTCAAAGCAGCGTTTAACGTCCCCGATACTCAGCAGATGATTGATGCTGTCAAGTGAGCACACGCAGCAGTCAACGCTGTCTGAAAGCTCAAAACCGGTCATATCGCCCTTTAAAAGCGTTGCGTTCGGTATGTTTTTGGCGGAAGCGACGCTGAGCATATCCTCGGACAAATCAAGCATTGTCAGCGTGTAACCCATATCGGCAAGATGCTTTGCAATACTGCCTGTTCCGCACGCGAGGTCGAGCACGTTTTTTCCGCAGCCGTACTTAGAAAAAAAGTTAGAAATGTACTCACTCCTAACTTTATAATCCACATTTTCAGTTAAGCTGTCGTAAAACTGAGCAAACGAATTATAACTGCTCATCGTCGTCGCTGATTCTTTCAAAAATCTTGTCGTATCCGTCGCAGCCGTACTGAAGCGAGCGGTTTACGCGGCTGATAGTTGCAGTTGACGCGCCCGTTTCGCTGACGATATCGGTATAAACGCACTTTTCGGACAGCATTTTAGCTACCGCAATCCTTTGCGACAGGGTTTTAAGCTCCTGCACTGTGCATAAATCCTCAAAAAAGTCGTAGCACTCCTCTCTCGTTTGCAGAGCGAGAATCGCCTTAAATAAAAAATCTACATTTTTGTTTTCAAGTTTGTTATTCATTTGAAAACCTCCACAACAAATTATCACTATTTTAGCACATTAAAGCGTGATTGTAAAGAAAAAATCTCCGATTTTTCGGAGATTTCTACATTTTTTTATTATTGACTATTATTCTTCGATAAGTTTTTGATAAATATCAAAGCAATCAAAGGTTGCAAAGTAGTCTTTTGGCGTCTCCGCCCTTCTGATAAGCTCGGCTGTGCCGTCCTCTTTATAAAGGATTTCGGCGCTCTTTAGCTTGCCGTTATAATTGTAGCCCATCGAAAAGCCGTGCGCGCCCGCGTCGTGGATGTACAGTATGTCGCCCATCTCAATCTTAGGAAGCTTTCTGTCGATAGCGAACTTATCGTTATTCTCACAAAGCGAGCCTGTGATGTCGTAGGTCTCGGTTTCGGGCTCGTTTTCCTTACCTAAAACTGTGATATGGTGGTACGCTCCGTACATAGCGGGACGCATAAGGTTTACCGCGCAAGCGTCAACGCCTATATACTCCTTATGGGTGTGCTTTTCGTTAATTGCAGTGGTCACAAGCGCACCGTAAGGCGCCATCATAAACCTGCCGAGCTCGGTGTAAATGCTTACATCGCCGAGTCCGTTAGGCACAAGCACCTCGTCGAACACCTTATGAACGCCCTCGCCGATAACAGCGATATCGTTAGGCGTTTCCTCGGGTCTGTAAGGCACACCGATACCGCCGGAAAGATTGATAAAGCTAAGCGCAATTCCGGTTTCGTTTTTAATCTCAACCGCAAGCTCGAACAGCACTTTTGCAAGCTGCGGGTAATAGTCGTTAGTAACGGTGTTGCTCGCAAGAAATGCATGCAGTCCGAACTCCTCGACGCCCTTAGACTTAAGGATTTTATAAGCCTCTATAATCTGTGGCTTTGTCATACCGTACTTCGCGTCGCCGGGGTTGTCCATAATTCCGTTAGTAAGTATAAACTTTCCGCCTGGGTTGTAACGGCAGCTCATTTTCTTAGGCAGCGTGCCGCAAGCCTTTTCAACCGCTTCGATATTAGTAATATCGTCAAGATTTATAATACCGCCGAGGTCGTTACAGAGCTTGTACTCCTTAATCGGCGTGTCGTTAGACGAAAACATAATGCTCTCGCCCGTAATTCCGAGCGCCTTAGAGAGCATAAGCTCGGTTTCGCTCGAGCAGTCGCAGCCGCAGCCGTACTCGTTAAGAATTTTAATAAGAAACGGGTTCGGTGTAGCCTTTACCGCAAAGTACTCCCTGTAGCCCTTGTTCCACGAAAACGCGTCTACAAGCGCTTTTACATTATCTCTGATTCCCTTTTCATCGTAGATATGAAACGGCGTGGGATATTCCGCAATTATCTCTTTAGCCGCATCAAGGGTTAAGAATGGTTTTTTGCTCATTTATCTGTCCTCCATAAAAGCTATATAGCTTTTTCTATTAACTGTTTTATCCTGTCGGCGCCCTCGCCCGTCTGCGACGAAAACGGTATTATTTCAACATCGCCCGCAAATGCAAGCTCTTTTTTGCTCTCCTCAAGGCGTCTTTTATAATCCCTGACCTTTAGCTTATCGGACTTGGTCATAACGATTATGAACGGGATTTCCATCTGTTTCATAAATTCTATCATTCCCTCGTCGTCCGCCGAGAGCTTATGGCGCATATCAATAAGCTGTACAACGAGCTTTAGGTTACGCTCCTGCTGAAAATATCCCTCCATAAGCTCTGCAAAGCGGTCTTTTTCCGCCTTGCTGATTTTAGCGTAGCCGTAGCCCGGTAAATCGACGAACTTAATTCCGTCAACATCGTAAAAATTAATGGTAATCGTCTTTCCGGGTACAGAGCTTACGCGCGCAAGCTGCTTACGGTTAAAAAGCTTATTAAGAAGCGAGCTTTTGCCGACATTAGAGCGCCCTGCAAACGCGATTTCCACGCAGTCGCTTTGCGGAAGCTGCGACGAAATACCGTATGACTGTTCAAATTTTGCAGTGTTGTAATTCATATTAAAGCTCCCTGATTTTGGGCATTGTCGGTGTTAATCTGCGCCGAATAGGTAACGGTAGCGCTGCTCTTTTTAGACGGGATAGCCGTAAGCGCAACGGGTATAACCTCGTCAAATTTTGTAACTGTTACGAAGTTAATTGCGCTCTTAACCTCGTCGCTGAGCTGAGCAAGGTCCTTTTCGTTATCCTTCGGGATAATAACCGTATCGCAGCCCGCCTTGTACGCCGCCATCGACTTTTCCTTAAGTCAGCCTATTGCAAGCGCCTTGCCCTTTAGCGAAATCTCGCCCGTCATAGCGACATTGTGCTTAATCTCGATACCGCTAAGCTCGCTCAGAAGCGCGGTTGTAATCGCAAGACCCGCAGACGGTCCGTCCTTCGGGATAGCACCCTCGGGCGCGTGGATATGTATGTCCTTATTCTTATAAAACTCTTTGTCAAGTCCGTATTCGTCAGCCTTTGAACGAATGTACGATACCGCGGTTCTGGCGCTCTCTTTCATAACATCGCCGAGGTTGCCCGTAAGCTCAATCTTACCCGTACCGTCAACAACGCTTATTTCAATAGGCAAGAGCGTTCCGCCTACCTGAGTCCACGCAAGCCCGTTAACTACGCCGACTTGGTTATCCTTAGCGACCTCGTCCTTAGTGTACTTCTCGGCGCCGAGGTAATCGGTGATATTTTTAGCCGTAATTCTTACCGACTTTTTACCGCTTTCAAGCTCTACGGTAGCCTTTCTGCAAAGGGTTGCAATATGCTTTTCGAGGTTTCTTACGCCTGCTTCGCGGGTGTAGCTCTCGATAATCTTATAAATAGCGTCGTCGCTTAGCTTAAACTCTCTTGCGGTAAGGGAGTGCTTTTGCATCTCCTTTCTAAGAAGGTGCTTTTTGGCGATATTGAACTTCTCCTCAACGGTGTAGGAATTAAGCTCGATAACCTCCATTCTGTCGTAAAGCGGAGCAGAAATAGTCGAGGTGTCGTTAGCGGTAGTGATAAACAACACCTTGCTTAAGTCAAGCGGAAAGTCAAGATAGTGGTCGCAAAAGCTGTTGTTCTGCTCGGGGTCGAGCGCTTCAAGCAGCGCGGACGACGGGTCGCCCTTGTAGTCGTTACCGACCTTGTCAATCTCGTCGAGGAGAATAATCGGGTTCATAACGCCGCTTTTGATAACTGCGTCCGCAATCCTGCCGGTCATAGCGCCTATGTAAGTGCGTCTGTGACCTCTGATTTCCGCCTCGTCGTGAATACCGCCGAGCGCTACGCGAACATACTGTCTGTTCATAGACTTTGCAAGCGATTTAACTATACTCGTCTTGCCGACTCCCGGAGGTCCGTAAAGACAGAGTATCTGACCCGAAAAGTCGGGGTTACGCTTAAATACGGCGAGCGACTCGACAATTCTGTCCTTGACCTTATCAAGACCGTAGTGGTCCTTATCAAGCACTTTTCGCGCCTTTTCAAGACTAAGCGTGTCCTTAGTGAACTTACCGAACGGGATTTCAAGCGCCTTTTCGATATAGTTGCGAACGACGGTGCCTTCGTGCGAGCCCTGCGGCATTTTCATAAGCTTGTCGCACTCTTTATAGAGCTTTTGCTTAATCTCGTCGCTGCAGTCAAGGGCGCTGATTCTGTTCTTGTACTCGTCAGCCTCCTCGACGGGATTATCCTCCTCGCCGAGTTCGTTTGAGATAACCCTCATCTCCTCGCGAAGGAAGTATTCGCGCTGGTTCTTATCTATCTCTTTCTGGACCTTTTCCTGAATTTCGGCTTCAATATCGAGCGTTTCGTTCTCGCTTCTGAGGAGGGTCAGCACAAGTAAAATACGCTTTGACGGGTCGCATTCCTCAAGCACCTGCTGCTTCTTTTCGTAATCAAAGAAGGTGTTAGCGCAGATGTAGTCCGAAAGCTCCGACACATTAGTAATAGATATAATCTTGCTTATAACCTCGTTAGAGATTTTGCTGTAATTCTGAGCGTAGACCTCGAACTCCTTTTTAGTAACCCTCGAAGCTGCTATGTCCTTAATGGAGTCAGCAGGCTCTTTTTCCTCGATAATGTCACAAACGCCTGTAATAAAAGGCTTTTCCTGTAAAAAGGTTATAATCCTCGCCCTGCTGATACCCTTTACAACAACGCGCAGATTAGACGAATTCTGAATACGAATCATCTGCTTAATCTCGCAGATAACGCCGACATCAAAAACATCCTCGAGCTTCGGGTCGTCGAGAGAGGCGTCCTTCTGAGTTACAAGAAACACCTTCTGATTTTTGTTCATAGCGCTTTTGAGCGCGGAAATGCTCTTTTTGCGCCCCACGTCAAAGTGCAGCGTCATATTCGGGAAAAGAACAAGACCCCTGAGCGCTATTACAGGTATTTCAACAAATTCAGTAATATCAATACAATTTTCCATATTAACCTCTAAAATATATAAATCTTTTGTATTATATAATAAAAGCTCAAATTATGCAAGAAAAAAATATAACCGCCACAATGTGACGGTTAAAACGCTGAATTCACTTAGATTTCTTCGCAGAAGTCGAAAATCTCTACAGGCAGGTCCTCTTTATCACAGCTGATTGTGAAGTAGAAGGTTACATCGGAAGCCTCGCTGAGATTAGAAAGCATCTCAAAGAACTGAGGAAGCTTTTCGTACTCTCTGCCGACAATCTTAAATGTAGCGTCAATAAGAATATCCGTAACATCGTAGTTACCTGCGCAGATACCTGCAAGGAAACCGTAAAATGCCTTGTGACCATTGATAGCGTATGTATTTGTTTCTAAAAGACGAGCTTTAGACGAAACATCATAAGTGAGCTTAGGCTCATTTTCTACACATACGACATTACCATCTGAGTTTTCAACACAGGTGTTAACGAGTTCAATAAGTCTTTTTGTCTTTCCGGCACCTTTGTTACCGATAATTAATTTAATCATTTTTAAATTCCTCCTAAATGGAACATTTACTTTACATCACTATAGTATCATAAACCGAGCCTGTTTTCAAGAGTTTTCTTTTCACTTTCATATCCGGGTTTACCGAGAAGCGCAAACATATTCTTTTTGTAGCTCTCAACACCGGGCTGATTAAATGGATTTACGCCGAGAATATAGCCCGAAACGGCACATGCTTTTTCAAAGAAATAGATAAGATAGCCTATATTCTGCTCGTCAATTCTGTCGCAGGTAATAACGAGATTGCCTACCCCGCCGTCGGTATGTGCAAGAAGCGTGCCTAGTCTTGCCCTGTCGTTAACGAAGCTGAGCGTTTCGCCCGAGAGGAAGTTCAGTCCGTCGATGTTGCCCTCCTGCTCGCCGATAACATAGTCGTTGTCGCACTCCTTAAAGTTGACAACCGTTTCAAACATAAGACTCGCGCCGCTCTCCTGAATATACTGACCGAGCGAATGAAGGTCGGTCGAGAATACGCACGAGGTCGGGAAAAGTCCCTTGCCGTCCTTGCCCTCGCTCTCGCCGAAGAGCTGCTTTAACCACTCGTTAAACATAGTCATACAAGGCTCATACGACACAAAACACTCGAGCTTTTTACCCATATTATAGAAGCAGTTGCGAACTGCGGCGTACTTTAAGCACTCGTTAGCGTTTATATCATCGCTGCAAAGCTCGTTTTGCGCCTTGCGTGCGCCGAGCATAAGCGCGTCGATATCAATGCCTGCAACGGCGATAGGAAGAAGTCCTACGGCTGTAAGCACCGAAAATCTTCCGCCTACATCGTCGGGTACAACGAAGGTTTCGTAACCCTCCTCGTCTGCAAGACCTTTAAGAGTACCCTTCGCTCTGTCGGTAGTGCAAAAGATGCGCTTAGCAGCCTCTTCCTTAGAATAACGGCTGTTAACAAGCTCGCGGAATACGCGAAAAGCGATTGCCGGCTCAGTAGTTGTACCGCTCTTTGAGATAACGTTAACGCAGATGTCCTTGCCCTCGCAGAGCTTAACGGTGTCGTTGAGCGCCTGCGGGCTTATGGAGTTGCCGATAAACAGAATCTGCGGCGTGTCCTTGGCAACAAGGTTATAGTTATTCGACTTAACAGCCTCTATAACAGCTCTTGCGCCGAGGTAAGAACCGCCGATACCGATAACGATAAGCACATCGGCATTATTTTTAATATACTCAGCAGCCTTCTTTATCCTGCCGAACTCTTCCTTATCGTAATCCGTAGGAAGCGAAACCCAGCCGAGAAAGTCATTACCCTCGCCGGTTTTATTCATAAGTGTATTCATAGCTTCAACAGCCTTGGGCGCCATATTATCAATGTCCTGAGCGCTGATGCCGGAATAATTTGAATTAAGTTTAATCATATTTTAACCTCTTAAATATATTAGTCCGCAAATTGACTTGTATATAATACACCATATCGACAAAAAAATCAATATATATTTATATTTTTATCAGTATATCCCTAAATATTGAGGTTTTGTCTGTTTTCGAGATGTCGTTAGGCGACACAAGACTAATCTCGCCGAGGGTCTTTTTTCCGCTTTTTACTGTAATTTTACCGAGCTTTTCGTGCTTTTTTACGGGCGCTTTCGTGGACATAATAATCGAATACTTGTACTCAATATTATCCGCACCCTTTTCAATAAGAAATTTGTCGGAATTAATAGCCTTCGGCGTGACCTCTTTAAATACACCTTTAACGACCTTAACGGGCTTTATCTTTTTAGCGTCTATCTCAGGCGTAATCACCTCGTAATTTGCAAAGCCGTAGTCAAGCAGATAGCGCGCTGTGTTAAATCTGTCCTCGCTTGTGTCGCTTTTGAGAACTACCGCAACAAGGCTCATACCCTCGCGCTCGGCGGTAGCCGCGATACAGAAGCCCGCATTAGAAGTTGTACCCGTTTTAAGCCCCGTTATACCGTTATATGAGTTAATCAGCTTGTTGGTGTTGTTAAGCTCGGTTTTGCCGTCCCTCAGCGAGTCGAGCCAGACGGTAGTGTACTTCTTAATAACCTTATGCTTCATTACCTCTCGCGTAATTATTGCCAAGTCCTCGGCGCTCGAGTAATGCGCCGTTATCGTGTCGTCAAGTCCGTTACAGTTTTCAAAATTAGTGTTTTTACACCCGAGCTCCCGCGCTCTGTCGTTCATCATCTTAACAAATGCAGTTGTCGAGCCGCCTATGTATTCGGAAAGCGCGGTGCACGCGTCGTTTGCGCTTGCGATAACTACAGCCTTTAACAGCTCGTCAACCGTCATACTCTCCCCTGCTTCAAGCCAAATCTGCGAGCCGCCCATCTTAACCGCGTTTTCGCTAGCCGTTACCTTATCGCTAAGCGTTATTTTATGCGAATCGAGCGCTTCGAGCACAAGAAGGATTGTCATTATTTTAGTTACTGACGCGGGCGACAGGCGCTCCTTTTCGTTCTTTTTGACTATTATATCCCCCGTATCAAGGCACATTAGCACTGCGGATTTTGCCTTTATTTCGTCTTTTTTCTGCTTTGCATGCGCCGTTTTGGGCACAGATAACAGTAAAACTCCTGCAAGTAGCAGGGCAAAAATTCTTTTCATATTCATCACCAGTTATTAATATTCACTTTATGTTGTAATAATGATAGATATTTGTTATAATATCCTTATTCTATATTCAGAGGTATGTTATGAAAGCGGCTTTTTACACCCTTGGCTGTAAGGTCAATCAGTACGAAACCGAATATCTGTCTGAGCTTCTCAAAAACGCAGGCTTTGAAATTGTCTCAATTAATGACGAGGCGGATTACTACATCGTTAACTCCTGCACCGTCACCGCAACAGCTGACCAGAAGACAAGGCAGAATGTCAGAAAGCTCAAAAGACGTCACCCCGACTCAACGGTTATACTCACCGGCTGTATGCCGCAGGCTTTTCCCGAGCAGGCAAAAGAGCTGCAGCAGGCTGATATAGTCCTCGGAAACAGCAATAACGACGATATTTTAAAGTTAATTAACGAGTATAACGCGAATAAGAGCCGTATAGTTGACATAAAACAGCACGGTAAGGGCGAATCCTTTTCGGGCTGCGCTATCGAGCGCTTCAGCGAGCGCATAAGAGCGTTTGTAAAAATCGAGGACGGCTGCGACCGCTTTTGCTCATACTGCATTATTCCCACCTCCCGAGGCAGAGTGCGCTCTAAAGCTCCCGAGGAGCTTAAGCGCGAGATAGAAAGCCTTGCGGATAACGGAATTAAGGAGATTGTGCTCGTCGGAATTAACCTCTCCGCTTACGGTAAGGGCGAGGATTTCGACCTCGTTGACGCGGTTAGGATATGCGCCGATAACGAAAAAATTCTTCGCGTAAGACTCGGCTCGCTCGAACCCGACCACATCACCGACGAGGTTATCGAAAGACTCAGTAAAATTGAAAAGCTATGCCCTCAGTTTCATATTTCGCTTCAGAGCGGGTGCGACAAAACGCTTAAGAATATGAACCGCCACTACACCGCCGGCGAGTACGAAGCGCTTTGTAACAAGCTCAGAGCAACGTTTAAGGACGCGACTCTTACCACCGACATTATGGTCGGTTTTCACGAGGAAACGGCTGAGGACTTTGACGAGTCGCTTCGCTTTGCAGAGCGTATCGGCTTTGAAAAGGTGCATACCTTCCCCTATTCCGAACGCGAGGGCACTGTAGCGTCACGCAAGGGCGACAACGTGCCGAAGGCTGAAAAAGAGCGCAGAGCCGCCCTTATGATAGAAAAGACGGACGCTATCCGCGGCGATTACCTTAAGTCGCTTATAGGTACTACCTGCACGGTGCTATTTGAAAATATGGTCGGCGATAATATTTACCAGGGCTACACAAAAAATTACACACCCGTAAGGCTCAGCAGCTGCGAGGATATTATCGGCAAGGAATTAAGCGTTAAAATAACCGCCTTTGACGAGGAAAACGACTGCCTTATTTCAACACTTTAAGCATATTATCCACCTCTTTTTTACACCGCGAATCGTCTAGACAGCTGTACGAAAAGATGTAAAAGCCCTTGACTTCGTCGAGCTTTGAGAGATAGGTAATCTGTCTTGAAATAATATTATCGTTATTTTTAAACTCGTTGATAACGCTTTTATCTTCAAGCGCTGCGTATTTGTCCGCCCTGCCCGCCTTATATAGCGGCAGCCCGACATATAGGTCGCAGCTTGTAATACCTATCCATTTTTTAGTTGTAAACATAAACGGCTGATACACATTTTTAAAGCCGAAGTAAATCTGAGGACAGATATAATCGCAGTATCCGCCCTTAGCCCATTTTTCAACATCGGCGTACAGCGTTTCAAAGTCGTTTTTAATATTAGACGAGGGCGAAATACCGAATTTAACGGCGCTGTCAGTGCGCTTAACTGCCTTATAGACGGTTTTAACCATATTATTTATCTTATCCCTCCGCCAGGCTGAAAGGCTCTTTTTACCGCCTTTTTTTAGGTAGGCGCTGTACTCGGCTTTATCTATCTTTTTTGAGGTTGTCGGGTAAAAGTAGTCGTCAAAATGAATAGCGTATATGTTATAATTCCTGACTATTTCTACCACGCCTTTTTTAATTAGCTTAGTCACTTTATCGCTCGCGGGGTTAAAATATATACCCTGCCCGGATTTATAAAGCATAGTGCTATCAAAGCTAACCTTTTTGTTTTTATCGAAGCTCACCCGATACGGATTAACCCACGCTTCAAGGCGCAGATTATGTTTTTCGGCGACTTCACACATAATTTCAAGCGCGTCAAAAGAGTATCTGCTTTTAAAGTATTTCGACTCATAGACCGCGTCGGCAAACGCCCTTACCTGAACGGTAACGGTGTTAAAATCCATATTACTTAGCCTTTTAAACGCGGCGCTTATATTCTCTTTAAACTCGCTTTTAGTTTTACCCTTAGCCATATTATCGAGCTCATAGTATGTGAGCCAGATTGATTTAACATATAAATCGTTACTCTTTTGCTCCTTAACTTCGGTAAACTGCGGCGGCGCTGTGTTCGTTTTACTCTGCAGGCTGCAGCCCGAAAAAGTAAGCATTAAACATAAAATTATAATTATTATTTTTTTCACTCTTGAACACTTCATTTCAATGTAGTAAAATATAGACGAGGTGACTATTATGGAATACAGACTCGGCAACTCAAAAAAGCTTTATTCAGCGGGCGAAACGGAGGTTATAACCTGCCCTAACTGCGATAAAAAGGTTAAGATGTCCGTTTTTCAGAATTTTGAATTCAGGCTCAAAGCGGACTTCCCGCTGTTTGATACGGGCAATGTTTACTGCCTTGTATGCCCCGAATGTGCCGCAGTTTTCGGCGTAAACGAAGCTCAGGCGAAGGTCTTTAAAAAGGGCGAAAAGCTCGCTATAGGAAATTTCGACTTAAAGGAACTTGAAAGATTTGATGTATAACGCATTTTTTATATACTTTGCGGCGATTAATATTCTCGGCGCGCTGATAAATATTATCGATAAAATTAAGGCTCAGCACGGCAGGTGGCGTATTAGCGAAAAGGCGCTGTGGATGTGCGGTATTCTCGGCGGCGCACCGCTTAGCTACATTACAATGAAGCTAATCCGCCATAAAACGAAGCACAAGAGCTTTATGATAATAATGCCGATACTCGCCGTAGCCGACATAGCGCTTTTAGCGCTCGTTTTATATAATTTATATGAGGTATAGCTATGAAAAAATTACTTGTTATTTTAATGTGTATTGCTGTTACTGCAAGCGCGTTTACCGCCTGCGCTAACAAAAAGGAGTACACCGTCGACGGTACTACCGTAAGCTCGACAAAGGCTGAAAAGTCCGACGACTCGATTAAAACCGGTAAGATTAAGAATAACACCTACACTAATAAGTCGGTTAATATTAAAATCGAGCCTACGGATAAGTATGTTGTTCAGACCTTCGGCGACCTCGAGCTGTCGAGTGAAGACCCGAACCCCGTAATTTACGACTACTTTATTACCGATACCGAGCGCAGCGTGGGCGTAATAGTTATGCTCAGCGGCGAATATCAGTCCGTATCCGATTATAAGAAGGAGCTTGAAAGCAAGGCTAAAAAGGACACCCTTCGCCAAAAGGACGGCGTTACAATCTCCGATAACGAGTACACCGCCTTCGTTATGAGAACAAAGAAAGGCAAGAACAAAACGGTTTTCGTTTACGAAAAGAAAAAAGCGCTGTTTATAATCGAGTTTGAAAACTTCAATTACGTCAGCGCAAATGAATATATCAGTAATTACTTTAAGACGGCGGAATAAGCCGTCTTTTTTATTTCATATATTCCCTTAGTTTCAGTAGTATTTTCTTTTCTTTTCGCGATACCTGAACCTGCGAAATACCGAGCTCTTTCGCTGTTTCGCTCTGTGTTTTACCGAGGAAAAAGCGGTTTGAAATAATTATCCTCTCGCCCTCGCACAGCTTAGCGGTCGCTTCGTCAATAGAAAGCCTGTCAAAGAGCATATCGCTCTCGTCAACGGGTATGTCTATATTCCCCTCCTCCTCGTCGTAAAACGCGCTTAACGAGCGCACGGGAGTCATAACGCATAGTATTTCGCTAAGCTCCTCAACGCTGTACCCCGAAAGCGCCGCAAGCTCGCTAACCGTAGGCTCGCGGTTTTCTTTTGACACAAAATTATCCTTAATATACTGCACCTTCAGTGACTTTTCTTTAAGCGAACGGGAGACCTTAATGCTTCCGCCGTCGCGGAAAAGTCTTTTTATCTCACCCATAATTACGGGTACGGCGTAGGTCGAAAACGCAAATCCCCTGCTCTCGTCGAAATTATCTACCGCTTTAATAAGCCCGACGCAGCCCGCCTGATACAAATCGTCGTACTCAATTCCGCGTCCCGTAAAGCGCCGCGCGATAGAGTGTACAAGAGCGAGATTATTAACAATAGCGCCCTCTCTGTCTGCTACCATTGGCTTTTGCCCTGAATTTTCTTAACGAGCGTAACGGTCGTCCCCTTGCCTATCTTAGAGCTTACGCTTACCTTGTCGCAAAACGACTGCATTACCGTAAACCCGAGCCCCGCTCTGTCGCCCTCGCCTGTTGTAAAGAGCGGCGTCATAGCCTGCTCAACCGAGTCGATGCCGACGCCCTTATCCCTAATTTTAATACGAACGCACGCGTTATCGGTTATCTGCGCGGTTATGTAAATCCTTCCCGTAGTGTCCTTATAGCCGTGAACAATAGCGTTAGTCACCGCCTCGCTAACCGCGGTTTTTATGTCCGAAAGCTCCTCAATAGTCGGGTCGAGCTGAGTTACAAACGCCGACACAGCGACGCGGCAAAACGCCTCGTTTACGCTCTTTGACTCGACGGTCAGCTTAAATTCGTTAACAATTTTCATTTCAGTTCTCCTTTAGTATTACGATACTTGACAGCCCGCTAAGCTCCATAAGCTTTTTAGTCTGGGCGTTAATTCCGCGCACCTCAACGCTGCCCTTAAAGCTCTGCATAGTGCGGTATCTGCCCATTACAAGACCTATACCCGACGAGTCCATAAAGGACACATTTTTAAAATCGAGTATAAGGTGCTTAGGCTTTTTAAAGGCTATAGTGTCGTCAATTTTCTCCCTTATCACAGCGCTTGAATGGTGGTCGATTTCGCCGATTAAATACGCTATCAGTAAATCGCCGCTCGATTCGATAGTTACATTCACACTGCATCTCTCCAAATAAAAAAATCAATCTGTTACCTATATATAACAGATTGACTAAGCATAATTTGTTGAATTTTGGTTAAAGTAAATTAATTATTTCGCGTATCATATAAAACGAGCCGCAAATTAATGTGGGCTTGTATTTTAAGGCGCTTTCTGCGTCGCGCTCGGTAATTACATCGGCGCAGTATTTCTTAGCAATTTTTGCAAGCTCGTCCGCCTTAATTGCTCGCGGATTACTCACATCAACCGCAATAATCTTTTTGCATTTCGGTGCTATAAGCGAAATATAGCCCTCAACATCCTTGTCGCGCATCATACCGATAACGGCGACTTCGTTTTCTATAAGTGGCGCGAGAGCTTTTGCTGCAGCGACATTATGACCTCCGTCGAGAAGTACGCCACCGCGTTTCTCCTGCCTTGCAGGAAGGCGCACAAGCTCGTTTACACCGCTTACGCCAAGTTCGCCGAGAACAGCGTTAACAATGCTTAAATTGTCCGTTATTCCGCCCGTAACGAGCTTATTGCACTTATCCTTAAAATGCTCTGCAAGCTCGTCGTTATATAAAACGCAGGTGCCGTTCTTTCTTAGAATACCCGACTTTTCCTCAGCGATTTCGTCTATAGTTGAGCCGAGAAAATCAGTATGGTCAAGCGATACAGAGGTAATAACCGACATATTTTCTTTTTCTGTATTAGTAGCGTCGCCCGCACCGCCCATACCGCACTCTATAACGGCATAGTCGACCTTCTGAGCCTTAAAATACAGGTACGCCATAACTGTTATGCACTCAAATTCAGTACAGTCGGTACCTGTTATCTGTAAGGTACGCGCGCAGTTACGAAAGTCGTCTTCACTGATAAAATCGCCGTTAATCTGTATCTGCTCGCGCTCGTTAATAACCCACGGCGAAGTGAAAAGCCCCACCTTATAACCCTCGTTTTTCAGCGCGTTTGCGATAGTTGCCGCAACCGTACCCTTACCGTTAGTACCGGCTATATGTATTGTTTTAAAACTGTTTTGCGGGTTGCCGAGCGCGTCGAGAGCCGCTTTAATACGAGTAAGCCCCGGCTTAATGCCGAGGCTCGTTTTTTCATTAAGATAATTTATCGCGTCACTGTAAGATGAGATTTGGTTCATTAACCGATTTCCTCAATAGATTTTTTGATATTAGCAATCTTTTCCTCAAGCTTAGCGGCGTCGTCTCTGTTTTGCTGTACAACCTTTTCAGGCGCTTTGTTTACAAAGCCGGGGTTATTCAGCTTCTTATTGATAAACGCAAGCTTGTCCTCAGCGGCAGCAAGGTCTTTTTCAAGGCGCTTTTTCTCCGCCTCAAAGTCAACGAGGTCGCCGAGTGGAATATAAACCTTAGCGTCGTCGGTGATTATAGTAACGACATTACCGAGGTCGCCGAACGACTTTTCAACGCTAACCTCGTTAGCGTACGCAAGGCGTCTTATAAAGTCAGCTCCCATAGTAAATGTATCGGTGTCGTCGGTTTCTACGAACACAGCCGACTTCTTGCTCGGCGGGATATTCATCTCTGCCCTTCTGTTACGGATAGCGCGGATAGCGGACATAATCTTTTCCATCTCCGCTTCCTCAGCCTTAAAGGAGAGCGCGTCGTCGAACTTGCACCAGTCGGAAATCATAATCGACTCGGTATCGTGAGGAATAGCCTGATAAATCTCCTCGGTGATAAACGGCATAAACGGGTGCAGAAGCTTTAAGATATTAGTTAAAACGAATACAAGAACTGCCTTAACGTTCTCTTTTGCCGCTTCGTCGTCGCCCTGCAATCTTATTTTAGCTATCTCGATATACCAGTCGCAGAACACATCCCAGATAAAGTCGTAAAGCTTTTGTACAGCGATACCGAGCTCGTATTTGTCGAGATTATCGGTAACCTCCTGAGCGAGCGAATTAACCTTAGAGAGTATCCACTTATCCTCGATTAGAAGGTCGCTCGGAAGTCCGCCGTATTTATAATCGTCGCCGAGGTACATCAAAACGAAGCGCGCAGCGTTCCATAGCTTATTAGCAAAGTTACGCGAAGCCTTAACTCTGTCGTCCGAGAAACGCATATCGTTACCGGGTGAATTACCGGTAGCAAGCGTAAATCTAAGCGCGTCTGCGCCGTACTCGTCGATAACCTCAAGCGGGTCTATGCCGTTGCCGAGCGACTTACTCATTTTGCGACCCTGAGCGTCACGAACAAGACCGTGAATAAGAACGGTGTTAAACGGTACTCTGCCCGTCTGCTCAAGACCCGAGAACATCATCCTCATAACCCAGAACGGGATAATGTCGTAGCCTGTAACAAGCGTGTTTGTGGGATAATACTTTTTAAAGTCCTCGGTTTCGTCCGGCCAGCCCATAGTCGAAAACGGCCATAATGCTGACGAAAACCAGGTGTCAAGCGTGTCGGGGTCCTGGTGAATATGCTCGCTACCGCAGTGCTCGCACTTAGTAGGAACATCGCGGCTAACTGTAATCTCGCCGCAGTCGTCGCAGTACCATGCAGGGATTCTGTGTCCCCACCAGAGCTGACGGGAAATGCACCAGTCGCGGATATTTTCGAGCCAGTGGAAATATGTCTTTTCGTATCTCTTTGGAACGAACTTTGTGTCGTCGTTTTTAACCGCGTCGATAGCGGGACCTGCAAGCGGCTTCATCTTAACGAACCACTGCTTAGATACCTTAGGCTCGATAGTAGTACCGCAACGGTAGCAGGTACCAACATTATGCGAGTAGTCCTCGATTTCGAGAAGCGCGCCCTCTTTTTCTAGGTCCTCAACAATAGCCTTACGGCACTCGTATCTGTCCATGCCGCTGTATCTTCCCCAGCCGTCCTTAATATGAGCGTCGTCGGTCATTACATCTATTACCTCGAGGTTGTGACGAAGTCCTACCTCAAAGTCGTTCGGGTCGTGTGCAGGCGTAATCTTAACAACGCCGGTACCGAACTCGATATCAACATAATCGTCCGCAACTACGGGTATCTGGCGGTGAACTATCGGAAGGTCGAGCATCTTGCCGACGCAGTCCTTATATCTTTCGTCGTTCGGGTTAACCGCAACCGCGGTATCGCCGAGCATAGTTTCGGGTCTTGTTGTAGCAAGCTCAAGATAGCCTGAGCCGTCAACAAACGGGTACTTAAGGTGCCAGAAGTGACCTGCCTGGTCCTCGTACTCAACCTCAGCGTCCGAAATAGAAGTAAGGCAGTGCGGACACCAGTTTACAATCCTTTCACCCCTGTAAATAAGACCTTTTTCGTAAAGGTTATTAAACACCTCGACAACGGCTTTATTACAGCCCTCGTCGAGCGTAAAACGCTCTCTGTCCCAGTCGCAGGAGGAGCCCATCTTCTTAAGCTGCTCTATAATTCTGCCGCCGTACTGACGCTTCCACTCCCACGCTCTTTCCAAGAATTTCTCTCTGCCTAAATCCTCTTTAGTAATGCCTTCCTTGCGCATAGCCTCGACTATCTTAGCCTCGGTAGCGATTGACGCGTGGTCGGTACCGGGAAGCCATAAAGTATTATATCCGTTCATTCTGTGATAACGGATAAGGATATCCTGCAGCGTGTTGTCAAGGGCGTGTCCCATATGGAGCTGACCCGTAATGTTTGGCGGCGGGATAACTATAGTGTACGGCTCTTTTTCGCTATTAACATCAGCGTGAAAATATTTTCCGTCAAGCCAGAATTTATAAGTTCTGTCCTCGAACTGCGAGGGATTATACTGTTTTTCAAGTTCCTTTGCCATAATTGTCCTCCAAGTAAAAAAATAACCGCCCCAAAAATGAGGCGGAATAATCCGTGGTACCACTCAAATTGCACAACTGTGCCACTCAAAGCCTTTAACGCAGGCGTACGAAGCGAACTACTCAGTTTCATCCGCCCGGCTCATAAGCTACCTTCAAACCCGCCTTCTGCCGTCTTGCACCGAACGACGGCTCTCTAAAAGAAAACTGCGGTTTTACTCCTCTTAATCTCAGCCGTTAAAATATATTAGTATATTAACAAATTAGCAATAATAAGTCAAGCATACATTGAATATTTTAATCAGTGTATGTAATTTTCTTGACCTTAAACATCGCTCTGAGTATGGGCGCTAAAAGCTTAGGGCTTTTAATCAGTACAACTTTCACAAAACTACCTCCCCGGTCTACAGCAAATAATGCCGAGGACGATAACGCATAACGCGAGTATACGCGTAGTCCACACCGTAGGCAGACAAAGTGCAACCGCGCACCCTGCACCAAAAGCGACGAATATTAAATTTTTAGCGCTTTTGTTGTAACAAGTGTTCTTCATAGTATCAGCTCCTCAGCATTTACTACATACTATGAAAAAGCTTCTTAATCGTTACTCTCTATTAGTAAAAGTGTTCCTTTATCGACCGTAACCGTTGCGAATTCACCCTCGACGAAGTTGCTCTGTCCGAACTGGTCGGAGGGTTTAAAGTCGAGCTTGTCGAGGCCGTAAAACCCTGCGGTATAATGAGCGCCGCTGATTGATACGCCCCTGCACTCCTCCATAAACGCAAAGAGCGAAAACCACTGATACTCGCGATAAATTCTGCGAGCTTCGCTAATCAGCGAAATGCGCGTGTTTTTACTAACTATTGTACACTGCGTATCGCGCTTTTTGCAGTAATCAAGGCAGAGAATATTAGAATAGCTATGGTCAACGCGAGTGCCGATACCGCCGACAACAGTAATATCGCTAAAGCCCATGTCAACTGCGGTTATAACGCACTCAAATGTGTCGGTATGCTCCTTTTGTACGGGGAGCTTTTTAATCTTACAGTCGAGCTTCGGCTCACCTGCAGAGTCAAAATCCGCAATTATAAGGTCAATATTAATCCCGAGCTTTTGCGCCTTAAGGTATCCGCTGTCGGCGCAGATAACAAACGCGCCGTCGCAAAGAGGTGCGATATAGTCAATATCCGTTTCGGGCGCGCCCGATATTATCACACAGCGCTTTACCTCTTTTGCCATTCCTTTATATCCTTTACTTCATTATACATTGTTATATAGCTCTGGTGACGAAGTGGTGAAATTTCGCCGTCCTTAACCGCCTGAGCTACAGCGCAGCCCTTGTCGTTAATATGCGAGCAGTTAGTCTGGAACCTGCATTTATCGAGATACGGCTCAAACTCCTTAAAGCAGTACGGAAGGTCGTCCTTATATATCTTTTCGCATCGCTCAATATCGAGCGACGAAAAACCGGGCGTGTCGGCAATATATCCGCCCTCAACCTTAAACAGCTCGCAGTGCCTTGTGGTGTGCTTACCGCGTCCGAGCTTTTTGCTCGTTTCGCCCGTTGCAAGCTCTAAGTCGGGGAAAATATTGTTTAAGAGCGAGGATTTACCGACTCCCGTATTACCGCTAAAGGCGGATATCTTACCCTTTAAAAGCTCTTTAATTTCGTCTGCGCCCTTGCCGCTTTCGTTATCACATTCAACAACCTTGTAGCCTGCGGAAATATAAATATCCTCGTACTTCTTGTAGCTGTCGTCAAGGTCGGTTTTAGTAATAACAATAATCGGCTCGATGTTCTTATACTCGGCAATAGCAATCAGCTTATCGAGAATAAGCGTATTTATAGTCGGGTCAACGAGTGATGCGACAATAAACAGTCTGTCAAGGTTTGCAAGCGGCGGGCGTACAAGTACATTTTTGCGCTCATAAATCTTTTCTATTCTGTTTTCGGCAAGCTCAGCCTCGTTAACCGAAATCTCAACATTGTCGCCGACGAGGGGCGAAATCCCCTGTTTTCTGAAGTTACCGCGCGCTTTACACTCGTATATAACATCATCGGCCTCTACATAGTAGAAGCCGCCGATGCCTTTAATTATTTTACCGTTAGTTGTTTTTTGATTAGTCGTCATTATCGTCCTTCTCGGGTTTAGAGGGCTTTTCTTCTTCATCCTCGGATTTTTCGGAGGTGCTCTCCTCTTCCTCCTCGGTTGTCGTCTCGGACTCGTCGTAAGAGAAGCCGCTGAAGTCTATAGTAATCGACTGAGCAGTTCTTACGCTGGTTGTCTTGCTCTCGGTAGCGTCTGTCTTTTTAAGAGAAACTACTATCTTAAGCGGTTTCTTGCTGTCCGAGGTAATGCTCGTTACCTTGTTTTTACCGTTAAGAGTTACTACCTGGTTAAGATATGTTTCGCCGTCAATCTTAATGCGAAGCGTATCCTTAACATATTCGCCGTTCTTGTCCCTGCAGGACGGAAGCTTAACGGTAAGCGAAATCTTAACCTGCTTTTCGGTTGTTGTAGTCGTAACGCCCGAGGAGATAACGACCTTAATAGAGTCGGTCTCCTTAGCCTCGGCACCTGCTTCGGGCTGCTGCGAAATCGCAGTACCCTTAGTAACGGGGCTGTCCTGAGTTACAAACGAAATATTAGTAAAACCGCACTTTTCGAGGAATGCCCTCGCGCCACTTTGTGAAAGGCCGTAAACATCGGGCACTTTGATTGTTTTAATAACTGTTGTAGACGGACCTGACGATAAGTAAAGCGTAATCTCGTCGTTTTCGCCGACTACTGTGCCGGCCTTCGGGTCGGTGTAAACAACATCGCCCTCGTCAACGCTTTCGCTCGAAATCGTCAGCACCTTAACCTTAGTGAGCTTGCTTTGCTCTAACTTCTGCTTAGCGCGCTCCTCGTTAAGTCCGTAGACATTAGGTACGGTGATGTCGTCCTCGGATATCGCAACTACAAGAGTTACGGTAGAGCCCTTTTGTACCTTGGTACCTGCTTCGGGGCTTTGCTCGATAACGATACCCGGCTGCTGAGCGTCGGTCTTTTTAGTTTCCTGAACGAACTGATAATCGTAAGCGTTGCTCTCTATAAGCTCGTCGTACGAAACGCCGACAAAGTTTTCGAGCTTCTGCGTGGTCTTGTTTACATTATTAGTAACGACCATTACAAGCAAAACTATCGCCGCAGCAAGCACGATTAAGCCGATAACTACAGCCGTTGCGACCTTCTTTTTATGGTCGGGGTCAACGTATTCTTCCTCTTCCTCGATAATCGGCTCGGGTGCGATGTGGTTAGCAATATCGTTTTTATTAACTATCCTTGTGGGATTAGCGTCAACCTTTGAAACATAGTTAAAGGTAGTGTTCGGGTTTTTAATAACCTCCTCGATATCAAGGAGCATTTCGGTAGCAGTCTGGTATCTGTCGAGAGCGTTTTTCTGCATAGCGTGGATACAGATTTGCTCAAGACCGAGCGGGATGTTGGGGTTAACATCTGTAAGCCTTTCGGCGTCCGCCTGCACCTGCATAAGCGCTACCGACACCGCGCTGTCAGCCTCGAACGGTACCGAGCCAGCAAGCATTTCGTAAAGTACAACGCCAAGCGAGTAGATGTCCGCTCTTTCGTCGGTCATTTCGCCCTTTGCCTGCTCAGGCGCGATATAGTGAACTGAGCCGATAGCCTGCTCGGTAAGCGTCTTAGTCTCGGAGCGGGAAAAGCGCGCGATACCGAAGTCCGTAACCTTAATGTTACCGTTTGAGAGCAGAATAATGTTCTGCGGCTTAATATCTCTGTGGACAATACCCTTGTCGTGAGCGTGCTGAACTGCCTTTAAAATCTGCGTCATAAAGTACAGCGCATCGTTCCAGGTAATAGCGCCCTGCTTGTTGATATACTCCTTAAGAGTGATACCGTCGATGTATTCCATAACGATGTACTGAAGCTTTTCGCCGAAGTTTACATCGTAAACCTTTACGATATTAGGATGCGACAAAAGCGCGATAGCCTTAGACTCGTTTTTAAATCTGCGCTTAAACTCCTCGTTAGCGGCGAATTCCTCTTTAAGAATCTTTACCGCAACAATTCTGTCGTCTACATTATCATAAGCTTTATATACAACAGACATTCCGCCCACGCCGATAATTTCCTGAACCTCATATCTGCCGTCAAGTCTTTTACCTACATAATTTTCCATTTACCTACACTCCATTAGTTTGATATTGCAACAACCGTGATGTTGTCGCCGCCGCCGTTCTTGTTAGCGCGTTTAACAAGTCTGTCCGCAAATGCGTAATACTGGCCGTCCTTGATGTCCTCAAGCATCTCGTCGCTCGTGACATAATTAGTAAGTCCGTCAGTACAAAGGATAAGCGTTTCGTCGCTGTTAAGCTCGCTCTCCGCAAAGTCAACCTCGATAGATTTATCAACGCCGACAGCCCTTGTGATTAAGTTCTTATTAGGATGGTTTTCTGCCTCGTCCTCAGTAATCTTGCCCCTGTCGAGCAAATCCTGAACGAGCGAATGGTCCGTAGTAATCTGTCTAATCGAGTCGCACGAGGCTACATACGCCCTGCTGTCGCCCGCGTGGGCAACAAAAGCATAATCCCCTCTTACAATCGCACAAACAACCGTAGTGCCCATACCGAAAAGCTCGTTATGAGCGTCCGCCATATCGAAAACCTCTAAATTAGCGGCGGTAATAGCCGAATCGAGAAGGTTTTTAATAGAGGAATCACGCATTTTGGAATTGTAACAGGAGGTAATTTTATCGCTTATAACCTTAACAGCAAGCTTAGACGCAATATTTCCGCCGGAATGACCGCCCATTCCGTCGCAGACAACCGCCCAGGCAACTTCTCCGGGAAGCTCACCGCAGGCATATGCGTCCTGATTGCTGTCGCGTACGACACCTTTATCTGTTTTTGCAACCATTTTCATATCAGTCACCATTATTCTTCCTCCTGCGAAGCTGTCCGCAGGAAGCGTTAATATCTTTTCCTAAAGTCCGTCTTATTGTAGCATTAATTCCGAGTGATTTCAAGGTATCTTTAAAATTATTAATAGTTTTATCCGAGGATTTAATATTTCCCCTCTCCTTAACATCGTTAACGGGAATTAAATTAACATGGCATATGAAGCCCTTTAGCTTTTGCGCAAGCTCTTTTGCACACTCTGCGCTGTCGTTAACGCCCTTAATCAGAGTGTACTCAAATGAAACACGCCTTGAAGTTTTTTCGGCGTAGTCCCTGCTCGCCTTAATAACGCTGTCAACGCCGTACCTGTCGTTTATCGGCATTGTTTTTGAACGTATTTCGTCGTTTGGCGCGTGCAGCGAAATAGTGAGCGTAACGGGCAGTCCCTCGTCCATAAGGTTGTATATCCTCGGCACGATTCCGCAGGTGGATATAGTAATATCCCTCAGCGAAATATTAAGCCCTTTTTCGTCGTTTACTGTTTTAAGGAACTTAATGACATTGTCGTAGTTGTCAAGCGGCTCGCCTATACCCATAAGCACGATATGCGATATTCTCACGCATAAATCGCGCTGCGCCGCGTGGAGCTGGCTCTCCATCTCGGCGGGAAGCAAATTTCGCTTAAATCCCGCAAGAGTTGACGCGCAGAACTTGCACCCCATTTTACAGCCGACCTGAGTTGAAATACAAATCGTGTAGCCGTATTTGTACTTCATAATTACACTCTCTATGTACTCGCCGTCATAGAGCTTAAACAGGTATTTTACGGTGTCGTCAAGCTGAGACACATACTTGTCCTCTGTCTCGCAATGAGGTATAAAATACCGCTCGCTCAACGTGTCGCGAAGCGACTTAGACAGATTAGTCATTTCGTCAAACGAGGTTACGCCCTCTTTGTGA
The DNA here is from genome assembly GCA_017450645.1 of Eubacterium sp. Lineage (GTDB taxonomy): Bacteria > Bacillota > Clostridia > Oscillospirales > Acutalibacteraceae > Eubacterium_R. Next base: position 24,673 of record JAFSTE010000021.1, read on the forward strand.
AGCCACTGATAAATCTGACACGCTCGGAACTTTTGTAAATTCAGTTTTTCGACCTCCTCTGACAGCTCGTCAAAGGATAGGGATTTAATATCAGTCATTTTTCTTTTCCATTACTGCGAAGTAAAAGCCGTCGCCGCCGTTAGCTTCGGGATAAAAAGTTTTATCAAAAACGAGCGTAAAGTCCTCGTTTTCGTTTAAAAATCTTTCGACTACCTTCTCGTTTTCGCGCTTATTAAGCGTGCAGGTGGAGTAAATAATCCGCCCGCCGTCCTTAAGGTACATCGAGGAGGTTTTAAGGATTTTATACTGCGTTTTGGGCAGCTCCTTTACGGAGTCAAGCTCCTTGTATCTGATTTCGGGTTTGCGCCTTATTATGCCAAAGCCCGAGCAAGGCACATCGCAAAGTATTCTGTCGCACTTTGGAATGTCGGGGTTGTATTCAAGCGCGTCGTTAACCTGCGCCTTAATGTTAGTAATACCGAGCCTTTTAGCACCGTCGGCAATTAACCTTACGCGGTGTTCGTGTAAATCAAAGGCGTAGACACAACCGGTGTTGTTCATACGCTCGGCTATCGTAAACGCTTTACCGCCGGGCGCCGAGCATATATCAAGCACAGTGTCGCCATCTTTAGCTTCGAGCGCCGTAGCGCATTTAAACGAGCTTAAGTCCTGAATATGAAACAGTCCGTTTTCAAACTGCTTGCAGCTGTTTAAATCAAAGTGTGAATTAATCATAACAGCGCCGTCTGCAATTTCGCACTCGATACCGCAGTTCAAAAGCTCATACTGCAGCTCCTCGGCGTCTAAATAAAGCGTGTTAGGAATAGCAAATACGGGCGGTCTGCCGTTAATCGCACTAAGTATCTTAAGCGTGTTTTCCTCGCCGTAGCCCTTTTTCCACATATTTATAAGGTGCGTCGGGCAGGAATACTTAACGCTTAAATCCTCTATTTCGTCTATATCAATTCTGTTGTCGTCAATCTTATGTAATACCGCGTTGACAAGCTTTTTATAGTACGCCATACCGACATTTGCAGCAAGCTCAACGCTTGTGTTAATTGCAGCGCTTGACGGTATTTTGTCCATAAAATACAGCTGATACGCGCCGATGTAAAGTACAAGTTTTACCTTAGGTTTTGGTTTGATGTCAAGGTATTTGTCAATCAGAAAGTCAAGCGTTATTTTACGTTCAATTACGCCGTAAACAAGGTTTGAAACAAGCCCCTTGTCCTTTGCGCTGACATCACAAAGCGCCTTGTCAATCGCGATATTTGAGTATGCGCCGTCCTTTAGTATGCTGTAAAGCAAATCAAAGGCGGCAAGTCTTGCGTCCTTCATCGTCTTCTGTTAATTACAAGCAGCAGCCTTAACACAGTTGCAATAGCCGTAGCGAGTGCCGCAACATAAGTCAGAGCAGCGGCTGTCAGCACTTTTTTTGCGCCCTGATATTCTTCGCCGACTAAAAATCCGTTTTCTTCGATAGTCTGAAGCGCTCTTTTGCTCGCGTTAAATTCAACGGGCAACGTGATAAGCTGGAATATTGCAACAAACGCGTATAATACCACGCCGACATACGCGACGGTAGCGCTGTTGATAAACAGACCGATAAGACAAATCGGTACGCCCAGAGTTGAGCCGATACGCGTTGCCGGGATAACAATATTCCTTACCGTCAGCGGAAAATAACTGTTTGCGTGCTGCACAGCGTGACCCGCTTCGTGGCAGGCAATGCCGATAGCCGCGATACTGCGCGAATTGTAAACGCCCTCGCTCAGATAAATTGTATTGGTCGACGGGTTGTAATTGTCTGTCAGATCGCCTGCAATCATTGCGATACCTACGTTTGTAACACCGTTCAGCTGTAACAGCCTTGCGGCAGCCTGTGCGCCCGTCATACCGCTTGATGACATAACCTGCGAATACTTTCTGTAGCTCGACTTAACCCTTGCCTGGCAAATCAGAGCGTATATAAACGCAGGCAGTACAACAAAGCCTGTCAGATAATACATTAAATAAGTTCCCATTTCATTCACCTAAAATTGTACCGATTTCGATTTTATTTCCGCTGAGGTAAGCTTTAGCGTCCATACGCTTTTTGCCCTCGGGCTGAAGTTCAAGTATTTCAAGGCATTTGCCATCGCCGCAGGACACTATAAGTCGTTTGTTGTTGTCAACAATCTCCCCTGCTTTACCGCCCTTGAAAACACAGTGAACGGTTTTGTGTATCTTAATGCTCCTGCCCTCAATCGTAGTGACTGCGACGGGCCAGGTCTGAAGTCCCCTGACCTTGTTATGCACCTCAAAGGCGGATTTACTAAAGTCAATTTCTGACATTTCGCGGCTGATCATCTTCGCGTAACCGAAGTCGCTCTCGGGCTGCGGTGTGTAAGTCGCTTCGCCCTTTTCGATAAGACTGAGCGCTTCGACAAGCGCCTTTGCGCCGATTTCGGATAATCTGTCAAACAGCTGAGCTGAGGTTTCGTTTTCGCCGATATCCGTCTTTTTAATAAGAATTACATCGCCTGTATCAAGCCCCTCGTCCATCTTCATAATGGATACACCCGTTTCACTGTCACCGTTTAAAACAGCCCACTGAATAGGAGCAGCACCTCTGTATTTCGGCAGCAGCGACGCGTGAACGTTAACCGAGCCGTATTTTGCGGACTCGAGCACCGCTTTTGGCAGGATTTTGCCGTACGCCACAACCACGTTTATGTCTGCATTGTAAGCCTTTAAAACCTCGTCAAAATCGGTGTTTTTAATCCTTTCGGGCTGCAGCACCTCTATACCGAGCTTCTGCGCCTCTGCTTTTACTGGCGGCGGCGTTAATATCTGTTTTCTGCCGACGGGTTTGTCGGGTTGCGAAACAACGCAAACTACCTCGTGACCCGCATCGACAAGCGCTTTAAGGCAGGGCACCGCAAAGTCGGGCGTGCCCATAAATACTACGTGCATTACGCATTCTCCTTAACTGTTTTTTCGGTAAACAAAATGCCTTCAAGGTGGTCAAGCTCGTGGCAAAAGCAGCGTGCTTTAAGCCCTTCGCCGGTGTAAATATGCCACTTGCCCGTTCTGTCCTGAGCCTTTACCTGAACCTTTGCAGGTCTAACGGTAACGCCGTACTGACCCGGCAAAGACAGACAGCCCTCGCTCTCGCGCTGTTCGCCCTCGGCTTTTGTAATTTCGGGGTTAACAAGCTCTATAGGTCCGTCGCCGCAGTCAAGCACAACCACGCGTCTGAGCATACCAACCTGCACAGCGGCAAGACCAACGCCCTCGGAGTCGTACATAGTGTCGAACATATCGTCGATAAGCACGCCGAGCCTGTCGTCAAATTTTTCTACGACCCTGCTTTTTCTGTTGAGAATAGGGTCGCCGACCTTAACTATATTTCTTAATGCCATAATTTTACCTACGAAATATCATTGGGATTGATGTCAATGCTGATACCAATCTCTTTGAACTCTTTCATTTTACTGACTGTTTTTAAAATTTCTGTTATCATTTTGCGAACATTTGACGAATTTTTGCATTTGAGAGCCAAACGGTAACGGAAATTATTATTTATTTTAGAAATCTTAGACGGCGTAGGTCCTAAGACCACAAGCTTTACCGCCTTGTATTCACTCTGATTAAGCCTTACAAGCTCGTCAAAAAACGCTCTTGCGCAGTTTGCAACCTTCAGCTCGTCCTCGCCCGTAAACATAGCGCATATCAAATCGCAGTACGGCGGGTAGACAAGCAGCTTTCTGAGCATAATCTCGTTATTGTAAAACGCGACATAATCCTGATTTGATGCGTACTCGATAACCTCGTTATAGGGGTTAATGGTCTGAATAACCGCACGTCCCCTGTCGCCCCTTCTGCCGGCTCTGCCGACAACCTGAGTGATAAGGTCAAAGGATTTTTCAAACGCGTTGAAGTTCTCGTTATAAAGCGAGTTATCGGCATTCACAACGCCGACAAGCGTAACGTTTTCAAAGTCAAGACCCTTTGCAACCATCTGCGTGCCGATAAGTATATCCGCGTCGCCTGCAGCAAACGAGTCGAGTATGCGCTGGTGCGAAAACTTTGCGGTTGTTGTGTCCGCGTCCATTCTGAGCACCCTCGCAGTCGGGAAAAGAGTTCTCAATTCTTCCTCAATCCTCTGCGTGCCGTAACCGCTGTATCTGACGGAATTTGACCCGCACTCGGGGCAGATGTTATCAAGCACCTTTGTAAACCCGCAGTAGTGGCAGGTAAGTCGATTGTTATAGCTGTGATATGTCAGCGATATTGAGCAGTTGGGACAGCTTACAATGTGTCCGCACTCGTCGCACGCGATAAATGTGTTATATCCGCGTCTGTTAATAAGCAGTATCGTCTGCTTATTATTCTTAAGATTTTCGTCTATAAGCTCTTTTAAAACGCTCGATATCGGGGACTTGTTACCTGCGCGAAGCTCCTTTTTCATATCAACGGTCACAACCTCGGGTAAAACCGCATCGCCGTAGCGCTCGCTAAGCTCACAAAGCGCGTATTTGCCTTTTTTTGCAAGCGAATAGCTCTCGATACTCGGGGTCGCCGAAATCATCAGGAACAGCGCCTTGTTGTACCCGGCACGGTAGCGTGCGACATCCTTGGTGTCATATCGCGGAGTGCGTTCCGACTTATAGGTATGCTCCTGCTCCTCGTCCATAATAATCAGTCCGAGATTATGAACGGGCGCAAATATCGCAGAGCGCGTACCGATAACTATTTTCGCGTCGCCCCTGTCAATACGCTTATACTCGTCGTTTCTCTCGCCGAGCGATAAACCGCTGTGTATTACGGCGCACTTTTTGCCGTAGCGCTTGTGGAATATTCCGAGAGTCTGCGGAGTCAGAGAAATCTCGGGCACAAGCACAATTACATCCTTACCGTTATCAACAGCGTCGTCAATCAGTTTTAGATAGACCTGAGTTTTTCCGCTGCCCGTAACGCCGAACAATAGTCCCTGACCGCCGTTTTGCATCAAATCGCGATAAGTTTTATAAGCGCTTTCCTGCTGTTCGGAGAGTATAATCTCCTCTCGCTCATAAACCTCGCCGACATCGTCAAAAGGATTTCTGAACACTTCCCTTTTATAAATCTCGGCGTAGTCGTTTTTTACGAGATTTTTAACAACCGCTTCACCGACGCTGCAAAACTCACAAACCTCGCTGACGCTTGCGCTGCCAACATCAAGCAAGAGCGAAAATACACTCTGCTGCTTAGGTGTAAGCTGCGGCAAAACCGCCTCGTCATAGCTTGTAAGGCGCACCATTCGCTCGCTCTTAGAGCCGATATGTCCGTAGCCTCGAGGAAGCATCTGCTTTAAACAGTCGTAAGTCGTGCAAAAGCAGCGCTCCTTAAGCCAGAGAGCCAGCTGTACGAACTCCTCGCTGAGTGCAAGGTCGGTTACGCTGTCGATATACTTTAGCTTATCGGTATCGGCAGTGTCGTCAGGACCGACTATAACGCCGCGTCTTATTCTGTTACCGTTACCAAACGGCACTTTAACCGCAGCGCCTGTAACCGCTTTATTACAAAGCTCATCGGGCACAAGATAGCTGTAATCGGTGTCAAGGCTGAAAAAGGTGCTTTCTACCGCAACCTTTACAACTTTACCGGTCATTATTTGTTTTTAATCTCGTCGGGTTCCTGAACAATATACTTGCCGTTACTGATTTCCTCAATAGCGGTAGAAACAGTCTTAACCTCGATACGCTCCTCGCGCTCGATAGCTTCATCTCTGATTTCTCTTGCTCTCTTAGCAGTGCCGATTACAAGGCTGTAACGGCTGTTTACATTTTCAAGCATTTTCTTTAAATCGGGATTAAACATAGTAATATCTCCTTATTTATTTCGAGCTTCAAGCTCGTCATTTAAAATATTGTTTATAGTGTTTACTGCGTCCTCAAGGACATCGTTTACAACATTATATTTATAGTAAACCGCCTGCTCGAGCTCGTACTCGGCGACTCTCATACGGTTTTCAATATCTTCGTTATCGTTAGTATCTCGCTTTTCGAGCCTGTGACGAAGAACATCAATGCTCGGCGGTAAAAGAAAGATAGAAACGGTGTCGGGCAGCATCTTCATAATATTTCTCGCGCCCTCGACCTCAATAATCAAAAAGCAGATTTGTCCGTTTTCGATAGCTCTTTCTACGCCCTGAACCGGCGTGCCGTAATAGCAGTTATTGTACCTTGCGTACTCGAGCAGCTTGCCGTCGTTTATCATCTGTACAAAGCTGTCGTCGTCCGTAAAGTAGTAGTTAACGCCGTTAACCTCGCCCTCGCGCGGCTTGCGCGTAGTGGCGGATACGGACTCTACAATATCACTTCTTACCTTTTTAAGCTCTTTGAAAACGGTGTCCTTACCGCAGCCGCTCGGTGCGGATAAAATTACAAGCATTCCTTTTTTATTCATCGCGCACCTCCGAATTAAACCTGCCCTCAATCTGAGTAAGCTCCATATAGCTGAGAATAACATTATCGGAGTCGGTAATAATTACGCTCTTAGTCTTTCTGCCGTGGGTGGCGTCGATAAGAGTACCGTTTTCCTTACTTTTTTGTACCATTCTCTTAACAGGCGCGGATTCGGGCGACACTATAGAAATAACTCTGTCGGCATTTACAAGGTTGCCGAAACCGATATTTACAAGTACCATAATTGCTCCTTACTCTATGTTCTGCACCTGTTCTCTGATTTTTTCAACCTCGCTCTTGATGTCAACAACCTTGCGTGCTATATCAACATCGTTACCCTTAGAGCCGATAGTGTTAGCCTCGCGGTTAATCTCCTGAATAAGAAAGTCCATCTTACGACCGATAGCCTCATCGCTTTCGAGGAATTCAAAAAGCTGGTCGATATGCGAGCGAAGTCTTACCGTTTCTTCCGCAACGGCTACCTTGTCGGCATAGATTGCAACCTCCTGAATAATTCTGTTTTCGTCGAGCGAAACATCACCGATAAGCTCGTGAACGCGAGCAATAAGCTTATCGTTATATTCCTTAACAGTCTCCGGCGAGCGCTCCTCGATAAACGAAACGCACTCGATAATATATTTAGCGCGGCTCGTTATGTCAGCCTTCATCTTTTCGCCCTCAACGGTACGCATATTAATGAACTTGCTAATTGCCTCGTCACAAACGGTTTTAACGTAGCCCCAAAGCTTTTCCTCGTCCTCGTCTGCCTTTTTAACTACAAGCACATCCTGAAATCTGCCTATTGTCGCAGCGGTTAAATCGGCGGATAAATCATACTTCTCGCTGATATCGTTAAGCGCTTTAACGTACGCGCTTGCAAGAGTGTTGTTAACAACAACGTCAGCGCTTTCGGTATTAAGCGCCTCGATACCCACAAAGCAGTCAACCTTGCCCCTCGCAACTTTGGAGCCGATAAAGGACTTAAGCTTATCCTCCAAAAATCCGTAAGCGCGCGGAACTCTGCACGAAAACTCAAAATATCTGTGGTTAACGCTTTTAAGCTCAACCGTGATAATATAACCGTCAATTTCCTGTACGGCTCTGCCGAAGCCGGTCATTGATTTTAACATATTGTTCCCTCCTTAATAATTAAATATTATAGTAAGTTCAATTATGCAGGTCAATAGTTTGTTAACAGTTTGTTTACAATATTCATATTTTATTTACAAATAAAGAACAGGAGCGATTTCTCGCCCCTGCTCTGTTCATTTACCAATCATTTTAAACTTTATACCGAAGTTCAAACCTATTTAAAGATATTCCTTCGAATTATACAGTTTTATATGCAATCATCGTATTTGAATAGTCAGTTGCATTGATGGTAGCTGTTGCATCACCGCTTGTAGATGATGTCTGATGAGCAACATATTCAAGGTCATAGTTAACAAATGCTCTAAATGTAATGCAAGTTAAGCTGTCAGCAAATGGTTTAGGATCACCAGCTTCATGACCATCGCCAGCTGTTGACCACTTGTTATTTAGAGTAAATGTGAACTGACCGGTGCTAAGTGTAGAAGTAATATTTCTTCTAACTGTGCCGCTAACGCCGATTTTCATCTGGCTGTCTGTAGCAGAATTCTGACGATACAGAACACTAATGCTTGTAGAGTTATTTGCATCTTGGGTGACTCTTGCAAATGCTCGAGCTTGAGTAAGCTTCATTGTTACATTCTGAAGAGAAATGAATGGTGCTCTATTCTTTATCTTGTTAGTAACAAGGTCATCTGCATCAATATTACCCAACACCGTTAACTCGCCGTCAATACTATCAGCAGAAATCGTAACGCCATCAATAGTTTGGTAGTTAGGATTGTCATCGTCACTTGATGTGTTGATAATAGGAATATATTCTTCGTTAGCACAAACAAAGAATGTTATTGTTGAGTTGTACGAAGCTATCTGATACTTATAATTAGGAACTTCATTAGTTCCTCTGTTCACTTTAACAGCCCAAGCAGCAAAGTCTCCGTTTGATGTATCATAGTCTCTGATAATCTTTGTATCATATTCATAGCTAACATTGTCTATATCTTCAGTTGATCCAGTAACAGAAATATTGAATCTTTCGCTTGTGTTATAGCTTGGTTTACAGCTAAACACATTATTACCTTCGTTTCTGACAGTCCAACCGTCGAAAGTGTAGAACGGAATTTTCTTATACGAAATCTCACCTACACCCTCAATTGTAAGCTTTTGATTATTATCTTCGAGAGTATAACCATCACCGTAAACTACGTCAATAACGCTTCCGTAACAATCATAGATATTGTACCTATTACTTGTTCCTACGTTGTTCTTTTTACTAAGTTCAGCAACTATTGCCATATTGCAGTTTGCAATCTTTGAAAGCACTCTGCCATTGGTACTTGAAGCCTTCTGCGATGCCGCCGGTTTTCCGGACAATGCAGATTCAGAATGTACACCATCAAACATTGATATACTCCAGTTAACAACGGTGTAATCATCAAGGTCAAGTGCAGAAGTATCAATATCCTGCGGGTAGATTGTTGCTAAATCTAAGTTCAATTGTTCGCCATACTTAGCTTTAATTACCTGATTGTTGTTAATAGTTGAACCTGCAGGCAAACTACTGTCGTCTGAATCGTCGTCAAACTGAGCGCTGAATTGAATTCTAAAGTACTTAATATAAGTATATTCTCCGTTATTATTTTTAGATTCATTTACAGTACTTACAGCAGAAAGAAGTTCAGCAGTTTTAGCATCAGTTTCGCTTAAACCGGTTTTCTTAACAGTACCAGTAACAGAAGCACCAACTATTTCATTATATACAGCGATTTCTTCAGATGTTGCATAAACCGAATTATTAGTAGAAACAGAAGCATCTCTGATTAATCCTTGACCATCGTTAGTATACATATCAAAGTCTAATCCATCTACTACAGCTTTGGCAGAATTAAACGATTCATACGCTGCCGGTATATCAACAAGCGTCATATGCTTGCTGTCAAGGTCGTCTGCAGCATCCAGTACTTCAAGCTGTACAGCTGACTTGGTATCGCCATAGTGCGGTGCGTAGTAAGTAACATCACCGAATTCGTACTTAACGACGCCTGTAAGCTCGTATTCACCGACAATGTACTCGATATCTGCTTCGCTCTCGCCGCCGCCGGTAATATCGTCACCGTCAAAGGTGTCTTTCTGCCTGCGCGGATAGTCTGTATTGCCGACAGAATCGTCAAGATATGTGTCGTATGTGTTAATACAGTTATCCTTAAGGCTATCCCAGCTTGCATAGGTATAAACCTGATCGCCTGCGCCAAAGCTTGTGCCGCCCACCGTCTTTGCATTTGAGGTAAATACGCCGCCCTTAACCGAGCCGTCCGCAGCGCCAGCACTTGAAGTTGCACCCCATTTAGCGTTGTAAGTGTCGTTAAGCTCGTCAAGGTCAACCGCGGGAATTAAGCTATCCTCTGCATTTTCAAATATTTCCTGAAGCTGTCTGTAATGTTCTACGGTAAGCTCAACGTTTCTCCACGAATCCTTATCCTTAGCGGGTTTAGTAGTATCATACTTAAACGCGTTAGCGATATCCATAGAGAATTCTACAAACTCTTCCCATGAATCAGGAGTATAGTCGCCTTTTGAGATAACCTCAGGCTCTTCCTGATGCTCTACATCGGGATAGAACTTAATTGTATCAACGTCAGCAGCAGTAGTAGTTTCAGTTTCGCCGTCAAGCAGCTCAATCTTAACGTAATCTTCCTGTGCTGTTGAGTAGTCAGTAACCTCAAACAGGTTTTCGTAAGCGTCAATAACGTCCTGAATAAGCTTAGCCTGTACTGTGTCTGTATTTGTCGTGCCCGAACCTACAAGCTTGCTGCCGCTCTTTGTAGTGTTATAAATCGGTACCGAAACACCGTCTACTGTTGTATAAGCCGTTACATACTCGGTTGAAGCGTTAGAGCCGCTGCCTGCGTAATCTTTAAAGGTTGTGTTGGTCGGGTTTTCTACAAACCAGTTAAGCTCGGCAACCTTGTCAATATAATTTTTATAACTTTCTATAGTATAATCAGCGGGGTTAATGATATCTGCTTCGTCAACATCATTAGTTTCTTCATATATTGGCTTGCCGCTTTGGTCGGTGCCTGTCTTTTTAAGGTAAATAGGAGCACCGTTAGCATCGGTCTTAACAGTAACCTCTTTGGTTTCGGGGTCTACGTCAACTGCAAGTCTCTTCCTGAGATAGTTTTCTGCAAACGCTCTTGCTGCGCCCTTGTCACAGGTATGAACACCGATGTTGTAGTAAGCATAGGTTTCTTCTGTACTTGCATACTTATCAAATACGCCGTAAGAGAAGACACCAATACCCTGTTCAATGATGAAGTTAGCATATCTTTCTGCTCGGTTATCACCTGAGCCGGGGTCGGTATTCTTATTTACAGTCTGTGTACCGGTAAAGTCAATATGCATGTTCCACGCATTGGTATCAGAGTTGCCTGTATCTATTAGTGGTAATGCGCGCGTAAGGCCGGCTGTATAGTAATCGTTGTTTGGATATGTAGCATTATACGTAGCCGGGTCGGTATAGTAACCGCTCATTACTCGTCTACCACCTTCATCACCATCGTGTTCCAATCCAAGAGAATATCTGTTTTCAGTGTTGCCAAATCTTGAAAGATCGCGTTTTTGAGAGTTAGTTGACGTATTGCCTAATCCCGATAATTTAAAGTAATTAGTATCTGTACCAGATGGCAAATTCAAAGCAGTAATCTCAGCATCGGTTAAGTTACCGTATGTATATCTACCTTCATTACCCGAACTGCTTTGAGCAACATATGTATCAATAGTACTGTTATAAGTTGTATCAGCTGTTACCTTGCTCTTCAATTCACCCTGCAGGAGCATATAAGACGTTGCATTCCAACGCTTATCCATAGTTTTAGACCAATTAATATTTGAAGTTCTAAACCTAAACTTATAACCGGTAGGTTTTCCGGTATTATCAGTTGTAATAATACCGTATGGATTATTTGATATGTAATTATCCGTATTAGAATAATCGACATAATAATCTGCATCAACAACACTTGAAGAAACTGTATATGAAGTTTCGTCGTCATTATTATGTTCAATAAGTCCATAAGAGCCGGAGTTAACACCTACATTAGAATTAAAATCATCAAAGGATTTTTCTGTTTCGGTAGGAGTTTGATAGTTTGCAGACTTAGATTCAGCACTGCCAAATGTATCAAGGAACTTATATGTACCGGTTGAGTGTTTTTCGTCAGTAGGTGAAGTTCTCTTATTCCATACATATTTGGTTTCGATATCTGTTGCAAGACCCGAAGAGCTGATAAATCTGTCAAACAGTATGTGACCCGCACGCATATCTTTATATCCGCTACCGTCTTTGTGAGTGTTCCTAATACCCTGAATTGTATGAGCCATTGCGGGGTTCGCCATTACATAACAGAATTCAAACTCGTTATGCTGCGTGTTATCCGTAATATCGTTATATGTAATAATAAGTGATACACCCTTCTGACGGAAGGTGCCGGAGTCAGAATCAAAGTAATAGTCAGATACACGACCTTGTAAGCCGTAGCGCCTCTTGAGCACATCGCCTTCTCCGCCGGTGCCAAGACCGTTTCTCTGAACAGCCTGCGCGTCAGTGTAACTATTACCCTCAGCGTCAAACCAAAGGTTATCCCTGAGTGCAACAACGCTGAACTCACCGCCTACGTATTCGCCGTTCTTACAAATCTCTTCATCAGAGGTGCAGTAAACAGCAGTCGGGTTAGACAAATCAATCTTAGCAGGATATTCAAGCGTAATGGTTGTGCAACGCTCGCCCTGGTGAAGGTCGCTTGTACCGTACAGGAAATCGTCAGAGATTTTGCGTCCGTACTTAGCGTAGCTATCGTTTATTTTATGCGTATAAATTACGCCGTCCATAGATACGCTGTCGCCAAGCGAGTTAACGTCTTCCATATGCGGGATTTCGCTGATTCTGTAAGTCCAGGTGTACTCGTAATCGTCTGTACAAATCATCGAAATGCCTGCTACGCCGTCGTGCATACCGATTACACCCTCGTAAAGCGGAGTAGCACCGCCCTTTGGCTGCTTTGTAGTTGTATCGAAATCGGTGTCTTTATAGTACCTTGCGTAATATGTATACTTGCCCGACGAATTAGCTGTCGCGCTTCTTTCAATTACAATGTAATCTTTAAATGCGTCGCCGTTGTCGTCAGTACCGTACTCATAAGCAAGCATCGGGTCGGTATCGTCCTTAACAATGGTATACACATACTCTTTTGCGTAATCATAGTACTCGGTGTTCTTTAAATCGTTAGCACCGTAAACGCCCTCGATATCGGCTGCAGTAATTTCGCCATCGTCAAATGCGACCTTATCGCCGTCTTTATACTGGAACGGCATAAGCACGGGCCATCCCTGCTTGGTATAAGCAACCTGATTTACCATATTAACGTTGCCTGTAACCTCGCTTTGACGCGTTGCAAGCGCGCCGTCAGGTAAAGCGTTCCAGCCTACCGTGTTATTAGCATACGGTCTTGCATGAGCAGAGTTAAGTGTAATTCTATCACCGTCAGTGTCAACAGTCTTATAAACCGAGTTATGACCTGTTGATACCATCAGATAATCGTAGTTTGAAAGCTCAAACGGAGCCAAAATCTGACCGCCATGCGTTGCGTGTGTACTTGTATCAAGTGCACCAACACCGTTGTAGCCAACAAATCCGCTTGTCGGGTTTTCAGAACGGAATACACGCTCAAGATACGAGCCGCGATTCTGACCGTACGAAATATAAAGGTAATAATAACCGTTATCGTAAACTATGTACGCGCCCTCGCCCGAGCCGCCGTCAGAAGCGCCTTCTAATTCACTATTAATACCGTTGCAAAGGTAAGTGCCGTCAAACGCTGTAGTATAACTGTTTCCGTCACCGTCAGCGTACAGAGTCTTAAGTGCTATACAGGTTGTTCCGCCCCATGAGCCGAACGCCATATAAAGCTTGTCGGTTTTAGGTTTATTTGTAGCCTTGTCATATTCGTAGTATACACACGCGTCTATAGCGTTAGGTGCACCGTTAGACTTGTATACTATCTGCCTGTAGGTGTACGGACCTTCAATACTGCCCTGAGGAGCACCGTCACAAACAAATATTGCAGAATGTGCCGAGCCCCAGCTTGAGGTTGAGCCGTAGTACATCCATGTTCCGGTATACAGGTTAAACATAACGTGCGGTGCCCATACAAGATGACCGGCGCCGGTTCTGCTATCCTCTGCTGCGTAATCAAGAGCGTCCTTAATAGCAGTGTGATATTCGCCGCCGAACAGCTTCTGATTCTGATAACCGCATCTGCCCGCGTCGTCACCGACAACCTCCCACTTGCCCTGGGCGTTCTTGTGGTAAATTGTCATGCCTGTACCGAAGGAGTATTCGTCAACTGCAGAAACGTCGTCACCTTTTGGACTTGGATTCAGTCCGCAGAAGTCAATAACTTCCTGACCTACAGTTGTACCTGCATTAAGTGTTACTTCTCTTTCGGCTTCATCATCGTATGGGTTCATACCGTCAGCCGTGTAATTTACGCTATGCTTAAGCGTATAAACCGTAACGTTTGTCGGGTCGTGTGAAGTAGACGTAAACTCAGACTTAACGTCAGCGTCGTCGCTGATGTACATATTGTTGATATCAAGCTGAGTCTTAACACCTGTGTAAATACGTACGTCGTCAAGGTACAAATCGAAGTCGTTGCCTTCCCACCTGTCGCCGTAGTCGAAGTACATATTTGTGCTGCCGCTTGTAATTAAGTTAAGAATTTCCTTAGCACAGTCTGCGTCGGACTTACCGCTGAAGGATGAGCCGTTTTTATTAGGATAGTTTGCCTTCATTTCGTGCGGCTCGCCGTTAGTATAAAGGGTTACGCCCTTGTCGGGGTCGATTGTAAGAACAACATTTACCCAATGTCCGCGGTTGTTGCCCGCTGCGTGACCGGTCGGGTCCTGATTTTCCTGAACATAGTCCATATAATCGTTGCCCTGAGTCTTACAGATGGAGTTAACACCGTTAACCTCAATCAGATAGTAGCCCTGACCGTTAGTTTCGTTACCGTCGTCGAACGCGATAGCGTTACGCCACGGATAACCCGTCGGGTCGCCCGAAGCATCAAGGTTTGTGCAATTGCCATTCTTTTCAAGATAACGCCAGAAGCTGATTGTAACGCCCTTAGCCTTAGCTACTTCCGCAGTACCTACAGTATTGTCAGCAAGCGGATTTTGAGTAAACTGAATGTAGTTACCCGGAGCGGTGCCGTTAGCGTTAATCTTAAGAACCTTGCTTCTCCAGTCGGGCGAGTTGCCGTTTTCGTCAACATAGCCCGCGCCGTCAACTATCGACGCAGCGTCGTTGCTTCTTAAAGTAGCGGTTTTGCCGTTACCAAAGGTAAGCGTTGTGCCGCTGATAGAAGCGTTATCAAACGACTCGTGCATAACCTCGTCGCTAGTGTAATTTGTAGTGTTTACAAAGGTTTGCTTAGCGTAAGCAAAATACTGGTCGCTATACAGGTATGCAGTGATTGTAACAGCGTGCGCGCTTGTTAAATCGGGCTGAGTGCCGCCGTTTGTGCCTGCGTCTATCCTGATGCCGTTAGTCTTGTCGTAAGTATAATAAGTATTGTCAAGTACGCCGTCAACCTCAACCTGATAATAAACAGTATCATCATAGTTGTAATTGGTAATTGCGTCGCTGATATCCTTTGTAGAAATAAACAGCGTTGAAGAGTTTTTAAACTCGGTTTTTGAATACTCGTTTTGCGCACTTACGGGTGTTGAAGAGTAAACGTAGAACTGCTCGTTTTTGCGTATCTTAACGCTGCGAACAGCGGATTCTGAGAAGCCGTAAACCTGCTTAAAGTAAACGGTTACGCTAGCCTTAGTGCTGTTGTCGCCAAACGGCGTAATATAGCTGTCGTACTGCTGCCAGTCAGTGCCGTTGTAGCTGTAATACGTGTGGCCTAAAAGGTTGCAGGTTGTTGAAGCCTTGATTTTTTCTGTAGCGCCGATAGCCTGATTTGCGGTGATGTTAGCTGTATTATTCTCATTTCTGATTAACGGACGCGACAGGAAGTGAACTGTTACACCTTCAGCGTCGTCGGAGTATACGCCGTTACGAATTGAGCGAACGTATATCGTCTTGCTTGCGTATGTATCTGCGCCCTGTTTGTCAAACGGCAGTACAGGGTCGCTGCCCGTAAATTCAGTCCATTCACCGTTATCAATCTTATACTGCAAGGTGCAGCCGCCAAGCGGGTCTGCGTCTGACAGCGTAAAGCCGTGAGTCGTATCGAGATATTCGCCGTCAATTACGCTGACATTTGGCGCGTAAGGCGTTCTGTTAACAGTAATTGATTTAACGTTTGAGTAAGAAGCAGCAGCGTTTACGTTTGAGTTAAACTCGCCGCCGTATCTCTGGCGTGTGTAAACAGTTACCGTAGTTGCATTTGTGTTATCAAACGGAGCAAATGCATCCGTATACTCGTGCCATACTATTGAGCCGCCGCCAATCTGTATTGCATACTCTAAGCCGCTTGTGTAGCCCGTAGTGTTTGCGGTAAGCGAAATAGACTGACTTGCGCTGAGCTTTGTGCCGTCGCTTACGCTGAACGAAGGACGAACAAGGAAGGTAACCGTTGTTCCTGCGGATTCTACGGAACTAATGCCGTTTCTTGTTGCGCGAACATAGATAGTCTTGCTGTTATTAGTATCCTGATCCTGCGAGCCAAACGGATAAACCTTTTCTGAGTAGGTTTGCCAATCTCCGTTGTCAATCTTATATTGCAGTGTGCAGCCGCCCTTGGCGTCAGTGTTTGTCAA
Organism: Eubacterium sp.; assembly: GCA_017450645.1. Taxonomy (GTDB): domain Bacteria; phylum Bacillota; class Clostridia; order Oscillospirales; family Acutalibacteraceae; genus Eubacterium_R. The sequence goes on from JAFSTE010000021.1 coordinate 41,022, forward strand.
CGTAAAGCCGTTTGCGCCGACAGACGAGCTTTGACCAAGGTAGGTATGGTCAACGTTAAGCGTCGGAGTTTCGGGGATTTCCTTAATTTGCAGGTTACGAACTGCTGAGTAAGAAGCTGTGCTGCCGTTGTGGCTTGCACTGAATGTGCCGCTTCTCTGGCAAATCTTAACATTAATCAGCGTTCTTTCTTCACCTACTGCGTTAAACGGAGCAAAAGGCTCTGAGTATTCAACCCAGGTTGAGCCGCCGTCAAGGCTGTACTCCAAGCCGTCGGTGTATTTGTTGCCGCTGTCGTCGCTGTTGGTGGTGGGAACAATCGTAATTGCGTCCTCGGTGTTGATGTTTACAACAGCGCCGTCGGACGAACCTGTGCAATAATTCGTGCCGCCAATTTGATAATACGGACGCGTCAAAAATCTAACCGTTCTGCTTGTTTCAGTCGATTGCTTTTCGTGCCTTAATGAATATGCAAAAACCGTCTTTTTGCCCTGTGTGTCAAAATCCTGACCGTCAAATGGTTTTGGCTTATGTTCATTGTCATATGTTGCCCAGCTGCTGTTATCAATCTTATACTTGATAGTGGAAGCAGTGTCGTCGCTGCCGTCGTTTGCAGTGATTGTAACAGTGTTTGTGCCAACCTGGTCGCCAAGATAAACGTTGCTTGAAATAGTCGGAGCGCCCGGAGTTTTCTTAAGCGTGATTGAATATACGGGCGAATACTGGGTGTCGCACTGCTCCCTTACATAAAGCGTAAGACTTGTTGCAGTTGCGTTGGTAACGCCGTCACTGGCAATATCGTCTGTATTTGCTGTGCCAAACGGTGTGATACCGTCAGTAGCAGAATACGTTGCATAATGCGCAAAGTTGTCGTAACTGTACTGCATTGTGCCGCCGGAATTAGCGGTTGAAGTAAGCGTTACAGTGTCGCTTGCGGTAAGCTGTGTGTTGTTTACACAGCTGATTGTCGGGTGCGACAGGAAGTTAACTATATATTCTACGCCGTTATCAGAGTAAATAGGCTCACCGGATTCGGGAGTATACTTAGACCATACCATGTACTTTTTAACTACATTGGTTTCATCTGTTAAACCGCTAAACGGTGCAAAAGCAGCAGAATACGTTTGATACCCGCTATAGTCGCCGTAGGTGCTGCCGCCGTCTGTAGAAACGGCAACCTTATAAACCGTACTTACACGCGCAGAACTGCCGCTAACGGTATCGTTATTGGTCAAGGTAATTGTACCGTTAGTACCGAGATAATACTGTCCGCCGGACAGAGAGTTGCTGATACTAACACCCGGCTTGTGCAATTCGAGCAGGCTAAGACCGTTAAATGCACTCAACAAAGCCTCTGCTGCATTTTTAGGTGCATTTTGGCTTATGTCGTAGTTACTCGAGCTGTCAAGGTGGTTACCGTTATTATCAAGCGCTTTCATAACATTCTGCGCAGCAGTATATGCAGATGCAAATGTGTTATAACCGGTAAGAGTTTTAGTCTGACCGCCAACTGTAACCTGACCGTTATTAGCGATTAAATCGCGTACCGAGAAAACCTGTCCGTCAAGTGCAGACCCTGCAAGACTGGTAGGAGCGCCACTGTAATCCATAGCATTTCTAAGCTTTATATACTGCAGCTCGTTATCTTCGTCAGGTGCGCTTACGTTATTAATAGCAGTTGCAGCTGCAGTTGCAGCATCTTGCGCGTTAGTGTAGCAAGTACCGACGTTACTGTCATTAGCACTGCTAAAATAGCTTGTAATATTATAACTGGTGGCTGTGTCACAAGCAGTCATTATACTTGCTAATCCGCCTTCTTTATAATCATTAACATGAGCGAAATAATCTGTTAGCACATCAATTGCATGAGTAACTTGATAATAATTGACAACATAAATATTAGTGCTAATAGATGAAGTACCCGGACTTGTAATATTGCTATTACTGCCCTTATCTTGTGTGATTTTTAACCTAAACGTTAATCCAGATTTATTTAATGCACCATTATTTAAAGCCTTAAAACGCGCAATATTTACCCAATATCTTTTTTTAGAATCGCCGTCTTTAGACAATGTATGCGCTTTTGTATTACTGCTTGAATAACCTAATGAACACAAATTTCCATCATTCTTATCTTGACCATTCGTATTTGTATCCGTATTAACGTAATGAACTCCATAAGTGCCATTCCAACCTTGCTGATAACCATGCCAATATCTGGTTACTTGAAGATTAGCATCGTCATTTAAGTCTACCCATTGAATAGTTCTATAAGAATTATCACTTGTATTCGCATAAGCTTCAACACCTACAGGAAAATACAAATTGTTCAAATCGCCATTATAATACAGAACTATTTTTGAAGGGGCAAATCCTTTAAAGAAAGTTCTTTTATCAGTTGCCCAGTCTTTATAGCCAACACCGGAATACCCGTCAGAAAAAGACATTCCGGCAGTTCCTTCGCCAGGTGCATATAGTACATTAGAAAAACCACCTGTAGCAATTGTACCTAAATAAACATTGGCTGTACCTGTATATGGACTCCAAGGTGTCATATTAGAAATTGACGCACCAAGGTTAGCACATGCTGAAAGCAGCTGCGATACATTAGAATCACCGTATGTGTAGGCATCCCAAGCTTCGTTAAGGTCAACATAAGCGTTATATGATGCGGACATATTCTTATAAACCGTATCGCTTAGCATCGCCTCGTAATCAGACATCATATCCTTAGCCATAGCATCGGTAAGTTCCTGAGTTGTGAGAGCTTTATTATAAATACAGAAGTTTCTCAACGAACCGTTAAATGTACCATCGCCCCATCTGCCTGTGCAAAAATAGTTTTGATTAAAGCCACCTATAGCATTAAGAGCAGCAGTAAGGTTTGCTGTAGTATATGTGTCACCGTGGTGCAAAGTATTAACTTTAGTACCATTAATATAGTAATCAATAGCAGTAGTAGTAATATTAATCGTACAATGATAAACTCTGCCTATAGTAAAATGATAATCTGGATATACATTAAGAAGCTGAGTACCACTACCATTTACATAACCAATAAACAGCGAGTTATCACTGTAACCGCCATCATTAGCCATCCAGCTCGTGGTACCGGAAATATAAAACGAATTACTCGAAGCATTTCCGGAACCTGAGTATTCAGCAGAACCCATAGAAAGGATATGGCGATGCCATTCGTTATCGTCTTTTCTAAATGCAAAGGATATAGTCATACCTGTGCTTGACGAAATACTATTTGTAACATTTAATCCTGGCTTAATACGCACATAACCGTTATTAGAAAAGTCATGCATACCGTCGGCACTATCATAATTAGTGTCACCGCTTTTCCATTCTAAAGCACTATTGTCACCTGAAACATCGTCATGCCAAATGTTGCTAGTAGAAAAGAATCTTGCTTTAAGATTTCCGCTAACATCGGTAGAATATGCGGACGCAGTTATGGCGGTAATTGGAATTGTGGTTACCACCATAAGTATTGACAAAATGATAGATAATAATTTTTTGCCTAATTTCTTTGTCATTATATTACCTCCATTCATGATAATAGACATATATATTGCAATTCGCTTTAAATTTACTGACTACATATAAAGCAAAACCACAATATATTGTTTGTTAACGGTTACTGCCTACAACATACATACTTAGCTCAATATTGAAAACAATAACCTATAGTATTATTCATTTTAATTATACAACATTTGTATATAAAAGTAAAGCAAAATATTAACAAATTATGAATTTTTTTTATAAATATAAAAAAGATGTATGAAATAATAAAAATTCTCAACTCTCCATTCTCAATTCTTAACTCTCCATTCTCAATTCTCAATTCTCAATTAAAATAGCTCCCCTGCATAACACAGAGGAGCTGCCGGACATGACTGTAAATACAGCCAACATAGGAGTTCCCTCGTTTCTGACCTCGAGGGAGTTATGAAAAAAAGTTGTCAGCAAATGACTTTTTATATAAAGTTAGCAAATAGCGGCTTATACTTAGAGTCAGAGGTTTTCATATAAGCCCAGTCGCGGCCGTTAATCTTGCCGTCGTTATTTATGTCGCACACGTTAAGTACAATGTCGTTACCGTTATCCGGCGAGAAGGTGTACTCGTAAGTATTGTTACCAACGGTTATAATCACATTGGCATTACGCTCGGTTACCGTACGCGTAAATTCGCCGCCTGTAGCCTCGTCGTCGATAAGCGCCTCGGTAATAACTATGTCGCTCGCGTCGCCCTCGGGGTTCAGCATAGCGTAGATATGACCGCTGACTGTAAACTGTACCGGCTCGATATATACATTAAATGTACCGGTAAGCGACGAGTTCATAATCTTAGCGCCAAAATAATAGGTTTCGCCCGCGGTGAGAGATACAGAGTTAATCCTAAAATTAACGCCGCTGCCGTAATCGTCGTTATAAGCGATACGGGTATAGCTGCTGTTGTAAATATACCCCCTTGTATCGTGACCGCCGGTCGAATAAAAGCAGTATGTACCGCTAACCTTAGGCGTGTACGGATAGTACGCAAACATACCGCCAACCGTGATATGCACGCCGTACTCGCCGCATTTTACATCGTCGCTCTTAAAGTCGATAATGTTGCCGCCCTTGCGGTTATTAGCGATAATATAATGCAGCGCATATGAGCCCAGCGGTGCAGAAAGCACGAAGTCGTCCTTTAAGCTAACGCCGCTATACGCGAACGAATAGTCCTTAATATTAGTTACATACTCGCTGAGCCTAAGCTCCTTAAGCGCAGGACAAGAAGCAAACGCGTACTCGCCGACCGTAGTTACGGTATCTGCGAGCGAAACGCTGCTTAGCTTTTCCGCGCCGGCAAGCGCGTAGTTACCTACAGAGGTTACGCCCTCTTCAACAACAAGGTTTTCGAGCGTAAGGATATACGGATTCCATGGTGCGGAATATGAATTCTCGTAATCGTCCATAGGACCTGAGCCGCTGATATATAAAGTTTTAGTCTCGCTGTCGTAGCGCCAGTTAACATCATTAGCAAATACCTTATAGCACACAAGAGCGCTTAAAAGTAAAGCTACGGCGGTGACAGCGCATATAAGCCTTTTAAGCTTCATATATATCACCGCTATTATTATAACACACCACTTTGCAATTTGCAAGGGAAAGAAAACGGCGCAGTGTTAAAGCACTACGCCGCTTTTGAATATAGAAATTTCTTTATAGCCGTTCTTTTCGTTACAGGTGCGCTCACCGCTTGCAACAGAAATTATGTATTTAAGAAGCTCGTCTGCCGCCGCGTCAAAATCGCCGTCCTCAATAAGACCGCCTGCGTTAAAATCAATCCAGTTACGCTTACGGTTATAAAGGTCGGTGTTCGACGAAATCTTAACCGTTGGCACCGGCGCACCGAGCGAGGTACCGCGCCCCGTAGTAAACAGAATTATCTGACACCCCGAAGCGGTAAGGTTAGTAGTAGACACGATGTCGTTACCCGGTCCCGTCAGCAGGTTAAGCCCTTTAGTACGGCACGCTTCGCCGTAACCGAGCACATCGCAAACGGTAGAGCTTCCACCCTTTTGGATACAGCCGAGCGACTTTTCTTCAAGAGTCGTGATTCCGCCCTCGTGATTTCCTGGCGACGGATTTTCGTAGCACTCCTGGTCGTTTCTGTAGTAGTAATCCTTAAAATCGTTAATCATACTAACGATTTTATCGTACACTTCCCTGTTCTGCGCGCGGTTCATAAGCAGCTGCTCAGCGCCGAACATCTCGGGAACTTCGGTAAGAATTGCAGAAGCGTTAGCATCGCAAAGAAGCTCGTTCACCTTGCCGCAAAGTGCGTTTGCGGTTATTCCGCTGAACGCGTCCGAGCCGCCGCATTTGTAGCCGACAACAAGGTTTTCTATACCTACGCTACGGCGCTTGTCGTACTTAATCGCGTCGTAGATTTCGAGAAGGAGCGACTTTCCGACCTCAATCTCGTCCTCAACCTCCTGAGTGCAAAGGAACTTAACTCTGTCCTCGTCAATATTATCAAGGTAGGGCTTAAACACGCCGAGGTTATTGTTCTCACAGCCGAGCGAAAGGACAAGCACGCCGCCTGCGTTAGGATGCTTAACGAGAGACGCAAGAATATTTTGTGTATTCTCAAAATCGTCGCCGAGTTGAGAACAGCCGAACGGATGCGTATACGCGAAAACGCCGTCGCAGCCGTCAGAAATAAGGTCGTTGCCGAGCTTTGCAAGCCTTTCGGCAGTCTTGTTAACGCAGCCGACAGTCGGGATAATCCAAATTTCGTTACGAACGCCTACCCTGCCGTCCCCGCGAACATAGCCGTCAAAGGTAAGGTCGGAGCCTTTGGGCGAATAGTCAGTATCGCCCGCGTATTCGTAAGTAGGCGCGGTGCGCAGATTAGTCGAAAGATTATGCTCGTGTACATAGGCGCCCTTTGGCGTGTCCTCGGTAATGTGACCTATCGGGCAGCCGTATTTAATAACATTATCCCCTGCTTTAAGGTCGCAAAGCAGGATTTTATGCGCCTTCGGAATATCGGAGAGCGCAGTTATACCGTTCTCGCTAAAGCCCGCTTTAATATCCTCGAGCGCTACTGCTACATTATCTTTAGCGTTAATCTTTAAAAACTCAGGCATTTATAAGCTCCTTAACCGCACCGTCGCAACCAAGAGTTGTGATACTATTATAATGTAATAATACTTTATTATATATGTCGCTGATGTCAATACCGTAAAGCGCAAGCACCTTGCCAACAATCTCGTCAGCGGTGAGATTAGCAATACCGTTAAAGAAGCTGAGGTTCTCCTCGCTGTCCTTAACCTCGTATTCCCTGCTGCTGCCGGTTTTAAGATAAAACGCAATCAGCGCAGCAAGCGCGAACGAAAGCACATCGGGCGCAGTACCGAATTTTGAAACATAATCGTTAATCGAGTCAAGACATCTTGCAGAAAACTTAGATACGGAATTAAGCGATATATCAAGAAGTCTGTGGTCAATAAACGGGTTGTTAAAGCGCATAAGCACGCTGTTTGCATACGCGTCAAGCTCCGCCCTATCGAAATCCATAGCGCTCTTAATTTCCTCACAGCCCTTATCGATATACGCTGCAAATGTTTCGTCCTGCATCATATCGCGAACAATGTCGATACCGCACATATACGCAGCAAGCACCGACATAGTATGCGTACCGTTTAAAAGGCGCACCTTCATTGTACGGTAAGGCAGTATATCGTCGGTAAACACAACGCCCTTAAGCGACTCTATTGGGAACACCCTTCTGCAGCGCTCGTCAGCCTGAATAATCCAGGTGGCGTACGGCTCGCACGAAACGGAGCAAGGGTCGCTGTCGCCGTCAATATGACCGCTTACAATCCTATCAACAAGCGTGTTACAGAATGATATCCCGCTGTTAACATACGCCTTAAAATCGTCGCCGAGTGACCAGAGGTCGATGTATTTTATAATACACTTTTTAAGCTCGTCAGCGTTATTCTCGATAAGCTCGCTCGGAAGCAGTACAAGCTCCTTACCACCGCGCTTAAAGCGTTCGTAAAGCATAGCGCAAAGCTTAGCAGGATATGTAACCGCAGGCGAATTTTCGAGCTTATCATTTTCGTCAAAAGCGATACCCGCTTCGGTAGTATTAGAAATAATAACATCGGCAAGGCAAGCGTAATCAACAAGCTCGTCGTATTCGCTGACTGTATCAAAACAGCGCTTAACGCAGGTAATTCGCTTAGCGTCGTCAATAATCTCGCCGTCAAGTCTGCCCTTATGGTAGACATTGTACTCGCAGTTTTGCGCCTTTAGCAAATTTATAACTCTTGTATTAGTTCTCGGCTGACAAATGGCAACCTCTGCGTCAAAGAGTCCGTTTTCCGTTCCTTTTTGGATATAATCCTCAGCAAACGCGCGAAGGAAATTACCCTCGCCTATCTGTAAAACCTTTAGCATACTAAACCCCAAACGGACTGCCCGAAGGCAGCCCATGATAATTATTCGTTATTCTCTGTGTTATCTGTGTTCTGAATCGGCGGCTGAGCGTCGGTTAAATCCTCAGTAATCGGCTCAGTTACTACAGCCTGCTCCTGAGTATCGGCAGGCTGCTCGACAGTCTCCGTCTCTTCAGTTTTAGGAGCATCCTCGGTAAGATAGCCGTTTTCCATAAGAGAAACGAAGTCCTCGCCGCTGATTTTTTCTTTTTCAAACAGAATATTTGCAATAAGCTCGAGCTTGTCGAAATGCTCTTTAAGTATTGACTCGGTCTGCGAATATGCCTCGCGCATAATTTTCTCGACCTCTGCGTCAATCTTAGCAGCCGTATCCTCGCTGTAATTCTTAACGCTGCCGTAATCTCTGCCGAGGAATACCTCGCCGCTCTGATTATCGTAAACAACGGGACCGATGCTGTCGCTCATACCGTATTTAGCAACCATATCGCGTGCAATCTCTGTAGCTCGCTGAAGGTCGTTAGACGCGCCTATAGAAATATCGTCAAGCGCAAGCGCTTCCGCAACACGACCACCAAAAAGCGAAACAAGGCTTTCCTGCATTGACTTCCTGGAGTCGAACTTCTCCTCCTGCGGAGTGTACCAGGTGTAGCCGCCTGCGCCGAGTCCGCGAGGAATAATAGATATCTCGCGTACCGGGTCGTGGTCTTTGATGTAATAAGACGAAACGGCGTGACCTGCCTCGTGAAAGGCAGTGAGCTTTTTAGTTTTTTCGTTATATTTATGCGACTTCTTTTCGGTACCCATTTCTACCCTTGAGGTAGCGTCAACAACCTCGTCCATAGTAACGGCGAGCCTGCCGCGTCTAACGGCGAGAAGTGCTGACTCGTTCATAAGGTTTTCAAGGTCGGCACCCGTAAAGCCGATAGTGTCCTTAGCAATCTCCTTAAGGTCAACATCGGGAGCGAGCGGAATATTCTTAGTGTGAACTTTAAGTATATCCTCCCTGCCCTTGGTGTCAGGTCTGTTAACGGTAATCTGACGGTCAAATCTGCCGGGTCTTAAGAGCGCGGGGTCAAGTACATCGGGTCTGTTAGTAGCCGCGATTACGATAACGCCCGAGTTAGTTCCGAAGCCGTCCATCTCTACAAGAAGCTGATTGAGGGTCTGCTCTCTTTCGTCGTTGCCGCCGCCCATACCTGCGCCGCGGTGACGACCTACTGCGTCAATCTCGTCGATAAACACGATAGCGGGGCTCTTTTTCTTAGCCTGCTCGAACAAGTCACGAACACGCGAAGCGCCGACGCCGACATACATCTCTACGAAATCGGAGCCCGAAATCGACAAGAACGGTGCGCCCGCTTCGCCCGCAACAGCCTTTGCAAGCAGGGTTTTACCCGTACCCGGAGGACCAACAAGAAGTACGCCCTTAGGTATTCTCGCGCCGAGCTGAGTATATTTATCGGGCTCTTTAAGGAACTCTACAAGCTCTGTAAGCTCTTCCTTTTCCTCGTCGCAGCCCGCAACATCTTCAAAGGTTTTGTCGGACGCTTCGTTGCCGTTTTTAGGCTTTAGCTTGCCGAAGCCTAGCGTACGGTTAGTTTCGTTAGTGATGTTGTCGCCCATACGCCTTATGGACCAGATTAAGAAGAAGGTTAAACCTACGGTTATAAGCGCCATAGGCAGCATACTCGTTAGCCACGAACGGTTAGACGCCTTTTTGTAGTTATACTTAATCTGATTATCGGGGTGCTGGTCGTTGTAGGTCTTAACATACTCGCTGATGTCGTCAAGGAAGTACGGAACAGAAGGCACGCTGTAATTCTTAGCGGCATCCTCCTTCTTATCCTTAAACAGCTTGTATGAAAGGCTGCCGCTTCCGAGGTCAATCTCGAACTGCGACACCTGATTTGTTCTGAACAAATCAACTACTTCTGAATAATTCATTTCGGTATTATTCTTGCCCGAGGTGAACAGGAATACAGAACCGATTAAAAGTATCGGAATAAGAATGTAAAATATTGCACTCTTAAAGTTTTGAGACAAATTTTTTCTCATCTAAAATTAGTCCTCCGTGTTTATTCTGAAAAGAATTACGCTCTTGGTATTGTCGGTGAGCTTAACTCTTTCGTCAACTGTAATATCGGGTATTGCGATTATACCCTTATCGTCGCAAATGAGCGGGATATTATCCCTCGTTTCCGACGGGATTTTCAGCTCGTTAAAGAGCTTTTTTAAGGTTTTTGTACAGTTTCGACCTATGGGTGAAACCGTGTCGCCCTCCTGCCTGTAGCGTATATACGCCGCGCCGCAAAGCTTATCGCAGTCGCAAAATGCGTCATAATCGAAAGTAAGGCTCTTAAAATCTTTTATGTCAATAATCCTTGTGGACAATGTGTGCGCCGAAGTACCGCCGTCAAGCCTTGCAGCTCTCAGGTAACCGCCGCCGGAGATTAGGAATAAATCGCCCTTAATCTGCAGACGGCCGCTGTTGTTAAAAAGATTAACCGCTTCGCTTAAATGCAGCTCGTCAATCGTAACGCCGTACGGCTCAAGAATAAGTAAAACAATGCGCTTTAAAACCGCAGTATCGCAGCTTTTAAGGTCGCTTATACTAACGCCTTTGTCGCTGCTTGCAGAGTTATACAGCTTTTTCGCATAGCTCTGGATAAACAGCTCGTCCTCGGCGGAGCTTTGCATAAGCCTTAAGGCAGCTTTTTCAAAGGACGGGTTAAGCTTTTGAAGCTCGGGGATAACCACATTTCTGAGTCTGTTACGGCTGTAGGCGTTATCCGCGTTTGTGCTGTCGGTTACATACTTAATGCCGTTTGTATCGCAGTACGCCCTGATTTCGTCCTTATTCAGCTCAATCAACGGGCGGATAATCTTATCGCGAACGGCGGGTATGCCGCCTAGTCCTTTAATAGAAGTGCCGCGTGCAACTCGAAACAGCATCGTTTCTACGCTGTCGGATAAGGAGTGTGCAACCGCGATTTTATCAGCGCCGACCGAGGAGAAAAACTCATATCGCTTTTCTCTCGAGTACTCCTCGACGCCCATTTTCTGCTCCTGCGCTTCCTTAGGCGCGTTAATTTCGAGAAAACGAAAATCGAGGTCGTTATCCTTACAAAACGCTTTTACGAACTCGCTGTCGCGCAAAGACTCCTCACCGCGTATGCCATGCTCCACATTGCAGACAATCAGCTTAAGCTTGTATTTGTCGCGAACTGAGAGCAAATAATTCAGCAGCAGCATTGAATCAGCACCGCCCGAAACGCCTACCGCGACGGTATCGCCGTATGTCAGCATATCGTACTTATCGACAGTATTTTGAATTTTAGTTATAATCTCTGACATTGTCTATTGACCTGAATCGTGTAAATTCTTTATCAAACGAAAGCTCGATTGTTCCCGTCTGTCCGTGACGGTTTTTAGCAACAATAAGCTCGGTTAATGAGTCGTCAATATCGTCCTGCTTATCCTCGTCAACCTCAGCTCTGTAGTAATCCTCACGGTAGAGGAACATTACGATATCAGCATCCTGCTCGATAGAGCCCGATTCACGAAGGTCGGAAAGCTGCGGTCTGTGTGACTTTCCCCTGCCCTCTGTACCACGCGAAAGCTGGGCGCAGCAAATAACGGGAATATTTAAGTCCTTAGCCATCATTTTAAGGTGACGGGTGATTTCGCTAACCTCTTGAACGCGATTTTCCTTACGGCTAGCGGAGCTTACAAGTCCGAGGTAGTCAATCATTACTATGTCGACATCCCTGAGTCTGCGAACTCTCGACTTTATCTCGGGTACGGTAATCGAGGAGGTGTCGTCGAGATAAAGCTCAACATTTTTAAACTGACCTGCGGCGTTACCGACTCTAATCCACTCGTCGTCCGTCATTTCGCCGGTTCTGAATTTCTGTGACGAAACGCCAGCCTGCGAAGCAAGAAGCCTTTCGGCGAGCTGCTCCTTAGTCATCTCGAGCGAGAAAAATACGCATTTTTTCTTAGCGCCCATACTTACATTCTGCGCGAGGTTGAGCGCAAAGCTCGTCTTACCCATAGCGGGACGCGCGCCTATAAGTATGAAGTCGGAGCGGTTAAAGCCCGTAAGGTACTTGTCGAGCATACCGAAGCCCGTCGGGATACCCTTATAGTCCTCTTTATTCTCGCCGGTAATCTCCTTAAACTTATCGTAAACGCTCTCGATAACGGTTGACAGCTTTTCGGGCGCGTTAGTGAGCTTACCCTGGCGGATATCGTAAATCTGCTGCTCTGCGCTGTCAAGAATTACCGACGCGTCGCCCGAACCCGAGGTTGCGTTATCAATAATTCCCTGCGAAATCTCTATTAACTTTCTTAGATAAAACTGCTCTTTAACAATCTGGGCATACTTACCTACATTAGCTGCGGACGGCACAATCTGAGAAAGGTCGAACAGATAGTTTTTAGCCTCGTTTATGTCGCTCGTACCACTTTTTGCAAGCGCGTCAGCGATAACAATCGGGTCGATTGCGCCCTTAGTTTCGACGAACATCGTTTCCATAGCGGAAAAGATTTCTCTGTGTCGCGGAAGATAGAACGACTCCGCCTTAACATGCTGCAGCGCTTCGTCGAAGCACGCGGGATTCATAAGTATGCTGCCGAGAACGCTTTGCTCAGCCTCAAGATTATATGGCAGTGCTACATTAATATTGTCAGCCATTGTATTTCACCTTACTGCTCGGTAACCTGAACAAAGATTTTGGCGATAACGCCCTGATAAATCTTAACCTCTGCCTGAACGGTACCGAACGCCTTAACATCGGGCATACTAATCTTTCTTTTATCAATATCCTCGTTAAACTCAGCCTTAAGCTTAGCCGCAACATCCTTAGATGTTACCGAGCCAAAGAGCTTTCCGTTAGCGCCAGCCTTGGCGGTGAGCTTAACGGTTTTTCCATCGAGCTTAGCCTTAACCTCGTTAGCAGCCTTAACCTCTTCTGCCTTGTGGTAAGCCTTAGCTTTTTCTTTATTATTAAAATCGTTCATAGCGCTGGCGTTAGCCTCTACCGCAAGTCCTTTAGGGAAAAGGAAATTTCTTGCGTAGCCGTCGCTTGTGTTAACAAGCTCGCCCTTTTTGCCGAGCGATTTAACATCAGCCTTAAGAATTACTTTCATATCTATACCTCCATAAAAATGGGTAATATCATCGGGGAACGCTTAGTTCTTTCGTACATAAGGTGCGAAATGTCGTCGCGGATTTTAGTTTTAACCGCGTTCCAGTCGCGGTAGCGCTTGTCGTAGGTTGACTTAAACGCACGCTCTGCGACAACTGCAGCTTCTTCCATAAGCTCCTCGTTTTCTTTAACGAACACGAAGCCGCGCGACACAATATCGGGACCCGACACAATATAGCCGTTTTCGCTGTCGAGAGCTACTACTACGACTATAATACCGTCGCGTGAGAGATGCTTTCTGTCGTTAAGGACGATGTTACCTACATCGCCTACGCCGTAGCCGTCAACATATACTTCGCCGCTCGGCACATTGTCGAGCTTTTTAATTCCGTCCTCGCTAACCTCGATACAGTTACCGATATCGCCGATAAAGATGTTATCGCTTGATATACCCATCGAGTTCGCAAGGTACGCGTGCTTAGCGAGATGCTTTTGCTCACCGTGTACGGGAATAAAGAACTTAGGCTTAACAAGACCTATCATAAGCTTTAAATCCTGCTGGCAGGCGTGGCCCGAAACATGCACCTCGTACATATTTTCGTAGATAACCTCAACGCCGCGCTTCATTAAAGCGTTTACAACATTACCGACCATCTTTTCGTTACCCGGAATAGGAGTAGCCGAAATAATAACAAAGTCGTTAGGCGTAATAGTAAACTTTCTGTGCTCGCCCATAGCGATTTTAGTAAGCGCAGACATCGGCTCGCCCTGAGAGCCAGTAGTTATAATAACGAGCTTGTCGTCGGTATAATTCTTAATTTTATCTATCGAAATAAGAATTTTTTCGGGGATATTAAGGTATCCGAGCTCAGCGCCGACGGATACAAGGTTTTCAAGGCTTCTGCCTATAACCGCAACCTTGCGACCGCGAGACTCGGCTACATCCATAATCTGCTGTATTCTGTGAATGTTAGACGCGAAGGTGGCGATAACGATACGCCTTTTTTTAGCCTTTCTGAACAGAACCTCAAAGCTTTCGCCAACGCTGCTCTCGCTCATAGTAGTACCCGGTCGCTCAGCGTTAGTAGAGTCCGACAGAAGCGCAAGCACGCCCTTTTTGCCGTATTCAGCAAAGCGCGGCAGGTCAATCATTTCGCCGTCAACCGGCGTTGTATCTATCTTAAAGTCGCCCGTCTGGATAATAATTCCCGCAGGACAGCGTATAGAGAGTCCGACCGAGTCGGGTATTGAGTGATTAACATGAATTAGTTCAATGTTAAAGTGACCGAGCGTGATATTATCCCTCGGCTTAATCTCAACGAGCTTAGCGCTGCCGAGCAGTCCGTGCTCCTCGAGCTTACCCTTAATAAGACCGATAGTAAGCTTAGTAGCGTAAACAGGAATGTTAACCTTCTTTAAAAGATATGCAAGACCGCCTATGTGGTCCTCGTGGCCGTGTGTAATAATAATACCCTTTAGCTTTTCCTGATTATTTACGATATGCGTAAAATCGGGTATAACAAGGTCTACACCGGGTAAATCGGCAGTCGGGAACGCGAGTCCGCAGTCAACGATAAACATATCGTTCTCGTACTCATAAAGCGTCATATTCTTACCGATTTCGTTCATACCTCCGAGAAAAGAAATCTTAACTTTTTCCTTAGGCTTCTGAGGAACAACATTAGATTTCTTTGATGCCTTTCTGTAGGTATAATAGCGCCTTTTGGAATTCCGCTTTCCGCCGGACGCCTTATTTGGCATCTTGTTGTTATTTGCCATTAAAATAAAAACCTCCTGATATTATAACAATATTTAAAATTATTCCTATATATAATAAATTATTATAATCTTAAAGTCAAGTAAAAATAAACTCCTTATTGATTATTGCCAAATTTAGTGGTAAAATATTCAAAAGATTGGAAGTGATGCATTGAGGCATGTTGATATATACACCGACGGCGCGTGCAGCGGCAACCCCGGCAAAGGCGGCTGGGGCGCTGTTCTCGTTTATAACGGTATAGAAAAAGAAATGAGCGGCGGCGAAGCTCAGACGACTAATAACCGTATGGAGCTTACGGCAGTTATTAAGGCGCTGTCGCAGCTTAAAGAGCCCTGCGAGGTAACGCTTACTACGGATTCTAAGTATGTATGCGACGCGATAAATCAGGGCTGGCTCTACTCGTGGCAGAAAAACGGATGGAAAAAAGCGGACAAAAAGCCCGCATTAAATGTTGACTTGTGGGAGGAGCTGCTCCCCCTGCTCGACGAGCACAAGGTCGAATTCGTGTGGGTTAAAGGTCACAACGGACATAAATATAACGAGCGCTGCGACGCGCTCGCCGTAAATGAATATTCTAATCTTTAAATTAAGAATTATGGGTGAGCTCGACTCACCCTTAATTATTTTAGCTAAGTTTATAAAAAAGTCAGCCCTCGGGTAAATCAACCCGAGAGCTTTTAATAGTTATTATTTAATCTTATAGTTAAGCGTTAAGCACGCTGAGGAGAAGCAATCCCTTACATCCTCGCCGGATTTAACGCTCTTCGGATTAAGCTTGCCGTCGGCAAGAGCCTTATAAATATCGGCAAAGTTAGCGTTATAATCCTCGTTTTTAATCTCGTTTCCGTCCTTGTCCTTAGCGGGCTTTCCGTCCTCGTCAAGCTGGAACTCCTCGAGATTTTTACCCGTTACATAGATGCAGCCGTTAGCGCAGCTTGCGCTGAATATCGAAGCGCCCTTGAAGTCGTCGAGCGCGAGCTTAACAGCTACTCTGTAGTCGTTTACAACGGAAGCAAGGCAGTTGCCCTTATCGCCCTCGTCGATAACCGAACCGTACGC
Source organism: Eubacterium sp. (assembly GCA_017450645.1). Lineage (GTDB taxonomy): Bacteria > Bacillota > Clostridia > Oscillospirales > Acutalibacteraceae > Eubacterium_R. Next base: position 56,979 of record JAFSTE010000021.1, read on the forward strand.
GTATACGGGATAGTCAAACTCGCCGGTAGCGGTAAAGATAGAGTCCGAAAGCGGATTTCCACCGCCGAATACAACCTCAATACCCTCGTTATACATTGTTTCCGCGATAGAAGCAAAGCGGTCAACCATCTCAAACTTAGTAACGTAGTTGTACTCGTTATCCATCTCGATACCGGTTGAAAGTCCCTGATTATCAAAGTTCTCCCACTTATCGAACATATAGCCGTCCTTAGGAGCGTCGGCTACGACCTTAACCTCGTCGCCTGCTACATACGCGCCCGTGCCTGAGCCGTCGATAACGGTAACATCAAAGGTCGGATTAGGTGACTTAACATAAACGGGGTTAAGAGTAAGCGCTACATCGCCTACATTGATATTAGTACCCTTTTCGTCGGGTGACTCAACAGCTTTTTCGTCAGCGCAATCCCAGTGGTCGAATATGTAACCCGAGGGAGCTGCGGGAGCTTCTACCCAGTACTGAGTATTAACGGGAGCGTAATAAATAACGGATTTAATAGCGTCAAAGGATGCATTAATATCGTACTTGCTCGGCATAATTACCTCAATCGGTACGGTCTCTGCGTCAGCCCATACAGCAGTAATAGTACAGTCGCAGTCGCCTACAAGCAGGTTCATCTCAGTCTTAGTCTTAGAGGAGATATTAACCTTTTTATCCTTAACGCCCTCGGTATCGGACTTAACCTCCCAGTGGTCAAATATCTTGCCCTCGGGAGCGGGATTAGCGGTAATCTTTACATTTTCACCGTCGGTATAAACGCCGGTACCTACGCCGTCAACAACCTTAACCTTAAAGGTTTCCTTCTTAGATTCCTCTATCTTTTTATAAACAGCCTTAACGGTAAAGGAATAGTCGTAATCGAGCTTAGGATTATCGTACTCGGCGTAATCGAGCATTACGGGAGTCTGGAGCTGGTCGGCAGCAAATGCAGCGCCCTGAACGAAGCCCGCGCCGTAATTGCCCGAGGTGGGAGAATTAATACTTCCAACATAACCGAGCTTAGTATATCCGTCGATTACCGAAGCATAACCCGCAAGGAAGCCCGCTTCAAGTGAATTAAAGCTGATATTCATAACATTAGAAAGAAGCTTAATGGTGTTATCGTCCTTAGCGTGCGGGAACGCGTCAACAAGAAGGAAGTTAACATCCCCGTACATCGGAGCAAGCTCGCAAACTATATCCGAATAGCTCTCGCCCGGTAATACTACAAACTTAGCGCCTCCGTTAGCCGCAAGCTCAACATATTTCTTAACAGTCTCGACAGTAAGTCCCTCTTCTTCGTCAAGCGACGGCTGATAATAACGGTAAGTCATCTCGTTTTCGTCACCGTATTCACGAACGCCGTCCCACGCGCTCTGGTTCTGACCCTTGTCGTTAACAGGCGCACCGTCGGTTATAAGCACCAGGTCATAATTTTCGGGTGCTTTTTTGCCGCAAGCGCTGAGCGCAAAGACTGAGCACACAATAAGAACTGCGGCAAGGATTACTGAAACTAACTTTTTCATTACATTTCCCCCGTTAAAAGAAATTATCACCTATTAATAATAACAGATTAGAATTATTATTGCAATAGATTATTAAAAATTTGTTGATTTATCGTGCTGACGCCTATATAATAGTTTTGTATCAGAGGTGATAAAATGCTACAAAAACAGCTCGAAATAATTAGAAATATTACCGACTTTGAGCCTGAAATTGCTATAGTTTTAGGCAGCGGACTCGGCGGCTTTGCGGATAAGGTTGATATTGTAAAAACTATCGACTACAGCGAGATTGAGGGGCTAAAGACCTCAACCGCCCCCGGTCATAAGGGCAGGTTTATATTCGGTAGAACAGACGATAAAAATGTTGTACTTATGCAGGGCAGGCTCCATCTTTACGAAGGTTATAAGCCTCAGGAAATAGCTGCACCTGTCAGATTAATGCGCTTACTCGGCGCTAAAAAGTTAATCCTTACAAACGCTGCGGGCGGCATTAATAAGAGCTTTAATGTAGGCGACTTTATGCTTATAAGCGACCATATCTCCTCGTTTGTGCCCTCACCTTTAATCGGCGCTAACGACGACGCTCTCGGTGAGCGCTTCCCCGATATGAGTAACGCCTACGATAAGGAGCTTCAGGCGATTATTAAAAAGACCGCATACAGTAACGACATACCGCTAAAATCGGGCGTTTACTGTCAGCTCAGCGGTCCTCAGTTTGAAACGCCTGCAGAGATTAGAATGCTTTCGGCTCTCGGTGCGGACGCCTGCGGTATGAGCACCGCTATAGAAGCAATCGCCGCCGTTCACTGTGGTTTTAAGGTGTGCGGAATAAGCCTTATTACCAACCTGGCGTGCGGAATTCTCGACAACCCGCTTTCGGGTGAAGAGGTAATAGAAACAGCCGCTAAGGTTGCACCGACATTTGAAAAACTGATTATTGAAACTGTAAAGGCAATCTGATGGATAATATTGTATTTAATAACGGTAAGCTTAAGTTTCTCGACCAGACGCTGCTGCCGAACGAGGAAAGGTATATAGAGCCTAAGTGCAAGGAAGATTACTTTAACGCAATAAAGACTTTGCAGGTGCGCGGCGCTCCGGCAATAGGAATATTCGCGGCGTACGCCATGGCGCTGATTGACGGCGACAAAGCTGAGCTTAAGGAATACCTCGACTCCGCGCGACCGACGGCAGTTAATTTATCCTGGGCAACCGCGCGTATGCTAAAAGCGTATAACGACGGAAAAGAACTCATTGACGAAGCGGTTGAGATACACAACGAGGATATCGAAATGTGCCGCAAAATCAGCGAATACGGGCTCTCGCTTCTTAATGACGGCGACGGAATACTGACTCACTGCAACGCGGGCGCGCTTGCTACATCAAAGTACGGAACGGGGCTCGGTCCCCTGCTCCTCGGCAAAGAAAAGGGATACAACTTCAAGGTTTACACCGACGAAACAAGACCGCTTTTGCAGGGCGCAAGACTCACATCTTACGAGCTCGAAAAGGCAGGGATTGATGTTACTCTTATATGCGACAATATGGCAAGCATTGTGATGAAGCAGGGCAAAATTAACGCCGTTTTGGTAGGCGCAGACAGAATTGCCGCTAACGGCGACACCGCTAACAAAATCGGCACGAGCGGCGTAGCGATTCTCGCTAAGCACTACGGCATCCCGTTTTATGTGCTCGCCCCCTACTCCACTGTAGATTTCAACTGCAAGAGCGGCGACGATATTGTTATAGAGGAACGCGACGGCGACGAGATTAAGAATATGTTTTATCAAAAGCCGACAGCGCTGCCCGAAACAAAGTGCTTTAACCCCGCGTTTGATGTTACCGACAACGAACTGATTACAGCGATTATAACCGACAAAGGCATCGTAAGAGCGCCTTACGATAAGAATTTAAAGGAGATTTTAAATGATTAAATTCACTAACGGACTTGTACTCGACAAGGATTTTAATATAGTTAAAACCGATGTGTATGTAGAAGGAACTAAGATTGTAAAGGTCGGCGGTGAGCTTAAGGCTGACACTGTTTACGACCTTAAGGGTAATCTCTTAATGCCGTCGTTTAAAAACGCGCACACCCACTCAGCTATGACCTTTGCGCGCTCGTTTGCGGACGATTTACCGCTTCACGAGTGGCTGAACACAATGATATTCCCGATGGAGGCAAAGCTCACCGGCGAGGATATTTATAACCTCTCTAAGCTTGCGTTTTTGGAGTATCTTACAAGCGGTGTTAGCGCATGCTTTGATATGTACTACTTCCCCGAGGATATGGCGAGAGCGAGCGTAGATACGGGCTTCAGAACGGTTATGTGCTGCGCAATTAACAACTTTAAGGAAACGCCCGAGCTTCTCGAGGAATACTACAATAAGTACAACAACTACGACGAGCTTGTAAGCTACAAGTTAGGCTTCCACGCGGAGTACACCACCTCCGAGGAGCTTATGAAAAAGATAGCTGCTATTGCCGAGAAGTACAAAGCGCCCGTTTTCGTTCACGCGAGCGAAACCAGGAGCGAGGTTGACGGCTGTATCGAAAGGTACGGACTTACGCCCGCGCAGCTCTTTGATAAACTCGGTATATGGAAGTACGGCGGCGCAGGTTATCACAGCGTTTGGGTTAACGACGAGGACCTTGAAATCTATAAAAAGAACGGCATTTGGGCGGTAATTAACGCAGGCTCGAACTGTAAGCTCGCAAGCGGTATCGCGCCCGTATCTAAGATGCTAAAAGAGGGCGTTAAGCTCGCAGTCGGCACTGACGGACCGAGCAGCAACAACGCACTTGATATGTTCAGGGAGATGTTCCTTATTGCCGCAACGCAGAAGATTAACGATATGGACGCTGCGTCTACGCCCGCTATTGATATACTCAAGGCGGCGACAGTCGGCTCAGCGCACTGTATGGGGCTTTACGACTGCGATGTTATTGACGAGGGCAAGACTGCCGATTTAATAGTAATCGACCTTAAAAGACCGAATATGCAGCCGATTAACAATATCCTTAATAACCTTGTTTACTCGGGCTCTAAGGAGAATGTTAAAATGACTATGGTCGGCGGTAAAATCCTTTATGAAAACGGCGAGTTCTTACACGAGGATACAGACGATATTTATGCAAAGGCTCAGGCGGTAATCGACAGAATTAAATAACAAAAAGAAGGAACAAAACGTTCCTTCTTTTTTAGCTTATAGCTTATAGCTGTTAGCTAATAGCTTGTGGTTACTCGCTGTGCTCGGACAATAATCGGGAGGGCACGGAGACCCTCCCCTACAAGTTTGTACTAACAAGGTACAGTAGGGGCAGGTCTCTGTGCCTGCCCGAAATACACAATCTGATGTGATTAGCGCTCGCCTTAAAGCTATTAGCTTTATTTTGATTTTGTTTCGCAATACAGGCAGCGGTAGGTACCTTTTGCGTCGGTAAGCTTAAATATATGGTCTATGCTTTCGTTATTGCAAATACAGCGTGGATTCGGGCACTTAATAACATTTTTAAGCTCTTTTGGAAGAGAGAGCTTCTTTTTTTCTACCCTTACGCTGTCCTTGATTACATTAACGGTAGCGTCGGGCGCGATAAACGCGACCACATCAAGGTCGAGGTCAATAAGCTCGTTAATCTTAATGATATCCTTAGAGCCTTTTTTACCCGACTTTGCGTTAGTGATAATCGCCACCTGACACGAAAGCTTAGAGAGATTAAGGATTTCGTAAACCCTCATAGCCTTACCCGCCGGGATATGGTCGATAACATAACCGTTTTCGATAGAATCTATATTCAAAGCAGCTCACCCCATTTCAAAAGTGTGATTATAAGTGCCATACGGATATATTTTCCGTTGAGCGCCTGGATAAAATACTTAGCTCTTTCGTCGTCGTCAACCGCGGTTGTAATCTCGTTCACACGCGGAAGCGGGTGCATAATGGTAAGCGACTTTTTAGCATTAGTGAGCTTATCAACATCGAGGATAAACGCGTCCTTATGCTTTAAATACTCCTCTTCCGAGAAGAAGCGCTCGCGCTGAATACGCGTCATATAGAGTATATCAAGGTCGGGCATAGCAGCGTCCATATTCTCGATTTCAACATACTCGGCGCCGCTCGGCTTTAATACATCGGTTTTAATGTACTCGGGCACGCTAAGCTCCTTAGGCGAGATAAGAACGAACTTAACATTGTTGTACCTGCACATCGCTTTGATGAGCGAATGCACCGTCCTTCCGAACTTTAAGTCGCCGCAAAGACCTACAGTCAGATTATCGAAAGTGCCTTTCTCGCGATATATTGTAAGCAGGTCGGTAAGAGTCTGCGTCGGGTGCGCGTGACCGCCGTCGCCGGCGTTGATAATCGGAACGCCCGCCTTGTACGAAGCTACTCGCGGCGCTCCCTCGAGCGGGTGGCGCATAGCGATAATATCCGCGTAGCAGGACACCATACGAACAGTGTCCTCAACGCTTTCACCCTTTGATGCAGAGGACGAAGCAGCTTCTGAGAAGCCGAGAACATTTCCGCCGAGCTCCATCATAGCAGCCTCGAACGAAAGTCGCGTTCTTGTACTCGGCTCAAAGAACAGCGTTGCAAGCTTTTTGCCGTCGCAGATATGGGCGTACTTCTCGGGATTATCAATAATATCCATAGAGAGCTTAATCATATCGTCGATTTCGCCGAGGGTTAAATCGGTAGTGTCAAGTAAATGTCGCATAAACTACTCCTTAGCACCGTTTATTGATAGATAGTTTTTAATTCTATCTACATTTTCTTTGTTTTTATCGTCCTCTTCGAGGTATTCAATAATATCGTAAACATCGACTACGGAGTACACTGGGAAGCCGTATTCCTCCCCTACTTCAGCCATAGCCGACTTTTCGGTTTTGCCCTTTTCCTTACGGTCAACCATTACAAAGACTGCGCTAACCTTGGCGTTAAGGTTTTTAAGTATTTCCATACTCTCTCTTATAGCCGTACCGGCGGTTATAACATCCTCTACGATAACTATATCCTCGCCGTTATGCGGTACGAAGCCAACGAATACACCGCCTTCGCCGTGGTCCTTCTCCTCTTTTCTGTTAAAGAAAAACGGCACGTCAAGTCCGCCGTCAGCAAGCGCAACGGCTACCGAAACACTAATCGGAATACCCTTATATGCAGGTCCGTAAAGGACGCTTTTTTTATTGCCGAGCTGCTCAAAATATGCCTTTGCGTAAAACGAGCCGAGCTGCTTAATCTGCTCGCCCGTTTTGATGTCGCCCGCGTTTATAAAATAAGGGATTTTGCGTCCGCTCTTTGCGGTAAAGTCGCCGAATTTAAGAACTCCGGCGCTCTCTAAAAACTTAATAAATTCTCTCTTATATTCCTGCATAGTATTCTCCTAGCCGACAAACTCGTCAACACATCTTTTATAAGCTTTAACGGGGTCGTCCGCCTGAGTAATCGGGCGACCTACGACGATATAGTCAGAGCCTATCTCCTTAGCTTTAGCGGGGGTTGTAACCCTTACCTGGTCGCCGACCTCGCCGTCTGCAAAGCGAACGCCCGGCGTTACGGTTATAAAGTCGCATCCGCAGGCTGATTTAACCATACCCGCTTCAAGCGGCGAGCACACTACTCCGTCAAGTCCCGCAGCCTTAGTGTTCTGAGCGTATTTAACAATCGCATCGTTAATCGCAGCGTTTATGAGAAGCTCGTTTTGCATTCTCTCCTCGCTCGTTGAAGTGAGCTGAGTTACGGCGATAAGTATCGGGCGAGTGCCGTCGGGACGGGTAAGCCCTTCAAGCGCAGCCTTCATCATATCAATAGTACCCGCAGCGTGCAGGTTAGTCATATCAACATCAAGCCCCGAAAGCACCGCCATAGACTTTTTAACAGTGTTCGGGATATCGTGCAGCTTCAAATCAAGAAAAATCTTATGACCTCTCTTTTTAATCTCGCGAACTATTGAAGGTCCTTCGGCGTAAAAAAGCTCCATACCTATCTTTACGAACGGCTTAACATCGGTGAACTTGTCGAGGAACTCGAAGGTCTTTTGCGCGCTCTCAAAATCGCACGCTATAATTACATCCTTACCCATTATTCAACCACTCCTATTATATCAGAAATTTTAGTTATTCCAAGCTTTTCGCACTCATTGGGCAGCGCTTCGATAATCTCTTTACAAGCGCAGGGGTTAATGAGGTTAGCAGCGCCTACCTGAACGGCAGTAGCGCCCGCCATCATCATCTCTATAACATCCTTCGCGCTTGACACGCCGCCGCAGCCCATAACGGGAATATCACAAGCCTTAGCGACCTGATACACCATACGAACAGCTACGGGAAATACTGCGTCGCCGCTGAAGCCGCCCATTTTATTAGCTATTACGGGCGTCCTGCGTTTAATATCTATACGCATACCAAGCAGCGTGTTAATAAGACAAATGCCGTCTGCACCCGCGTCCTCGCACGCCTTGGCGATGGACACGATATCGGTAACATTAGGGCTGAGCTTGATAAACACAGGCTTTGTAGTGACCGCCTTTACTGCACGCGTAACCTCTGCCGCAGCCTCGGGCGAAGTGCCGAAGCTCATACCGCCGCCGTGAACATTAGGGCAGGATACATTTACCTCTAAAATTCCGACCTGCTCCTCTTTATCGAGCAGCTCGCAGGTGTAGGCGTAGTCCTCTACCGAAAAGCCCGACACATTTGCGATAACCTTTTTACTAAAGTATTCCTTCATCTCGGGAAGTTCGTGTTCAATAACGTGATGCACGCCGGGATTTTGGAGTCCTACTGCGTTAATCATACCCATCTTACACTCTGCAATACGCGGTGTAGGGTTGCCGAAACGCGCGTCCTTAGTAGTTCCTTTAAACGAGAACGAGCCGAGAATATTTATATCATAATAATCCTTAAACTCCTTACCGAAGCCGAAGGTGCCCGAAGCGGGTACAACGGGGTTATCCATTTGCATACCGGCAAGGTTTACAGATAAATCTACCATACAATTTCCTCCCTGCGAAGTACGGGACCGTCCTTACAGATGCGCTTGTAGCCGTCCTTTGTTTTGCACGAGCAGCCCATACACGCGCCGAAGCCGCAGCCCATACGCTCCTCGAAGCTGTACTGACCGCTTGTGTTAACGGTGCTTTCGATAGCCTTGAACATCGGCATAGGACCGCAGGTGTAAAAGTAGTCGTACTCTACACCCTTCATAGCGTCGGATACAAAGCCTTTAACGCCAAAGCTGCCGTCAACGGTAGTAACAAGCGTATCGCAGCCGAGCGCCTTAAACTCGTCGTAGTAAAAGACCTCGTCCTTAGTGTTAAAGCCGAGAATTACAGTAGGCTTCTTACCTTTTGCAATAAGCTCCTTAGTCAGCGTATAAAGCGGCGGCACGCCGACTCCTCCGCCGATAACAAGCGGCTTTGCACTCTCGGTTATATCGTAGCCGTTGCCGAGTCCTGCAAGGCAGTCAAGCTCCCCGCCCTCACTCAGAGTGCTCATATACTCGGTGCCTTCGCCGACAACCTTATAGATAATCGTTATGCTGTTTTTATCGTAGTCGCAAATGGATATCGGTCGGCGCAGAAAGAAGCCGTCGAGCTTAATGTTTATAAACTGACCGGGGGCAGTGATTTCAGAAGTGTCGCCCTCTAAAATCATTTTATAAACATCCTTTGCAATTTTAGTGTTTAGCGTAATTTTATACATAATTATTCCTTATTCGGCGTCGATGGTGGATACGCCGAGTGTGATTTCCTCAAGCACATCAAGCAGTACCTTAACCGTATCGAGCGAGGTAAACATTGTAACATTATTATCAACCGCAGCACGACGGATTGACGAGCCGTCGGAATGTGAATCGCCCGCGTTAATATCAATAGTATTTATAACATAAGCTATATGTCCCTGGCGAAGCGCCATAAGGATTTCGTCGCTCTCGTCGGCTGTGAGCTTGTGGCGAAGTCTTGTTCTGATACCGTGCGCCTTTAGGTACTTTGCGGTACCCTCGGTAGCTTCGATATTAAAGCCGAGGTCGTAAAAGCGCTTAATCAGCGGCAGCGCGGTCGGCTTGTCGTTATCGGCGATAGTTGCAAGCACTGTACCGTAGTTTGCAACATTCATACCCGACGCCTGAATAGCCTTATAAAGCGCTCTTGTAAGGCTCTTGTCGTAGCCGATAGCTTCGCCCGTAGACTTCATTTCGGGTGAAAGGTAGGTGTCCATACCCTTAAGTTTACTAAAAGAGAACGCAGGCGCTTTAACATACCAGCGCTCTTTTTCTTTAGGATAAACCTCGGTGTATCCCTGCTCCTTGAGCGAGTGACCGAGAATAACCTGAGTTGCGATATGCGCCATAGGAACTGAGGTCGCTTTTGACAAAAACGGAACAGTTCTTGACGAGCGCGGATTTACCTCGATAACATAAACATCGTCGTTATCGTCCGCGATAAACTGAATATTATATAGACCTACGATACCGATAGCTCTGCCGAGTTTGACAGTGTAGTCGAGGATTTTGTCCTTGACAGCCTTTGACACCGAGAAGGTCGGATATACCGAAATACTGTCGCCCGAGTGAACGCCCGTACGCTCAACGTGCTCCATAATACCCGGAACAAACACATCCTCGCCGTCGCAGATTGCGTCGACCTCGAGCTCCTTACCCATAATGTATTTATCAACGAGTACGGGCTGTTCGGTGTTGATTTCAACAGCGGTTTGAAGGTAATGCCTCAGCGACTCCTCGTTAGCGACAATCTGCATAGCGCGACCGCCCAAAACGAAGCTCGGTCTTACAAGAACGGGATAGCCGATATTATTAGCGACCTTAACGCCCTCTTCGATATTAGTAACCGCAAGACCTGTAGGCTGCGGAATACCGAGCTCGCTCATAATCTTTTCAAACGAGTCTCTGTTCTCCGCTCTGTCGATAGCTATAACATCCGTACCGATAATCTTAACGCCGAGCGCGTCAAGCGGCGGTGCAAGGTTAATAGCGGTCTGACCGCCGAGTGAAACTACGATACCGAGCGGATTTTCAAGCTCGATAATATTCATAACGTCCTCAACCGTCAGCGGCTCGAAATAGAGCTTGTCCGAGGTTGTGTAGTCGGTCGAAACGGTTTCGGGGTTATTGTTAATAATAATCGCTTCGTAGCCCGCGTCGCGTATAGACCAGATTGCGTGGACGGTTGAGTAGTCGAACTCAACGCCCTGACCGATACGGATAGGACCTGAGCCGAGCACGATAATCTTCTTTTTATCGCTGATTAACGACTCGTTCTCCTCCTCGTAGGTTGAGTAGAAATACGGTACATACGAGTCAAACTCGGACGCGCAGGTATCAATCATTTTATATACGGGGAAAATGCGGTTATCTTTTCTTAGTTTAAACACCTCAGCCTCGGTCATATTCCAGACTGAGCCGATAAACTTATCCGAAACGCCCATCTTTTTAGCGTCTTTAAGTGTCTGAATATCGCCGACATTTTCCTTAAGCTCGGTTTCAAACTCGACTATTTTTTTGAACTTATCGAGGAAGAACATATCAATCTTAGTGGCGTTATACATCATATTCAGGTCAGCGCCGAGTCGGATAAGCTGAGCGATAGCAAAGAGCCTGTCGTCAGTACCTGTTTTGATATACTTCATTAGCTCGTCTTCAGTAAAGTCGTCGAACTTTTTATCGTAGAGGTGGCATACGCCGGTTTCAAGCGAGCGTATAGCCTTAAGCAGCGACTCCTCCATAGTTCTGCCGATTGCCATAACCTCGCCCGTAGCCTTCATCTGAGTATTAAGCGTGTTATTAGCGTCCGCGAATTTATCAAACGGGAAGCGCGCAATCTTAGAAACAACATAGTCGAGAGTCGGCTCGAACGACGCGGGAGTGTTAGCTATCTGTATTTCGTCGAGGTGCATACCCACAGCGATTTTGGCGCTTACCCTTGCAATCGGGTAGCCCGACGCCTTTGACGCGAGCGCGGACGAGCGAGATACACGCGGGTTTACCTCTATAAGATAGTATTGAAACGATAGCGGGTCGAGCGCAAACTGAACGTTACAGCCGCCCTCTATTTCGAGTTCTCTAATAATCTTAAGCGCAGAGTCGCGTAGCATATGATACTCTTTATTTGTAAGTGTTTGCGAGGGTGCTACAACAACCGAGTCACCGGTGTGAACGCCTACGGGGTCGATATTTTCCATATTACAGATGGTGATGGCGGTGTCGTTAGCGTCACGCATAACCTCGTACTCAATCTCTTTATATCCCTTAATTGACTTTTCGACAAGCACCTGATTTACGGGCGAGAGCGCAAGAGCATTTTTGAGCATAATGCGGCACTCCTCTTCGTCGTCGGCAAATCCGCCGCCCGTTCCGCCGAGTGTGAACGCAGGGCGAAGCACAACGGGATAACCGATTTCCTCCGCTGCCTTTAAGCCTTCCTCGAGCGAGTTTGCAATCTCGCTAGGGAGCACAGGCTCGCCGAGAGTTTCGCAAAGCTCCTTAAACAGCTCTCTGTCCTCTGCCCTCTCGATAGCTTCAAAGCTCGTGCCAAGTATCTCTACATCGCACTCCTCGAGTATGCCCTTTTTAGCAAGCTGTACTGCAAGGTTTAAACCTGTCTGTCCGCCGAGCGACGGAAGAATTGCGTCGGGTCTTTCGTGGCGGATAATACGCGCTACATATTCAAGAGTCAGCGGCTCCATATAAACCTTGTCGGCAATATCGGTGTCTGTCATTATGGTAGCGGGGTTAGAGTTTATAAGCACAACCTCGTAACCCTCTTCGCGAAGAGCGAGACACGCCTGAGTACCCGAGTAGTCAAACTCGGCAGCCTGTCCGATAACGATAGGACCAGAGCCGATTACAAGCACCTTGTGAATATCGGTTCTCTTTGGCATATTACTCACTCTCCTTTCTCATAAGCTCAATAAATTTGTCAAACAGATACGCGCTGTCCTGCGGTCCCGGTGCTGACTCGGGGTGATACTGCACCGAAAAGAGCTTATTTTGTACAGACTCAACGCCCTCTGCGGTATTATCAAGGAGGTTTTTATGAGTCATTGTAAGCTCTGTACCTTCGAGAGACCCGGAGTCAACGGCGTACGAATGGTTTTGGGAAGTAATCTCAATCTTACCCGTTTTCATATTCATAACGGGGTGATTTCCGCCCCTGTGACCGAACTTCATTTTAAATGTCTTTGCGCCGAGCGCGAGCGAAATCATCTGATGTCCAAGGCAAATACCGAATATCGGGAGCTTACCCTTAAGCTCGCGAACGACATTAATAACGGTCTGTACATCCTCGGGGTTACCCGGACCGTTAGAGAGGAAAAGTCCGTCGGGTTTAAGCTTTAATATCTCCTCCGCGGTTATATCGTGAGGTACTACGGTAACATTACAGCCACGCTCGTTTAGTTTGCGGATAATGTTCAGCTTAATTCCGCAGTCGATTGCAACAACATCGTATTTATGGTTAGGAGTTCGTGAATACCAGCGCTTTTTGCACGACACGCGGGATACCATATCAGTTGGGATTTCGTACTCGCGCACTTCTTTAAGCGCTTCCTCATACGGCTTGTCGTAGTCGCAAATCATAACCTTCTGGCTGCCCTCGTCGCGGATTATGCGCGTAATCATACGAGTGTCAACGCCGTAAATTGCGGGGATGCCGTACTCGTCGAGCACTTCCGAAAGCGTCTTGGTATATCTGAAGTTAGACGGAACATCGTTGTATTCCCTTACAATAAGACCGCCCATTGTAAGCACTCGGGTTTCGTAATCCTCGTCGGTTACGCCGTAGTTACCGATAAGCGGGTAGGTCATACAAACCATCTGGTCGGTATACGAGGGGTCGGAAATAATCTCCTGATAACCAACCATCGAGGTATTGAAAACTATTTCGTTTATCGCGGTTTTATCTGCGCCGAAGCCCCAGCCGCAAAACTCCTTGCCGTTTTCGAGCACAATTTTTTTATTAAAGGGTTGCATACACGATTTCTCCTTTGAAAATTGTAAGTGTATTTTGTGAACAGACCGTATCGCCTGCAAAGGGCGTAGCCCTGCCTTTTGACACAAATTCGTCGGGGTTGACGGTCCATTTTGTATTTAAATCCAGTAGCGCTAAGTCAGCCGCCTCGCCGACTTCAATCCTACCGCCGCCAAGTGAGAATATCTCGCGCGGTTTAACGCTCATCATATTTATAAGCTTTTCGAGCGTTATTACGCCCGTTTTAACAAGCTTAGTGTAAAGCACGGGAAACGCCGTTTCAAGCCCTACTATACCCATAGCTGAGCCTGCAAGCCCCTTAGCCTTCTCCTCTTCAGAGTGCGGCGCGTGGTCGGTCGCGATAACATCTATCGTGCCGTCGAGCACACCCTCGAGAAGCGCCTGCCTGTCCTCTTTTGCGCGAAGCGGAGGGTTCATCTTAAAGCGCCCGTCCTCCTGCAAATCCTCGTCGCAAAGGGTTAAGTAGTGTGGCGCTGTTTCGCAGGTTACTTTGACTCCTCTCGCCTTTGCCTGCCTTATAATCTCTACGCTCTCTTTAGTCGAGATATGGCACACATGGTACTGACAGCCCGTTTCTTCGGCAAGGCGGCAGTCGCGCTCAATCTGCGCCCACTCGCTCTCGGAGCAGATACCCTTGTGGTTTTGCGCTTTTGCATACTCGCCGTCGTGGATGTAGCCGCCGTTTAAAAGCTCGTTCACTTCGCAGTGAGCGGATATAATCTTGCCGAGTTTTGCGCACTTCTGCATAGCAAGACGCATATCGTTTTCACCCTGCACGCCGCAGCCGTCGTCCGAAAAGCCGACAGCAAGATTTTTAAGCGCGTCAAAATCAACAAGCTCGCCCTCGCCCTTTCTGCCCTTTGTGATAGAAGCAAACGGGAACACATCAATAACCGCGTCGCGTTTAATAATATCAAGCTGAGCGTTAATGCCCTCAACACTATCGGGTACGGGGTTAACATTAGGCATTGTGCAAAGCGCGGTGTAGCCCGCCTTCGCCCCTGCGCGAGTTCCGCAGTAAATCGTTTCTTTATAAGAAAAACCCGGCTCGCGAAGATGAACATGAACATCTGCGAAAGCCGGAATTAAATACTTATCCTGTGCGTCAATAACGGTGTCGGCACTATTAGAAATGGAAACACCAATAGCGGCAATTCTGCCACCGTCGATAAGCACATCATTTTTTATAAATCCATCGCCTTTAAAGACATATGCGTTTTTAACTAAAATACTCATAAGCGCACGCCCTTTCGGGATTATATTATATAATATATACTCCTATTAGTCAACAAGAAAATATGTATAAACTTATAATAAAACAAGGTGCAATTTGCTTGCACCTTGTACAAATTATTCTACAGTAACGACTTTTGCAAGGTTACGCGGCTTGTCAACATCAAGACCTTTATCGCTGGATACATAATATGCGAGAAGCTGCATTGCAACTACCGCGGGAATAGCCATAAAGTCGTCGCTGAGATTAGGCAGAGCGAACGAACAGTCAACATCCTTAGACTGCAGGCTTTCTTTAATAAAGGTTACAACCTCGGCACCTCTTGACTGTACCTCGCGGATGTTCGACACCTGCTTTGACATCAGCGCGTCCTGCGTCATAAGCGCGATTACAGGCGTCTGGCTCGTAATAAGTGCGATTGTGCCGTGCTTAAGTTCACCCGATGCAAACGCTTCGGAATGGATATACGAAATCTCTTTGAGCTTAAGCGAAGCTTCGAGCAGCGACGGATAGTCAAGCCCCCTGCCAATCATAAAGGTGTGCTCGGCAGTGAGGAGTCCGTTTGCAAGAAGGTGAATATCATTACGCCTGTTCAGTATATCCTCAACAGCCGACGGGATTTTCTTAAGTTCCGATACAAAATTCTGTACGCTGTAGTCGTTAAGATTTCCCCTGAGCTGAGCCATCTTAGCAGTAATAAGATAGAAAACCGCAACCTGCGTGGTGTACGCCTTGGTCGAAGCAACGGCGATTTCGGGACCTGCATTTGTATAAATTACATTCTCGCTCTCGCGCGCGATTGTTGAGCCCTTGACATTAACGATAGAAAGCGACCTTGCGCCCCTGCGTCTTGCGTATTTAAGCGCTTCAAGCGTGTCGATGGTTTCCCCGCTCTGAGATACGCAGATAACAAGCGTTTTATCGTTAATAATCGGGTCGTTGTACATATACTCGCTAGCCATATTAACGGTAACGGGAACATGGCAGACCTTTTCGATAAGGTGCTTGCCGATAAGACCCGCGTGCATAGCGGTTCCGCAGGCAATAACTGTGATATTGTCACAGTCGGTAAAGATGCTGTCGTCAACATTCTCCGCCGAAAAGTCGGGCATATCGTCCTTAATACGGCTTGAAATAGTCTTTTCTATAACCTCGGGCTGCTCCATAATCTCTTTTTCCATAAAGAAGGGATAGCCCTTTTTGCCGCTGTTTTTAATATCCCAGTCGAGTGTAAGCATATCGGGCTCAATCTTGTTACCCTCAAAGTCACAAATAGTAAAGCCCTCGCCCGAAATCTCCGCAACCGAGAACTCGGGAAGCACAAAGTAATCCTCGCTGTACTCGCCTATAGCGATAATGTCGGACGCGATGTAAGCGCCGTCCTCGTTCTGACAGCATACAATGGGGCTGACATTACGAACGGCATAGATTTTGTCGGGAATATCGTCGAACATAATAGCAAGACCGAAAGTACCCGTAATTTCCTGAACAGCTTTTACAATAGCTTCGCTCGGGTTGCCCTCATAGTAAGCGTCGATAAGCGCTGCTACAACCTCGGAGTCGGTCTGCGACTTAAGCTTAGATGCGATACCGAGCTGATTTTTAATAGCGGCGTAGTTTTCTACGATGCCGTTGTGAACAAGTGTAACCCTGCCGAATTTATGGGGGTGCGAGTTATTATCGCTTACACCGCCGTGGGTCGCCCAGCGGGTATGACCTATACCCGTAACACCCTTAACAGAGCCGCATTTTTCCTCTAACTTCTCAACCCTACCCTCGCATTTAGTAACAAGTGTTTCGTTAAAGTCGGGATGATAAACGGCAACGCCCGCGCTGTCGTAACCCCTGTATTCAAGAGTTTTTAAACCTTTGAGGAGAATTCCCCTTGCTTCGCTATACCCCGTATATCCGATAATTCCGCACATAAACAGTGCCTCCGTTCAAAATAGTATCAATTAATTATCCCACATATAGTATATTTTGTCAATATATATTTTACTTTAATAATATATGTTGAAAATTACTCAATTATTTGATACAATAGGACTATTCTATCGCAAAGGACTACAAATATGGATATTCTAAAACAGTTAGTACAGGAGTTTTCGCTTAAACCCTGGCAGGTTGAAAACACGGTAAAGCTTATTGACGACGGAAACACGATACCGTTTATCGCCCGTTACCGTAAGGAAGCTACGGGCTCACTCGACGACCAGCTGCTCAGAGAGATGAGCGACAGACTCACCTATCTCAGAAACCTCGAGGAGCAAAAAGAAAAGGTTATCGCTTCAATAACCGAGCAGGAGCTTATGACCGAGGAAATAATGCAGGCTATCGAAAACGCAAAGACAATGACCGAGCTCGACGATATTTACCGTCCGTTCAGACCTAAGCGTAAAACGAGGGCTTCAGTCGCTAAGGCTAAGGGCTTACAGCCGCTTGCAGACAGAATACTCGAACAAAACAAAGCCGACGACCCGTTTGAACTCGCAAAGGAATATATCAACGACGAGGTTGAAACCGCAGAGGACGCTCTGCAGGGCGCGCGCGACATTATTGCCGAAGCTATTTCGGATAACGCCGAGGACAGAAAGCTGCTGCGCTATGCGCTCAGAAGTAACGGCATTATTACTACATCAGGCGCTGAGGAGGAGCTCGGCGTATATGAAATGTATAAAGAATACAGCGAACCGGTAAAGTCTATCGCGCGACACAGAGTGCTTGCTATTAACCGCGGCGAAAAAGAGGGCTTCCTTAAAGTCGGAATTGATTTTGACAAGACTATTGCAACCGACATTTTAAAAGGCCGCCACTGCGAGGGTGTAAGCAAGAGCACCGACGAGGTTATTACTGCTATCGAGGACGCGTTTACAAGGCTTATATTCCCCTCTATCGAGCGCGAAATCAGAAACGAGCTTACCGACAGCGCTAACGAAAGCTCGATTAAGGTATTCAGCGAAAACACACGCAATCTGCTTATGCAGCCGCCCGTTAAAGGCAGGGTTACTATCGGTCTTGACCCCGGATACAGAACGGGCTGTAAGGTTGCGGTAGTAAGCGAAACCGGTAAGGTGCTCGACACAGGTGTTATCTACCCCGCCCCGCCGCACAGCAAGATTGACGAAGCTAAAAAGATTATCAAGACGCTTGTTAAAAAGCACGATGTTAAGATGTTCGCTATCGGCAACGGTACCGCGTCGCACGAAACAGAGGTTTTCGCCGCAGAGGTTATAAAGGAGCTTGACTGCGGTATAACATATATGGTTGTAAGCGAAGCGGGCGCGTCGGTTTACAGCGCGTCTAAGCTTGCCGCAGAGGAATTCCCGCAGTTTGATGTAAGCCTGAGGAGTGCGGTTTCTATCGCAAGAAGGCTTCAGGACCCGCTCGCAGAGCTTGTTAAAATCGACCCGAAGGCAATCGGCGTCGGTCAGTACCAGCACGATATGCCTCAAAAGGAGCTTGGTGCAGCGCTCGACGGTGTAGTTGAGGACTGCGTAAACTCGGTAGGCGTTGACCTTAATACCGCTTCCCCGCAGCTTCTCAGCAGAGTTGCAGGAGTAAGCAGCGCGGTTGCAAAGAATATAGTTAAATTCAGAGAGGAAAACGGCGAGTTCACCTCGCGCAGTCAGTTAAACAAGGTATCTAAGCTCGGACCTAAGGCGTTTGAGCAGTGCGCGGGATTTTTAAGAGTTGCCGAGAGTAGTAATGTTCTCGACAACACCGCCGTTCACCCTGAAAGCTACAAGGCGGCTAAGGAACTCTTGAAAATCTGCAAGGTCAGCGACGAGGATGTCAGAAGCGGCAACATCGCGCCGATAACGCTTAAAATCAAGGTTGAAGGCACTTCCGCGCTCGCGGCAGAGCTCGGTATCGGCGAGCCGACGCTTAAGGACATTGTGTCCGAGCTATCAAAGCCGGGACGCGACCCGCGTGACGAGCTGCCGCAGCCGATGCTAAGAAGCGACGTTATGGGCATCGAGGACCTTAAGGCAGGTATGGAGCTTAAGGGTACGGTACGAAATGTTATCGACTTCGGCGCGTTTGTGGATGTCGGCGTGCATCAGGACGGACTCGTTCACATCAGCCAGATTACCAACCGCTATATCAAGCATCCATCGGATGTGCTCAAAGTCGGCGACATTGTGACGGTGTGGGTGCTCGACGTTGACGTCAAGCGCAACCGCATATCCCTGACAATGAAAGAGCCAAAAAATAAATAATGTGTGCAGAAAGGATTTAAAACAATATGACTTTTTCTACAGACACAAACGGAAGCAAAGAGTTTTATGACGAATTTCACGGCACAACCACAATGTATAAATCGCTGTTCAAAAAGCCAAACACTAAGGTTGTTCCGCTTACAAAAAGAATTACAAAAAATGCAGTATCTATGTCTATTTTGCTTGTTTTATTTATCGTATTATACTTTCTGAGTTTTGACAAATTTGCATTATTTGTAGTTGCTTTTTTGGCTGCCGTTGAGGTATTAATGCTTTCACTATTAATTATTACTAATAAATTAATTCGTCAGGAAATGGCAAGAGCCGTACCCTCCGAGGTCACTATTGACAACACCGGAATTCAGTTTAAAAACGATAACGGAGTTTTTAAAATGAATTGGGAAAAGACAAAGTTTATATTGATTAATAAATACTCAATCGTATTTGCACCGATGGATAAAAATGCTATATCCTTGGCATTGGATACCGACTGCAAAGACTTAGTGCTTGAAGGACTAAAAGAAGTCGGCAAAGAAGGTTTAGTTGTTGACAACACTGATTTATATAAATAATTAGAGTGAGGATAATCCTCACTCTTTTGTTTTGCATTATTTGTTATGCTCGGGTAGTGCATTTTTTACGATTTTTGCCGGGATGAAGCAGAGTAGCATTACCACTGCTGCGCCGAGAAAAAGCTCCATCGGGTAGACTATATCCGCGTCGTTAGTAACGCCTTTATTGCGGATATTAATTATTAACTGCGACACTAACGGTCCGACAATCATCGGGACGAGTACATACATTACCATCCTGCATCCCTGGAAAAGACCTTCTTTGCCCTCGGGGATGTAATCTCTGTACGATGCGGTAAAGAGTCCCGCCATAACGAGATTAACGCCGATAGTCATAATTCCGCCGACTATCAGAAGCAGCATTAATACTGTCTGATTCTTACCGATAAAGAATTTTGACGCCCAGATTATAATACTGCCTACGATACTAATAGTAATTGCGGGATAGTAAAAAAGCTTTTTACCGTACTTGTCCATAGCCGACGAAACTAACACCGAGCCGACCGCCGCAACAAGCATAATAATACCGATAGGGATAATATAGTTCGTAATTTTCATAGTGCCTTCGACTATATTAAACAGGTAGTTTACATACACCTGATACGAAATTGACGCCACCATAAAGCCCGAAAGGCAGATATAAAGCATCTTATTTTCCTTAATAACCGACGGCTTAAGCGAATACAAGAAGTCGGTAATAAAGGCGTTATCGGTATTCGGTTTAATCCCCTGCTTGTCCTTCATAAGAACAAGACCGATTACGCCGCCGATAGTTGTGATAAGACCGAGGAGAATAAAAAATTTTTTCCAGTCGTCAGTTGTTGCATCCGCGTTAGTAAGGCTGTCAAAGCCGCCGAACACAACCGCAAGCGCGATAAGCGGCATAACGGCAAGCACCGTATCTACCCTCGCTCTGTTAGAGGTATCGGACACGTCGCAAATCCAGGTGTTAAACGCCGCGTCGTTACTTATTGAGCCGATTATCGACATCACGCAGTCCATAGCGACAACGAGGATTACCATTAACAGTACCCTCGATTTGTCGGGCTTCATAGGAACAAGGGCGAACATCATAATCGTAAAGCCCCAGATTACATATCCTACAGTCACAAAGAGCTTACGCTTACCGCATCTGTCGCAAAGCGCGCCGCCGACAAGCGTTGAAAGCGTTGCGAATACTGCCGAAAACGCGACCATAAGTGTGGTTGCGTACGGGGCTCTCGTAATTTCATTTTGCATAAAGCGCGAGAAGTACATATTCTCAACAACCCACGCGATTTGACCGATTAAGCCGAACAGCACAATGGAGCTCCAGGTCCTTGCGCCGAGCTTTACAGTTTTATTACTCATATTTACTCCAAAAGTTATGGGAGGATTGCTCCTCCCAGTTAATTATTCGTTTTCTGATTTATTACCTTCACTTGAAGCTGCCGTAGTGGTAGCCTTCTTAGTGGTTGTTGTAGTTGTGGTCGGCTTAGTAGTGGTAGTAATCTCCGCCTTAGCCATAAGACCTGTATTTGCAACATGGGTAATTTCGGTATTTTTGTCGTAAAAGCCCATCTGCTCGAGAATTGCAAGAACTTCGTAGTTCAGGAACTTTTCGTTAGCGTTCTCGTCGATAATTTCGTACCTTGTGGTGCTCTTATCCTCATACTCGAGCGCGTCCTGAAGTCCCTCGATACCGTCAACCTCTTCGCCGTCTACAAAGATATAAACGCCCTTTACAACGATAGTATTCTTAAACTTCTCCTCAATAGAGGTAGTAGCCTCGGTAGTAGTAACTTTCTTGGTAGTCGTATTATTCTTAACTCCGAACGAGAGATTACCCGTTAAGTAAAGCGCTGCGCCAACAGCTAAAAGTATCGCAATAATAAAGATTACAAATACTGCCCTTCCGTGACCCTTTTTCTCTTTTCTGTAACGGTGTCTTTTTAAGGTCGGTCGCTCCTCGTCGGTATGGGTTTCGTTCATTTCGATAGAAGCGCTCGACTCCTCGTAAGACGCGTCGCCCTTTTTATGTACAACAAGAGGACTGTCAAGCTGGCCTAAAACGCTTTTATTAACTTCGTTTATTTCGTCGTTATCGGTAACGATTTTTTCGTTTTCGTCGAGCTGGTCCCTGATTTCATCACTCATAATATCACCTATTTATATAATTTATTAAAAATAATATAACATATTTATATTCTGTTTTCAATATTATATTGAATTTTTGCTCATCTATTGCTATAATTAATATATACTATTTGTGGAGGTGCCATATGAAAATATTAACCTTTGACATCGGCGGCGACTTTATCAAGTACGGCGTTGCTAACAAAAACTTTAAGCTGCTCGAAACACACAGAGTTCCTACCGAAGCTCACAGAGGCGGTCAGGAGCTTATTGAGCGTATCATTAAGATTATCGAGAGCTACGACGATATTGACCGCGTTGCAGTATCCACAGCGGGTCAGGTCGACAGCGAGAACGGTATTGTCGTTTACTCAACGGGCAAAATTCCGTACTACACCGGTATGATGGTTAAAAGGCTTATCGAAAACAAGACGGGAATCCCTACATTTGTTGAAAACAATGTTAACGCAGAGGCTATGGGCGAAGCGATTTTCGGCGCTGCCAAGGGCTGCAGCGATTTTATATCACTCACCTACGGTAACGGTATCGGCGGTGCGCTTTTCATTAACGGCAAGCTCTACAAGGGCTCTACCTCATCAGCCGGCGAGCTTGGTCATATTATTACTCACGCAGGCGGCAAGCAGTGTAACTGCGGCGGCGAGGGCTGCTACGAGTGCTACGCGTCAGCTACAGCGCTTGTAAGCTCGGTTAACAGAGTTGTTAAGGAGCCGCTTGACGCTTTTCAGATTTTTGAAAAAGAGAATTTCGAGAGACCTGAAATCAGATTCGAGATTGATAAATGGGTTGACGAAATCATTATCGGTCTTATTAACATCATTTACACCTTTAATCCCCCGCTTATCGTACTCGGCGGCGGCATTATGAACGAGGGATACATCATTGATTTAATCGACCGTAAGATTTATAACAGACTTATGGACAACTACAGAAATGTAAACATTGTACGCTCAAAGCTCGGCAATAACGCAGCCCTGCTCGGCGTAGCGTACCTCGCATCAAATATTGAGTAATATGTAAAAGCGCTTATTAAAGCGCTTTTATTATTTTTATAAACTTTTCACACTGGGAGAAGGTGTTGAAGGCGCCGAGGCTAATGCGTACAACACCTCTGTCGGTTGTTTTAAAATGCTCGTGTGCTAGCGGTGAGCAGTGAAAACCCGCCCTCGTACAAATGCCGTGCTCTGCAAGGAGTGCGGCTGTTTTTTCGCTCGAATAATTTTTGTAATTTAAGGCTATTATCGGGACGGCTTTATAGCTTTCGGGCGGCGGAGTGTAGAGCTTAACCCCGGGAATTCTGCTGAGTTCAGAATAAAGGTACTTACACATTGCCATTTCATGAGAATAGATAGAACTCATTCCCTTTTTGTTGATATAATCAACGCCTGCACCCATTGAAACAATACCGCTGTTATTGAGCGTACCCGCTTCAAAACCCTCGGGCATATCATAAGGGTGTTCCAAATCGAGCGAGCTTGTGCCCGTACCTCCCTGCAAAAGCGGCTTAACAGCGCAGTTATTAACAAGCATTGCGCCTGTACCCATAGCGCCCATAAGCCCCTTATGACCGGCTGTACAAAGAATATCAATATTGTCCTTCTTTACATCCACATCAAGTATCCCCGCCGTCTGCGCGCAGTCGCAAACAAAAGGTATTCCCCTTCTCTTGCAGTAGTCGCCTATGCGCTTAATCGGAAAGGTTACGCCGAAAACATTACTCGCGTGTGTGCATATAAGCACGCAGGTTTCGGGCTTGATTTTACGCTTAATATCCATTAATATTTCGCTGTCGTCGTACGAAAACTTAAATGTGTCAAAACAGATTTGTGAGCTTTCAAAAAGCGAATAAACAACTCTTGACACGCTGTTATGCTCAAGTGAGGACATAAGAATATGACCGCCCTTTTTTGCACATCCTTTTATCGCAATATTAAGCGCTTCCGTACAGTTTTTCGTAAAGACAACATTACTTGCGTCCGCGTTAAAAAGTGTGGCAAGCTTCTGCCGTACATCAAACAGCTTTTCGGCAGATTTAACGCTCTCTTTATATCCGCCGCGACCGCTGTTGAAGCTGTATTTCAGCTGCGCTTCAAGGGTCTTTAGATATACTGACATCGGTTTCGGATATGAGGTTGCGCTGTTGTCAAAATAAATCACAGCACCTCTACCCCGCGAATATAAACGCCCTCATTTTCAATAATATCAAGCGCTCTGTCTATATCATACGCGCTGACAACAACAGCATAGCCGCAGCCGTCGCCTTTTGACGGGTTTTTAAGTCTTGTAATATCGGATTTAATACCTCTGTATTTTAACGCCGCTCTTGCTCTTTGAGCATTAGTAATAGTACCTACTTTAACAGTATAAAACAAAAAATCACCTCACATATCATAGTACATTCTATGAATAAGTGAGGTGATTAGTTATATATTAGTTTTATTCTTCTACGCTGATATCAATCTGAGGAGGTTCAACTTCCTCGATATCGGACTCCTCAACAATAGTTGCGGTAGTGTCAACATCTCTGGCAGTATCAACAGCATCCTTGATTTTGCCTGCAATCTGCTTAACCTGAATATATGTGAGTATATCCATTACTGCGTAAACAATCAGTGCAACGCCGATAAAGCGTACAAGCGCTTCGGAAAAGTCAGCCGAATGCGTAAGCGCTACAATGCCAAGCACTGTTGTTGCAACCGACAAAAACAGCGACGCCCAACCGAATATAAGGCTTGATGCAATAATTTTGATTGATGTAAAGAAATTGAACAAGCCAGCAGTCAGTATGAACAGTCCGAGCAGTATAATCATAAACGAAATTATAGCCTTATACTGCGTGCAGACGATTACGCCGAGAATGATAGCAAGTATGCCGAGCACAAGCGTAAACGCCGAAAATCTGTCTATCAGGTAATTAATTACGGCAGCTACGCCAATGCATATCATAGCTATTCCGAGGAACAGGCAAAGATATGTCATAACCTGTGCGGGAAACGCAATAAATATAATGCCGAGAATAAGTGAAAGACCAATTGTTGCCAGTGATACTTTCTTAATACCCTGAATTATTTTCATAGTATTACTCCTCGTTAGCAGCTTCCTCAATTACCTTCTGGGTGATATGCTCAGGACATCTCTCGTATCTTGCAAACTCGGTTGTAAACGAGCCTCTGCCCTGTGTAATCTGGCGCATAGAGGTTGAGAATGTGGTCATCTCTGCCTGCGGCACCTCAGCGATAATTTCCTGCATACCGTCGCCCGTCGGGTTCATACCGAGTACACGACCGCGTCTCTTATTAATATCGCCGATAATATCGCCCATAGCCTCGTCGTTACAGATAGCGTTAAGAGTAACGATAGGTTCAAGGAGAACGGGACCTGCCTGCGGAATACCGTTTTTAAATGCAAGTGAAGCAGCCATCTTAAAGCTCATTTCGCTCGAATCTACGGGGTGGTAAGAGCCGTCGAAAAGTGTAGCCTTAACACCAACCATCGGATAGCCTGCAAGAACGCCCTTTTCCATAGACTCGCGAAGTCCCTTTTCAACTGCGGGGAAGAAGTTCTTAGGTACGGAGCCGCCGACGATTCTCTCGTCGAATACAAGCTCGTCGCTGTCACAAGGCTCGAACTCGATAAATACATCACCGAACTGACCGTGACCGCCCGACTGCTTCTTATGTCTGCCCTGGGTAGAAACCTTTTTAGAAATAGTTTCTCTGTAAGCAACCTTAGGCTGAATAAGATTAGCGGAAACCTTATACTTATCCTTCATCTTGCTGAGTGCAACATCAAGCTGCTGCTCGCCGAGACCTGAAATAATAGTCTGATGTGTTTCTGTATTATTTACAAATGTGATTGACGGGTCTTCCTCAATCATTCTGTTAACTGCGTTAGCAATCTTTTCCTCGTCGCCCTTCTTCTCGGGAACGATAGCCATCGAGTAAGAAGCGTAAGGAATAGTAACCTTATCAAGAGTAACTACATTACCCTGAGCGCACATAGTGTCGCCGGTCTTAAATGTCGAGAGCTTGGCAATAGCGCAGATGTCGCCAGCAGCGCATTCCTTAACATCGCTCTGCTTAGCGCCGAGCATATTAACGAGCTTGCCGACTCTTTCTTCGTCGCCCGTTCTTGAGTTAACGACGGTGATACCCTGAGTGAGTGTACCGCGGATAACCTTAAAGAAGTTGAGCTTACCGATAAACGGGTCAGCTACAGTCTTAAAGCAGATTGCTGCAAGAGCGCCCGAAGCGTCAACAGTAACCTCTACAGGCTCGTCGTTAGAGTCAGTAGCGTACTCAGCCTTAGGTGCGGGAGCGCAGTCCTTAACGAAGTTGAGAAGCTGGTCAACAGCTTCGCCCGTGCCGCCTGATACAGCAAATACGGGAACTATAGAGCCGTCAGCGATACCGATAGTAAGACCCTTAATCTTATCCTCGGTAGTAAGAGGCTCGCCCTCAAAATACTTCTCCATAAGCTCGTCGTCAGCACCTGCAACAGCCTCGTTAAACACTTCCTTAATAGCGTCAAAACGACCCTCGTCGTCGTGAGCTGCTGAGGTTTCGGAAGCTTTAATTCCGTTATATGAATAAGTCTTATCATCTATCATATTATAGTAACCGGCAACCTTACCGCCGCTTACTACGGGAACTACTACGGGACACATAGATGTACCGAACTTAGCTACAAGACCGTTAAACGCCTTATAGAAGTCAGC
The DNA here is from genome assembly GCA_017450645.1 of Eubacterium sp. Classification (GTDB taxonomy): domain Bacteria; phylum Bacillota; class Clostridia; order Oscillospirales; family Acutalibacteraceae; genus Eubacterium_R. The sequence goes on from JAFSTE010000021.1 coordinate 83,368, forward strand.
TCTTTCGTCGTCCATCTTAGTAGTAACAATAATTCTTGCCATACCCTTCTTGCCTGCGTTTTTAAATGCTTTTTCAGCACCTGCAGCAAGACCTGAGCGTGCGGATACAACAACTACAGCTGTCTCAGCAGCACGAAGACCCTCGCTCGGACCCATAGCAAAGTCGAAAAGACCGGGAGTGTCAACAACATTAATCTTAGCGTCCTGATAGTTAAACTGAAGAACTGCGGAAGAAATACTGATACCTCTCTTTTTCTCCTCAGCGTCGCTATCGGACACTGTATTGCCGTCGGCGGTTTTACCCATTCTTTCGGTAACGCCCGCAATATTAAGCATAGCCTCGCAAAGCGAAGTCTTACCCTTACCGGCGTGACCTACTATCGCAATATTTTTAACTTTACTCATAAATTTTCCTCCAAAAAATCATTTGTATAAATTGTACAACAAACTTGCAATTATGTCAACAGATTATAATCAATTTTAACACAACATACAAAATTACAGCTCGCTATTAGTTATAATTACTAATAATTATGTTATTACTATATTAAAAATAATAATTTAACTAAATTGTAATCTATATTCGCTTGCAAAAGCGAGCATAATTAAGTATTATATTATTATACAATAATTAAGGAGGAAATACTATGGTAAACACTAATGTTGATTTATCGCTTCTCGACGGAGTATTAGATAAATATGCTGATGTTCAGGGCAGCTTAATTACTATCCTGCAGCACACTCAGGATATTTACGGCTACCTGCCAAAAGAAGCAATAGAACTTATCAGCGACAAAACAGGTATTGCCGCAAGCGAGATTATGGGCGTAGGCACATTTTACACCCAGTTTCGCTTTGAGCCCGTCGGCAAGTATTTAATTATGCTTTGTCAGGGTACGGCGTGCCATGTTAACTCAAGCGAGCTGATTTTACAGACGATTAAGGAGGAGCTCGGTATAGACGATGGTCAGACTACCGAGGACGGTCTGTTCTCGCTAAAATGTGTTGCGTGTCTCGGCTGCTGCTCACTCTCGCCCGTTATGATGATTAACGAGGACACCTACGGCAGCCTTACTCCCGATAAGACGATTAAAATACTTAACGAATTAAGGGAGGCGGCACAATGAGAATAGTTATTGGTCAGGGCTCCTGCGGTATCGCGGCAGGCGCTGAAAAGGTAAAGAAAGCGCTCGAAAACGAGAATATCAGCGCCGAGATTTCCATAACCGGTTGTATCGGTATGTGCTATCTTGAGCCGATAGTTGACATATACAGCGACAGCGGCGAGCTTACAAGACTTGTTCAGGTTGCTGAAAGCGACGCTGCTAATATTGCTGACTTTATTAACAGCGGCGACAAGGAAGCAGTTAAGAAGCTTATCGTAACCGACGAGGATAACGAGTTCCTCGAAAAGCAGACGAGAATTGCACTCAGGAATTGCGGCATTATTAACCCTGAGGAGATTGACGCATATCTTGCTGCCGACGGATACACTGCTCTTAAGAAGGTAGTAACCTCTATGTCGCAGGACGATGTAATCGAGATAATAAAGACCTCGGGTCTTGCGGGACGCGGCGGCGCGGGCTTCCCCACCTGGTTTAAATGGAATGCCGCTAAACAGAGCGAGGGCGACGAAAAGTATCTTATCTGTAACGCCGACGAGGGCGACCCGGGTGCGTTTATGGACAGGGCTGTTATTGAGTCCGACCCGCATAATCTTATTGAGGGTATGCTCATAGGCGCATACGCAATCGGTGCTAAGCGTGCTGTAGTTTATGTTCGTGCCGAATACCCTCTCGCTATTAAAAGACTTAACAGAGCTATCGAGCAGGCTACCGAAAAAGGTATTATAGGTAATAATATTTTCGGCACTGACTTTAGCTGCGACTTTACAATTAAAGCCGGCGCTGGCGCGTTTGTTTGCGGCGAGGAAACCGCACTTATCGAAAGCCTCGAGGGACATAGGGGTATGCCAAGACTTAAGCCCCCGTTCCCTGCTCAGTCGGGCTTCTGGCGCAAGCCGTCTAACATCAACAATGTAGAAACCTTTGCTAATGTATCGTGGATTATTAATAACGGCGGTGAAGCTTTTGCGGCTATGGGCACAGAGGGCTCTAAGGGTACAAAGGTATTTGCCGTAACGGGTAAGGTTAAGCGCAGCGGACTTGTTGAAATACCTATGGGTAAGACGCTTCGTGATGTTATTTTCGACATCGGCGGCGGTATGAAAACTGACAAGCCGTTTAAGGCTGTACAAATGGGCGGCCCGTCGGGCGGATGTATCCCCGCAGACCTTATTGATACAGTTATCGACTATAAGGCACTCGGTGCAACGGGCGCTATTATGGGCTCGGGCGGTATGGTAGTTATGGACGAGAGCACCTGTATGGTAGGTATGGCTAAGTTCTTCCTCGACTTTACCGCTAAGGAGAGCTGCGGTAAGTGTATTCACTGCCGTATCGGCACTAAGCGTATGCTCGAAATGTTAGAGCGTATCACTAAGGGCGAAGGCAAAGAGGGCGATATAGAGCTTCTTGAAGAGCTTTGCTACTCAATTAAAGACGGTGCGCTCTGCGGTCTCGGTCAGACTGCGCCAAACCCTGTGCTTACTACTATTAAGTATTTCAGAAACGAGTATGAAGCTCATATTAAAAAGCAGAAATGTCCTGCAGGCGAATGTGTTGAGCTTATTCAGTACACCATTTTCGCCGACAAGTGCAAGGGCTGTACACTCTGTGCAAGAAACTGCCCCGTTGACGCTATCAGCGGCGAAGTTAAAAAGCCGCACAGTATAGATTACGACAAGTGCATCAAGTGCGGTAAGTGTTATTCATCCTGCAAATTCGGTGCAGTTGTTAAGGCATAAGGAGGGGTGATATTATGATTAATCTTACAATTAACGGCAAAAATGTCACCGCTCGCGACGGTGCAACAATTCTTGAAGCCGCAAGAGAAAACGGCATTTATATTCCTACTCTTTGTTACGACGAAGCTGTCGAGGTTTACGGCGCATGCGGACTTTGTGTTGTTGAGGCTGAGGGTATCCCGAAGCTTCTGCGCGCATGTTCTGCAAAAGTCAGCGAGGGTATGGTTGTTAATACAGAGAGCGAACGCGTTATTCAGTCGCGTAAGATTGCGCTTGAGCTTCTTATGTCGGCGCACGACGGAGACTGCGTTGCGCCCTGCCAGCTTAACTGTCCTGCAAGAACTGACTGTCAGGGATATGTAGGTCTTATCGCAAACGGCGAGTTCGATGCGGCGCTTAAGCTAATTAAGAACAAGATTTCGCTTCCCGCTTCTATCGGTCGAGTATGTCCTCATCCTTGCGAAAAGGGCTGCAGACGCGCTAACGTAGACGAGCCTATTAATATTGCACAGCTTAAGGCGTTTGCTGCGGACATCGACCTTAACAGCGAGAGCTATGTACCCGACTGCAAGGCAGATACGGGCAAAAAGGTTGCTATTATCGGCGGCGGACCTGCAGGTCTTTCGGCTGCGTTTTATCTTCGTCAGCTCGGTCACAGCGTAACTATTTACGATATGATGGACAAGATGGGAGGTATGCTGCGCTACGGTATCCCGCAGTACAGACTGCCTAAAGAGGTGCTTGATAAAGAAATCGCTATTATCGAAAAGACCGGCGTTAAGATGGTTAACGGCAAAAAGCTCGGCGTTGACTTTACAATAAAGAGCCTTAAAGACGAAAACGATGCTGTTATCGTTGCTGTCGGCGCTTGGAAATCAAGCTCAATGAGAACACCCGGCGAGGAGCTTGAAGGTGTATACGGCGGTATCGACTTCCTTCGCGGAGTTATTCAGGGCAATCCTGTTAATATAGGTAAAAAGGTTGCTATCTGCGGCGGCGGTAACACCGCTATGGACGCGTGCAGAACTGCCGTTCGTCTCGGCGCTGAGGAAGTATATGTTGTTTACAGGCGTACAAGAGCGGAAATGCCCGCTGACAAGCTCGAAATTGACGAGGCTGAGGAGGAAGGCGTAATCTACAAATTCCTTACTAATCCGCTCTCCTTTAACGGCGAGAATGGCAAAGTCAACTCAATCACGCTTCAGATTATGGAGCTCGGCGAGCCCGACGCTTCGGGCAGACGCAGACCTGTACCCGTTGAAGGTAAGACAGAGGAAATCGCTGTTGACAGCGTAATTATGGCTATCGGTCAGAAGCTTGTGACCGAGGATGTTAAGGAGCTCGAGCTCACCGACAGAGGCAACATTCTTGCAGACGAGGACACTTTCGGGACGAACATCGACGGCGTATTCGCTATCGGCGACGCTACCAACAAGGGGGCTTCAATCGCTATTGAAGCTATCGGCGAAGCTGACCGTTGCGTTAAGATTGTTGACGCTTACCTTAACGGAGAGGATTACGAAACACGCGTACCTTATATCAGCAAGCGCGACGAGAGCACTATCGATTATTCTGACAGAGAAAAAGCTGACAGACTCACCGCTAAGGTGCTTCCTGCCGATGTAAGAAACAAGAATTTTGACGAGGTTTCACTCGGCTTAACCGAGGATGAAGCTAAGGCGGAAGCTAACCGTTGTCTTGAGTGCGGATGCCGCGAATACTATAAGTGCAAGCTGCTTAATGTTGCACAGCGTTACGACATCAGCCCCGAGCGTTTCGCGGGCGAAATGCCGCAGAAATACACGCACGACGAGAACGCGTTTATCGAGCGCAATACCGCTAAGTGCATACTTTGCGGACTTTGTGTGCGTTCCTGCCGCGAGGTTATGGATATCCACGCAATCGGACTTCTCGGCAGAGGTTTCACAACCGATGTATCCCCTGCTTTCTCGCTTCCGCTTGACAAGACAAACTGCACTGACTGCGGACTCTGTGTAAATCTTTGCCCAACAGGTGCGTTAACCGAAAAGGCAAATCTTGATAAGCAGGTACCGCTCAACGAGCAGTACTCTTCGGAAACAATCAACATCGACGGTAAGGAAGCTAAGGTGCTTGTATCCCGCTATAACGGAAAGCTGCTCAGGGTAATACCTAATGACGAGCTTTCACGAAATGCTAACCTTACACGCGAAGAGCTTTTCAAAAAGGTATCCGAATAACAAACGCCTCCGCACACGCGGAGGCTATGTATTATTGCTATGAATAAAAGTCTAATCAACAAGTTAATATTTGTAGTATGCTACCTGTTTTGTATGTTCAGTATGCACTCGGACAAACTCGGGCTGTACTGGGGCAATAACGGAACGCCGTTTATGTTTTTCAGGTTCTTTCTGATAATCATATTAATGGCAGCTGTTACTTTAATTTGCAGTGACTATCTCGACTTTGTAGAAAAATTCGTTCCGCCGTCAGCTATTATAATAACGGGACTTATGATATTCGACTACTTTGTAACTCAGTTCAGCGGCGGGCAGTTTTTGTACAGAGTATGGTGGATAGCGTATATAATAACTACGCTCATGACTGTGTTTATGACAGTCACACTGCTGAAATACGAGAATTATCAGCGCTTTTATAAACGGTTCTGGCTTTCGTTTACGCCGGTTTATCTGTTTTTGCTTTACCTGTGTTTTTTAAGAACGCCGGGCGAATCGCATTCGGTAAATCTGGTTATCGGTCAAGGCTCGTTCTTAATGCTAAAGGCTCTGATTAACAACATCCATGTAAGCTTTGAAGCGCCATTGATGTTCTTCGGAAACCTGATAGTATTTACTCCCCTGCCGTTCATACTATCGGCAGTTTCAAAGAAGTTTAACCCCGTAATAATAATGATTATCGGAATAATAATCCCGTATGCAGTCGAGGGGTATCAGTATTTCTTCAACTGCGGGCAGGTAGATATAGACGATGTCGTCCTGAACTTCGCAGGCTTTTATTTAGCGTTTATAGTATACGCAGTTATATACAAACGAATACTAAACAAGAAAGACACGGATTAATCCGTGTCTTTTGCTTTTATAAACTCAGCACCGTAATTACTGATAAAATCAGTGTCGATACCGTCAATAGCCTTAAGCTCGTCTAAATCAGACGGATGATAATGTGCAAGCTTTAAAAGCGTAACATCGTCGCAAATCTCGTAAGCCTTAACGCCGTTTTCCATAGCAAGCGTTATGCGTAAATCCTTAAGCGCGTGAAGAAGTTGTTTATCCGCCTCGTTAAATGGCACAGTCTGCACATCGCAGATTGTATCAATAAAATGAAAGTCGAGCTTGCGCCTGCCTTCAAGCAGCGAATAGCCCTTCGGGCTGACGCTGACAACATCAAACACATTAAGCGCTTCGTTAACAACAAGATACCTATTAACCGCAAGCGATTTAATAATGAACACAAGCTCCATTTTAGAAAACTGCTGCAGCCTGCCGTACATACTGTTATCGATAAACCCGTTTTCGGTAAGGAATACGGTCTGATGCCCCATAAGTATCTGCGCGACCTTACTCGCACCAACACTAAACGGCAATTCATCAACACAAAGAAGAATAATCTTTGCTATACTTAACTCATAATCATAAAGAGTAGCCTTAATTAACTTGTTATCATCGGCATTGTTAAATCTATCAAACATGCTCATATTTACTACTTAAATATTATAATAGGCTTTGACAACATTTATATTTTTTACGGTTTTTTGATACTTTAAAATAGAATATCTGGGCTTATAATGCATCAATTGATTGTTCGCTTCTTTATCACAAAAGTTTATTAATACATTAGACCATTCGTCTCTTTTATCTGAAGTAGCATAAACCAAATGAATTTCAGGCGGTAGTATATAATTCTCAAGTATAGGCGTCTTGAGTGAATTAAACTTTACTATTTTACTAAACTCAGAATCAACTACAAGGCAAATGTTTTTGGATTTACTTATCGACTTAATCTCCTCACATGCAAGACACCAGGAAACAAGCTCTATGTTAATATCATTATTGTTGTAAAAATATAAAAAAAGGCAATGCGGCTTAGGCATCATAGTAAATTCCGTCTCGGATTCTCGTTTAACATTTGCATGAAACAAAACTCCGCAAGAAAGCTTATATGCTCTATTAAGCTTTATTGTGTTAGTATCAACAGCAAAGAAGTCGTCATAGTATCCAAGCAGCTGTGCAAAGTTACCTATATTTCTTCCAACATCATATGCCTTTGTAATAATTCTATTCTTCTTGCCTTTATAGGTTTTTGTAATATCAAAGGGTCCTTGGCTATACGGAATGCCGTTTCCGTCAACTAACTCGGCAACACCCGTATAAGAATTATAATTTAAATTTATCGATTGCTGATTTGTAACAACAATATTAGCCTTGTCTGTAATCTCAAGATTTCGAGGGCATAAATATTTGCCCTTCTTTTGTTTTGACATTTTATAATAAAGGAATCTTTTATCTGTTTTTATACATTTTATCGTAATAATCCTGATACTCGCCTGAGATTATGGTTTCCCACCACTCACGGTTATCAAGATACCACTGAATCGTTTTCTTAATTCCGTCTGCAAACATCGTTTCGGGAAGCCAACCAAGTTCGTTGTGAATCTTAGTCGGGTCAATAGCGTAACGCATATCGTGACCTTTTCTGTCAGCAACATAAGTAATCAGGCTTTCAGGCTTGCCGAGCTCCTTGCAGATAAGCTTAACAATATCAATATTGCGCATCTCGTTATGACCGCCGATATTGTAAACTTCACCTATTCTGCCGTTATGAATAATCAAATCAATCGCCTTGCAGTGATCCTCAACATAGAGCCAGTCACGAACATTGAGCCCTTCTCCGTAAACAGGAAGCGGCTTATCGTTAAGCGCGTTTGCAATCATAAGCGGTATCAGCTTCTCCGGGAAGTGGTAAGGTCCGTAGTTGTTTGAGCACCTGCTGATAGTAACCGGCAAACCGTATGTACGATTGTACGCCATTACAAGCAAATCAGCTGATGCCTTTGAGCTGCTGTACGGAGAGCTTGTATGAATTGGTGTTTCTTCCGTAAAGAACAAATCGGGTCTGTCAAGAGGTAAATCGCCGTACACCTCATCAGTTGAAACCTGATGATAACGAGTTATGCCGTACTTTCTGCAGGCGTCCATAAGCGTAGCAGTGCCCATAATATTTGTTTCGAGAAAAACACTAGGATTTTCAATGCTGCGGTCAACGTGAGATTCGGCAGCAAAGTTAACAACCATGTCAGGCTTTTCTTCTTCAAAAAGCTTATACACAGCCTCTCTGTCGCATATGTCTGCCTTAACAAAACGGAAATTGTCCTTGTCCATAATCGGAGAAAGAGTCGACAAGTTACCCGCATAGGTAAGCTTATCAAGGCAAATAATGCGGTAATCGGGATGCTTATCAAGCATATAAAATATGAAGTTTGAACCAATAAATCCGGCACCGCCGGTTACAATAATTGTCATTTAGAAGTCTCCGTTAGCAACTTTCTTTAAGTATTTTCCGTAATCTGACTTGCCGTACTTTTTGGCAGAATGTATCAATTCATCCTTGTCAATCATACCCTTACGATATGCTATCTCCTCAGGAGCAGAAATACGAATGCCCTGCTGCGTCTGAATGGTACGCACAAAATCCGCAGCATCAATAAGGCTGTCCATAGTACCAGTATCAAGCCAAGCAAAGCCACGACTCAAAAGCTTAACATCAAGTTCGCCATTATCAAGATAAACACGGTTTAAATCAGTAATTTCAAGCTCACCGCGAGCAGAAGGCTTTTGGTTCTTAGCATATTCAACACAGCGATTATCATAAAAGTACAATCCTGTAATTGCCCAGTGCGACTTCGGTTTTTTTGGTTTTTCTTCCACAGAAAGGACCTTTCCGTCCTTGTCAAATTCGACAATGCCAAAGCGCTCCGGGTAGTCAATGTGATATGCAAACACGGTTGCTCGGTGGTTTTCTTCAGCGTTTTTCAATGCGCTCAAAAGAATACCGCCTAATCCGGCACCGTAAAAAATGTTATCGCCCAAAATCATAGCACAGCAATCATCACCGATGAATTCCTCGCCAAGAATAAATGCTTGCGCAAGACCATCGGGTGATGGCTGTTCTTTATATGTAAGCTTGATACCATAACGACTGCCGTCACCGAGAAGCTTCTCGAAATTCGGCAAATCGGTAGGTGTAGAAATAATTAAAATGTCATCAATACCCGCAAGCATCAGTGTACTAAGCGGATAGTAAATCATCGGCTTATCATAAATCGGGAGTAGCTGCTTAGAAGCAACCATCGTCAGCGGATAAAGCCTTGTCCCGCTGCCACCTGCCAAAATAATACCTTTCATATAATCTCCTTATAATGAATAAACAATTATACCGGCAACAATAACTGATAATCCAATAAACTTTTTTAAACTGATATGCTCTTTTAGAACAAGTTTACTTAATACAGCTACAAATATATACTCTGATGCTGCTAAAACCGGTCCAAGCGATAACGGCACTTCTTTGTATGCATAAATGGTACAAAAAGTAGCGCCAAAAAAAATAGCATATGAAATAATAACATATGGATTAAGGTATTCCTTAATTCTGCTCTCGTATTGCTTACCTGCGCTCTTTTTTAACAATATTTGTGCGATAGCAGACACAAACACACCCGCCAAATAAATCAAAGCAAATAAGTACTTACTATTCATCGGCACTTACCTCTTTAACTTTAGACTTAGGCTTTGTATCATCCGACTTTACCACAATTATTACACCAATAATTACTATTGCAGCACCAATAATCATATTGATTTTAACTTGCTCTTTAAAAATCAAAGCGCCCCAAACAATTCCCCAAATAATACTAACAGCCTTGTTACAAAATGCAGTAGTTAAAGGAATATGTTTCAAAATCTGCTGCCAAGCAATCGCATATATACCAAGAATTGCAATTATTCCTACATATAATAAGCAAAACTTAACCGACAAAAAGTCTTGTTTTGATGCAAATTTAGAAAAGACACCAGAAAAAGAAAAAAAGAAAAGTAAACAATGTAGTAATACAATATATTTAATATTAGAATCATTTAGCAATCTATTATTCAAAACTAACCTCTTAATGTCAAAATAATTAATTAAATCATAGACTCTACTACTCTTAGTTTACCATTACTACTAGGAGCAATAGAATCAACGCATACATAATCTAAAGAAAAACGATTTAATAAATGAGCATTTAATTCATCAGACAAATTTCTTTCAAGTTCTTTATCGTCAATGTCAGAATCATAATTTTTAACATAGTAAATTACTAATTTGTCAATTGATTCTTGTATAATCTTTATCTGATACAAATCAGAATTATTAGAAAAAACATGAGCAATCTCAAAAAATGATATTAACTCGCCGTCTTTTGTTTTAATAAAGTCATTAAGCCTTCCATTAATACTATAAATATGGATATTTTCATTGTCAATGGAATAATCTACACTATCTCCAATTTTATAATTTATTAACGGAATACTCTTTTTGTAAAGTGGAGTTACAAGCAATTCGCCATTATTAATAATATTTAATGCAAATAAATCATTATTAATGATGTACTCGTCTTCATTTGTCCTAAACATTATTGAGCCGGTTTCTGCACTACCATACGCATCAATCATACCGCTACCAAATACTTTGTATAAAAGTCGCTTAGAATTATCGTCTATCTTTTCGCCAATTGGTATATAGTGATTAGGATGGTGTATTTCTAATTTGTTACCGATTGAATACATGGCCAATCTGACGAACTCTGCTTTGTTTAATGACAATATATCAGGTTTAAATGTATTAATATCATTTATCATTGATTTAGCGTCTTTGTACTGTTCAATAAACTCTCTTTCGAGAATACCAAATTTTGATAATATGGTTTGATTGTGTCCAGACTGACTATGAACATCAACTCTTGATAAGGATTTTTCTCGAATAGGCTTACAACCTGATATTGTTAAAACTCGTAACCAATTAGCCATATTATAAGCTTTTTCTCTCGGTGAATATAATATCGTTAATGGTGTTCCGGTTGAACCGCTTGTAGTATCTTTAAAATAATATTTATATTTTGAATCGTTTTTAATTGTATTAATCCAAACCCTTAATTCATCTTTTGTAAGTACAGGTAATTTAGAAAGGTCTTGAGAACAATTAATATCTGAAGGTTTTATGCCGGCTTTATCGAAACGTTCTTTATAGAATTGAAATTCATACGCTCGTTTAACTAATTGTTTAAGCCTTCTATTTTGTATTCTTTTTATTCTTTGAATATTAGGATTCTTTTTCTTATTTAACCCCAAAAAGAATATATATATATATATTCAGCATTTTTCTTTGAATAAATGTAATCATGTAAACACCTTATTTAGACCTTTTCATAACAAAACACTCTTTAATTTTAAAAAAAACATAAGTTAATAATAACATAATGAAAGTTATCAAAATAAATCCTATTATTATTTGTATAATAGATAAATTGTTCTGACATACAATTGTTTTGTTATAATATTTACTCAAGGTTTTTGAATAAAAGACAATAAATATAGTGTGTAGACCAAATATAATAAGCGAGTTTTTGCCAATAAATAACAATAATTTTGATTTTGGTAAAAAGAAACCAGTAATTAATAATAACACCGTTCCGCATATAGCACAATATAAATAATACATTAGATTACCATATGAATTATTTACTACAGCAACCAGTCCGTTAATTTGAAGAATAATACACACAACTAAAAAACATATTATTAAAATAAATACTTTATTTTGAGTTTTAATGCTTGGAATACTTAAAAACTTATTCCTAAATAAAAATCCCAAAGTATACATGGTTAAAGATGAAACTGCAACATCTAATGGAATTAGTAATTGCTATGTTTTCTTTTTTACATAATCGATAAATGAAATGCCATCAACTCGGGCAAATAATCCCGAAACAATAAAGAAAAACGGCATATGAAAACTATATATAGACAATTCAAGAGGCGAAGATAAAGAAATCAGATGTCCAAGTATTACTAATAATATGCCAATACCTTTACTTGAATCGATAAAATCATATCTTTTTATTTTTTTGTCCATATCTATTCCCAAATAATAGCTGAATCCATAGATTCATTATTAACAATTGACAATATATTCTTTATTGTTGTTTGATAATCTATCCATTGCTGAAGTGAGTCGGCAACAATAATAAATGCAAATCTTGATGTCTTATTAACATTTTTATCAATTTGCATACCTTCATATATACAATCAAACTGATTTCTTTTAATAAATGGAAAACTACATATAGTGTTGATTCCTTCGATTTTTTTAACTATTCCAGGTTGTAAATAAAAGGCTCTATACCCAGCAGTTTTACCAGTATCTTTAAGTGCCAAATCGGGTGTTTTCCCAACAGAAATATCCAACAAGAATTCTTCAGTATTCAAACCCGTAGTTTCGTGAATCAAATCAGATGAAATGAATACACCGCCACCTCTGGCAGCAATTTCAATAAGGTATACTTTATTGCCGTCAAAAATATACTCGCCATGTGTTATTCCATTGTTAAGACCAAACGCTTTTATTATTCGTTTGTTTAATTGTAATGCATTATCAACAAGCTCACTATTTAAAGACGATGGAAATATTCTCTTTTTTGCAGAAAACTTAGTTTTATCATCAAAATATATTGTATCACCGCATATTTGTTTAACACAATTGTAGTTTACGGTAATTCCTTCAATAACAACTTCCGGACCTACAATATATTTTTCTACAACAACACAATTATTAGTTGAATAATTAGCTGCATTATAAAACGCATCTGATAAATCGTCAATACTATCAACCTTTATTACTCCTCGGCTGCCTTGAGTATCTACAGGTTTAACAATTACTGAAGAATTTATATTTGACATAAAGCTAATTGCGTCATTAAGATTATCTGTACATACATACGGTATAACATCAATCCCAGCCTCTTCAAGTTTGTGTCTCATAAGTCCTTTATCGGTAAAAATCTTTGCAACTTCATAACCAATACCCGGGAGGTTCATATTTTCAGCAACATATGCAACAGTTCTAACAGGAATATCTGTCTGGTCAGTTGTAATACCGACAATGCTTTCTTGTTTGGCAATCTCTAATATTTTATCCTGTTCTCTGACATCAAAATAGTATTTTTTATAAACATATTTATCAAATCTGCTATCGATTGAAGGAGCTACCAAAATAACGTTGTATTTTTCAGACGCCTTTTGTACAAGTGGTAACTGAAAGTCACCGGCACCTAATATCATTATGTTGTCCATAACTATTCTCCGTTAATAATATCTCTAATTACATACTGAGGTGAATTATTTAGGCTTATATACATTCTGCCTACATACTCGCCTATCATTCCAAGCATAAGCATTATCATTCCACCAATAAAAAGCAGAACAGCCATAGTAGAACTGTATCCCATAGCAATTTGTGGATGAATCATTTTTCTCAATATAACAAATACACCAAAAACAAAACCTATAAGTGCAGTAATAAAACCAATAACCGTTGATATACGCAACGGTTTAACCGAAAAAGCGGTAAAACCATTAAGCCATAACGAAAGAGACTTTTTGAATGTAAAATTACCTTTTCCGGAGAATCGCTCTCGTTCGTCCATTTTAATGACTGCTATATTCCTGGTTGTTCTTAATGTTAAACCTTCAAGATACGGATATGGATTATTATACTTAATAATCTCTTCTGTTACAAAGCGCTTCATTGCTTTAAAATTAGTAAAATGTAGGTCTTTTGGTTTGCCAACTAAAACTCTTGACATTAATGAATTCAAAGAGCTACCGAAATTCTTAAAAGCAGACTGTTTCTTTTTACTGTATTCAGCCATACTGAAATCATAATTGCCATCGGTAATTGGTTCTAATAAATCCCACAATCTGTCCATTGGACACTGACCGTCATCATCAAGGCATACAACATAATCTCCTTTTACAACAGAAAATGCTGCCATTAGTGCAGAATGTTTGCCAAAGTTCTTGGCAAGGTCAATGACTTTAATCTTTGAATTACTATGCGCAAGTTGTCGTAATTTTTCCATAACATTGTCCGGAGAACAATCATTAACAGCAATTATTTCATAATCATATTCTGTTTTTGCTGACAACACATCGATTATTTCGTTAATTACATATTCGATTGTATCCTCACTACCATAACATGGTATACAAAAGCTAATCTTTTTCATTATTCACCTTAACCAAACTGAAAAACAAATTGTCATATTTTATCAAATGTTGAATATACACAATTAATCTTGCAATAACATAACAAATTACTGTGAGAACAAGATAAATCAATAGTGAATATTTGAAGCCATATATAAATTTTTTGAAGTAGTACGCAAAAATAAATGTGTGGAACATAAATATCATTCCGCTGTATTTGCCTAGTTCTTCAAGGATTCTGTTAATAATCGGGAATTCGGATATAACAAAATAGGTAAACAGTATTATTGACAAACCGAAGAAACCATCAAAAGCAGTTGGCCCAATAGTTTCTTTAATTAAGAACTTTCTATAATATGCACAGAACAATATCGAAAAAGCTGAAAATAGTAGTTTATTAACATCATTATTAAGAGTTTTTACTAGCTTCTCAAACAAATTATACTTAGCAAAGTACATTCCGATTACAAAAGGAAAGAGCCAAGTTGTTAATCCAACATAATCGAAAGGTAAAAATATAAGTATCAGGCTAAACACTAACACGACTTCTGCGTATTTGTTCATTAATCTGTATATAAACGGAAACAGAATATAATAGACAATGCATATACTCATATACCACCATGTTTCATTCATGGTGTAGTCAAGGCTGCCGTTAATCAAAAGAGATATGCCGAAAATGTCCGAAATATAGTGAACGGGGTTGTTGGCATATATATCAATAAAACTACGGCCAAATATTAATCCTAATGGAACAAATATTATGTAAATAAACCAATAATCAGATATTAGCTTTATTAACCTGTTTTTAGTGTAAATAACTGAATTCTTTAAACGATTAACGCCCTTTTGATTCATTTGTTTTTCAATATAAGAAGTATAGATTTTATACAAGCCATAACCGCTAAGTATCAGAAACATAGCGACGCAGACTTTGCAAAAATCAGCAAGTATACATTCTATCGGCTTGCCATTGAAAACATACAAAGATTTAAAATCATTATAATTATTTGGATTGTTGTAAAACAAATGATGCCAGAGTAGTAATAATAATGCAATACCTTTTGCTATATTAGTTTGTTTTATACTAAAATGGTCTAATTCCTTTTCCATGTTTTGTTCTCTTGTTAATCGCTTTTAGATTAGTATTAATTTCTTCAAACTGGAATGCAAAAACAGCATAATATATCACCCAAAACATTGAAGTATACTTGAAAGTTACTTCAAACGGCAATAGTACAAATGTTGCACCAATTAAAAATAATTTTAAATAGTTTAAAAGTGCAGTCCGGTTTTCATTTTTTTCAATTAGATTGCGCCTATATCCTAAAGACATAAAAAAGACAGGAATAAACGCCATCATTTGAAATGCTTTATTAGTTAATTTTGAAATCAAGCCATTATGGCTATTAAAAAACCAATTACTAAACTCACTTTGTCCAAAGCCATCATAATATATTGGAAGAAATTGGCTTCCCCACATTTCTTTTAACTTCTCAATTATTAGAAAAAGTATTCGTTGCGGTGAATTTAGGTATTCTTTATATCTATTTTTGACTAATTTTTTTTGATAATTAAGAGCGTCCTCAGGATTGTCGAAATTCCTGAATTGTTCATAAGTGTTAAAATCTTCCTCGTTCCATCTGCCGGAATGCTCATAATTCGCTCCTAAATACAATCCCCAACCATTAGGAAGACTATATGAGGTATCGTATACTACTTCGGAACTGTCGACAACCTTATTGATGCATTTATATTTAATGGTTGAAACAAAAAGTAACATAGTACAAAAATATGCCGGAATTAGTAAAACAACAACAAAAGCTTTCCAGTTCCATTTTCTTTTTATAAGACTCATTACAAGCAAGATTGTTATTGCAATAATACTAATAATTCCAAATCTATTAAAAGAAGTAGCATATGCCAGTATCAAACCTGTTGCAGCAACACTACAGATTTTAATAATATTGGATTGAACAGATAATCTTAGCCTAAATAATAACCACAAAACAATAATATGAAGCACAAGGAATCCGTTTTCATGAATCAGCGCTAACGGAGCTGTCATACCAATAGGAGAAAGTATCCAAATAAGGGTTGTAACAAAAGCAAGATTCTTTCCCTTATGATATTTAATTAAGTCAAATAAAAATATAGCAGTAATTGTAAAAAAAATAATTAAATACAGCTCATAATGAATAATATTGGTTGAATGAGTAATTATTGCAAAAGGCAAATAGAATACCGAGTACATAACTGTGTATGAGTACCTAACAGCATATTCCGCATTTTCCACTATTTTGCCTTCGTTTGCTAATTGCTTAATAAAGCTCCAGTACATTGCAATATCTGGATGTTCAGAACTATCAATGCGAAACAAAAACAAGAAAAAACACTTTGTAAGTAGTGACAGCACAACAATAATTGTGAGCATTTTTGCTACACTTAACTTCTTGATAATTTTACTTACTTTTTGAAATAAATCTGTTCTGAAATAACAGTACAAAATAAATACTATAAGAATTGCAAGTAGTATCAATTCGATACATCCTACAATTAAATCGCCATCAACAATATTTAAGATGTTAACAAATAATATTATAAATGTTAATATCCCAAAAATCTTATTAATTGCTGAATCGCAAAAGCTATATAGTTTACTTGTCTTACTCATTCTGTCACCATTAATCTTGATAAAACTCAAAAATGTTTTTTACTATAAACTCTATTTCTTCATCAGTTATGCCGTAATACATAGGCAAACGAAGCAATCGTTCACTTTCTTTTGTCGTATGGATATCTTCACCATGAAATCTGCCAAACATTTTTCCCGCAGGAGAAGAATGAAGAGGAATATAGTGAAACACAGCACTAATACCGTTTTCTTTTAAATACGAAATGAGTTTGCTTCTTTCATTTAAATCCTTGACTTTAATAAAAAACATATGAGCATTGTGATTACAACCATCGGGAATCACGGGTAATTCTATTAACCCCTTATCTTCAAGATGCCTTAATCCGTCATAATACAACTCCCAAGCTTTCAAACGATTCTGATTGATTATTTCAGGTTTCTCAATCTGCGCATAGAGATATGCGCAATTTAGTTCGCTTTGTAGATACGAGGAACCAACATCCACCCATGTATATTTATCGACTTGACCTCTGAAAAACTTAGCTCGATTTGTTCCCTTTTCTCTGATTATTTCTGCACGCTCAATGTACTCCGGATTATTAATAACAATGGCTCCGCCTTCGCCCATACTGTAATTCTTGGTTTCGTGAAAGCTATAACAGCCAAAATCTCCGATAGAGCCAAGTGCGCGTCCTTTATAAAATGACATTACGCCCTGGGCAGCATCCTCAATTACAAGTAAATTATGTCGCTTTGCAATATCACATATGGTATCCATTTCACAAGCTACGCCAGCATAGTGAACAGGAACAATAGCTTTTGTTTTATCAGTAATTGCGTCTTCTATAAGTTTTTCGTCAATATTCATCGTGTCCGGTCGAATATCTACGAAAACAATTTTAGCACCGCGCAAAACAAATGCATTAGCAGTAGAAACAAAGGTGTAAGAAGGCATAATTACTTCATCGCCTTCTTTAATATCTGCAAGCAATGCAGTCATTTCAAGAGCGGACGTGCCGGAAGTAGTGATTAATACTTTTGATGCTCCTGTTAACGCCTCTAATTTATTACTGCACTTCTTTGTAAACTCACCGTCACCGCAAATTTTATGATTCTTTATTGCCTCTGCTATGAACTTTTCTTCCGTACCGATATATGGCGGTACGTTAAACGGAATATTATGTTGGTAATCCATACCTTTTAACTTTCATAAATTTTCTGTGTATAACTAAACAATCTCAAAAAAAGTATCTGGATGATCTTTGTCAAACTGTTCATTCGCCCACATAAGGGTAACAAGATTCTCTTCATCAGACAAATTGATGATATTATGAGTCCAACCCGGAATCATATGAACTGCTTCAATTTTGTGACCGCTCACCTCAAAAGAGACTTTTTCGTTAGTATTAATATTTCGCTCTTCTATGAGCGCTCTGCCGCTGACTACAATAAAGAATTCCCATTTAGAATTGTGCCAGTGCTGACCTTTAGTAATACCGGGTTTGCTGATATTTACGCTGAACTGTCCGCAGTTATTTGTTTTCAGTAATTCGGTAAAAGAGCCGCGGTCATCACAGTTCATCTTCAATTCAAACTTGAATTTATCCTTAGGAAGATAAGTCAGATATAAACTGTAAAGCTTCTTTGCAAAGCTATCTTTTGGTATTTCTGGCAAAATCAGTGTTTCGGGTTGTGATTTGAAATTCATCAGTAAATCTACTATCTCGCCAAGCGTAACCTTATATGTAAGCGGAACATAGCAGTATTTACCGTCCTTGTTTTCAACAGGAGTAACGCCGTCATAGTCACAACGCTTTTCATTACCTTCGAGTAAATCAAACATACCCTCAACTAAATCGTCGATATAAAGCAGTTCAACATCGGCATTTCTGTCATTTACAGTATACGGTAAATCATTAGCCACTGCGTTACAGAAAGTTGAAACAGCAGAATTATAGTTTGGTCGACTGTGCCCCATAAGATTTGGAAATCTGTAAACAGCGACTTTCGCACCGGTTTCTTTACCATATTTAAAAAGGAGTTCCTCGCCGGCAAGTTTACTCTTGCCGTATTCCGAACCGGCGTATCTGCCAACCAACGAAGCCTGAATCGAGCTGGACAACATTATTGTTGCTTTATTATTATTTTTTTTCAGCAAATTCAGCAATGTTTCACCAAAGCAAAAATTGCCCTGCAAAAATTCTTCATTATTGTCAGGGCGATTTATTCCTGCAAGGTTAAATACGAAATCTGCATTTTTACAAAACTCGTCAAGTTCGTCGATGCTATTATCAATATCGTATGAATAGATTTCATCGATAATAATATCGGGACGTGTACGATTCTTGCCGTCACGAATATTTTTCAAATTCGCGCATAAAGCCTGACCGACCATTCCCTTGGCACCGGTAACTAATATATTCATATTCTTTCTCCAATCATTTTAAGTCGAAGGATATTGTTTTTCATGAATATATATTTCAATATTATTTTTATCAGAATTTAGCTTAGATTTTATCGTTCTAAAACGTCTTATCAATCGTTTTCTCAAATTGAGAACAGTTGATTTTTCATTGTTGAGATAGTCAACATTTTTAAAAAAGCTCATCAATTCTTCACTTTTTGAAAATGGCTGTCTCGCAACGGTATCTCCTTCATCTTTTTCAACATAAAAAGCTTTAAAAACAGTTGAGCTATATTCATCGTTTGTAATATAAACAATCTCTTTATTGGGGTTAAATGATTTAAGTAATTCACGAATTCTAATATAGTTTTCTTCAATCCATTTAAATTCGACTTCGTTCTCAATATATCTTACAAATAATGTTGGTTTTGTAATATTTTTATAAAAACGATTTATGCGTCTATTGTATTTTTTTCTAACGTCATTAAGTTGAGTTGATAAAGGCTGATAAGCATTAAAATCATGGTAAAACTGAAAACCATATGCAGTATTTATATAATACTTTGGATTTACAGCCATCTGCGACAAATAATCATAATTTAAAAAATCCTTGAAATCACGTTCAATGACTTCAATTACGCCTTTGAAATCTGAAATAAGCCAATCAAATGGATATGACGCATTTCTAAAGCCGTATTTTTCTAATTCTTGTGCAACTGAACAAAAGAAGCCTAAAGAAATTATATTATTATATCTTTTATTAAGAATACTGCGTTCTTGTTCATCCATTTTAAAATCCCCAAAAAGAATTATTCAAGCTTTCTCCATACGAATCTGTTAACTACACCCGTATATGATTGAATAATCTTGATAACCTTGTCGCTAACGTTAATATCTGTATAATCAGGCACAGGTATACCAAGGTCACCGTTTTCGTTCATCTCAACTGCGGTATCAACAGCTTGTAACAGACTCTTTTCGTCAATACCTGCAAGGATAAAGCACGCCTTATCAAGCGCCTCGGGTCGTTCGGTGCTCGTTCTGATACAAACTGCAGGGAACGAACATCCGATTGAAGTATAGAAGCTGCTTTCTTCAGGAAGTGTGCCGCTGTCTGATACAACCACGAAAGCGTTCTTCTGAAGGCAGTTATAGTCGTGGAAGCCAAGCGGCTCGTGCTGAATGACACGACTATCGAGTTCAAATCCGCTCTGCTCAAGTCTTTTTTTCGACCTCGGATGGCATGAATAAAGAATCGGCATATCATACTTTTCAGCCATTTTGTTAATTGCAGAAAAGAGTGAAACAAAGTTTTCTTCGGTATCAATATTCTCTTCTCTATGTGCCGAAAGCAAAATGTATTTGCCTTTTTCAAGATTAAGCCTTTCAAGAATATCCGATAAATCAATCTTATCAATATTTAAGCTTAAAACCTCCGCCATTGGCGAGCCTGTTACATAAGTGCGTTCCTTAGGCAGTCCACATTCTGCGAGATAGCGGCGTGCATGTTCGGAATATGCAAGATTAACATCGCTTATTATGTCAACGATGCGACGGTTAGTCTCCTCGGGAAGGCATTCATCCTTACATCTGTTGCCCGCCTCCATATGAAAAATCGGGATATGCAGGCGTTTTGCGCCAATAACGCTGAGACAGGAGTTTGTATCACCTAAAACGAGTACAGCGTCCGGCTTGATATCAACCATAAGCTTATAGCTCTTGTCGATGATATTACCCATTGTCTCGCCTAAATCAGCGCCTACGGCATTCAGATATACGTCCGGATCATCAAGCTGCAAATCCTTAAAAAACACACCGTTGAGGTTATAATCGTAATTCTGACCCGTATGTGCAAGAATAGTATCAAAGTATTTGCGCGCCTTATTGATAACCGCAGACAGGCGGATAATTTCAGGGCGTGTACCGACAATAATCAGAAGCTTAATTTTTCCGTTATTCTTAAATTTTACTTGTTCCATAAATCAAGCTGCTCCTGTACATAATCTGTTGTCAGAATTTTATTAACAGTTCCGTCAATGTCAAGTAAATTAGTGTTGTGGCTGGTATAGGATTCATCAGCCTCGGTATGTACTTGTCCGTCAACAAAGAATTTATCATAATTCAAATCGCGGTCGTCGGCTGCTACACGGAAATACTTGCCCATATCTTCCGAGCGCAGGCGTTCTTCGCGAGTCATTAACGTCTCATAAAGCTTTTCACCGTGACGCGTACCAATGATTTTGGTGCCCGTGTCTCCAAAGAGCTTCTGTACTGCTTTTGCCAAATCGCCGATAGTTGAAGCGTCCGCTTTCTGAATAAATAAATCACCCGGATTTGCGTTTTCAAAAGCGAACTTAACCAAATCAACCGCCTCGTCAAGGTTCATTAAAAAGCGGGTCATATCCGGATTAGTTATAGTAATCGGATTATTTGATTTAATCTGCTCTATAAAGAGCGGAATAACCGAGCCGCGGCTGCACATAACGTTTCCATAGCGGGTACAGGAAATTACGGTGCCTCCACGTTCAGCCGCAACGCGCGCATTAGCGTTAACAACATGCTCCATCATAGCCTTGGAAATTCCCATTGCGTTAATCGGATATGCAGCTTTATCGGTTGAGAGACAAACGACACGCTTAACACCGCACTCAATAGCAGCGTGAAGCATATTATCAGTGCCTTCAACATTAGTGCGAACCGCTTCCATCGGGAAGAACTCACAGGACGGGACCTGCTTCAACGCAGCAGCGTGAAAAACATAGTCCACGCCCCACATCGCGTCCTTGATGGAACACGCATCGCGAACGTCTCCTATATGAAATTTAACCTTGCTCGCATATTCAGGAAAACGCGCCTGTAAATCATGACGCATATCGTCCTGCTTTTTCTCATCGCGAGAAAAAATGCGAATCTCGCCGATATCACTCGACAAAAAGTGTTTGAGTACAGTGTTTCCAAACGAACCCGTACCACCCGTTATCATTAACGTAGCTCCATTAAATGCTGACATATTTCACCTCTGTTTTTTATCGACCAAATATAATCTTACTTATTTTAATCTTCTCCATAAACATAACAACATAGTAGATGCCCGTTGCGTAAACAATTGCAAGAAGTGGCGTGAATATAAAATTGTATATGATGACATTTGATGCAAAGAAATTGCTACCTGTCATACTACAAAGTTTGTTGTATATCTCAGGCAACCAGAAAGATAGTAGCGACGTTGACATACAATATATTTGTAATGATTTAATTCCTAAGGCAGAAACCGGTTTTGAGATACAATTTTTAAAAATTGGCAATTTGAATAATAGCTCAATAATTACAAGCGCAAAAACACTGCCAATAAAGCCAATTAACCACCTATAAAAATCAATCATCAATAGTTCCTTTATACTATCCGATGAAATAATTCCGGTAGTATATATGTAGTGTTTGGTATCATAAAAGACTAAAAGAATCGGAAAAAGAATTAAAGAAGAGTATTTTAGACTAATTATTGCACTTGGTAATTTATCCTTATGTTTGCAAAAATAGAAGCCTATAACAAAATAAGGATACATATATACGTTCATTGTCCAATTTGGAAACAATGCTACTACGCCAACTCCAAGAAAAATTATTAGTAGTTTATAAAAAGAGTTATTGGTAATCTTTTCAGCAATTCCAACAACAACGCAAGCAGCTAAAACACTCCATAGAAACCACAAGTCGCCAAGTTTGCTTAACCATTGTCCGCTGATTATCGTTGAGATTTTACGCGAACTGATAACATCAGTAATAAAGTAGTTAACAATTGTACAAAACAAAATTGGTTGCAACAATGCCTGAGAACGATGTATTAATAATTCTGATAAACTACGTTTTTTGCAAGAGAAAAAGAACAAATAACCGCTAACCATCATAAACAAAGGCATATGGAAGCTGTATATGAACTTAAAAACGCCATTTTCAAAGAAATCAAAATCACCGTTAGCGCAATATTGAACACAATGTCCCCACATCATTAAAAATATTGCAACGCCTTTAACAGTATCTAAATACAGTCTGTTACCTTCATTGAACTGTTTGTAAAGATTGTTGTTCTTTTCGTCCACGCTTTAATCCTCAACAAATATTCTGTAGTCTTATTCAAAATACCTTAACAAAAATAAGCATAACACCAAAGGAAAGCAAGAAGCTAAATAATTCTATGCTTACTCATAATACTTCAATTGGATTAAGCCTTACGCTGCCGTATTCCTTATTCCAAATTAATCCAATAGGTTCATTATCAAAAATTCTGAATAAAACAGCATCCATAGGATGATCTACGCTATAATGAGTGCCGGTTCCATCGTCAACAAAAACGTCTATATAAAATGAATAATCTCCATCAACAAGATTTGAACAATCCATCCTGAAATCATAGGTGTAAGACTTGTTAGCTTTGCATTCATCAGTTTTTTGATATGTCTGCATAAGCCCAACTTTTTCTCCAAAATTGTTTAATATAACAAAATAAAGCTTTAGACCTTTAAAGTCAGACCTACATTCAAAAGAAACTGAAAAGTCGATTGGATCAGTTCTGTTAAATACAGCTTGCTCATCACCTTTGAATCTAAACTCTGTTATTCTAAGTTCGCAGCCATGCTGCTCACCGCCATAAGGACGAACAGATTTTTCGAGGTTATATATAAGTGGTAATCCCATTCCGGATTTGCCTGAATAAATGCTAATTGCTTCTTCAACATCACCATCAAATATTACTTTACCATGATTAAGCACTATGCAACGATTACAAAGCTGACGTATTGTGCTCATATTATGAGAAACATAAAGAATGGTACGCCCATTATTCTTTGAAACGTCACTCATTTTGTCAAGGCATTTCTTTTGAAATGCCATATCGCCTACAGCAAGCACCTCGTCCATAATCATTATTTCAGAATCAAGGTGAGCAGCAACAGAGAAAGCAAGTTTTACATACATTCCCGAAGAATAACGCTTTACCGGTGTATCAATAAACTGGCGACACTCGGAAAAGTCAATAATATCCTCTATTTTTGCATCAATTTCTTTTTTTGTCATGCCTAAAATGGCACCGTTCATATAAATATTCTCTCTACCTGTCAATTCAAGGTGAAATCCGGTTCCAACTTCAAGCATAGATGCTACGCGACCGTTAAGCCCAATCGTACCACCTGTAGGAGCAGTTACTCTTGAAATCAGTTTTAAAAGAGTAGATTTACCGGCACCATTGTGACCAATTATTCCAACTCGCTCGCCTTTCTTTACTTCAAGAGAGACGCCATCCAATGCCATAAAGGTTTCGCCTTTGTTATAATCCTTAGCGCCAATTCGTTTAGTTGGGTCTTCTTTGCCGCGCATCTTGGCTCCAACACGCTGAAGCTCGTCGCGCAATGTGGTACCACCAATTTGACCAAGTCGGTACTTCTTAGAAACATTTTCTATTTTAAGCATTGTTTCGCTCATTATATAATACTCCTTAAATAGTATCCATAAAGGTTCTTTCTATGCGACTGAATAGAACCAGTCCAATAAAGAACAGCACTATACTAACCGCCCAACCGATTAAATAATAAGTTAAATTAAAATAACCGAACCCAAAAACGGCATATCTAAAAGTGGTAATAATAGGTGTAACTGGATTCAACATATATATAGCAGATATACTCTTGGGTACTAATTCAAGACCATATGCAATAGGCGATGCATACTGCCAAAGCTGAAGACCAAAACCTACTAACATAGCTAAGTCTCTATATTTAGTGGTCATGGAAGAAATAATAATACCGCAACCCGTTGAAAGGAGAATCATTTGAATAATACAAAGCGGTAATAATAACAGCATTGGCGTAACTTGGATACTTGTTCCGCCCTTTATAACGTAAAATATCCAAAAGCATAAAAACATTACCAACTGGATGCTAAATGAAATCAGATTTGAAAAAGCAGTTGCAATAGGTGAAACAAGTCTCGGGTAATAAACTTTACCCATAGTTGCACTGTTGGAAAGAAATGTATTTGAAGTGCCTTGCAATGTTGCAGCAAAATATGCCCAGCAAATGTTACCCGACATATAAAACAGAAAACCAGGTATTGTGTAGTTTCCAGGAACATCTGCAGTTGTCAGTTTAGCAAAGCTACCAAAAATAATCGTAAATACGATTGTAGTCAATAATGGCTGAACAATAGCCCATGCAGGACCAAGAACTGTCTGCTTATATAATGCTGTAAAGTCACGTTTAACAAACAAGAAAATCAAATCTCTGTATTTGAATGTTTCCTTTAAATGCAGGTTCATCAAACGGTGTTCAGATGTGATTGTTGTTTTAAAATCCGATTTTTTTATCATTTTTTCTACCTATTTTAATTAAGATTAATAAAAGAATAATATTTAAATATTTCTTCAAATCACTTTTTAATGATTCTAATAGTATTTGAAGCAGTACGTTTTAATATATCAATAAAAGTTACCGGTGAGCGATAGAAAGCCTCTGCTGAAGAAGTTCGGCAACCAATTCCTCGAAAATGACTCAATCCCATCGCTGAGTTAAAGTAGTCAAGACACTCTAATTGAGAAATATGCTGCTTAATCATCTGTTCTTTCTTGTGCTCAACAGAAGAAATATCAATCAACCAATCCACAGATCTTAATGGCGTCCAGTCTTCATATTCGTACAGTTTTGCGTTTGTCTTACCAAAAAAACACATACGTCTGAAATACTTACACGCCCAATAATGGTCAGGATGAGACTCGTGAATATTAGGCACAAAGATATAATCATATTTGCTTAAATCCGTATTCATAATAACTTTTTTGTGAGTTTTAACTTGCGAATCCGGGATATTAAGCGTAATCAATTCATGCACATTACAAATTTCAAGAGCGCTTTTTAATTCATTCAATCTTGTACTGATAATTTCTTCGTCGCTGCAATTTATTCTTTTTTCACTTTTCCCTAATCTCCCGTCCGTAAGCAACATCACGTCGCATTGAGGACCATAAAGGGCAAGCAGCCCTCCGCATCCAATAGATTCATCGTCGGGATGAGGTGCAACAATCAGAAGTCTATCATTCTGTTGGATATTCATAAATTAACACCTTATTGAAGCAGCGAAATATCTCCGCCAAATCTTTCAGTCATTTTAAGTAAGCTTTCTTCATTAATCAGGTCTTCTTCGTCAATATCAACGACATCTATCTCAATACCGCAAATATTTTCAATCTCCGTAAGCAAAGTTATAATTGTCAAAGAGTCCAGAAGTCCGTCTTCTAAATAATCCAAACTGTTTTCAAAATCACAATCAGGCTTAATATTCTTTAATATGCTAATTATTTTACTCATGTAATTCTCCTTTATAACTCGTTACGTAAAGCAACCCTGTCAATCTTTCCGTTCATATTCATTGGCATTTTATCGAATCTTATTACACGACTGGGGTACATATATTTGGGAATCAAATCAGTAACTGAATTAATAACATAGTCCCTGTCGATATTTGAATCACCTTCAATAAAAGCAACAATTTCGCTGTTTTCAAAATCATATAAACAAGCCACGTTCCTGATTCCGCTAACACTTGAAACAGCAGTTTCTATCTCACCGAGTTCAATACGATATCCAAGATGTTTAATCTGGAAATCCTTTCTGCCTGAAAACATTAATTCACCGAATTCATTTATGTATCCCAAATCTCCGGTATGATATATTATCTCAGGATAGAATCTGTTAGTCGGATCAACTGTAAATGCTTCATTAGTCATCTGCGAATAATAACCTAAAGCCAAACTTGAGCCGCGAATACACAGTTCTCCGATAGTTCCGGGCTCTGTTACTCTCTTACCATCATCAGTAATAATTAATATATCTGTATTTCTACAGGGTTTTCCAAGCGGTAATGCTTCGCTATCTTCAAACAGTCTGTCAATCACGTAATACGTGCAGGCATAGGCTGCTTCAGTGGGTCCGTATAAATTAACATAAACTGCATTCGGATAATACTTTCTCCATACGTTAAGGTGTTTATTAGGCATTACCTCTCCGCAAAACATACAAAGGCGAAGTTCATTAATTGTTTTCTTTGAAAACACTTCCCTATTTGTTAAAGTCATCAAAGCAGACGGTACCCAGATAAGAGAATTAATACTATTATTATTAATTTCATCGACCAATCTTCCGGGTAACATAAACAGCTGTTCCGAAAGAATATGCACTCTTGAGCCGGAAAACAGAGGCATATAGATATCAGGCATAGAAGCGTCAAAATGGAAAGGCGCCTGATTACCGAAAACATACGAAGAATCAATATTGAATTCTTCTGTTACCCACTCCATATAATCAATAATTGCTCTGTGAGGTATTGTAACTCCTTTGGGTAATCCCGTGGAGCCGGATGTAAATAAAACATATGCCGGGTCGGTATCTATCACTTTTGAAACACAACTATTGATTAAATCTATATCATATGCTGTTTTCAAAAGTTCTTCAACAAGTAATATCTTTTCATCTGAAACACCGAAAGTTTTAACAATATTCAGATGAGAATTATCCGTAATAACATACGGTGCTTTAGAAATCTCCAATATTCTCTTTGCACGATCAACGGGAGAACGAAACGGAATTGGACAATAGCAGTTACCGCTGTACAAAACACCCATAAAAACGTTTGTTGCCATTACTGTTTTTGGTAGATAAACTGCTATAGGCTCACGGAAAACAGAACACTCGTTAATAAGATAGGTGCCGATTCTCAAAGCATTTAACCGATAATCAGAAAATGTAACTTTTCCTTTTTTATCTGAAAAAGTAATACTATCCGGCCATTTTTCAGCAGCAATATCCAAATATTGTACAACGCTGTTCTTCATTTTTACTCTCCATTCAAGAAATAATCTGCATCGATAAGTCGATGCTTCCATTTTTTTGAATCACAGATTATTGATGATAATCCATCGTTAATAACATTGGCGCAGATACATATGGGCGCCCAGAGGCTACTCATATCTTTTGAACCTAATGCGGTAAACAATTTCATTTCGCCGCTTTCAATATTCAAGGACGGAACGTCAAGGTACTGATAGTCCCTACAAATAGGTAACAGCATAGATGCGAGTGTTTCGATTTTATTTTCTCCAAACAAATCCCAGTCAACGACTATACCGTAATCAGATTCTTTTTTTACAATTAAAAAACCGTATAATTCATTATCTTTTCGAGCAGTTATAATGGACAAATTGTCTATACCTGACGTTTTCCAGTTATAATAACTCTGATTTCTTTCAATCTGAAAACAACTTGCTGAATTCAGTTTCTTATAATCTTCATCGCCAAATTGACATTTTTCACTGATATCAATTGTCAAATCTTTTTGCGATAAATCAGCAAATCTTTTCGTTCTTTTGTCAATCAATACTTTCCTGACAAAAGCAGGTATGCTTATGTCAAAGCGCTTCCATCTATGAGTTCTTTCATTTAAAAACAGTCTTGCCATATATAGATTAACTATATTCTTCTCACCGAACTTCTCGGCAATCTCCATAGCCGTACCGGGATAGAAGCAGCCATACTCAAAATCAATACTATTCTGCTGTAGAATATTGAGGGTTTTCTTTCTCATCTTGAGAAACAGCAATCCCCTTGCTTCGTCTAAAACCGCATCATCACTGCTTTGAACTCCTGAAACTATATTTCCGTCATAGCAAAAATTCAGTTTCATCAGCCAACGCATCGCTACAGGAGTATCGTTTTGTAGTTCAATAATAAATGACTCAGAGAGGGCATTCGGATTGTCAAAATGTTTATGATAAAAGCACTCTTCGCTAATTTCCTTATTGTAAACTTTACGGTATAATTCCGCTCCCTGCTGAACTGCAGGTATTTCACTTATAGACAACGTTAACCCTCCCTTCGCACGCTATTAAAGTAATTTCTTAATTCTTGATAATATTTTTATGAGTTTTGCTTTATTTGATATAACAACTGTTTCGCAAAAATAAGAAACAGGTTTACCGCCAAATGAAGCTTTGAATTTATTTATTCCCTCAAGCTTACCTTGGTCTTCTTCATTCCAGGTAACTCCGCCCCAATCATAGCTTTCTACGCCGATCTCTTTGAAATAGAGAAAATCTTTCCAATGGAGCCATTTATTCGCATATCCAATCATATTCTTATCAATCTGACTATCAGCAGTCCATAATTCAGAACAGGAAATCGTTAATTTTGTATGTTCGTTATCGTTTATATAAAAGTGATACACTAACGCTTTTTCATTATGAATAGCAGCAGTTATTGTACCCCCCCTCGCGTTTATTAGACCATAAAATTCATTTTTGTCTAATAATCGGGGCAAATCTTTACTTTCAAACATTTTTTCATACATTTTAGAAAAATCTGCAAAATTGAATTCACTTCCGTTTATAATGTCGTTTGAATCATAATAAACAAATTGAATGTCATATCTCTCTGCCCTACGTATTTCATAGCGAGTTTTTTTATGTATCGCACACCACAAATCGTCCTCGTTTTCAGTAAGATCTGAAATCAAGGTATACTCAGTAAAGTATTTGTTCTTTTCATCATGTAAATCGTAAATATTGTGATAAGTACATATATCACACTTCTGGGATATGGTATTAACAGCTGAATCGGTAAAATACACGTCAGCATAGGTTAACATACGACCTTTATTAATAATCTCTATCATAATAATTATTCCGTTCAATTCTGGTTTGGATATTTTTTGAAAATAAAAAACAATATAGTTAGCTTTATTATAATGCATTCTTTATTACTTCATATAGTTGTTTCCCAACATATTCAGGTGTTGCTTCATAATATACTTCTTTAATAATGCTAAAGTCAACACACTGATTGCGATTTTGCTCACAGAACGATTTAGTATTCATTACTACATCATCTGTAAGACAATCGTTTTCGAGAACAGAAAGAGCAAGAGGATATTTATCAATATACTTCAGTGTTGGACAATCCAGCACCTTAATAATATTAAGAATAGGCTTACCCATAGATATATATGTTAAAATTTTGCTTGGTAGTTGATTTGTGAGAGTATTACCGATGTTAACAACAATGTCTGAAGCCAACAGATATTCAGTCGCTTTCTCGCTTTTTACCTCACCGTGATAGATAACGTTATCAGGTAAAACAATATCTTTAAGACAACCATTATCGTTTCCAAAAATATCAAGAACGATTCCGTCATCGGCAAGTTTTGAGAATAATTCTATTGTGAATCTTGGATTTCTGATATCATCGTATAACTGTCCGGTAAATACACAATGTATCTTTCCATCAGAGAACAAAATATTATCATTAGCCTTGTATTCTATAATGTTTGGGAATTCAGCACAATAGACTTCACATTTAGGTAGTCTGTATTCGCCATTCAAATAGTTTGAATAGAGCAATTTTGTAGTAATAATTGCGGCACATTTTTTTTCAATATTGTACTGAAATTCGCGTACATTATCGTCAATTCCGCCAACGTCACTTTCCCACGGGTCGAGTTCATAAGCAATTATCGGAACGCCTGTTTCAGCTTCAATTGCGCCTGCAAGAGTGTCGTTAGGATTTCTGAAACAAACTATACAATCAAACTTTTGCTTTTTGCATAATCTGCGAATTGAATTTTTGTACTGCGTTTTAAGTACATAACGATAATCTCTTTCACGATGCAATACATACAGAAACGCAGCAGGATGCAGGAGTAACCGAATTAGTTTTATAACGCGATTCTCATGTTTTGCCATAATCCTGCGTCCGATACCGATTGCTTTCATTTCATACTCGTTAAAGCCATATGGATTATCGGTGTCAGGACGCTCTTTGTCACTGTAACCTAAAACCGTAACATTACAATCATATTCACTTTTTAGCACTGATGCAAGCTTATACGCGATTTCCGAATTAGCATTCAGATACGGGTAAAGATTGTTTGTAACAAAAAGAAGATTCATTTTTATTAAATAATATATTAAATGCTATTTGAATTGTTTTTTTCTTCTTACCGCCAATAGCGCCCCTAAAGGCAATGTTAATATAGTTGCTGCCTTACAATTTGACTCTTTTAAATATGATATATTTCCTGCATAAATAGACAGCGCCGTCATTTGAATTGCTGATTTGCACTTTTTAACAAATGATTTATTAATAATAATGTTTTGGTTATACATCATCGCATAGCCCATAGGATTATTCTTTACTATCAAATTGTCCTTTGTTAATCCATCATCACGATACTCACAAATATATAGTTTATCTGCACGCCATCTTATTTTGTATCCATCAAGTGCAATCTTGTTAGTAACCAATTGTTCTGGGGAGAACATCTCTCCTTTCCAGACAGTAGCAGGATATTTTCTTAATAATTCTGTACGATATACCTCGTTCATATCCATATCCATATTTAACTTTTTACGTTCAATATTTGTGGCATCAACATAACCAACTTCAAAATCAATAATAGGAATCTGATTTCTCATATAGCTACCATCAGGATAACACTTTGCATATCCAATACCTACAAAAGAATCATTATCCTTGATTTCATTAATCCAAAGTAGTACCTTTTCAACTGTTTCAGGAATAATTGTATCATCCGAATCTAAACGCATAAACCAGTCCGAATTTGATTTTTCAATTCCGG
The DNA here is from genome assembly GCA_017450645.1 of Eubacterium sp. Classification (GTDB taxonomy): domain Bacteria; phylum Bacillota; class Clostridia; order Oscillospirales; family Acutalibacteraceae; genus Eubacterium_R. The sequence goes on from JAFSTE010000021.1 coordinate 115,251, forward strand.
AATCTAAAGCACGATTCAATCCTACATGATTAAGCTTGTTATAAATAATAGGAAATCCATTATCCTCCCTCATCCAAGCTTCAACAAGTAATTCCGTATCATCTGAAGAACCGTCATCAGTAATAATCCACTCGAAATCCTTGCAAGTCTGCGCTCTCAACGATTCATAAGCTTTGGATAAAATGTACGCTCTGTTGTATGTAGCGGTATGAATAGTAATTTTAGGCATATTAGCCACCCTTAACAGTGTAAAATTAGTTTCTCTATCTATGAATAATCTTTGTAAAAGTTTTATATAATGTGATAATTACTTTAACTATACAGTAATTGTTCAACTTAATACAATTCAGAATCAGTCCTTTAAATGTGTTTCGCTCTTTTATGATAATACCTGACTGGTTATAATAATCATGCGAGTCAATAAATCTTTCTTTAAAACATTCCTTAGGACTATGAAAAACAATAAAGAATAAATAGTCTTGTATTCTCTTAGATACAATATCCTTATTACATCCTGACCACGTATTGTTGTTTTCGAGAAATTGTTTTAATCTTAACTGAACTATTAATTGAGACTGATAATCAATTTTAGAATCATCAAAAGTTGAAAAATTGCTCCTATCTGAGTAATAAAGATAATAATTGTAAACATCGAAATAAACAGTATCTATTTTCGGATATAACCACAGATAAAAGTCAAAGTCTTCATATAATGTCAAATTCTCATCAAAACGGCAAGAATTTGCAAGCTCACGCCTGAACGTCTTATTAACGCACCATCCAAAAACACCGCAATCTCTCTGTGCTTCGGCAAATTGCGGAAGAAGCTCTTGCATGCTATATACTCTCTGATCAAAAGGATAATCAACGATTCTTTCACCTGAATCTGATACCATTTTGATTGCACCGATTATCATATCAGCATTATACTGCTTTATATCTTCTGCAATCTTTTGAAGATAATCATTCGGTATTTCATCATCAGAGTCTAAAAAAGTTATGTATTCGCCTTTTGCAATATCAAGCGCAGTGTTTCTTGCGTGGGACACTCCCCCGTTTTGAATATGATGAACGACAATATTTTCATCATCTAACGTCATCTCGTCACAAATTTGACCGGATTTATCAGTTGAACCGTCATCAACAATTATGCACTCAAAATCGCGAAACGTTTGGTCCTTAACACAACTAATCAATTTCGCTACATAATGTTCCTTGTTGTATACAGGAACAATAACACTAATTAACGGTGATTTCATAACTGACTTATTCCTCTCGTTTTGCGGTTATTTTATCAACGCAAGAATCCATGCTTGTCTATACTTAATTAACAACAATATGATTCGCAATTTTCGGGAAATATCGAGCCCCTCCATATGCTTCATTGTATTTACTGTAATCATATCGTTACAAATTGCTCTGCAATACTTTCTTCTTGCAGTGAACGAATCAATATAGCTTCGTTCATTAAGACTATTCAAAATGCAAAATATTTTTTTACGCCAAAGTTGATTTGGAATATCAAAGCGAGTTTCCAAACCGAAATCTTCTTCAAATCTCTTTATAAGAATTTTATTTGAGCTCCAGCGATCAGCACGATATGATTTTGTGATAGATGTATCATTATAGAAATAATTATAGTATTGCGGTTCATTCAAATAATAAAATGAATTACAATTCATAAGTACTATAGCATTGAAAATGCAGTCTTCAGAGTATTTAACATCTTCATAGAATTCAATATTGTTTTTAGTAAGCAGTTCTCTTTTATACAAGGTACCACCAGCGGAAACAATAGGTCCAAAAGTGATCTGTGGCGTTGCAATGCAAATAGGAAGTATCTCTTTCTCAATTGCATCTCTGTCATAAATTCCAGTATGCATCATATTTTCAATACCAAAATCACATACAGATCCGTCTGAGCGATTAGACCAACTAGCATATTTAGCCCGAGTGCGAACAAAATCAACATTCTCTTTCTCAGCTATTTCAACAAGATCTGCAACCATATTTGCGTCAATCCAGTCATCACTGTCGACAAACATAACATATTCGCCAGTAGCGACTTTTAATCCGGCATTTCTTGCTGATGAAAGACCTCCGTTTACTTTGTGAACGACTTTAATTTTATCGTACTTTTCTGCGTACTCATCGCAAATCTTAGGGCAATTATCAGGAGAACCATCATCAACAAGAATGATTTCAATGTTTTTGTATGTTTGATTTAATGCACTATCAACACAACGAGATAAATACTTTTCAACTTTAAATATCGGTATAATAATAGAAACTAATCCATTCACTTTATATTCCTCATTTATCACTAATTAAAGCATATAGCTTAAAAATTTCTGATTTACTCGAGTAGTCTCTAAGCAAGCAATTTTTAGTAAGTTGATTCATAACTTTAGAATTATTAATAACATCTACAATTCCTTGCGCACACATATCATTGTCCAAAGGAACTATAATTCCATCAACACCATCTTCCAACTGACATTTTGCGGTTGGATAATCTGTAATAATAACTGGTTTAGCAAATAATTGTGCTTCTGTAACAGAAACACACCTACCTTCAAAACGAGAAGGTTGAACATATATATCACAATTTTTAATGTACGGATATGGATTAGTTTTTTTTCCAATAATAATTACTGAATCATCCATGCCTGATTCGTGAATTCTTTCACGAATCAACATTTCATCAGCACCAAAACCAATAATGTACCACTTAACATTCAAACCTTGCTTTTTAATATTGCAACAAATCTTAGGAATATTGTCAAAGTTCTTTGCAACGCAAAATCTTCCAATTGAGAGTAGTTTTATTGCTCCATCATTTGGCATATCATCAAAAACATCAACCGACCTAGAAATACGGCTAATGTAATTAATTGGTAGAATATTTTGAATAACGGTTACTTTGTTCTCAAGTTCAGGAAATACAGAACAAAAAGCTTTAGAAGCCGTCTTAGATATTGAAACAATTGAATTATAACTGTTCCACATAGAAAGTTGTGAAGCTTTATCAACACTAACAGTAGAATAATCAGTATGAATCCACGCGATTTTTTTCTTTGCTTTTGTTTTTTCGGCAACAAAATAGTGCGGAGTAAGAAAGCTTATTGCAACATCATATTCAACGTTGCTGATATCCGGCATATATTTTGCAGTATATTTGTGACTGTATTCGAGAGCAATATCATTTTTTCCTAATCTCAGTTTTTTGACTCTATTTTTTGCAGCTTTTTTAGCTCTGTATCTGGCAAAGGCTATTTTAAAATGCCTTTTTTTCAATACTTCTGAAATTGGGACTGCTAAGTCGGTGTACTCAGGGATTTCAGGTAACAAATTAATTGTATCGGGGATTTCCTTCAACAATTCTCCACGGTGGCGTAGTAGAAACAAATCCACCTCGTATTTAGTAGTATCAATTGTTTCTAACAATCCGAGTAATGCTTTTTCTGCTCCGCCGATCTCCATAGCATGAGACACGATAAGGATCCTTTTCATAAACTATTTCTTTCCTAACAATTTTTGCTTTACATCTGCTCCAAAAATCCTGTGAAGAATACGAGTACATTTGTTTCTGATTATTCTTCCTTTACTCATCCACGATTTGTCATACCAATGGATGGAGTACGTGTTTTCGGTTTTATGTAACAAACCGGTTGCATCATCAAAGGGACAGAAATAATCCTTCGGATACAGTATCATTCCGCCGCAGTTCTGAAGCTGACCGTTTGGAGAATAGTTATACTTTTCAAGCATACCGGTAAAAATACCGCAGACGTTAATCCTGATTCTCTCGCCGTTTTCATCTAAGAAATCGGCGTTATCGTAATACTCTCTAGTGGCTGTTATAATAGGATTATTAGGATTCTTAACATATAACACTAGTCCGGGAGCGATATACTTATCTGTTTCAAAACCGGCAAAAGCATCGTCTTCGAGTAAATTGTCAAACGGACGAATCACCTCAACATCGGTGTCAAAGTAAAGCCCGCCAAACTGCTCAAGTGCCCAGAAACGAACATAATCCGAAACGAACGCCCACTTTTTAGAGTCGTATGCCTGCGAAACATATTTATTGTGTCGAATATCAAAGTTGGTTTCGTTCCATTCCTTAATCTCCCAATCAGGAAAAAACTGCTTCCAACTATCGATACATTTTAGAATTACCTTACTTTTTGGGGCTCCCCCAAACCAACAGTAATGGATGATTTTATTCACTTAATAACCTCTTACAATTATAAATGCTTCTTTTTTGTTTTGGTTAAATAGTAGTAAAGAAAACAACCGAAAGGATAACACATAATAGCAACAAGCGGCTTTGCGCTATTCTTAATAAAATGCTTATTGTTTGCCATTTTTGATTCAGCGATATAATGAATCATTTCTTTAATGATGAACTTTGGAGATTTTGAAATTCGAATCATTTCATTACGATAATGGGCAAAACTCTTGCTGCACGATTGATACTGAGCAAATTTATCAAACGTCATACTGTTGTCGTTATAATCAACAACGCAAGTATACTCGTCCATAATCAACATCTCATAATTCAAATCTAAAAGTCGAAACTTATAACTTGGAGGATAAAATTTTTCACCAGGAAACTCAGGATATGGATACAACTTTGTTAATTCGGAACGAAAAATGAGTTTTTTGTCTCCAGATACTTTATACTTTCCAAACAAATCGGTTAATGTACATGATTTAATGTGTGGTAGTGCGCTACCAATCATTTTTCCTTCTTTGCTGACATTGTTAGAAATAATGCCCGAATACTTATTGTCTCCGTAATTATCCCAAAAACTAACAATCTTTTCGACAGCATCATCTGTCATCCAGTCATCGGAATCAATAATTACGTTTAATTCAGTGTCTACCTTTTCATAAGCGAGATTTCTGGCGGTATGCATTCCGCCATTATCTTTGTAATAATAAAGGATTTCGAATTTATTGTTATTCTTCCAACCATCAACAAGTTCCTTAGTATTATCGGTTGAACCATCATCAATAATTAACCAAATAAAATCATCAGAAGTTTGTCGCATTAATGATTCAAATACCTGGTGCAGGCAATATGCACGATTATAAGTTGCTGTAATAACGGTTAGAGTCTTTTTATTCATCAATATAAACCTCTGTAAGTATTAACATACTTTTTAACAGTTGAATCGATAGTATAACCTGCTCTGTCAAATGCACTTTTCCTGTCAGAAATCGAAGGAATTAGAGTATGTGAGAATTCATCAACTGCTTTATTCCAATTATCTAATTTATCATTTAAACTGCATCTTTTAATCAGACCAATCCCCAGATCACTTTCAGCAGGAATTGCTTCAGACTGAACTACCGGAACTCCGGCTGCCTGCGCCTCCAACACAACTCCGCCCAACCCTTCAAACAGAGAAGGAAAAAAGAGCAAATTAAATATGTGAATGATTTTCTCCACGTCATTGCGTACGCCGGTAAAAAATACCTTGTCTGAAATCCCGAGCTTGTTGCATTCATCCATTATCTCATCTTGTAGCGGACCATTACCAACAAAAAACAGTACAGCGTTCGAGTTACTCTTAACATATTGCGAAAACCATTTAACAGTAAATGTATGGTTTTTCATTATATCAAAGCGACCAATTTGTCCAATAACAAAAGAATCCTCGTTTAAATCAAACTCATTACGTAAATCTTCAATCTCACTGGGTGATACATTAAAATATTTATCAACATCAATCGCATTAGGTACTACTTCATAGTGCGACTTCTTTCCAAAAACATACTCCCCTGCAGATTTTGAGATAGCAAATCTGTGAGTTGAAAAATTATTGATAAGAAATCTTCCAAGCTTAATAGTAATATCAATAGTATTCTTCTGTGTTTGAGAACCATTTGTACGAGCATGGGATATCCTAACAGGAATCTTCGCAAGTTTTGCTGCCAACATCACTAATCCGCAATGATAAGATGTATGAGCATGCACAGCATCATATTTTCCGCTTCGCATGCATTCATATAATTGACTAATATGCTTCTTAATGCCTACATCACGAGGAGAATCAATATAAAATACCGTTCCGCCTAAGGCTTCAATTTCATTTACGTAGTACTGATCGCCTTTAGTTAAAGTAACAAAATCAAACTTTACTTCTGATTTATCCAAGTGGCGATATACATCCATCATTCGGCTTTCAGCTCCACCCATATTCAAAGAGGCAAAAACCTGAAGCACTCGAATTGAATTATCCATAAATTCGTATTATCCTTTAAACTATAATGATATGATGCTTTTAACTTCGAATGATTAAGTGCTTAGTATAATAAATCAAGGAAAGTAAATTATCAAAAATATTATTTTCCTTTTCTTTAATTGAATTTCCGAAAAACTAACAAACTTACTTTTGTTTTCACTTAAAAAACTATCTAGTTTTTCAAAATCATCATCCGTAATGATATTAGGGTGATAATAAAAGGTTACCATTCTAAACTTTATGTTCGTGACGTGTCCGCATTGTTGGGGAATAAAGTATAATCCGTTTGAATAGTAAATATCATTAGCAATTGTGTCACTAATAACATTTATATCAGTACTTTCTTTTATTGCCGTTAATGTTAATTTGTCAAATGTATGGGCTGGGGCTACAAATACTTTTGGATAAATCTGATTATTGCAAAGAATACTATAACAGTTTTTAATTTTTTCAACTTGTTCTTCTAATGATAATCCTACAAATTCAGACCTATAATTAACAGGGTTTATTCCGCCCTTAGAATGCTTAAGAATATGATTAAAGCCATGCAGAGCAGGAGTCCAACCTTCTTCTATCCAAGACTTAATAGTGGGAGCATAGCTTTCGTCTATTGAGTACTTCATTAATTTAGTATCTTCAACTTTAGAAATAATCGCAACAATCGGTTAAATATTATATTTATTAAGCAAATTATGTATTCTAAGCCACTTATCTCGAGCCCATCGTTCTGCTGCATCATTTAATCGTAATAAATACATGTAAAATCATCCACACTTAAATCAATTTTGAGAAACTTAATATTCGAAAATACTTATCTGTTGCCAGTTGAAATCTTCCACAAAATCGGAACAAAACGTTTAATTATCACTCCTACTAAAATAATGATTATTATCGTGATAATCGCTGATAATAAATACACTAAAATAGAACTCAAATAGTTATAGTCAATAAATCTAAAAGCAACTTTTTTAATAACATTAACAATAGGATGGTGTGCAGCAAAAATCAAAAAAGAATAACCGGACAATTTCAATAATTCATTTTTGTTTTTGAAAATATAATCATACGAATACCAAAACGCAAACATCCCTAATGGTATAAGTATTTTTGTTGAAATGTCTAATATGATATTTTCGTCGCCAATCAATAAATAATTAGGATCTTGATAACAGAAAAACAGTGTTCTTATGGATAAAAGTAAGAAATAAATGACGCCTGCTACAATAATAGTAGGTTTATTGATCTTTTCTTCAACTCTTTTATAATAATCTTTATGTAATGCAATTATTGCTCCGAAAAAGTAGAAAAAGATTGAATCAAATCTTAGTCCCGGAGGAATAAAAGAAAAGAATTTTCCGTTAAACAACCATAAATATAATAATAACACAAAAACAATAATCGGACATTTTTTTAAAGGCCAATACAAAACAATTGACAATATTGCAAACACAATAAGATAGCGACAAAACCATAATGGGGAGTCATAAGAATCAAGTACAATGTTCTTTAACAAGAATAATACATTAATACTATCGTTATTTCTTGTAGTAAAAAACTCACCCATACCCAAAAACTTTTGAGCAAAGAAAAATGCTAAAAAAGTCAACGAACTCCAAAACAAATATGGTATAACCAAAGAAAAGAATCTTCGCTTTAACTTATTACCATATGATTTCCAGCTTCCGTCAAAAGATAAATAAAACAGATAACCTGAAATCATCATAAATAAAGGAACGGCAATTCTACATATTCCTTCAATAATGAAAAGTTGAATATACGAAGAATAATTCACACCAAATACTGTTTGCATTTCGGTATTTCCAGGAATGTTCATAAACAAACACCCCGAATGAATAAACACAATTAAAACACAAAGCAAAAACTGGCAATTTGAAATTTTGTAATTACGTTCACTTTGCATAAGCGTCTCCAAAGTCTTATAAATTATCCTTATACCACTCTATTGCGGCTTTAATTCCTCTGTCAAAGCTCCAGTCAGGTGAATATCCGAGGAGTTCTTTCGCTTTTGATATATCTGCATTACTGTGTTTAATATCTCCTGCTCTGTCGGGACCGAAGTTAGGCTCAACATCCAATCCAAGAGCTGAAGTCAATCCATAATAAATATCAATTAGATATTCTCTGCCGCCGTAGGCAATGTTAAATGATTGTCCTGCAGCCTCACTTGGCGCAAGGCAGGCTTTTAAATTTGCTTCAATAACATTTTCGATATATGTAAAATCTCTGCTCTGCTTGCCGTCACCATTAATAGTAGGTGTCTCACCGTCCAGCAGTTGCTTAATAAACTTTGGAATTACGGCTGCATATGCACCGTTCGGGTCCTGGCGTCTGCCGAACACATTGAAATATCTCATACCGTATGTGTCAAGACCGTAATGCATCGTGTACTGCTTAGCCCATTCCTCGTCAGCGCGTTTGCTGACTGCATATGGTGAAAGCAAGTTGCCTTCCCTTCCCTCTTTCTTAGGAAGGTTCGGCTCGTCACCGTAAACCGACGAGCTAGACGCATAAACAAACTTTTTAACGCCGCACTGTCTTGCAGCTTCTAACATATTCAGAGTACCCTGAATGTTATTAGCGCAATAGAACAGCGGCATTTCTATACTTCTTGGCACGCTACCCCACGCTGCCTGGTTTAGCACATAATCAACGCCTTGGCAAGCATTCATACAAGTATCAAGGTCTTTTATATCACCTTTGATAAACTCATAATTCGGATTGTCGATAAACAAATCGACGTTTTCCTGCTTACCGGTTGACAAGTCGTCAAGGCAACGAACTTTATATCCTAAATTGAGTATCGCCTCGCATAGATTTGAGCCGATAAATCCTGCGCCGCCGGTTACTAAAAACAGCGAACCCTCAGGAAATTTCACATTATTATATCCCATATAAACCTCAATTACAACCTAAAATATGAATATCCTGCGGATTCATATGATTTCCTGTCAAGTAAGCCCTTGATATCAATCATAATCTTCTTGCCTTCGCCGTAAAGAGAATCGATATCATCCATCGACATATCCTTAAAGCAATCGTGCGCAACGGCAAGAATAACCGCATCCATATCTTTAATTGTGCTTAAATCAACAAACTCAATTCCGTAAAGCCACTTAGCCTCTTCTGCATCGGCAGCAGGATCGGCAATAACAGGTGTGATACCGTACTCTTTAAGCTCGTTGACAATATCAATAATCTTTGTATTACGCGTATCGGGGCAATTCTCCTTAAAAGTAAAACCGAGAATTGCAACCTTAGCGTTCTTAACAGGCTTATCTGCTTCGATAATCTTTTTGACTGTATTTTCAGCGACATATTTACCCATATCGTCGTTAATTCGACGACCCGAGAGGATTATCTGGCTGTGATAGCCAAGCATCTCAGCCTTATATGTAAGATAATACGGGTCAACACCGATACAGTGACCGCCAACAAGACCGGGATAGAAATTGAGGAAATTCCACTTTGTACCGGCTGCTTTAAGCACTGACTGAGTATCAATACCCATTTTGTTGAAAATAATCGACAGCTCATTCATAAATGCGATATTAATATCGCGCTGGCTGTTCTCGATAACCTTTGCAGCCTCGGCAACCTTAATACTCTCTGCTCTGTGAACGCCGGCGTCAACGACAATCTCATAAACCTTCGCTATGGTTTCAAGACTCTCTTCGTCCATACCCGAAACAATTTTTGTAATCGTATTGAGTCTGTGAACCTTGTCGCCGGGATTGATTCTCTCAGGTGAATAACCGACTTTGAAATCAACGCCACATTTAAGACCAGATTCTCGTTCGAGAATGGGAACGCAGACATCCTCGGTAACCCCGGGATACACGGTTGATTCAAAAACAACGATTGAGCCCTTTGTAAGATTGCGTCCGACAATCTCGCTTGCGCCTTCAACGGGAGTAAGGTCGGGGGTATGGTCGTCATTAACGGGAGTCGGAACAGCAACGATATGAAACGATGCCTTTCTTAAATCCGACTCATCAGAAGTAAACATCACGGATGTTTCTTTAATTGCTTGGTCCCCTACTTCATTTGTCGGATCAATTCCTGATTTATAGGTCTCTATTTTTTTTGCATTTAAGTCAAAGCCTATAACGTTAACGCCACGTTTTGCAAATTCAATTGCGATTGGCATACCAACGTAGCCTAGACCCACAAGTGATATATTCTCTTCTCTTTTAATAATCTTTTCGTATAAACTCATACTTGCTCCATTAATAATAATATGAAAAACCTAAATTATCGCTAGCGTAGTGGCCTCTATGCATATAAACCATATCATACAAAAAGTATGCAAAGTATAGGATATAACATAAAGTTACAATAATCTTTTTTACATATCCTGAAAATGAATACTTGAACATCCAAGGAAGAACGATAAAATTAACCGGTGTAAAGTAAATAGGAACTCTTCCTACCAAAATACCACTGGTTACTATGCCAAGCAAATTTACACCGGCTGCTGCAGTACCCATATTGATACAAACGTCAATCATTGGATTGGTTCTGTCTTTTATATACTTCCAGCGCCATAGGGCAATAGCAGGTGGAACGGCAGAAATCAAAAAACGTATAGGATTAGCACCGTTGTCCAATTGACCTGAACTATCGGCATCATAATTAGTCATCGCCGTACCGTAGCCTTCATAATCAGTTCCTTCAAGTGATGAATCCAAAAGCGACGTAAACTGAGTTACAAAGAAGAACGCTAATAACGTTAAAATAATACAAACCCAAATTTGTTTACTGAAAGGCTTAAACTTAACAATAAAGTATATCGGAATCCAAAGAATAGCTGAATCGTGAATGGTGTACGCCAAATATACCACAATTGCAAAAGCAAGTATTCTTCGTTCAATAACAAAATTCAAAAAGTATAAAATCAAGCATACCGCCGTAAACTGACGAATTCCGCTTTGAAGCCACATAAAACTGGTGCTGGCAATAAACAAATACATACTCAAGAAGAAATTGCACGAGTATCTGTAATAAATCGAAACTATTGCACCAGCCTGAAAAATCGCTAAAAAAGTAAACCAAGCAGTATAATCTTTAGAAATGTACCTTTTAAACAAAACCATTAAAGTACTAAAGCCTGGAGAATTGACATCCGTACTGCCAAACAGCTCTTTTGTAGTTATATTGGTAGAAGCATCATTAAAAGCATTGATATATGAAACAGTATCATTATAGTCGCTTCGTTCGGCAACAAAGAAAACCATCAAGGCAACAGAAACCAATGCCCAAAACAGCGATATTGATTTTTCTGCTTTAACCAAATATTCTTCTTCGCTTATCTGCGGTCCGCTGGCAAGGTTTCTGCGATACAGATAGCAGCCTAAATACGAAATAAAACACGTATAAGCAAAAATTGAGTAATAAACTATCATTTAATACAAGCCTAACTAAACTAAGTATTTAATATTTCAATCATCCGTTGATTAATAATATCAACGTTAAATTTTTCTTTAACATATCTCAAACTCTGATTACCAAAGACGCTTATTAATTCAGGGTTATCAATGAACTCAAGCATCATTTTAGCAAGTGATTCAGAGTCGCCTACAGGAACTAAGAACCCGTTAACGCCATCCCTTACGGTCTCGCGACATCCCGGAGCATCAGTCGTTATTATTGCTCTGCCCATTGCCATAGCTTCAAGCACAGTTCGCGGTGTTCCCTCTCTGTAAGAAGGAAGAACATACACGCTGCACATAGCGTAGTATGGACGAACATCGTCAGTTTCTTCAAAGCGCTCGACTATTCCGTCGTTTATGTATTCCTCGATTTCGCTTTGAGGAATTGCGTCCTGCATCTCGTACTCGTACTTTCCGAGAAGGTAGAACTTAACATTCGGATACTCTTCTTTAACAATTCTTGCTGCCTTCAGATACTCCCTGACGCCTTTGCTTTTAAGAAATCTCGAAAGCATAAAGAACGAAATATCGTCTGGATAATCGGCGACTTGAAATTTATCAAGGTTTACGCCCGAGCCGTTAACAACATTACACTTAGAGCTTTTAACAAGTTTCCTGTCAACAAACTCCTGATAATCATCGTTATTTTGAAATATAACATTATCAGCGCATTTTAGACCGAACTTATACAGCATTTTTGCAATTTTGCTTACAATTCCGTGCGACAGAAAGACATATCCGCCACCGGTAATCATAGCGTTGACATTCTTAACGCCCGCAAGCTTCGCAGCAATTGAGCCGTAAATTACCGGCTTAATCGTGTAGCCTAAAGTTACTTTCGGCTTTTCTTTTTTTATGAGTTTAAACAAACTGAAACAGTATTTTAAATCAGCTAAAATGCTTGTACCGTTTTTGTTAACAGGAACTACAATAAACCTAGCGCCGAGTTCTTCAATCTTATCGACATCGGTGTCATCAGGACCTGTAACTATAACATCGTAGCCTTTAGCGATAATCGTCTTAACAAGGTCACCCCTGAAGTTATATACCGTTCTGTTTTTTGGGGAAATTAATAAGAATTTCATACTTAGAATGGAAGAATTGAGTTAATTGTAAAAATAACATTAAGCATAAATGCTCTGAAAGCTGTTTCTTTCATATTAACAACTCTGATATGCATATCATACAGTTCTTTATTAAGAACTTTTTTCATATCGAGGTGGTGCTGGTCGCTGATACGCTTATCAAGCGGAACCCTGAACATTAAGTCAAGGAATTTACGATTATTATAAATTATCGTAATATCAGCATAAACCTTCATTTCAGATATGTTCATACCACCCCAGCTACCCCATGTTACTTCGTTGTAATGCATATCTGCAGGAGGATACTGAGCCGGAATCTTATCATATTCAAAGTCATTAATGTATTGCGCAAAAAGCTTATCAACTTTATGAGCTAACGGTCTGTTGAATATAAAAATCTTGTAAAGGTTTCTGAACAGCTTCGGTGACAACTTCGGGAAAGATTTTCTTCCGTAATGCTTATACCAGTAAGCTCTAATCGTTTCGCTGGTCCAAGACTTTACTTCAACATCGCAATCGAGGTTTTCTATAAGAAACACTCTTTTTCTATACTCGTTATAAGGATGTTTAATAACATAGCCGTTATTATGATTAATGATTTCAATCATTTCATCATAATTACTTAACCCCTCAGTAGATTCAGGAATGTTATACATTAACCGTTCAACATTGAAGCGTTTAGCAATCTTCTCGGCAGCTTCTGCATCAATCGTTTCCTTTTCTGCAGAAACATAATTAAACACCTTAAACTTGTCATAAATACCGTTTGCTGCAGCAAAAGTAGTATTACTGTCAATACCGCCGGTGAGTGAAATATAAGGCTTATCCCATTTCTCAGAAACAAGCTGCATATTATTCTTAAGAATTTCAGCGCCTTTGTTAATAACTTCGTTGTACTCACTCTCATTCGCGACTTCTTTTAAATCCTTTAAAGGATAAAAACGCTTATGAGAAATAGTTTTACCGTCATATATATATTCAATATCCGGAACTACTCTTTTAATCTCGTCAAAAGGAGATAAATCTGCTGGCATATATGCGCCCATAACACGATAGTACCATTTATACTCAGTTAATTCCTTAGCGATTTCAGTCATTTTCAAATCGCACAAATCTCCTACAATCTGGGGATGAGACGTAAGATAAAAATTATCATTAGCAATACCGCTATATGCAGACTGCATTCCCGACGGGTCAACCTGATAATGAATTTCGCCATTTGAAATATAACCAGTTACAAATATACCTGTGATTTCGTCAATCGCATCCTGATATTCATTATCAAAGTACTTTTCAGCAATTCTTTCTAAAATCTCGGTTTCGTCAATTTTCATCGTAAACGGATTATACACACTGCCGAACACAAAGAAAGTTACTCCGTCCTTATCAAACATTGTGAACTTCTGCCAGTTGTGAGTATAAGCACAAAAACTATCATTAACAATAGTTTTGTTCCAATTACCGCAAAACGGAAAGTCATCAATATTGAGGTTACTGTCAGTTGAAAGCAAGAAACCTCTTACGAATAAGTACTCGCTTAATTCAGGCTTTTCTTTAACAATTGTTTTAATGTCCATAATTGTTCCCCTTATGGTAAAATCGAATTAACAGTAAACTCAAGATTAAACATATTTGCCCTGAATTGAGTTTCTTTCATGTTTTTAACTCTGCTGTTCATATCGTATAGTTCTTTGTTCAAATACTTTTTCATATCAAGATGATGCTGGTCGCTTAAGCGTTTTTCAAACGGCACTTTAAACATTAAATCAAAGAATTTTCGATTGTTATAAATTATTGTGATATCAGAGTACATTTTCATTTCGCTGATATCCATACCGCATTTGCTTGACTCGGTAACCTCCCAGCAATGCATATCGGCAGGCGGATACATTAAAGGAATTTTGTCGTATTCATAGTCAATAATATACTTTTCAAACACTCTGTCAACCTTATGTGCAAGAATGCGATTCGTAAAAAACAATTTATAATAGTTTCTAAATGACTTGGCAGACAATCCGGGAAGATTCTTTTTACCATAATACTTATTCCAGTAAGCACGGATAATCTCACTTGCCCAGCTTTTAACCTCTACATCTGCGCCTTCAAAGTTTTCTTCAAGATAAATTCTTTTTCTCAATTCGTTTTCAGGTGCCCTGTCAATGTAGCCGTTATTATGAACTATAATCGCTACCTTTTCGTAAAAGCGGTCTAAATTGTCATTAGTATCAGGAATAGCATATAGTTTCCAAGGTACATTAAATGCATTTGCAATTTTTTGTGCAGCTTCGCAATCGATAGTTTCTTTTTCAGCAGAACAATAACTAAATGCTGTGAACTTATCATAGTTACCGTTAGCAGCTGCAAAGGTTGTGTTGCTGTCAATACCGCCGGTTAAAGAAATCGCAGGGGCGCTCCATTTTTTAGGGATCAACGCCATACTATTCTTTAAAATATCAGCACCTTGTTCAATAACGCTCTGATAATCTGCTTCATCATAGCATACATCGATATCTTTTAAAGGATAAAAGCGCTTATGAGAAATCTTATTACCCGAATAACTATATAAAATATTTGGTACAATTCTTTTAACTTCAGAATACGGAGTTAAATCCGCAGGAAGATAAGCGCCCATTACTCTGCTGTACCACCTGTAGCTAACAAGCTCTTTAACAAAATCGGTCATCTTAAGGTCGCATATATCTCCGATAAGCTGAGCATGCGAAGCTAAATAGAAGTGATTATCAATAATTCCGCAACAGCTTGACTGTTTTCCAGAAGGGTCTGAAATGAATCTTAATGAATCTCCATTAAAATAGCCAAATAGAAAAATTCCGGTTAATTCATCAATTGAGTCCTGAAAGCTATCCTTGCCAAAGTTATCAGCAATATGTTCAAGGATTGTTTCTTCCTTGTATTCCATCGTAAATGGATTATAAGCATGGCCAAAAAGGAAAAATATTTTGTTATTCCTAACAATTTTAGTGAAACCGGTTAAGTTATGCAAAACAGCATAATAGCCGTTTTCAAAGTCTACTGTTTTCCAAGAGCCGCAAAAGGGAAAATCAGCAGTATCGATATTTACGTTATCAGTCAATAAAAATCCGCGAACAAACAATAATCTTTGCAAGTCCGGGTTCTCGGATATTACCTGTCTAATATCCATCAAAAAGCCTCCTTATAATAAATTGTTTGTTATAGTATTAATGAGTCTTGCCTGATTCTTTTCGCCTATGAAGGAGTTGTGCGGGGTTAGGATTACGTTATCCATATCCCACAAATTACTTGGTTGGTTTAAGGGTTCTTCTTCAAACACGTCAAGGACAGCGCCAGAGATTCTGTTTGATTCAAGCGCATTTATTAAGTCCTGCTCGTTTACGAGCTTGCCGCGGGCTATGTTGACGAAGATTGATGTGTTTTTCATTAAGTCAAACTTTTCTTTATTGAAAAAGCCTGCGTTATCTTTAGTAAGCGGGAGCGTGAGAATTACAATATCCGCTAACGCTAATTCGCTGTCGAGCTGTGAAAGCGGGAGCACTTTGTCAAAATACTCATTATCATTGGGATAAAGATCAATACCGATTACGGTCGTGTCAAAGGCTTTAAACCGTTTTGCAACTTCTGAGCCAATGTTGCCTGCACCGACAATGCAAACTCTTTTGCCTGAAAGTTCAAGAAGTCCTCTGTGTTTTTCCCACATATGTGCATTCTGGTTAGCAATAAAGAACTTGGACTGCTTGTACAACTCAAGCACGCCGCACACTGCAAACTCAGCCATCGGAATACTGTAAACACCCTTAGCGTTATGTATTTCAATTCCGTGCTCGGTTATGTAGTCCATCGGAACTCGGTCAAAGCCGGCACTTGTAAGCTGAATATACTTAAGACTTGTGAACTTCTCAATCGGCGTATACAGGAATAATCCGTTACAAATAACACCTTCAATGTCGCTTACATCGAGTTCAATCGACTTTCGCTCGTCCTGAACGAATATAATCTCGTGTCCGAGCGACTTAAGATATTCAATTTGTTCATCAGTGTAACTGAATGCGCCTGTTAAAAGCAGCTTCATTATTCGCTCACTATCCGTTTAATTATTTGGGCGGTTTCTTTATGCTTATCGGCAAAATACTTCTCGTTTTGCTCGGCGAGCATACGCTCAAAATCTTTATTATTCTTTACGCCTTCTTTAAAAGCGGTTTCAATCTCAGTTAAATCAGTCGTCTTAGCTGTATCGCAAAAAGCTCTTGAAAGAATTACCATTGATGAGCCAAGTCTGTAATGCTCTGCAAGGACATTCTCGGCAGGAAGTAAATCTTCCGTCCCTACCCTGCCGACTCCGCCGAAACCGAATGTCAGATTAGCCGCCTTAAACTTAGCCACGAGCTCGTCGACTGTTCCGTCACAAACAAGCTCGAACAAAAACTTTTTACCCTGGCTGATTTTTAAATCGTTAAGTCCGATATATATTTCGTCAAATCCGCCGTTATTAATTACCTCGTCAACGCATTTTGCGGCCTCGTCGGTTTCAAGCAGCAGAATCGTTTTTGCTCTGCCGCCGACATATTTAATAAACTCGCTAACCTCTGAAGGCGTTTTCCAGTACGGAAGCATTATTACATCTGCACCGGCATTTACCGTTTGCTCTATTTCGTCCTTTGAACCTTCGTGAATCGGGTTAACTCTTACGAGCACTTCGGCTTTAGTGACAGCCGACTTGATGTTTTTTACATCTTCGATGGTGTGATGGTTCTTAACCGTATCCATTCCCTTTGGCTGGCGAAGTTCCTTGCCGATATATTCCATATCAACAAATATGCGGTCAACGCCTGAGTTTTCGGCGATTTTGGCAATTTGCGGATTATTTGTTATATAAAAAAGCTTAAGCATTATACATTTACGCTTTCTTTTTCCTCTGTTTCAATTTCGGTGTTATCTTTAGAAAGTGTTTCGTAGCTGTTGACATTGTCCTCGTTTTTAATAACCTTAAATACTGTCATAAACAAAATCTTAATATCAAGGAAGAAGGATTCGTTATCAACATACCACACATTGAGCCTGATTCTCTCGTGCCACTCAACCTCTTTGCGTCCGTGTGTCTGCGCCCAGCCCGTAATACCGGGTCTGACCTCAAACATACGAAGCTGCTCATCGGTATACTCGCTGACTTCCCAAGGATGATATGTAAGCGGCGGTCTCGGACCTATAAACGACATATCGCCTTTAAGGATATTAAAGAGCTGCGGTATCTCGTCAAGGCTGGTAGCTCTTAAAATCTTACCGACTTTAGTAACTCTGTAATCGTCGCTACCGCTATACACTCCGCTGCCCATTGTTTCAGCGCCTACGCACATTGAACGGAATTTTAAAATCTTAAAAACCTTTGCGTCTTTGCCGAGCCTCTCCTGCTTAAAAAGAACAGGACCCTTACTATCAAGTTTAATTGCAACGGCAATTATCAGCATCAGCGGCGACGCAATAATTATGCCGAGAAGGCTTAACAAAAAGTCAAAAAATCGTTTAATAAATCTATACATAAAAATTAGCCCATTTCACGCTTTTATTTATTATATTATAATATATAGGATTTGTCAAACAAATTTTTAATAATATGTACAAAATATAGCAAATATATCGCAATAAACAACATAACGCCCAAATTATAGTAAAAACATTTAACAAATTGTGAATAATAAACAAAAACACCGCCCATTTAGACGGTGTAAGTTGTTATTAAACGTGTAATGGGTGGATTAGCAAAATCATTGCGGTTGCAACAGTCAAGACGATTACCGTTGCAGGAGCAAGTTTTGCACAGTATTTGCCCCAGCTGATGTTGTAGCCCTCTTTTTGAGCTACGGATATACCAACAACGTTTGCGGACGCACCGATAGGTGTAGCCGAGCCACCGATATCCGTACCCATTGAAAGTGACCACGCGAGTGTATCGAGCGGTACGATATTTGAAAGTCCTGAAATAACAGGTATCATAGTAGCAGCAAACGGGATGTTATCAACAAACGCGCTTGCAATAGCAGAAATCCAGATTACAATAGCAACAATAAAGATTGCGTTACCGCCGCTTATCTTCTCAATAAAGTGAGCAATGAGCTCAAGCACCTTGGTCTGCTCAAGACCACCGACAACAACGAACAGTCCGATAAAGAACAGAAGCGTTTTGTAGTCAACTTTTTTAAGCATTTCGGGTATGTGCTTTGGAGCTGTAATAAGCGTAATAATAGCAATAAACACGCCGATTGTAGCAACTGTAAGGTGTGTATTTGCGTGAGTTACAAGCAGTACAACCGCACAGCCGAAAATAATGCAGCTTACAATAAATCCGGGCTTGTCTGTGATTGCGCTCTTCGGGTCAGGAAGCGTTGACGGGTCAACAGTACCTTCGGTTCTGAGTTCCTTTTTGTATACAAAATAGAAATAGAAAACAATTATAATAAGGCAAATGCCTGCGATTGCGCCTGTATTTGTAAGGAAGTCGCTGAACGAATAGCCGAGCGCGGTACCGATAATGATGTTTGGTGGGTCGCCGCACATAGTCGCAGAACCGCCAAGATTAGCGCAGAACACCTCAGACAAAATCATAGGTATGGGGTTAAACTTAAGCAATTTTGCAAGCTCGATGGTAACAGCTGCAAGGAAAAGAATAACGGTGATACTATCGATAAACATCGAAAGAACGGCAGATAGTACCATAAATACGATGAAAATCGGGATAACCTTATACTTAACCATCTTTGCAAGCAGCATGCACAGCCAGCGGAAGAAGCCGACACGAGCCATACCCTCAACCATAACCATCATACCGCCAATGAATATGATAGTAGCCCAATTGATACCCGAGGACTCCCCTTCGCCCTCGCTCGCCTGATACCAGAAGTCAAGAGTGGCAAAGTTATGAAAATTAAGTGTATTAACAACAGCGTCCATACTACGCATACAAATACCGAAAACAACGATAAGAGTAAGCGCGCCGGCGCAAAGAGTTACAATATGACGCGGTATTTTCTCGGAAATAATAAGCCCGAACATCGCAACAAATATTGCAACCGCACAGATTTGTGCCGCCATTCTAACCCCTCCTTTAACGAATTATAAATTTACCACAAAGAATAATAACACATTTTTAATCTTTTATCAACCATAAATAATTTTTTGTCAAAGATTTTAAAAGGAGCAGATATCTGCCCCTTAAACTAAAACATATTCTTTTTGTTTATGATATTTAGTGCGGCGATGCAGCCGGGGCAGTCGCAGTAGATGGCGCCGTCGGCTTTGATTTCTTTGGCGTGAGCGAGCTTTTGCGCTGCAACTTCGTCGCCGAAAATCTGCTTAGCCATGTCGCTTTCAAAGAAAGCGATTGTACCGTCAATGGGCGCAATGTCCTCTTTCGCTTCGGCGATAAGCATCTCTGCTGCCTCTGTCTCTTTGTCTGTTCCGATTGAGTTAATATAATTCTGTGCCGCTTGTTTAAACTCTGCACACGCGCTCGGTGCGTCGAGCACTGCCTGTGCTAAATCTCTGTTTAACATTATAATACCTCCAGAAGTGATTTGGTTTTTAAACATTTTGCCTCTTTAAGAAGCTTTTTGTACCTGTCCATATTGTACTGTGAGTGCTCGGTTTCCTTAGACCATAGGTGGACAGTCCACGCGTCCTCACCGATATATGTATTGATAAGCACGCCTATTACTGCCATCTTCACCTTCGACAGCACATCAAGGTCGAAAACGGCGTCAAGAAAATACTTGTAAATAAAATATGCAGCTATGTTTTCGTTTGCCAATGTGTTATTTATCGGCTTTATCTGCATATTATCAACCTTTTGCTGCCACTCGGGATTGATTAGCTCGGGGTTTCTGAAAACATCCTGAAATGAAATGGGAGTATTAGCTTCTTCATAATCGTCAAGCTCGGTTTGCAGCTCGGTGGCAAAATTAAGCAATTCCCTTAATCTCTCGGTAATATGCTTATCCGAGTACAGAATATCAAACGCCTTTTCGCGCGCTTTTTTGAGTTTCATAAAAGTGAGCGCATCAATATCGTTAAGGCTCGGGAGCTCGTCCGTATACTCCGACTCGAATTCAAGATGTCCGTCAAGATTATAAATCATATCCGCCGCAACGGGGCAGGAAAAGGATATACCTATCTCGCGCGTACCGCCGAAATCGTGGATAAACCGCGGAAAAGTTCGGCAGGTAAACGGCGTATGCTCGCCGCCGATTGCAATATGCATATCGCATAGATTTTCGTCATTTAAAAACGGGCAGCGCTTCTTAGGCGCAAGCGTAAAGATAGTATTTCCGAACTCGTCCTTATCAAGCACGCGGTCAATGCGCTGTTTAATTTCAAGCTTTGAATCAAGAGTACTGTAGTACGCGAGCGATTCCTCGTCCGCGTCGACCTCCCATCCCTGACAGCAGGAATCGGGGCACTCCCCCGCTATGCACTTAAAATCCTTATAATAAGTAGGTTTAATAATTATCATTTGTTTTTAGCAAGCTGTTTGTTTTTATACTCATGGTCGTCGGATACATCTTTGATAATCTTAATCTCGGGAGGTATCTGATACGCTTCGTCCTCGTTATCGAGCTCTATTTCGAGTATCGCTTTATCGCTCCAGAACGGATAAACATCTAGTTCGAGCACCTTACCGCCGTACGCAAAGACATACCTATCCTTATAAATAGGATGGCGGCTCGGGTCGGCTGTAAGCTTAAGCTGCACATACTCGGGACCGGTAATAACGTCCTCGTACTCATGGCACTTAGTTTCACTAATACGGATTTTAAGCGTTTCAAAATAGGTGTCTATACCAAAATGGGTACGCCGTCTTATACGGTGCGAGCCGACCTCGGACAGCAGATAAATCTGCTCTATCTCATATTTAATAGGATTATATTTTAAAAGAGTATCAATATCGGGATACTCGATTAAAAACTTCTTTTCAAGCTCAATAGAATATTTTAAATCAGGCATTTTTAAGCTTATCAACCATCATACGCGCAACTTTATATACATCGCCGCAGCCGAGTGTGATTACAAGGTCGCCGTCTTCGGCGTGTTCACATACATAGTCGCAGATTTCGGGGAAGGTGTCGAGCTGCACCGCGCCCTTGATTTTATCGGAAAGGTCGGTGGCCTTAATTCCGATAGTGTTAACCTCTCTCGAGCCCATAATCTCGCTAATAACAACCTTATCGGCAATTGAAAGCACCTCTGCAAATTCGTCAAGTAAAAGCGAAGTTCTCGAAAATGTAAACGGCTGGTGTACCGCCCAAACGTTCTTATAGCCCATCTTCTTTGCAGCTTCAAGAGTTACCTTAATTTCTGCGGGATGGTGCGCGTAGTCGTCGGCAAAGGTTACGCCGTGATATGTTCCGAGAAGCTCAAAGCGCCTTGATGCGCCGCCGAAAGCCTTAAGTCCGCGAAGGATACTCTCAATATCGGCGCCGCTCTCATACGCAGCGACAAAAGCGCAAAGCGAGTTCAGAATATTATGCTCGCCGGGTACGGAAAGCTCTACCTTAGCAACGAATTCGCCGTTATGGTAAACCTCGTACTCACTGTGGAAACCGCCCGGGATAAAGACATTTTTAGCCTGCCACTCGTTAGTGTCCTTAGTTCCTACGGAAATCATCTTTTTGCCCTCGATGCCTTTAACGGTGTCGAGGGTGTTTTCGTCGTCGCCGTTATATATAATTGTTTTAGTTGTAAGCTCGCAGAATTTTCTGAACGACTTTTTGATATTATCGAGGTTTCCGAAAAAGTCGAGATGGTCCTCGTCGATATTAAGGACTACCGCGATATCGGGGTTCATATGAAGGAAAGTGTTATTAAACTCGCAACTTTCGCAGACAAAGTTCTGACTCTTGCCGAATCTGCCGTAAGCCTTAATAACGGGCAGCTTACCGCCGATAACAGCAGACGGGTCAAGCCCCGCTTCAAGAAGCACCTGAGTAGTCATAGACGAGGTTGTAGTTTTACCGTGTGTACCGCAGATACCGATACAGTTAGAAAACATTCTGCTAAGTGCGCCGAGTACCTCCGCGCGCTCAAAGCACGGGAAGTTAGCCTTAGCGTATTCAAGCTCCTCGTTACCCTTAAGAATAGCGTTAGTATATATTACGAGGTCAACGTCGTCGGCAATATTCTCCTTAACCTGACCCAAAAATACCTTAGCACCCTCGCTCTCAATACGGCGGAAGGTTTCTGTATCGTTGTTATCGCTGCCGCTGATCTGATAGCCGAGCGATAAAAGTATCTCTGCAACCGGGCACATACCCGAGCCGCCGATACCTATAAAATGTATTTTTTTAGCCTCTTTAAGCTGAGTATCTATATTTTTCAAATCGGTGTCCTCCGAGATAATGTAAATTAATTCAATATATTATATCACTTTTGCGCTAAAAAATAAACACCTAATTTCAGTTTATAACATAAAATGTAAAAGATAACGATTTGCAGCGAGATGATTTTATGAAAAAATGCTTTATTGCGCCCGATTCAGCCGACAAAAGAATACCGTTTGCGGTAAGCGAACTTGAAAAAATGGGTAATAGAAAGGCAGAAAAGGCTGATAACGCCGATTTTGTTCTGCTTGGCGTTAATCAAAAGCCCGAATGCGACTACAAAATTCCAGTATTTGCAGGTAATGTAAAGGGTGAAAATGTATTCGACTACACAAAGGACGAGGAGTTCGTTATTAAAAATGCTGCGCTCACAGCCGAGGGCGCAATTTCGCTTGCGATAAGCGAGAGCGACATAACCTTGATAAATTCAAGGGTGCTTATCACGGGCTTTGGCAGGATTGGCAAGACGCTTTTACGCTATACTGAGCCGTTTACGAAGGATATAACGGTTTGCGCAAGGAGTGACAGCGACAGAGCAAGCGCTGAAAATACGGGTGCTGCGCTTACAAAATTTGAGCTTTTGAAGTATAACGGCGACTACGACTTTATTTTTAACACAGTCCCCCACCCCGTATTTAACGAAGCGGAGCTGAAGGCGGTTAACAAGGATGCTGTATTAATCGAGCTTGCGTCGTTTCCCGGCGGCATCGACAGACATTTTGCTAAGCATTACGGCTTAAAGCTGATTGACGGCAAGGCGCTGCCATCAAGGTATTCTAAAAAGAGTGCAGGCATACTCGTTGCAAAAGCGGTTGACAAAATGGCAAGGGAGGTATTAGTTTGAAAATAGGATACTGTTTTACAGGCTCGTTTTGCACCTTTGAAAAGAGCATAAACGCACTTGAAATGCTTGTAAACAAAGGATATGACATAACACCGATTATGAGCGAAAACGCATACGCTACCGACACGCGCTTCGGCAAAGCCGAGGATATAGTTAAAAAGCTCGAAGCCATCACCAAAAAGCAGGTTATTCACACCATTTGCGACGCTGAGCCGATAGGACCGAAAAGTATGTTTGACATCCTTGTTGTCGCACCCTGCACCTCTAACACGCTCGCTAAGCTTGCTAACGGCGTTAACGACACAGCCGTTACTATGGCGGTTAAGTCGCACATAAGAAACTCAAAGCCCGTTGTTATAGGCATTTCGACTAATGACGCGCTCGGCGCAGCGGCTAAAAATATAGGTATTCTTATGAATTACAAGGACTACTATTTTATTCCGTTTAGTATGGACGACTGCATAAATAAGCCAAAATCAATGGTGTGTGATTTCGGTCAGATTGAGCGCACAATCGAGCTTGCAAACGAAGGTAAAGAAATTAATAAAAAAATATTGTAAATTGTGTTGACTTTATAATGTAAAAATTATATATTAGTGCTATGCACAATGTGCAAATCGGGGCGTAAGCAAAAAGGAAGAGGATATTGAAAAGAATAATTGAATTAAAGGATATTACTGTAAGCTACGGTGACAACACCGTTTTGGATAAACTGAATTTATATATTAACGAAAAAGAGTTTATAACACTGCTCGGTCCCTCGGGATGCGGTAAAACTACCACTCTGCGCGCTATTGCGGGTTTTTTAAACCCCGACAGCGGCGACGTAATTTTTGAGGGTAAGAGAATAAATGATGTACCTCCTCACAAGAGGAAGTTAAACACCATTTTTCAGCGTTATGCTCTTTTTTCTCATTTAAATGTATATGAAAACATCGCTTTCGGACCTCAGCTGCAGAAGAAGAGCAAGGACGAGGTCAGGAAAACTGTTGCAAAAATGCTTGAGCTTGTAAACCTTAAGGGCTTTGAAAAGCGCACTATTGACTCGCTTTCGGGCGGTCAGCAGCAGCGTGTGGCTATAGCAAGGGCGCTTGCCAACAATCCGCATGTACTTCTTTTAGACGAGCCGCTCGGCGCGCTCGACTTAAAGCTGCGTAAGGATATGCAGCGAGAGCTTAAAAATATTCAAAAAGAGCTTGGCATTACCTTTATTTATGTAACGCACGACCAGGAGGAAGCGCTTTCAATGAGCGACACCGTGGTTGTTATGGACAAGGGTAAAATACAGCAAATCGGCACGCCTGAGGATATCTATAACGAGCCGGTTAACGCCTTTGTTGCTGATTTTATCGGCGAGAGTAACATCGTAGACGCTATTATGCTCGAGGACTATAAGGTTACCTTTGGCGGCGTTAAGTTTAAGTGTCTTGACGCCGGATTTGAAAAGAACGAATTTGTTGAAGCCGTTGTACGCCCCGAGGATATTAAGATAGTTGAGGTCGGCTCTAAGGCTGCGCTTACCGGAACTATTACGGGAGTAACATTTAAGGGCGTTCACTTTGAAATACTTGTTGATGTTGGCGGCTTTATATGGATGATACAAACCACGCAAGAGGGTCTTAAGGTAGGCGACAAGATAGGTATGTACATCGAGCCTGACGCTATTCACATTATGAAGCGCAGTGAATACTCGGGCGAATTTGGCGACTACTCTTACTTTTCTGACGAAATGGACCACATCTCGGACGCTTCTTATAACTGGGAGGACGAAGAGGAATGACAAGGCGTTTAAGAGCAAATCTTCTCGACAAGCCGTATTTTCTGTGGGCGCTGCTGTTTATTATAACACCGCTGTTTATGGTGCTTTACTACGCGCTGACAGACAAAAGCGGAGCTTTTACACTCGATAATTTTTCACAGATACCCGAGTATTTTTCTACGATACTGCTGTCCGTACTCTACGGAATTGCGGCTACCGTAATCTGTCTTATACTCGGCTACCCCTTTGCGTACTTTTTGTCTAAGCATACCGAGAGGACACAAAGGACTATAGTGCTGCTTGTTATGCTGCCGATGTGGATGAACTTCCTTATCCGCACCTACAGCCTTATGACTATTTTAGGCGACACGGGCGTTATCAATCTCTTTTTAACACATCTGCACATAAAGCCCGCTCACCTTATTAACACACCCGGCGCGGTTATACTCGGTATGGTTTACAACTTTTTACCGTATATGATACTGCCGATTTACTCGGTGCTTTCAAAGCTTGACAACTCGCTGCTTGAAGCGGCGCAGGATTTAGGCTCAAACAAGTTCCACACCTTCAGGCGCGTGGTGCTGCCGCTGTCGCTACCCGGACTATTAAGCGGAGTTACTATGGTATTCGTACCCTGCGTTTCGACCTTTTATATTACGCAAAAGCTCGGCGGCGGTCAGATTGTACTAATCGGTGATGTTATCGAGTCTCAGTTCCAGACGGCTAATAACTACAATCTCGGCGCTTCGCTCAGCTTCGTGCTAATGATACTTATATTTATCTGCTTAGGCGTTATGAATCATTTCGACGACGGCAAGGACGGACAAGGAGGTATGGTTATATGAAAAAAAGGACCTCCCCTGTTTCTAAGCTGTATATGGGATTAATCTTTATATTCCTTTATGCGCCGATTATCGTAATGATGGTATTCTCGTTCAACTCGTCAGTCAGCACCTATCAGATGGACGGACTTTCGCTCTACTGGTGGAAGGAAATGTTCAAAAACAACGCCGCAATGACCGCGGTTAAAAACACCGTAATTCTCGCAATCGCAACGACTGTTGTATCCACAATGCTTGGAGTTATGGCGGCTGTAGGACTGTTTCAGACTAAAAACAAGCTTTATAAAAAAGCGATGCAAAACGCAACGAACATACCTCTTATGAACCCCGAAATTGTAACGGGTATTTCGATGATGCTGCTTTTTGTTTTCGCGGGTACGCTCGTTCATAAAACCGAAGTGCTCGGCTTTACTACCCTTTTAATCGCGCATGTCACCTTCTGTCTGCCTTATGTAATACTTAATGTTATTCCAAAGCTCAGACAGTTTGATATGAATGTTTACGAAGCGGCTGTTGACCTCGGCTGCAGACCGCGCAGGGCATTTTTCAAGGTAGTGCTGCCGGAGATTATGAGCGGCATTATTACCGGCGCGGTTATGTCGTTTACGCTGTCGCTTGATGATTTCATTATTTCATACTTTACTAACGGTCCGTCGTTTCAGACGCTTCCGATTTACATTTTCTCGCTTACTAAAAAGAGAGTAAAGCCCGATATGTTCGCGCTTTCTACTCTTATGTTTGTAATTATTCTTATTCTGCTCGTTCTTATGAATGTAGCGCAGAGCAAGGCTGACAAGGAAGGAGAGAAAAAGTATGCGTAAAACTATCTCTCTTATGTTAGCCGTTATGCTTATTATTTGCGTGCTCAACCCTTTTAGCGCTATGGCTAAGGACAAGTATTTTACCGACGAGCAGATTGAATACTATAAAAATCTCGGGCTTAAAGGCACCGAGGTGAATGTTTACAACTGGGGCGACTATATTGCCGACGGCTCGGACGACCTTATGGACGCGGTACACGAATTTGAACGGCTGACGGGCGCTAAAGTTAATTACTCAAACTTTGAGTCAAACGAGAATATGTATTCTAAGCTCGCGGGCGGCGGCGTTTCGTACGATGTTATAACTCCTTCGGACTATATGATTGAAAGGCTCATAGACGAAAATATGCTCCTTGAGCTTGATTATGATAATATCCCGAACTTCAAATATATCAAGGACAGCTGCAAGAGCTACTATTTTGACCCCGACAACAAGTACACTGTTGCGTTTAACACAGGCTACACTGCGCTGATTTATAACAAAAATCTTGTTAAGGAAAAGCCTGACTCTTGGTCTGTTTTGTGGGACGAGCAATACAAAGACAAGGTGCTTATGTTCAACAACTCGCGCGACGCGTTCGCAATAGCTCAGGCAATGCTCGGTCAGGACCTTAACACAACTAACGAGCAGGATTGGGTGGACGCGGCTAAGCTCTTGGCTGAACAAAAGGACGCGGTTAATCCCGTATATGTCATGGACGAGGTGTTTAACCTTATGGAATCGGGCGAATACGCGTTTGCAACCTATTATTCGGGCGACTACGTTTTGATGAGTGAAAACTATGAGGACCTCGGATACTGTTTCCCCAAGGAAGGTGTAAACGCTTTTTGCGACGCGTTTTGCGTACCCACCTGCGCTCAGAATAAAAAAGGCGCTGAGGCGTTCATAAACTTTATGAACGAGCCGCAGGTCGCCTTTGATAACGAGGAATATATTTACTACGCGTCCGCTAACGAAACGGTTGAAAAGGACGAAAACTCCTCGCTTTACCAAAACGAGGCAGTATATCCAAAGGTTGCGCCAAAGTCGCAGCCGTTTAAAAACCTGCCGCAGAATATTCTCGAGCTTCAAAGCAGCTTGTGGAATCAGGTAAAGGGCGGTAAGCTCTCAAGCCAAAACGAGCAGGAAGAAAAAGAGATATACATCGCTTCGGCGGTAATCGCAGGTATCGTGGTGATTATACTGCTGTTTGCGTTTATCAATAAGCGAAAAAAGAACAAGGAACAGGATTTAAGCGACTTATATGCAAAGTAAAATAAAATGTGCCATCTTCGACTTAGACGGCACGCTTGTAAACACAATAGACGATTTAGGAAACTGCTGCAATATTCTGCTAAAGAAGTACGGCTATAACTATGAGTGGAGCGAGAGTGACTACAAAAGATTTGTAGGTAACGGCGCGAGGAAGCTCGTTGACCGCGCTTTCGGCGGAAGACTCAGCGAAAGCGAGCTTGACAGCATTTATGCCGAGTTCAAACCGCTATACAAAAACAGTATGCTCGATAATGCGTATGTTTATGACGGCGTCAAGGAGCAGCTTGATATGCTTAAGGCTGCGGGGCTGAAGCTCTGTGTTGTTACTAACAAGCCGAGCGCTGCGGCTAATGGAATGGTTGAGCATTTCTTCGGCGAGGGTTACTTTGACTGCATTTCGGGTGTCGTTGACGGCAAGCCCACAAAGCCCGACCCGTATACCACCCTGCTTGCGCTTGAAACCGTTGGCTGTAAAGCGGACGAAGCTATCTATTTCGGCGACAGTAATGTGGATATGAAAACGGCTAAAAACGCGGGTGTAGAAGCAATCGGCGTTACCTGGGGCTTTCGCTCATTCGAGGAGCTGTTTGCCGAAGACCCGTCGGTAATAATCGACGAGCCGAGCTATATATCTAAGCTAATATAGCTGTTGATACAGCAAAACATATATGAAATAATTATAAAAATTATCAAGAGGTGATGGTTTGAAAACTTTTGGTACTTATTTTGTGAACGATAAGGATAAGCCGCTGAGATACGGCGAGATTAACCTGATAAACCCTAAGCGCGAAAGACTCAGAGGTGAGCCGAAGCTTGAGGGTGTCGAGTGTGTGCCGATATTCTGCGGATTTTGCGGAACTGACTTTGCGCTAATGAAAATGGGCGAAGACGGTGAGCTTGACGCTAAGTTCCCCGAGGGTGAAAAAAGACTTATTAACGGCCACGAAGGCGTGGTTTGGGTACCGAGCGAAAACCGCTTTGCGATTGTATTAATACGCGGCGGCGACAGCTGCGACCCGACACGCTTTACCGAGGACGAAACCTATTTTGAATACGGATGCGACAAGGCGGACGGTCTGTTTTGCGACAAAAACTACTTTAACCCCGATATGCTGCTGCATCTGCCCGAGGAATACGAGAAGCTTGACAAGCTCCCCCTTTCTATCGCTAAGCGCGTTGTATTCAGCGACCCGTATGCTTGTGCAATATTCCAGCACGAGCGTATGACCGATATAGGCGAGGCGCAGAACTTCCGCGTAATTATGGCGCGCGAGAAGTGCAGCGAACAGGAAGCAAGAGAACTTGCCAAAAACGAGACCTTTGAAAAGACGGTTATCTACGGACTTGGTACGACAGGACTCTTTATCGGCGACCAAATCAGGCGCAATCACCCCGACGCTAAAATACTTTTCGTTGCGCGCAGCGGCGCCGACAGCGAAAAGGTTAAGTTTGCAAAGGACAATATGAACGCCGACTACCTCAGCGCAGGCGGTCTGAGCGAAACAGAAATCGCTGACAAAATAAAGGCATATTTCGGCTCTGCATGCTCGGTATTTGTAGGCACAAGCGGTAACGCGGTTGAGAGCAGAATCGCATTTGAGCACGAAGTACTCGGCTGCAACGGTATTTACGACAGCTTTTCGCTCGGTCCTAAGCTCGAATTCGACACGATGCCGTTCGGCTTTAAAAACCATGTTATCCTCTCCTCCATTAACTTTACGCAAAAGCACATGGAAGAGGCTATAAGAATTTTATCGGTCAGCAAGTTTGACGAGGTTGTAAGGCTTATTGACAAAGACGAGTTTACTGCTGACCCGATTGACGCTTATTATAACAAGATTTACAGCAAGGCAGCTCCGCTTAAAACTGCTGTTATCTGGAATAAAAGATACATAGATGAGGACAACTAAATGAAAGCAATTCAAATAACAAAGCCGTTTGAAATCGGCATTATTGACAAAGAAATCCCTACCCCTAAAGAGGGCGAAGCTCTCCTTCGCGTGCTTTACTGCGGTATTTGCGGCGCGGATGTTGCGTCGTACACAGGCAATCAGCCGTTTACCACCTATCCGAGAATACCTGGACACGAGTTTTCAGCGCAGATTGTTGAAGTACCCGAAAACGACAAGGGCTTTAAGAAGGGTGACATAATCACCTGCAACCCTTACTTTAACTGCGGAGAATGCTATGCGTGCAAGCGCGGTATCGTAAACGCGTGCTACGACAATCAGACTATGGGCGTACAGCGCGACGGCAGTTTTCAGGAATATATTACTATGCCTCTTGAAAGGCTTATTGACGGAAAAGGCTTAAGTGCAAAAGAGCTCGCGCTTATCGAGCCGTTTTCTATCAGCGCTCACGCACTTTCGAGGGCTGAGGTTAAAGAGGGCGACAACCTTCTTATTATGGGCGCAGGTCCTATCGGTTTGTTTGCGCTTATCAAGGCTAAGGCTATGGGCGCAAGGGTTGCAATCGCAGACCTTATGGAGTGCCGCTTAGAGCTTGCCGAAAAGTTCGGCGCAGACTGCATAATCAATAACAAGGTAGACGATTTTAAAGAGAAGTGCAATGAATTTACAAGCGGCAACGGCTTTGACATTTGTGTAGAAGCTTGCGGCGCACCGGTTACCTTCCTTTCTTGTATTGAGGAGGCTTCGCACGGCGCTAACATTATCCTTATAGGTAACGGCAAGAAGGAAACCACTTTCCTGCACTCGATTATTCTTAAAAAAGAGCTTAACATCTTCGGCAGCAGAAATGCGTTTACTAAGGATTTCGAGGAGCTTATCGAGCTCGTTTCCACTAAGGACACCGATATTCTCAGTATGATTAGCGGCGTTTACGATGTAGAAAACGCAAAGGATGCTTTTGACTCGCTTGCAAATAACGACGGTTCGCTTGCTAAGCTGCTTATTAAATTCAGCGACGGAGAATAAGCTATGATTATTGACGCACACGCTCATTTGTGGAAAGAGCAGACGGGAAGGCGCGACAACTCCCCCGTTCGCTCGCTTGAAAACGGCAAAAGCGACTTCGGCGGCGAGGTAAGACAAATGATGCCGCCGTATATGCTTACCGCTGAAAATTCGCCCGAAATGCTTATATCTAATATGGACTACGCGGGAGTTAACGGCGCGGTGATTGTATGTGAGGTTATGGACGGTAACCAAAACGATTATTTCCTTGCTGCAAAAGCAAAATATCCAAACAGACTTAAGGTTTGCGCCTTTTTCGACGAGGGCGAGGATTACACGCTCGAAGGCTTTGACGGCGTTAAAATCTGCGCATGCAAGCTCAAAACACCCGGTATTCAAAAGCATATTGATGTATTTGAAGCGGCGTTAAAGCAGGATAAATTTGTATGCATTGAGCTTGAGGACGGCGACGCGCAGACGGACGAGCTTGAGGAGATTATACAGCAGCTGCCCGACCTGAAAATCGCTATAGGTCACTTCGGTATGGTAACGCGTGACAAGTGGCAGGAGCAAATTAAGCTCGCGAGATACAAAAATGTATTCGTAGAAAGCGGAGGAATTACCTGG
Source organism: Eubacterium sp. (assembly GCA_017450645.1). Classification (GTDB taxonomy): domain Bacteria; phylum Bacillota; class Clostridia; order Oscillospirales; family Acutalibacteraceae; genus Eubacterium_R. The sequence continues at coordinate 147,470 of JAFSTE010000021.1, forward strand.
CTGTTTAACGAGGAGTTCTACCCCTACCCCTCCGCAATAAGAGCGATTAACGAGGCGGCAGATATCTGCGGTTTTGACAAACTGATGTGGGGCAGCGACTACCCGCGCACAATGGTTGAAATAACCTATAAGATGAGCTTTGATTTTGTTATTAAGTCAAAAGAAATAAGCGAGGAAAACAAAAATAAATTCCTTTTTGAAAACGCAAAAGATTTTTACGGTTTTGATAACCTGCCCCCTGTTAACCCCGTGCCTAATATGTTATAAAGATTAAAGCACCGACTGACATCAGTCGGTGCTTGATTATTTAATATACTATTTATAAAGCGGACCATAAGTAGCGCAAGCTCTGAAGTCAGCAGATTGTGTATCCTCTGTACCAAAGGCTGCCCATGAGTGCGGACGGAAAATTCTATCCTCGTCTACGTTATGCATATTAACGGGTATTCTGAGCATTGAAGCAAGCGTGATAAGCTCGCCGCCCACATGACCGTAAACGGTTACGCCGTGGTTAGCTCCCCAGTTAGCCATAACGCTGTAAACATCCTTAAACGCGCCCTTGCCGGTAAGATTAGGTACAAACCATGTTGTAGGCCAGGTCGGGTCGGTACGCTTGTCGATAACATTGTGGATTTCATCCGGAAGGTCAGCCGTGTATCCCTCTGCAAGCTGAAGCACAGGACCGATGCCGTCAATAACATTAACTCTTAACATAGTTACGGGCATCTCAGCGTGGCATCTGAAGTGGCTCGAGAAGCCGCCGCCGCGGAAGTACTCGTAATTCGCTCTGCACCAGTCGGTAGCGTCAAGGCAAGCCTTGATGTCGTCCTGAGTCATCTCCCAGAACGGTTTCATACAGCCGTTACCGTTTGCGTCCTTAGCTGCGCCGCTGCCGTCAAGCGCGGTTGCGCCCGAGTTAATAAGGTGGATAAAGCCGTTAGCCGCAACGCCGTCGGGCTTAATGCCGGTAACGCGCTCGCAAGCCTCGGGGCTCCAGTATGTACGAACATCGTGGAAGCAAGGCGCGGTATTAGTAACGAGCGTGCCGAGCATCATAGCAACGCAGTTAAGCGTGTCGTTCTCGGTAGCAAACGGAGTCGGTGCTTTTTTGCCGTTCCAGTCAAATGTGCTTGCAAGAATAGCTTCTGTAAAGTCAGCGTTAGGAAGCCAGTCTGTCCACTGACGCTGTCCCTGGAAGCCGCCTGCAAACGCGTTCTTACCGAGCGCTTCCTCGTGCCAGCCCATCTCGTCGAGCTTTTTATTTCCGTAAAGGATATCGCGCATAATCATAGTCATTTTAACTATGAACTCCCAGTCCTTATCGGCAGCGATAACCTTAGACTTTGTGATAATCTCGGGGAGGTCTTTTCCGGCGTTGCAGTCAAAGCCTTCCTTACAGTTTTCCTTAACCCATTTAAGAGCCTTTTCGTACTCGTCGTGGTCGTATATTTCAAGAGTGATACGGCGGATAATCTCGGTCATATCTACCCACTCTGCACGGATACCGAAATACTTCTGGAACATATCTGCGTTACAAAAGCTGCCTGCAATACCCATAGCAACGCCGCCGAAGTTTACATAAGCCTTGTTTCTCATCCAGCCTACGCTAACCGAGCAACGCGCAAAGCGCAAAATCTTTTCGGCAACATCCTCGGGAATTACCGTATCATTTGCGTCCTGAACATCTCTGCCGTAAATCGAAAATGCGGGCAATCCCTTCTGCGCATACGCCGCCATAACCGCTGCAAGATAAACAGCGCCCGGTCTTTCGGTACCGTTTAAGCCCCATACCGCTTTAATAGTGGTCGGGTCCATATCAAAAGTCTCGCTTCCGTAGCACCAGCAGGGAGTTACAGAAAGAGTAGCAACAACATTTTCGCTCGAAAACTCCTCGGCGCACTTTGCAGCCTCAGCGCCGCCGCCGATAGTGGTGGAGCTGATAACGCACTGAACGGGTGTGCCGTCGGGATATTTAAGGTTTTCTTCGATAAGTGCTTTAGCCGCGTTAGCCATACCCATTGTCTGAGCTTCAAGGCTTTCGCGAACGCCGCCCCAGCGGCCGTCAATAACGGGTCTTATGCCGATTTTTGGATATAACATAATATTCCTCCTAAATTAATCCTTTTTATGAAGTATATCGTCGTCGGGGTTAAACACCTTGTGACCAGGGTGTCTGCCCGTAACTTTATAATAGCTTCTGAGGTCAATAAGCTTTTGGACATTTTCGTTGCTGATGTCATAGCTTCCGCCGAGAATAACGGCGTTAATGGTAATCTTAGCCCAGAGTTCAAGGCTTTCCATACGATAAAACGCGGTGATAACATCGCTGCCGACAGCAAGTGCGCCATGGTTTTCAAGCAGCATTACATCGTGCTCCTCGAGGTACGGCTCGATAGCGTTAGGCACCTCGATAGTAGACGGAGTACCGTACGGTGTCAGCGGAACCGCGCCCATAACGGCAACATCCTCAATCATATTATACATATCCATCGCTTTATGAGCTACAGCAAATCCTGTTGCTCCGGGCGGATGCGCGTGGATTACGCTGAACACATCGTCCCTCTTTTCATAGCAGCGAAGGTGCATTTTAATTTCGCTCGACGGTCTGAGTCCCTCGGCAGCTTCAAGCACGTTGCCGTCTTTATCAATAATAATCAGCTTTTCGGGCGTGATAAACGACTTACTCATACCCGTAGGCGTAGCGATAATGCGCCCGTCCTCGAGCTTAACGCTGACGTTACCGTCGTTCGCAGCAACCCAGCCGAGCTGCCACATCTTATGACAAACATCACAAATCTGTTCTTTAACAGCATTGATATCCTGCATAAATATACTCCTTTATAATAATATATAATATTTTAACATATATATTTGAGTTTAGCAAGAAAAATTGCCCTGAAAACAGGGCAATAATTACTTTTTACGTAATACTATTTTAATAAAGTTTAAGTATTTGCCGGCGCCGGCGTTCATCGACTTGCGATCGCCGATGGCGTACTCGTTTTCCTGCTTAAGCCAGTCAGCCCAGACCTCGTCGTTGGAGAGCATTTCCTCAACGGTAATAACCTCTGCGCCCCGGCTCTGGCTTACTATATCGCGCCAGTATTCGGTATCGTGCATATAGTCCATCTGCTCGGGCGTCCAGGAGAGGAGAAGCTCCTTTGGCAGATTCTCGTGGCAGTCCTTTTTCATACCGGGGATTGCTATATAAATATATCCCCCGCTCTTTACAAACGGCAGAAGTTTACTGTCAAGATAGTCTGCGTTTCTGCCGAAATAGTTATACGAATCAACTGACACAACCGCGTCAAAGAATTCTTTATCAAACGTTAAATCCTCTGCATCAGCTTTAACGGGAATAATTTCTTCGTCGCTAAGTCCCATTTTGTCAAAGAATTTTTTGTTATCCTCGGGCTCGCTCCACAAATCCGAGGCGTACACCTTGAAGCCGTACTCTTTTGCAAGGAATACGCTTGTTAAGCCCTGACCGCTGCCGAGGTCGCAGACGGCAGCGCCGCTCGGAATAAGATTATTTTGCATTAATTCCTCGGTAAGCTTTATCGGGTTTGGACCCATAATCTTAGCCATTAGCTCAGGGGTATTGTATTTTTCGCTTAACGGATATTTCATATTATTCTTCCTTTATACACTTGAGTTAACTATCTGCGCGTACTGCTCGTCGGGTATCATAGGCGTACCGATTTCCGACAGTAAAGCTGCTTCTATTTCGCCGTTTTTTGCAAACTGCTCCCCTGCTCTTTTAACAAGCTCAAGGCGCGGTTTTGTTACAATATCAGCCTCGGGCGCATTGAACATAGGGCTTTCGGGAACGGTAATAACAGTATGATTACTCGGGAAGCATAATTTAAACTGAGCTACTGCGGGCTCGAAATTATGCGTACTGTTCGGGAAGCCGCAGCCGCACACCATTACATAGCGAAGATGCGAGAAATCAGCCTGTCCGACATGCTCGTACCTGTCGCCTACCTTTTGCATAGCCATACTCGACAGCGGAAGCGTGCGGTCCATAAACGCCTTAAGCGGTGCGGGCATACCGTAGCAGTAAAGCGGATAGCTAAGTATCAGCACATCGCTGTTAAGGACTTCTTCAAGAAGCTGGCGCATATCGTCGTTATGTACGCAGGTTCCGCCGTTTCTCATACAGCTAAAGCAGCCCGTACAGTACTCGATATGGCTATCAATTAAATTAACTATACGCACATCGTTATCGCCCATACCGTCAACAAACGCGCGTGTTATATGCATAGTATCACTGCCCTCTCGCTTGGGGCTGCCGTTTAAGACAAGTATTTTCATTATTACAACTCCTTACCCATTAGTATAAGCTCCTGGTAGCCGTTGTCGCGAGTCTTAAAACCCCAGGGCTTCCTGCCGTACTCTTTAAAACCCTCGCTTAAATAGAGCTTGTACGCAGATGTATTATCAGAAACAACCTCGAGCTCAATATAATCGTAACCGGCGCTTTTTGCACACTCTATATTAGCCTTTGTAAGCGCTCTGCCGATACCGAGTCCCCAGTATTCCTTAATAATACTGACTCCGAAATCAGCGCGGTGGCAGGTCTTAAAATGTATACCCGCCTGCTCTATACCGCCTAAGCCGACTATTTTACCGTCGACCTCGGCTACAAGCTCAGCTTCTTTTTCGCTTTCGGTCTTATTCTTTAGATAATCGGCTTCCTCCTCGGCGGTAAAGGTTATTTCGTCGGGATAGCTCATTAAATAGTCCGTTTCAATATGAGTCAAAGTAAACACATCAAGCGCAGCCTTACCGTCCTCGAAAGTACCGTTTCGGATAATGCACTCTCTGCCGTCTTTAAGCGTTATTTTTTTATAGTATTTCATAGTATCTCCAATCGTTTACCAAGGGCGCTTTTTGTCGGACCAACCCTTATCTTTCCAGTAATTCACGTCGGCTTCGTTCCAGCCTTTCTTTTGCATAGAGCGTATAAGGTTAAAAAACGCCTTTGTCTTAATGCCGGGTTTAACGGAGCCTGAGTTTTTAACAATCTGTTTTGCAACAGAATCGGTCAGCTTTTCAATTTTTGCCTTCTTTTTGTCGCTTATACCGTCCCAGCTTGTGGCTGCGACAGCAACGCCGATTTTATAAACCTTTGCAACGCCCCAGTGAAACAGGCTGTGCGCCATATCCCTGTTGGTCTGCTTCATTCCGCTGCCGGCGGCGGTGCTAATGCAGACGCCTTGTTTTGAAAACATCTTTTCTTGAGGACGGTGCACCATCCAGCGATAACCGAAATGGTCAAGAAACGCCTTCATCGACCCGGTTGTGTGATACACATACACCGGGCTTGCAAGTATTATTACATCCGCTTCGTCCATTGCGTTTACAATAGGTTTTAGCTTTTCGTAATGCGGGCATTTTGTTTCGCTCTCCATAAAACACTGCGTACAGCCAAGGCAGAATTCGCCGAAATCCTTTGGCAGAAAGAATTCTTTTATATCTCCGCCGAGCTTTTCTGCAAGCAGATGCGCTATATGATATGTAGAGCCTTTATGATTCTGACCGTTAATTATAACTGTTTTCAAAATTACGCCCCCAAACTGAAAATTCAAGCTTTAAGTATTATACACCTGTTTATTATTTTTATCAACATTCTTGACGAAATATGTCAAATAATATAAAATGATTGTATACTACCTATGAATCGGGTGTTTTCAATGCACAACAAAAGAATTAAATATTTAATTGATATTCTGATATCTGTAATTATATGCTCGCTGATAGTTTCGATACCTGTCGGCGCTTTTGCGGCTAACGACGACTACCTTCAGCCCGAAAAGTGGAGCAACAACAAGAAGGTCAGAACAAGCGCATTTCAGAGCACCGCTGCCGGCGACAAGGAGCTTAGCGGCAAGTTCAGCTACTATTCCGATAATGCCGAAATGACGCTGTACACCTGCGTTGACATTAGTAAGACAACGCTTGATGCGGATTACTACGACAGCATTTCGGTAACCTACACCTTCCGCACCGCTCGCGAGGATTATGTAATTACAATCGACAAAGACGGCTTACACGAAAGCCTTGGCGGCGAGAGCAAATACTTTAATACAAAACAGAACTTCATATTTGACGGCTCGGCTACCTACTGCATATCCTATGTCGAATATATCGGCAAAGAGGACAAGGGCGTTTTTGATGTAAGCATTTACACCGACAGTAAGTTTAAGCTAAAAGATAACATTAAGCTAATTCGCCCGCAAAAGTCGACTAACAAATCGCCGTCTACCACCTGCTCGGTTAATAAAAGCACTACCAAAAAGGGCTCAAATAGTAAAGACAGTAAAACTACTGAAAAGCACACTAACAAGGTGCTTGACTACGAGGAGCTTGAAAAGAAAAGCTCTGCAACAAAAAGCACAACCACTAAAAAGGACGAAACGACTAAGTATAAGAACAGAATCGGCGAATACTACACCGCTGACCGCAAGGCGGGCGCTACTAAGCCGAAAAAGAGTGATACAAGCGACGCTGACAGCGAAATATCAAACAACGCTAAAGCAAAAAGCAACGCAAAAATGCTTATGTACATCGGAATAGGGATAATACTTTTAGGCTTTTTGTACCTGATATTTATCCTCGGCAGAGAGTTCGAGAAGAAAAAGAAAATTGATACGGATATCGAAAACAATGACGAATAAAAGAACGACCTACCCTAATGGGTAGGTTGTTTTTTACATTAATCGTTCTTTTCAATTATCTTTTTCTCAAACTTCGACGCGGTAAGCGGTTTAGAGAAATAATAACCCTGGGCAAGCGCACATCCGGATTTAGTAAGTAAGTCGAGCTGCTCGCGAGTCTCAACGCCTTCGGCAACTACCGAAACCTTAAGGTTCTCCGCGATATCGAGTATCAGGTGAACGAGTTTAATTCGTTTTTCGTTCGTGTTTATATCGCTGATAAACGCCTTGTCCATTTTAAGCGCGTCAATCGGCATCGAGGAGAGCATATTAAGCGAGGAATAACCCGAACCGAAATCGTCCATAACTATCGAATAGCCCTTGTCGCGCAGTCTGTCAACGACGCCGATAAACTGCTCGGCATTTTCGGTGTAAACGGACTCCGTTACCTCAAGCTTTAACATACTTGTATCGAGGTCGTTTTCCTTAATAAGCGAGTCGAGCTTCTCCTCAAGCTCACTGTCAAACAAATCTCTTCTCGACAGGTTAATTGAAATCAAAAGATTTGAGGAATACTTTTTCTGCCACTGTGCCGCCTGCCTTGCAGCTACACTCCATACATAGTTATCTACCTCGCCGACCTGTCCCTTCTGTTCAAACAGCGGGATAAAATCGTCGGGCATCAGTAAGCCGAACTTCGGGTGAATCCAGCGAACGAGCGCCTCAGCGCCCTTGAGCTCAGGCGGATTGCACTGAATATCATAAATAGGCTGATAATAGACCTCAAGCTCCTCGTTTTCAAGAGCGTTATGCAAGTCGTTTTGGAGCATCTGCTGAAAAGCTTCTCTTCGACGCATATCCTCGTCGAACACGAGAATATGCTCGTTATAGATTCCGCGAACGAGGTTGCAGGCAATAAGCGCGTGTTCAACAGCCTGCTCAGCGGTTGTACCCTCTTCCCACGGCATAATGCCCATACGAATTCTTATATCGTTACGGGATAAGAGCGTGTTAACCTTTTTCTGAAGTCTGTCAAACAGGAGATTATAATCGTCAAAATGCGGACAATACAGCGCGAAACGGTCAGCTTCCGAGTGACCAGCAATACCGTCGACTTCTTTAGCAAAGGCGTGCAGCTCTTCGCCTATAGCGCTAAGCATTTTGTCGCCGAACTCATAGCCGTAAATTGCATTTATAGAGTGGAACTGAACTATATTAAACACGATTGCGTCCATAGGCTCGCCGGGGTTTTCGAGCAACATACGGTTAGCATACTCTAAGAAATAGCTTTTCATATACAAGCCCGTAAGCTCGTCGATTTCCGTAGCGGAAATCAGTTCTTCTCTTTCCTTCGCTTTTCGAAGTGCCGTTAAAATCAAATACATCATAAAAGCACTAAGCAACAAAAGCGGAATTATTATAGCCGCAACTATTCCCTCGTTTTGCTGAAGGTACTCAATAAGCCCGCGTTGCGTGTTGTCAACGGCGTAAGTCGAAAGCGCAACGGTCATCGTATTTTCGGGAATAGAGCTAATTGTTCGGTTCAGAATTGAATAAAGCGTTGAATTCTTTCTGCTTACCGCAATATTATAATCAAGCTTTACGCCGGTAGGAGCCGAAACGAGCTTATTTTTCTTACAAAATGCGGAGATATCGTTATAGCGGAAAGTGCTTACAAGAACGCAGTCCGACTTTCCTTTAGCTACGGCTTTAAGACATTCCTCGGTATTATTGAAATACACAGAACGCCAGTCTGGGTAATTGTCAAGCAGGAACATTTCGTAATTCGGGTTTCCTGCGTTGACCGCAACCGTAATATGTTCTTTATTAAAAAATGCCTTCTGGTCAGTTTCCTTAACTATGGCTAACATTTCGCTCGTCATAAGAGGCGAAGTTATGGATATGCCCTCCGTTTCGCCGTAATAATCGGTAAGATTAATCGGGAATACGCAATCTACCTCACCTTTTTTCAGCGCCTCAATCGCAGCTTCAGAGGTCGGATACGCAACGGGCGCGAACTTAAGATTATAATTCTCCATACTGGTAGAAGCGGTATTAATGTAATCCTTTAAAGCGCCTATCAGCTCACCCGTTTTCGGGTCCTGTGCGCAAAAGGCAAGATAATTATCCTGATAGCCGATTCTTATAGTGCCCTTCTTTTTAAGCCAGCTAATCTCTTGCGAGCTGAAACGGTTATTAATGGTGCCAGTATGCAGGTACTTTGAATAGAGTTGTTGATTATAAAATCTGTTGTCACTCTGGATGCGTTCCATAGCGGAGTTGAGGTCCGCTAATAAGTCGGAACGGGATGAGTTAACCGCAAAATAGAAATCCGAAGAGGATATCTTACAAACGGGAGTCATACTTTCGGAATCCGAAATAGCGTCGAGCGTTAAATACATATCTATGTCGCCCCTGACGAGGGAGGCAATATTCTGGCTCTCCTCACCCGTCATTTCGACTATCTCAGCTTTAACATTATTTTCTTTTTCCCACTCTTTGAAATATTCAATCTGAACGCTCCCCTTGTTCACGCCGACCTTTTTTCCGTTAAAGGTGGAATAATCGGTGGTTGATATAGAGGTGTTGTCAAAGGTGGTAAAGAGATAGTAACTCTCCGCGCCCATCGGTAGTTCGGAAAAGTGCATACTCTTAGCACGCTCTTTTGTATAGGAAACATCGCTCATTAAATCAATCTTTCCATCAATAAGCATCTGCATAAGCTCGGGCCAGCTACCTTCTACATACTCGTAACGCCAGTTGGCATAAGCCGCAACCTTTTGGGCGTACTCATAGGCATAGCCTGAGCGTCTGCCGAGGTCGTCAATCTGATTAAACGGCGACTCGTACCAGCCGATACGCACTACTTTTTCGTAGCTTTGAGAAGCAGCACCAACCGCAGTAAGCGACGCTAACGGAATAATTAACGCAAGCAAACACGCCGCAATACGATATTTAATAAACCTTTTTCTGAATTTCATAATAGGTTTACCCTTCCGTCTCTTTATATCTGAGTTTGTTCTCGTACATTATCTTGTCTGCCCGACGCATAACCTCGTCGACCGAATCGTCCTCGTTAAGATGGTACTGAGCCATACCCATTGCTACGCTGGTTTTTTCCCACGGATTAATGTCGGACTCATTAATTCTCGTTACCGCATCATTAAAGTGGTCGGCAAGACTTAATCTGTTTTGATAATCTTCGCCCGTAAGCACTACAACAAATTCGTCGCCGCCGATACGATAAACCGGGCTGTGCCTGAAGGTGTTACAGATTGTTTTGCTTGCGGTTTTAAGATATATATCGCCTTTATCGTGGCCGTAGCGGTCATTGATTGATTTCAAACCGTTACAGTCAAAAACGCAAATAGCAAAGTCTGTTTTTTCGGGTTCGCTTTCAATCTCGGTCTGGATATCTTTCAACGCTTCGTTAAACGCAGCCTTGTTCTTAACCCTCGTAAGCGCGTCAATAAACACTTTACTGTTAAGGGTTGCAATATTCGTTTTCACATTTTTTGCAAGCGATTTAAAGGTCCTTGTCAACAAACCGATTTCGTCATTTTTATCGTAGTCAAGCTCAAAACTGTAATCGCCCGCATTTACCTTTTGCGCAGCCTTTGTAAGCTGTTTAAGCGGTTTAGTAATACGCTTAGAGAAGAAATATGCAAGTAAGCTTGCAAACGCCAAAACCTCTACAGATATAATCAAAACGTTTATGATAAGTTTTTGCCAGTCGCCGTCCGTTTCCGAAACGGGAGCGCTTACCACAAGGCGCATACCGTTGCTGAGCTCAAGCCAGGCTCCGGCTTTTTCTACGCCGTTATAATTATACTTGATAAATGTGCTGTCGCTGACAAGACCGAACGGTATTTCGGGCAGCTCTTCTTTAGGCGTTTTGGTAACATCAATATAGGGGTGATAATATATTTCGCCGTTAGCATCGCTTAAAAACGCATAGCCGTTACTGTAAATGCGGATGCTGTCAACCTGCTCCGCCATAGTGGAGTAGTCAATTTCTATACCAACGACGCCGATAAATTCACCCTGCTTATAAACGGGAACATTGTACGATATAACGCGCTTATTAAGGTTGTCCGTAATATAAGGCGGAAGCCAGATGGGCTTACCCTCATATTTAGGCACGGTAAACCACACAAGAGCCGAAGTATCCTTAGTATCATACTTAGTTATATCGGTAACCTTATGTTCCACGAAGCCCTCGCCGTCAAGATTAGTGTACCAGAAGCCTTTAACAGTGTCTGACACTTCGGGGTCAATTCTGTAATAATATGTAAGCACGCCGTTAGTTTTTGACGCCATTTCATCAAAATACTTTCTTACGCGCTGGGTATGCTGCTCGAGTGCCTTTGAATCGGTACCGTCTATATCCGCTTCAACAAATGTAGCTACCTTGCCGACGGATTTTTGAACGCTGTTAAAATAGTAGTCAAGATTCTTTTCACCAGTTTCACACATCAAAAGCAGAAGCTGGTCCGATTTTTGCTGCTCGTTACTACGAATAAAAATTACGCTCATTATGGAAACGACGCTTACCGAAATAATAGCAACAAGAACTGTAATTATTGTAATTCTCGTGCGTAGAGATTGCATAACGATTTCCTCTTTTCTGTTTGCCGGGTTGTGTTATACTTAAAACTAATAATATATTATAGTCTATTTTCTTAATAAATTCAACCGTTTTAATTAAGGCTTAGTATTTTTAATATAATAAGTATACAGGTTTTGTGTTTTTGTATAGTTTTTTAATCAAATAAATAAAGCAGCAAGAATATACTTGCTGCTTTTATGGTGCGCCTGACAGGACTTGAACCTGCACATCGGTAGATACTAGATCCTAAATCTAGCGCGTCTGCCAATTCCGCCACAGGCGCTTATTAACTTTTTAAGCAACTTCTATTACTTCATAAACGATAGTCGGTACTTCAGCCATAGGATTTAAAGTAACAGAATACTCTAATGCGCTAATAGATAATTCTATAGTTTGAATATCGTTTTCATCGCTAACACTTACCGAACCGATTCCTGCTTTTTCAACATAGTTATTCCAACTTGTGCAATAAAGTCCGTAAATATCATCAAAGGTTTTTCTTTCCCATATCTTATCTTTTGTCGGATTGTCTATATTATATACAATTTTGTTTTCTTCATATTGAGCCTTAAACTTAAGGTCATAACTGCCATAAGTAAAAGTTTTCTCTAATTTAGAATTATCAGGATGATATTCTAAGTCAGAATTTGGAGTATTTGTGTAAGCAAATAATCCCGTATTAAACTCTGCAACAAACTGCACATATCCATCTGAATCTCTGTTTTTATCAAGCAGATTACTTGCCGGTATATGTGAGCAGGCAGAGAAACTAAACAAAACCATTGTTATAGCAATTAATAACAAAATGATCTTTTTCATGTTTTTTCCTTTCACCGAGGTAGCGATAGCAAAATCTATCGCGTCTGCCAATTCCGCCACAGGCGCTTATTATTAAATTGATTAATATATATGTTACTCTTAGGAAGTAAAGATTCGTACGGTGGGCGGTGCCCTGAATTTTCCTCGCCTTGGAGCGGCGGGAAAATTCAGACCGCTACACAGTTCTTTTATCTCCCTTAGTCTGCCGCAGGCAGCGGTCGAAAACGAACCTGCCAATTCCGCCACAGGCGCTTATATTTGACTTGTTTAAAATAATAGCACTATTCAGATTAAATTGCAAGGGTTATTTGGTTTTATTTTTATTATCCTTAGCGGCTGCGATAACGGCGGTATAAACAGCTTTTGCGTCATACGCGCGAAGGGTCGTCGCACACTCGTTTAGTGTGCTACCCGTAGTCTTTACATCGTCTATAAGCAGTATCGTCTTATCCTTAACATCCTTATCTAACGCAAGGTCAAAGGCAGCGCGAAGATTACCCTTGCGCTCGTTTTGATTAATACTGGGCTGTGATTTTGTATTACGAACCTTAATAAGGAGGTCGTCAAGCGGGATGTCAAGCTCTTTTGAAATCTCCTGTGCTAAGAGCTTCGCCTGGTTATATCCCCTCTCTTTAAGCCTTGATTTATGAAGCGGTACATAGGTAATACAGTCAAAATGAATATCAGCGTAGCGCTCTTTAATACATTTTGACATTTCGTGTGCAAACGCAGTCTTAAGCTCAGTGAAACCGCTGTTCTTAAAGCGCACAATACCCGTCGCGATACTCCCGTTGAAGTAATACGCGGCGCATAATTCTTTATAGTCGTAAATCTTACCCTTACACTCACAATTATCAGGAGAATGAGCGCATTTTTTACACACTTTTCCCGACGGTCGCTTAGCGTTTTTACAGTCGTCGCAGATGTACTTATCAATTTCGGTTACGCTGCCGCAAAGCGCGCATCTGCGCGGAAAAAGCACGCACATCAGCGTATCTATAAAATTTTTAGCTCTCTTTTTCATACGGTTAGATATGGTGCAACGCGCTGATAAATGCCGTCGCCTATGCCTTGAATATTCTTTATTTCCTCAACACTGTCAAACTTTTTATAATCCTCGCGGTACGACACAATAGAAGCGGCAATACTCTCGCCTATTCCGTCGATAGTCATAAGCTCCTCGACAGAGGCGGTGTTAAGATTAAGCGGATATTCAACAGAAATCTCCTCGGTAGTGCTACTCGTTTCGGTAGCTGTATCGGCGGCTTCTGAGCTCTTGGCGTTATCGTAAACCATAGGCGCTTTAACAGCGAATATACAAACAATAACGCCGATTAGAATTATTCCTAAAGCAGCTATATACCTTGAGAAGTCCTTAGTGTCGCGCTGCTTCATCGTTTTCTCCTTTTGCCGTTTTGTCTGCGGTAATTATTAGGATTTGAGTTTTGCGCCTGAACGAGGCATTTATCGCCGTTTCCGATTAGGTCAAATCTTTTTGCGCGCTTAAGCGCCTCTATAACAAGCGCCTTATTTTTAGGATTAAAATACTGCAACAAAGCCCTTTGAAGCGCCTTATCGTGCGGATTAGTCGCACAATAGACGTCCTCCATCGTGTAGGGGTCAAGACCTGTATAATACATCGCGGTTGAAATTGTACCGGGAGTCGGGTAAAAATCCTGCACCTGCTCGGGGCGGATACGGTTTTTCTTTAAAAACAGCGCAAGCTCGATAGCGTCGTCGAGCGTTGAGCCGGGGTGACTCGACATAAGATAAGGCACAAGGTACTGCTCTTTATTAACCTCGTTAGTATACTGAAAATACCGTCTTGAAAAGTTAATATACGCTTCGATATGGGGCTTACCCATTTTGTCAAGAACTGCCGCGGAACAATGCTCGGGCGCGACCTTAAGCTGACCGCTTACATGATATTTTACAAGCTCGCGGAAGAATTCGTCATCCCTGTCCTCGAGCAGATAGTCGTAGCGTATACCCGAACGAATAAACACCTTTTTAACCTTAGGCAAATTGCGTACTTCCCTAAGTATTTCAAGGTATTCGCTGTGGTCAACGGCGAGGTTTTTGCAGGGCTTCGGCGCAAGGCACTTTTTGCCGACGCAAAGTCCGTGTTCCTTTTGATAATCGCAGGACGGACGGCGGAAATTAGCCGTAGGTCCGCCAACATCGTGGATATAACCCTTAAAGTTCGGTAGGGTTGTAAGCATCTTAGCTTCGTTAATAATGCTCTCCTTGCTTCGCGTGGTGACATAGCGCCCCTGGTGAAAAGCAATAGAGCAAAAATTACACGCGCCGAAACAGCCGCGGTTATGAGTTATGGAAAACTCGACCTCCTGAATACCCGGAACACCGCCGAGCTTTTCGTAAGAGGGATGATAGGTCCTCATATACGGCAAAGAGTACACCCAGTCAAGCTCCTCGGTAGTGAGGGGCGGCATAGGTACATTCTGTACAACCATCTTTTTGCCGTGGCGCTGCTTCAGGGCTTTGCCGCGGATATGGTCCTGCTCGTCCTGCTGAATTCGAGCAGCTTTAGCGTACTCTTTTTTTGAGTTACTGACATTTTCAAACGACGGGCACTCCCTGCCCTCGTAAGGTGTATTAACAACATCAACGGCGTAGACAGTGCCCTTGATGTCGTGCATTGTGTTCACATCTTCGCCGGAATTTAAGCGCTCGGCAATCTGAATAATCTGGTTCTCGCCCATACCGTAAATCAGCAGGTCGGCTTTGGAGTCAAGAAGAATACTCGGCTTAACATCGTCGTCCCAGTAGTCGTAATGTGCAAAGCGCCTTAGCGAAGCCTCAAGCCCGCCGAGCACAATCGGCACATCGGGATAAAGTTCTTTAACAATATTAGAGTAGACGATAACCGCTCTGTCGGGGCGTTTACCGGATACGCCGCCTGCTGTATAGGCGTCGTTAGAACGCTTCTTTTTAGCGGCGGTGTAATGCGCAACCATACTATCTATGTTGCCGCTCGTTATCAAAAAGCCGAGACGCGGCTTACCGAAACGAACAAAATCAGCCGTGCTATGCCAGTCGGGCTGGCTTAGTACGGCTACTTTAAAGCCCTTTGCTTCAAGGACTCTTGTTATAATGGCAGCGCCAAAGGACGGGTGGTCAACATACGCATCACCTGTTATGTAGACAAAGTCAACCTCGTCCCATCCGCGCTCCTTTAAATCATTTTTTGAAATGGGTAAAAAGTTATTCATCAAAGCTTTCAAAATCGTCCGAGTCTTCTTCGGCTTCGCCGTCGAAGCTCATTTGTACGGTGTTTTCGGCTGTGAACTCGGTATCGCCTGCGCTGCCCTGCGCCTGCATCTGAATCCACTGCTGCTTATTAATCCTGATTTCACGCGGCTTTGCGCCCTCCTGAGGACCGATAATACCCTTGTCCTCAAGCTGATCCATAATCTTTGAGCCCCTTGAATAACCTACAGACAGCTTCCTCTGCAGGAAGGAGGTTGAAGCTCTGCCCGAGTCGAGCACGACATCAACCGCTTTTTCAAACAGCGGGTCAAGCGCTTCGCCGCCGTCGCCGTCGTCGGTAAAGGGTGACGAACCTTTTTCCTGAACGGCTCTGTTTTCAATCTCTTTTTGGATTTCCTCGGAATACTCGCTCTCGCCCTGATTTTTAATAAATTCACAAAGCTCCTCTACCTCTTCGTCGCTGATAAAGCAGCCCTGAACACGAAGCGGTTTGCTTGCGCCGATTGGTGAATAAAGCATATCGCCGCGGCCGAGAAGCTTCTCAGCGCCGCCGGTGTCAAGAATAGTTCTTGAGTCAATCTGTGACGATACAGTAAGAGCAATACGCGAGGAGATATTAGCCTTAATAAGACCAGTAATAACATCTACAGACGGTCTTTGAGTAGCGATAACAAGGTGCATACCTGCAGCACGCGCCATCTGCGCAAGACGGCAGATAGAGTCCTCGACCTCTTTAGGTGCTGCCATCATAAGGTCGGCAAGCTCGTCTATACAAATAACGATTTTAGGCATCGGGTTCATATCGGGATGCTTTTTAACATACTTGTTATATCCCTCGATATCACGAACGCCTGTATCCGAAAACTTCTGGTACCTTTCGAGCATCTGCGAAACCGCCCAGCCGAGCGCACCCGACGCTTTGCGCGGGTCGGTAACAACGGGTACAAGAAGGTGCGGAATATTCTCATACTTAGAAAACTCAACCTTTTTGGGGTCAATCATAAGGAATTTAACCTGCTCGGGATTAGCCCTGTAAAGGATTGAAACGATAATCGAGTTCATACAAACCGACTTACCCGAACCGGTAGTACCCGCAATAAGAAGGTGAGGCATTTTAGCAATATCGCAAAAGACTGTATTACCGGCAATATCTTTGCCGATACCTGCGGAAAGAATAGACTTCTGCTTATCAAACTCGTCCGTATCAATAAGCTCGCGCATAGATACGGTATTAGTAACGGAGTTCGGTATCTCGATACCAACGGCAGCCTTGCCGGGGATGGGAGCCTCTATTCTTACATTAGTTGCCGCAAGGTTAAGCGCGATATCGTCGGAAAGATTAGTAATCTTAGAAATACGCACGCCTGCGGCGGGCTTAAGCTCGTAGCGTGTAACGGTAGGACCTCTCGAAATATCGGTAATCTCCGCCGCTACGCCGAAGGAGCGCAGTGTTTCTACAAGGAGCTGAGCATTGCTCTTAAGCTCGTTGCTGACATCGCGAGTAGATTTTTTCTTAGCTGTTTTAAGTATGCTGACGGGCGGAAGCTTGTACTCCTTAACGGTGGAGTTAAGCTCCTCGTCGGTTACGGTAAACTCAGGAACTTCTGCGGCTTTCTGAACAGCTTCAGCCTTATCCTCTTTTTTCTTATCGGTACTTGCGTCCTCAACGATTTCGTCAAGGCTCTTAGGATTAGCGCGAAGCTGCTGATTACGCCTTGTGGTTTCGTTAATCTCTTTAATAATGCTGTCGGTGACATCGTCGCTGACAGTGTTGTCGTCCTGAGTCTTAGGCTTTCTGCGTGTCTTTTTATCCTGGTTATCAATCACGCCGCCTGTGTAGCCGTCGCGTGCAGGCTCGTCATCAAGGAATATATCAATATTTCTGTTCTGCCTTTTTTCGCGGCGCTCCTCGATATACGGCGTCGCCCTTTCGACCACCTTTTTAACGGGCTTAGCGGTATTTTTAAAGAACTGATTAATCGTAACTCTCGAAAGCAGGAGGATATCCACAAGCGCGCCGAGAAGCGTTACGATAATTGCGGGCGCTTTGCCGAGTGTTAAAAGAAGCCAGCCGATAAGCGCGCCGAAAAAGCCGCCGTTAAATGAATAAGGTGCGTTAGTGTACGCCGACTTAATTGTTTCGCCAAAAGGCGAGCCGGTTTGATTCTGAACAATATGTATAAAGCTCGACATCAACAGCACGAGTATAACTATTGACACGACCTCATAGGTCATATTTTTATTAGGCTTTTTAACCGTAAACAGTATTGAGTACAAAAGGCACAAAAGCGGAAATACTACCGCAGCAAACCAGCCGAAAAGACCGATATACACATTATGAAGCACGCGCCACACGCCGTCGCCGCTGACAACAGCGATAAAGAAAAACAGCGCGGACACAGCAAAGATAACGATACTTACAATCCTTAAAGTATCTTCTCTTTTTTCCTCGATATTCTCAGCAGGAGCCTTAGAAGCAGGCTTAGTCTGCTTTTTTGCACCGCTTTTTTGAGGTGCTTTTTTCTTAGAATTATTAGCCATTATAAACTACCTTTTCTATGTAATCAGTTAAGTGCAAGCTGAAAAATGCCGATAATCGCAAACAAGAAGCCAACACCTGCATCATATATACCTAAGTACTTATAGTAGCCGTCCTTAACAAGCCACTTAAATACCTTAACACAAACGAACGAAATAACTACTCCGATAATCGCAGCAAGTATTCCCGCAACAACGCCGACCTTTTCGCCGATACAGGTTTCGACAATACCTAAGACGAGAAATACGGGAGCGCTTACAACAAAGGCGTATCTGAACGCAGTCCTCTTTTCAACGCCGAAAATAATGAGCATCGCAAATATTCCGCCGACAAGCGAAAAGCCGCCGACCGGCAGGAAAAACAGAGTAGCAAAGCCAACAAACAGCGCAGTAAAAAGCGAGATATCGCCGTTATTTCTCGTGCCGTTAATCTGTTTAGCGGACGAGAGCACCATAATAGCGGTAACGCAAAGCATTATACCCTCGTCAAGAAGGGTTGCGTTATATGTTGTCCTATGTAAAACGGTGAACAAGAAGCCCGCGTCGCCGAACGGTATGAGCCACAAAAGAAGTACTGCAAAGGAAATAAGCGTAAAGTACATAAAGCGCCTTACCGGCTTCTTTTCGCTGCCCTTGATATTCCTTTTGGCGATATCGGAGAAGGACATAAAGAACTCGCGACCGAGCTTCATAAACACGCCGTTATACGCTACGATAATACCCACCGCTATTGCGATATGGATTATACCCGTAAGCGCGGAAACCGAGCCGTCCGCTTTATGCGCGAACTCGTGAAAAGCGGCAGAATGCGCGCTCTCACTTAGCGGAAGTATTGCGAAAATCGCCTGTAAAATAGCTTGAATAATCGAAATTAAGATTGACATTATTAACTCCTCTGAACATTTCTTCGTTATCTAAAAACCAGCCCATACGAATAAAATCAAAAGGGTTGGTAGAGCGCTCTGCATTATTCTTCACAGCAGAGTCGCCGCTATAAAATACATCGTTTAAATTAATTATCGTGAACAGCATCATTTTCACCACCGATTTGATTTTCGATAAAATCGAGCGCGTCCGAAAGACCGCCAAGCTCGTCAATTAGTCCGCATTTAACGGCACCCTCGCCGTCAAGCACAGTACCGACATCCATAATAAGCTCGCCCGTTTTCATCATAAGCTGTCTGAAGCGCTTAGCCGAAATTGAAGAATTACTCTCAACGAACTTAACTATCCTGTCCTGCATTTTTTCAAAATACGAAAGGGTTTGCGGGACGCCTAAAACGGTGCCGTTCATACGAACGGGGTGAACCGTCATAGTAGCGCTCGGAACAATAAAGCTCTTTTTACAGCTTACGGCAAGCGGAACGCCGATAGAATGACCGCCGCCGAGAACGAGCGACGCGGTAGGCGTTTTCATAGTAGACAAAAGCTCTGCGATAGCAAGCCCTGCCTCTACATCGCCGCCGACGGTGTTAAGGATTATCAGCAGACCATCTATTTCCCTGCTCTCCTCTATAGCGACAAGCTGCGGAATAACATGCTCATACTTTGTGGTTTTATTCTGGCTCGGGAGGATGTAATGCCCCTCTATCTGACCGATAATAGTAAGGCAGTGTATAAAGTGACCGCTTTTTTCGACAGTTATTGAGCCCGTTTCAAAAGCGCTTTGCTGCTCTTCCTCCTGAGTCGTCTTTTCATTTTCGTTTTCGTCGGACATAGTAACACCTCGATATTAGTATGTCCATTAAAAACACATTATCTTGTATATTTTAACACTAAAAAGTAAAAAATTCAACATAATATTATATTTTTATTAAATAAAAATATCTCTTTTCATAACTTGGATTTTGTGTTATAATAATATGACTAATATTTTTGGAGACAAGGCAATGATTGAAAGAGTTACAAAAGATAATCTTGAAGAATATGAGGATTTTATAAAAAGACACCCAAAAGGACTGTTTCAGCACTCGTCAAAGTGGGCTAAGGTTAAGTCCGCGTGGAAGTGGGAAGCAGTAATGCTTAAAGAGGACGGCGAAATCAAGGGTGCTGCTGCTGTGCTTATCCGCTCTATCCCCGTTATAGGCAACTCGCTTATGTACGCGTGCAGGGGCTTCGTTGCAGACGAGGACGATTTTGACACCTTTGACAAGCTCTTTGAAGCGCTGCTTAAAATCGGTAAGGAATACAAGGCGTACTGCCTTAAAATTGACCCCGAAATTGTTATCGAAAACAAGGCGTACAAGGACTATCTCGTTAAAAAAGGCTTTGTAGAGCTTAACCCCGGCTGTATGGACTTTGAAAATGTACAGCCGCGCTTTGTATACTGTTTTGACTATAACGGTCTCAGCGAGGACGAGCTTATGCTCACCTTCAAGAGCGATTACAGAAACCGTATCCGTAAGGCTCCTAAAAAGGGCGTTGAGGTTAAGATTTGCGGTAAGGAAGCGCTTGACGACTTTGTTGCAATTATGGCGGAGACCGGCGAGCGCGACGGATTTTCAACAAGACCTAAATGGTATTTTGAAAAGATACTCGACTGTATGACCGACGACGCAAGGCTTTATATGGCGTACTACGAGGGTAAGCCGATTGCCGGCACGCTCGCTATAAAGTGGGGTCAGAATGTTATGAAGTACCAGTACGGCGCTTCGTCAAATGCACACAGAAATGTATATCCTAACTACGCTCTGCAGTGGGCTATGATTAAATGGGGTATGGAGTGCGGCTGCGCCGTTTACGACTTCGGCGGAATCAGCGGCGACTGTCAGAATCCCGACAATCCGCACTACGGACTCTGGCGCTTTAAGCACGGCTTCGGCGGATATATGAAGGAGTTTATAGGCGAGTTTGACTATGTTATAAATAAACCTATATATAAGCTGTACAATGTCGGTACAGAAGTGCTTAAGAAAGTAAGATAGTTTATGAGCAGATATGTTATAGATAAAAAGGCGCTTGATGATAACATCGAGCTTGTTAAAAAGCTTGCGGGCGTACCCGTAATCGGTGTAGTTAAGGGCAACGGCTACGGCTTCGGGATTAAAGAGCTTACCGCTGTTTTAAAGGCGCACGACATAAAGACCTTTGCGGTGACCGAGGTTACGGACATACCGATTTTAAAGGAAGTTCTTGATAACGAGGACATACTCGTTATGCGCTCGACCTGCGTTAAAAGCGAGGCTGAGTTAATCGCAAAAAACGGCGCGACAGCAACGATAGGCTCGCTCGAGAGCGCTAAGATTATGGACGAGGTTTCAAAAGAGCTTGGCGTTAAAACGAAGTGCCATCTTAAAATTGATACGGGTATGGGGCGTTACGGATTTATGCCGAGCGAGATTGAAAGCGCTATTAAGTGCTACTCGTTTGAAAATCTTAAATTCACCGGAATTTACACGCATTTTTCATCTGCGTTCAGAAACAGCGAGCTTACAAAGGCGCAGCTTACGATGTTTAAAGACACGGCTCAAAAGATAAAGGACGAGGTCGGCGAAACAGGTATAATGCACGCTGCAAACTCCCCTGCTCTTTTAAATGTTGATGGCGTTTCACTCGACAGCGTAAGGATAGGCTCGGCGTTTACGGGCAGAGTTATTACAAGGAACAAAACGGGACTAACCCGCCTCGGTTCACTCGAAGCAGAGGTAGTTGACACAAAGGTTGTTCCCGCGGGATACAGCATCGGCTACAACGGACTTTACACCACAAAAAGAGAAACAAAGATTGCTATTGTGCCTATCGGTCACTATGACGGCTTCGGTCTTGCTAAAGAGAAGGAGCAATACGACCTCAGGTACTCTATGTCGGTGTTTAAGCGATATTTAAAGAAGCAGCAGATGTATGTCAGAATTAACGGCGAAATGCACTATGTTATCGGCGGTATCGGTCTGTCGCACACCGCGGTAGATATAACGGGTACAGACATAAAGCCGGGCGACATAGCAAGCGTAGACATCTCGCCGCTTATGGTAAACCCGAGAATCGAAAGAGTATATAAATAAAACATCACACTTTGTTCGTGCGATGTTACGGCTAAAATAAAATCTCCAAACCGTTTGGTTTGGAGATTTTTTGTTATTTTTCATAATTGAAGCTATCGGACCTCTTGCCGACTAATGATTCAAACGAGTGCTTATAAACATCCGATAAATCTTCGTCGTCAAGCTGGGTTATGTAGCCCCAGTCACGACCGTTGATAACACCGTCGCCGTTCATATCTACACATACTACAGGAACGGTAATTTCGCTGTTTGGCTTAACCTTAAAGGTATACGAATTAACGAAAGTGCCGTTCTTGGAAACCTCTGCGGTATAGGTTTCGCCGATAGTGAGCTGTACGGTAGCCGAGCCGTCCTCTGTACGGAAGGTATTTCCGTCGATGCTTACGGTAGCGTCGGTCGGAATTGTACCCGTTGTATCAAGCTCGTTTTCAAGCACAACGGTATTAATAGTAACATCGGTAGCGGGTGCGTTTTCAATACCGCTTATTATGATATTATCAATACCAGTATTACCCTTAAGCATATCAACAAGCTCGTCGCCTTCGATAGTTTCGCCGCCGTTGATAAACAGCTTAAGATAGAGCTCCTCCTGATTATCGCAAGCGCTCGGAAGCTTAAAGTTATTATAAGTTTCCACTGTAGAAGCGGACGCGTCGTTACTTATAGACCTTACATTAGACGAAGGAATATAGGTATATGTACTGCCGTTAGTCGAATAAGCAAGACCCCAGTCACGCGGACCCTTGTTAGACGAAAGCTGCTCGAGATTAAGCGTAATATCGTGATAGCCCCTTGTAGTCGTCTTAATGTACCAGTAGCCGTTCTCGTCGGGAGTATCGAGCGGAGTCGACTTATCGTACATAAAGAAGTTATCCGAAGCCCACGCAACCTTAACGGTGTAGGTATCGTCGTAAACAAGCGTTGCGGGTGTGTAGCCGTTAGGATACATCATAAGCTCGCCTTCGGCACCCGAGGTGCTTGACGCCTTAGTGCCTGTTGAGTCGAGGTAATACGCGAGCGCTCTTGACGAGGAGTTATAATTAAATTCGCAAATCGTTGTGCCCTTATAATAATAGGTTCTTGTATTAACAGGGCTTCTGTCCTCGCCGTCACCCGACCAAACCGAAACGGTGTATCCTTCGTTAGAATACGGGTTAAAGTCAGTTGCGTTCTGGATAACAATACCCGATTCACTGTTATAGTTACCCGAAAGGATAATGTTTTTATCGCTGTCTACAACCGAATAGTGCATATTGTCGCCGTCAGCGCTGTAATACTTAAGGTTACCCGTATCGCCGAAATAGTCCGAGGTTTTATTAGTATACGGCATTTTAGCGTCGCCGCTCTGATTACCGGCAAAGATTATATCGTTAATATAAAGGTTACCCTTAGAAGCATTATTGTGAAGCCTTGTAGAAGGCGTTGTAGCGCTGCCGTGAGTTTTATTTTCGGTAGTAATAAGACGGATGAACACCTGCTTTTGGTTATCGCAGGCAGCAGGCAGATTATAGTTCATAAATGTCTGCTCTAAAGCGCCGTTTGCGTTAAGCGCGATATTCTGCTCAACCGCGTTCCAGGTGCCGCCGTCAAGGCTGTACTGCATAGTAACGCTGTTCGGACCCTGAGCGGTGGTGTACATCTTAGCGGTAAGCGAAACATCCTCATAGCCCGAGGTCGAAATCTCAAAGGTGTAGCCCGAATACTCGCTCCAGAGTGCGCCGTCGTCAGGTGCAATCAGGAACGCGCCGTTCTTTTCGTTCCAAAGCGGAACATACTGCGAAACGCCGTTGGTATAAGTAGTCATTTTACCGCTTCCGTCAAACGCGCCGCCGTTAGAATAAAGTGCGCCGTTAGTAACATTTTCGGTATATGTATCATATACAAAGTGGTTAATATCATAACCGCCGAAGGTGTAGGTTGCGGTAGTGGTGTCGGATACGATATCCTCAAACTTAGAGTATGTGCTGAGGGTTACGGTATCCCCTACCTCGGCGTTATCGTCAAACGGTGAGAACTCGCCGTTATAGAGCTTATATTCGCCGCCGAGCGAGTAGTAAACCTCTGCGCCGCCGTTATTGTCACGAATAGAGATTGTATCGGTATCAAAGAGTACCGAAGCGTCGCCGTTATCGGACTTATTGATAATAGTAGGCGCATCGAGCTCGGTAATAGCCGTAATGCGTGTACCCTTAACATAAACATTGTTAATCGACGCATCACCCGAAGGTATACCGACAATTCTATAAGTTGTGTTAATTGCAACATCGTCGCAGGCAACAGCCCTGATACGAAGGTTCTTAACATTACTGCAAGCGTCAGGAAGCGTTACATCGCTGAACGCGTCGTACATAGTCTTGTTTTTAGCGATTGTGTAGGTACTGTTCGGGATATTGATATAGTTAGTGCCGTTTAAGCTGTACTGCAGCTTCCAGACACCGGGACCTCTGTTGGTACCGCCGAGCTTAGCGGAGAACGAGATATTCTCATAGCCAAGGGTATTAAGCGTTGTTTCAAAGTACGGGTACTCGCCCCACGCAAGACCGTCCGATTTATCGGTTGAAATAATCGGTGAGTAATCCTTGGTAATAACCGTAGTCGGATTTGAGTACAGGTCTTCAGACCACTTAATTTTAGCGGTAGAGGTAGCATTAACGCTGCCCTTTAGCAGTGCGGTTTCCTTAAGCTGACCGTCGGTTGCAGGATATGCGTATCCGCCGCTTGTGTCAGCATTAGCAAGGTCCGCCTCGTTAAGTGAATAATCATATACCCACTGTGCAAGGGTTTCGGTGTAATTAGTCGGCTTTTCGCCGGCATAGATTGTACATTCATTAGAGGTTACCGAACCTGCAAGGGATACATTATCGCCGCTTGCAACTACCTTAATAGTCTTACCCGCGTCAGAAGCGGATACGTTATACTCGTTAGATGTAGCGCCGCCGATTGCAACATTATCGGCATACCACTGAAGCGTTACAAGGTCGCTTACATCGTCGCCGTTTTCGTTAGTAACCGAAACATTCAGCACATCGTCCTTATACGCTGCTGCGGGTATCTGGGCGCTGCCCTCGAAAATACCCTTAACTATATTAAAGTTAAGATTATAGCTGCCCTCGTACTTGCCGGTACCGTCAACTTTAATTCTTGCTGCGCCTGCGGCAATATTGTTAGTATAAGTAAGTGTGTAATCCTTACCCTCCTGAAGAGTTGTACTGCCGTCGGTAATTGTAACGCCGGGCTCAATCGGGCTGCCGGTACAAGTCTGATTATCAATATTTGCAAAGTTACAGGTAGAAATATCGGTCTTCGGGAATTCGCCGTTAATCCAGGTCTGTCTTGCGGTAAGCCAGTTTCTTATACCTGTTTTAATCGTGTCAGCATTATAATCCGAATTCTCATAAAGCCTCAGGGCGTTCATTTTGCCCGATTTTTCTACTGTATCAACATAGTAGTCAACATTATGGAGAACGCCGTTATCGTCGTCCTCGCTTGCGGTGAGGATATCAACAGCAGGCGAAATTGTGTTATACCACTCGCTCTTAGCCATAGTCGTAAAGTCGTCACAGTTTGTTGCAAGCGCACCGTAGAAGGATAACGGAGCTTCGCTGTCCTTACTATAGCTTGTAGAGGTGTCCCTTGTTCTCCAACGGTAAATTCTTGTATTTTTAGTGTACCATCCGCTTGTGGAAGTCCAGCTGTGACCCCAGCGCGAACCGTTTGACGAATAACCGATTGAGTTATCCATATCCCAGAGCGGACCTGCGTAAACCTTAGAGTCTACCGAATCGACATCCTTAAAAAAGTATGTTGAAGATACCGAGGAGTCCATATTCTTAAAGTACTCCTGAGTCCAGTAATACTTAACAGCTGAATCGGCGTCAAGGAGCTCGCTCCATCTCTTGCCGCGATACTGCGACTCCGGAGCGGGGTTAGTAACGGATCTATCTCCGTATGCAAGCGTAGAGCCAAGAGAGCTGCAGTTCGTTTCAACAGACCTGCTCGGTACTGTACCGCCGTTATAGATTGCGCCGCCGATTGCATACAAAAGCGGATAGCAATAATCAATCTGGTGACGGCTTATATAGTCGTTACTCTTAACTACCCAGCCTTGGCGGTTATAAGCGCAAAAGCCGCAGTTTTCTACCGCCCAGCGCTGGGATATCTCGAGCTCAAACAGATAGCCGCCCGTTAAGTCCGAAGGGTCGTTAATATTTGTATAATTGATACCCGTATTTGAGGTTTTGGCATAGGCGCTGTATCTGCGCGAGCCGATACTGTGGCCGTGATAGTTAGAGCTGTATTCGGTATAATATGTAGTAGAATTATCCGCGTTAATGGTTCTCGTCGAAAGGCCGAGAGTATCCATATCGGCAGGAATTACCGTACCCGTAGCCTCGTCAACAGTACCGTTTGCAATTTCGAGGTTTTCGTAGTTATCGGTAACATTAATTCTGTTAGATTTAATTTCAACTTTTTCTGAGAGCGCATATGAGCCGTAATACTGCTGATTAATATACAAATCAACGGGCTTACAATGCGGCTGATATTTAATGCCTATATAGTCGGCGAAGTCATAAGTAAGCTGGTTTTTAATTAGCGAGCCGTCAACATGGTTAGCCATAAGGCACCATTTTCTCGCCTTCGGCATACCGAGAAGCTTAGTTGAGTTTGCAAGCTTAATGTTATAGGGCTTTTTATCGTAACCCCATGTGGCGTTACCTCTGCCCTTAATGCTTGAAAGCTCGCCGTCATACTCAAGCGTACCGTCGGCATTTACTACCATGATAGTACCGCTTTCGCTATTGTCCTTACTGCTGTGGATAGAGGACATCGAGCCGCTGCTGGTGTCGATATATACCGCGCCTACATCGCCCGATTTCATTACATTAAGCGTGTAAGTTTCGCCGCCGAGATTGAGCGTATACACTAATTTTGTACCGCCCTCGTCAGCGTCCTTAAACACATCGGTAGGCTGTCCGCTGACAACCGTAGAGCCATTAACCGTTGCGTAGTCCGCCAAGAACCAAACCTTAAGATTATTACAGTCAGCGTTTGACGGCAAAAACAGATAGAAGTTAGACGAGCTTGTTGAGCGCGCGAACACGCCTACAGCGCCAACCATCGAAGTTTTGTCGCCCGAAGCGAAGTTATAAAGGTCGCTTTGCTTAATTCTGTTCTCGGGGTCAGCCCAGAAATTAACCGCTGTGCTCTCAAGCTCGATAGGTGTGCTGATAGCTTCGGCAGTTATCGGCATAACGACAACTGCGCCGACAATTAATGTCAGCGACAGAAGTAATGATAGTATCCGTTTTGTTGTTTTCATTTTATCCACAACCTTTATTATTTACTGGTCGAAAGCGTTACTTTACAAATTCCGTAATTACCGTCCCAATTCCACGCGCCTTCTCTCTCGGCACCGTCGGCTTCGATTTCGTAATTCTTCTTACTAACCGAGGACGAGGAATAGAGGAATTTAATACAATGATTACTCGAAGAAGCAAGACCCTTAATCTTCCACTTAACGGGCTTTTTCGTTTCTTCGGTGTTCTTTTTAACCTTTTTGACTGTTCTGCAGCCGATGGTTCTCTGAGAAGGACTGAAGTTATAGTCCGAAAGTCTCTTGCTCTCGCCAATTACGGTACCGCCGGCGATTTTAAAGTGGTCGCCCTTGCCCTCGCGGATACCGTCTTTTCTGTTAACTCTTTCGCCGTTGTCCCAGCGCTCCTGAATATTAACGCGGCGCACCTTAAACGCTGATTTATTAAGCGCTATTACAGTACAGTGACCGCCCGAAATATCTATCGAGCTCTCTGCGTCAATACCGTCGCAGGCTGAGGACTCGGCATTAAGCGTACCGCCCTCCTGATTATATCTTGTGCATCTTATGGAGTCGCCGTTTGACTCGATATTAAGAGTACCGGACTCGAGGTTAACCTTATTGTAAGCGAATATACCTCTTGAGCCGCCGATACTGCTCGTAACGCCAAACGCCGCAGTTTTAAGAGTAACGCTGCAATTCTTAATAGAAACGCTCTTTGACGAGCAGATTACATTATTAGCGTTTGAAGTCGCCTTCATAGTAACCTTACCGTTACCCTTAATGGTAAGCTTAGACTCGTTATAGATAATGCCCGTCTGAACATTAGCCGAGCTTTCAAAGGTGCTCGAAGTGCCCGTCGGGAAGGTCAAATCGACATCGGGAGCACTCTGTCTGTCGGACAAGTCCTCCATAGCGTCGTTAAGCGTATCGTCCATAGCGCTTTCGGCAGCCGCCTCGGCTTCGATAAACGAACGGTCAAACTCCTCGGAGTCGTTTATAATCTGGATAATATTACCCTTGTTATATGTAATATCTACATCCTCAAATCTGAGCTCCGCATTTTCGGTATTTTTAAGCTTAACCTTTATAACGCCGTGCCAGTTATCGGTTTCGGAGGTAATGCGGTATGCGCCCGCTTTTGTAACAGTTACCTCACCGCTTGAAATAGACACGCCGCTTGACGAGGACTCGGCTTTACCGTTCTTTTTAAGTACAATATTTTCGTACTCGTCCTGCTCAGTCGGATTATCGGGGTTGTCGGGGTTGTCGGGATTATCGGGATTACTCGGGTCGTCGGGGTTAGTAGGACTATCGGGGTCGGACGGATTATCGGGGTCATTGCCGTTATCGTCCTTGTCCTTATCGTCCTTGTCGTCCTTACCGTCGCCGTCTTTGTCCTTATCGTCCGGGGCTGCGGTAGTGGTTTCTTTCTCCTCAGTAGAAGCGGTTTCCTGATTAACCCTGTCTCTTACCTTTTCATTTTTGTAGTCAACCTTATCAACGGGTATCCTTTTGCCGTCGATAATGGCATATACTACGCCCTTTTCGGTTACAATCTTTACAATCGTATCGGTAAGGATATAGTGAGTAGAGCCCTTTTTGTTAACAACCTTTTTGAGCTTTAAAAACTCGTCAGTCTTTTTATTACTGTTGGCGTCTGAATAATCCTGCAAAATAAGAAGGTTACCCTTTTCGTCCGCGTAGGACTTAACGGTAATTAAATTCTTGCTCTTATCTTTTGTAAGAGTAATCTGCTTTTTGGTATTACTTGCCTGAACAACACTGCCTATCGCGGGAAAATCCTTAGCGCCTAAAATCTTATTAGCCTTATCGGTTACGTAGATAATATAAGCCGCAATTACCTTTTTGCCCGTTTTTTCGTAAATAGGCGAAATTTTAATTGTATTGTCGCCGTCAACTACCTCAAAGAACGAAATATCCTCACTCTCTACGCTTTTAATAGTAGTCTGGGCAATAGCCTCAAGCTCGCTGTTTTCGCCCGTTGTGCCCTCGCCGCTTGTCGCGGTTTTGGAGCAGGCGGAAAAAGCCATTATGCACGCAAGCAGTAACGCCAGTACAGCATATACTTTTTTGTTATTCATACGCCATCACATCCTGTATGAGTTGTTTTTGTTTATTGAAAATGGAAGCTCTTAACTCCTGAATCAGCCTCTGAAAGAACTATCTTAAGGTTACCGTTAAGCGCTCTGATGTCGTCGAGCATCTCGCGCATCTGGTTTTCGTCCTTAAGGCTGATGTTAAATGTAATTTCAAAGAGCGCGCCGAAGTCAACGCTCTTAACTCTCTTCATTTTATAGTAAGAAGTGTATTTTGTAAGTGTTTCGTCAAAAGCACCGACATAGTTAAGTGTTTCGGGAACTGTAACCTTTAAATCGTATGTATTACCCCTCTTGCCTGCATAATGTGTAAAGTGCAGAACGAGGATAACTACGCACATAACAGCGCAGGCGATTGCAGCATAGAGCCAGTAGCCCATACCGCAGGTAAGACCCATAGTTACGCTTAAGAATACAAACGCGATATCCTTCGGGTCGCCGGGCGCTGACCTGAATCTTACGAGCGCAAACGCACCGGCAAGCGAGAATGCCGTTGCAACATTATTGCCGATAACATAAATTACCATACCAACAATAGGTGCAAGTAAAATGAGCGCAACGCAGAAAGCCTGTGAATAGCCCTCTTTTTTGTGGGTGAACTGATAAACAAGACTTATTACAAGTCCGATTGCAATCGCCGAGCCGAGCACTAAGAGTGTGTTCTGCCAGGTGAGTTCGCGGGCGTAGTCGCCGCTGGTCATGCTATAGAGAAAATCTTCCATAATATGTACTCCTTATATTATACTAAAGCGACTCGAAATAATCGAAGTCAACTTCGTTTCCGTTTTTGTCCTCAAAATGGTAAATCAGCTTATGTTCGGCAGCTTCTTTTTTATACCTTGCGCCGTATTTTGAAAAGCCGTGGCTGTAAAGCTCGTTTTCCGATAGCAGCTTAGTTAACCACAAAGGCATAGCGCCGAGAATTTTAATCTCCATAATATATGTATTCTCGGGGAGCAGGAACTCGTCCTCGTCGCTTTCGCCAAGCACGAAATTACTGCGCCTTGTCCTTAAATTACGGTCGAAGGTCATACGGAAATTGCTGTCCTCTTTACCAAAGAGTGCGAGCCTGTCGTACTGCACATAAAGCGCAGGGGCTACCTTATTTTGCTTTAGATAGTACTGAAGCTCCTTAGCTACCTGAGCCGAAAGATAGTCCTTGGTCTTAGGGAGAATGCCCTCGTTAACAAAGGGCTCAATCTCTTTAATCTTAAGCTTTATCCTTCGCTTATTACCCACGCCCTCGCTCTTTTTCTTGATTTCCATAAAGACCTTGTCGTCCGGGTCTTTCTTATCATAATAGGAGCGTATACGCATTTTTTCCTTATACACAGGCTTAGAGGAATTCTGTCTGATGACATCGTGGTTAATCGTGTCATAGTAGATGCTGTAAATTCTGTACTCATTTCCGCCTATGCAAAACGGGTCCAAATCCATATATTCAAGAAGTGTGGGCATCAGCTTATCGAGCTTTTCCTTAGAAATCATATACTTTTTTTCGTATCTTTTAAAGGTTGAGATTGCCAAATTATCACTTCCTTGCCACTATATAATATAACTTATGTGTATAAAAGTCAAATAAAAATCAATAATTTTAAATATTTTAAGAATCGAATATTAAACGAACATTAAATAAACGACATTTATTCGCAATATTTTCTAATTAATTCCATGTCCTCGGGAATAAGGAGCACATTGTTTTCGCGGATATCGCAGTCAAGACGAAGAATATCTATAAGGTTAGGATTAGCGACGATAATCCCCTGTTCGTTTACCTTTAGGATATTGCGCTTACCACCGAGGGCTTCAATAAGCGTGCGAACGCTCTTCGGAAAGTTATCGATAACAAGCAGCGAAAAGCGCTCCATAATCAGTTTAGTTACAAAAAACGAGAGTAAAACCATAACCGTCGCGGTTAAGAATAATACAATCGGCTTATTGATATATTTGATTAGTTCAAACACTGACGAATTTGTAACAAAGCCTATCCTTAAATCAAGTAGCGCGGACACGATGTAGCCTACAGCTATAAGCCCGAGTGAGCCTATATACAAGAGCGGTGAAGTAATTAAAAGTGCAAGGTAAAAGAGTCTTTCGTCGCCGAATAACACACTGAGAAAAACGCTCGAAATAAACGCAAAAAGAGCCTTCCCGTCAAGCCTTTTATATAGAGCGCCAAACACGCCAAGCGGTATAAAAACACAAGCGAAGTATTTACCCGTCAAATAGCCTGATACTGCGGGTTTCGGGCTGTTCGGCGAAGCCTTAAAAATGTCGACTACACCGCTTATAACTCTGTCATTTATCACCGCAGTCGAGGAGAAAGATTTATGGTAAATTAACCCCTCTACAGTGTCGCCGACAAAGAGCTTTAAAGCGTTATTAAATGCGCCGAACAATACGGGTTTAGCACCTAAAAAGGAGGCGATTTGCGTTTGAATTTCAAACAGATTTTTATAAAATAATGATGTTAAAAATGCAAAAAAAGAAGCGACAAACAGCATTAGTAAAACGGCATTAAGATAGCTTATTTTTTTACAAATAAGTCCAAAAATCACGGCAAAAAACAGCCCGAAAATCAGCGCAAAATGCGCCCCGCAAAGCGCATAAAGCAGCATTTCTGCAATAAGCATAGCAATACCCGAAGCTACCGTTTTTTTACTGTTATGGCTAATAGAAAACACAAAAAACGAGCATACCGACACATTAAAAACTACCGTACCGACTGCGCTTAAATCCTTTTCGCCGTTCAGCATAGATATGGTATATACAAAAATGAGCGCAAAAGATGCGAGAATAATCGGGTGAGATGATAGAATTTTAATCTTTTTTATACAATTATATAAAGCGTCCATACATTTAGTATGAACGCTTTAGCTTAAATTATTTCAATATTAATGTTGCGTTATAGTCGTCGATATCGTAATTATACGCCGAATTTTTAAGAAGGTCATAGATATCGGCAGGCTGTCCGTCAAAGGTCTTAGCCTTAATCTTTTTCAGTATAGGTCTTATTCTGCCGATAAAGTTAAGGAACAGGTCGCCCTTTGGCGTACCGGGGGCGAAGTATTGATTACCCTCAAACACCATTCTCACAAGCTCTGCGCAATAGAGTTTAAGCGGCATTTTTTTAAGCTCGCTGTCGGGGCATTTAATACAAAGCAGCCTGCAGGCGCCGCCAACAGATATGGAATTCAGCCTTTTGCCGAGCCTTTTTACAATCGGGAAAATGTTCTTTTTATCCCCTGCTCCGAACTTACGCATAACATTATACGGGTTATCGCGAAGGTCGAGGAAGGTGTTTAGTATCATATTATCAAACAGGTCCGAAAGGTACTGTTTGCAGGACTTTCCGCCCGTATCCCAGTCAAAATCGGGAGTCGGAATTGACTGAATATTGACCTTACTGTCAGACTCAATTTCAACAAGACGGATAACCGACGGGTCGGCAATAATCGAGCCGGTACAGACATCGAAAATCTTATTGCCGCTCTCTGTTTCGCGCACATTAATGCTCTGGTTGTGCATATGGCCCGTAAACACAAGGTGCACGCCCTCGTCGGCGAGCATTTTAGTCACCTCGTCAGCGTCGCGCTGAATAGTGGTATTAATAACAGAAAGTATCGGCTGACCCGGCAAAAGCGGATAATGATTCATGGCAAACATCATTTGCCCGTCCTCACGCGCTTTTTTGGTCTGCTCCTTTATCCACGCGATATGTGCCTCGTCAAAGGTGTGGCGGTGCTCTCTGTCGCCGTCATTACAAAGCGCAAGCAGCCTTACGCCGTCACAAAGCTGAGCTACATAGGACATATGCTCCCTGTCCACTGCGATAGCGTCCTTAAAGCCGTAGTCATAGTAGAGGTCGAAAAGTTCCTCATACGCTGTTTTTTCGGGCTCATATCTGCCGTTTTCGTTAAACGCGAACGGGTCGTTCTTGCAGTCGTGGTCGGCGGTGATTACATAAATCTTTTTACCGCTTGACTTAAGCTTTTTAAGATGCTCAATAAACGCAAGGTGGCTCTCTTTTTCGCCGTTAAAGGTAAGGTCGCCCGCTATAAGCAGAGTATCCGCACCGTCAGCGTTTTCAAGCCAGTTGAACACCGACTCGTTAATGGCCTGAGTTTCGGCATAGCATTTTTGCTCATAGCGCATAAATTCGTCATACTCCTTGCCGAAAGCGCCGAGCGAGTTTTTAAAATAATGAGGGTCTGCGATAAGATAAAAACTAAAAGGTTTCATAATTACCACTTCCTGTTATTAAAATCGGGACAGTCTGCGTCTTTAAGTCTTGCTCTGACTTCGACATAGCAGCCGCATTTTCTGCACATCCCCGACAAAAGATAATCGCACCGTTTGCAGTGCGATATTCTTTTTAAATATTCGTCCTCGGTAACGAGGGTTTGTTTATCAAGCGTTGAGACATATTGCATAATCTCGCTGTATGTAACGCTTTCGCCCGCTTCAAGAAGCAGGCATTTTTTACAGTTTTGCATTATTCTATTGTAAACTTAACCACCGAGCAGGCAGGAATAGTAGCCGTAAAGCCGTCCGACAGCTTCCTGAAGCCGTCAAACTCAACGGTCTTAACAGCATCGGAATTATCAAAATCGTTCTTGTCGTGGCACTCGCCGCTAAGGATTTCAGCCTTAACGGACTTAACCTTTCTGTCCGCAATCTGACACTTAATCTTAGCCGCTTTCGTGGCAGAGGTGTTAGTGATTGTAGAGTAAATAACGCCGTTTTCGTCAATAGACGCGGACTCGACAAGCTGCGGGAACTCCCTGTCGCCGTCGTTTTTGGACTTAATCTTATCGGTCGTGATGTAAGAGCCGATAAGGGTATTATCCTGGTGCTCCTTATACATCTTAAAGACGAAATAAGTCGGGGTTTTAATCATTTTTTCGCCGTCGGTAAGTATTACGGACTGCAGCACATTAACAGTCTGCGCGATATTAGCCATCATAATCCTGTCGGCGTGCTTATTGAAAATATTAAGCGTAAGACCTGCAACAATAGCGTCACGCATTGTGTTTTGCTGATACAAAAATCCGGGATTTGTACCGGGCTCAACATCAAACCAGGTGCCCCACTCGTCAACAATAAGCTTCATATTCTCATTAGGCGCAACGCTGTCGAGCATAGCGATATGGTTTTTAACAAGCTCTTCCATACGGTAAGCCTTATAAATAGTAGAAATATACTCGTTATTATCAAAAACGGTTGCGCCGCCCTTGTTGTGCCACTGACCCGTAGGGACAGTGTAGTAATGAAGCGATATGCCGTCTGTGCGCCATTTAACGCGCTCCGCTACCTTTTTAGTCCAGTTATAGTCGTCCACATTAGGACCGCAGGCGATACGCAATAAATGCTCGCCCTGCTTATAGTCGCGGCAATAGGTGTTGTAGCGCCTGTAAAGGTTTGCGTAATACTCGGGCTCCATCTGTCCGCCGCAGCCCCAGGACTCGTTACCTACGCCGAAATACTTAAGGTCAAACGGCTCTTTGCTGCCGTTTTGCTCGCGGAGTTTCGCCATAGGCGATACGCCGTCAAAGGTCATATACTCGACCCACTCGTTCATCTCCTGAACAGTGCCCGAGCCGACATTGCCGTTGACATATGTATCGCAGCCAAGCTGACGGCAAAGCTCAAAGTATTCGTGAGTACCGAAGGAATTATCCTCTACAACTCCGCCCCAGTGGGTGTTAACCATATGCTTACGGTCTTTTTTCGGACCTATACCGTCCTTCCAGTGATACTCGTCGGCAAAGCAACCGCCGGGCCAGCGCAAAACGGGAATTCCCATCTCTTTAAGCGCGTTTACGACATCGCAGCGCATACCGTTAACATTAGGAATTTTAGAGTTCTCGCCAACATAAATTCCCTCGTAAATACATCTGCCGAGGTGCTCACTGAAATGACCGTAAATATCCTTATTAATCTTAGCAATTTTTTGGTTAGGGTTAATTAAATACTTTTCCATAATAGCCCTCTACAATATAATTAAGTCTTTTGTGACTGTGCTTAAATTAACTCTGCGCTCGGGTGAAAGATAGCACACATCCTCTATCCTTATACCGAATTTATCGGGCAGATAAATTCCCGGCTCGATTGACGAAACATTACCCGTTTCGTAGGTGTCAACGCTTCTCGGCGAAGCGTTAAAGCCCTCGTGAATCTCAAGCCCTACGCCGTGACCGAGCCCGTGCCTGAAGTACTGCGCCATATCTTTAGTATCAAGGACATCGTACGCTGCTTTATACACATCGGCGCATTTTTTGCCTGCGTTAAAAGCATATATTCCCGCAAGCTGCGCCTTTAAAACAAGGTCGTACATCTCGCGCATTTCGTCCGTCGCGCTGCCAACGGCAACGGTACGCGTCATATCGGAATGATAGCCTTTGTAGGTAGCACCAAAATCAAATAGAACAAAGTCGCCCTCTTTGATAACGCTGTCCCCCGGTACGCCGTGAGGCATAGAGGTATGAGCGCCCGTAAGAAGTATCGTATCAAACGACAGACCGTGCGAGCCGTTTTTCGCCATAAGGTAATCAAACTGCGCAGCAAGCTCCTTTTCGGTTTTGCCGACCTCAACGAAATTAAGCAGCTCTAAAAATGACTTTTCGGCAATAGCGTTAGCCGTTTTCATCATCTCGATTTCGTAAGGCTCCTTGCGGTTGCGCTCGCGCATAAGCCTGTCGCCGAGCGGCAAAAGCTCAACGCCCTCGCAGTTACTCTTAATATCGTTATAGCGTTTTAATGTAATAGTTTCGTCCTCGTAAACAAGGGACTTTATGCCAAGTTTTTTGACATACTCGCCGAGCTCTTTAACAAAGCCGGTATTGATTTCAACAACCTCTAAGCCGGTGTTTTTTGCGTTATTCTGTGCCGTTTCGGTATAGCGGGAGTCCACAAAGTGAATACCGCTGCCGTCCTTCGTGACGAACACAATGCCCTCGCTCGGCGAAAAGCCGCACAAATAGTGCATATTAGCTTCGTCGCAAAGTATCAGCGCGTCGCCGCCGAGCTCGTTAAGTATATCAACACATTTTTTAATATTATTCAACTGTTTCTGCTACCTCTTCGTTTGCTTCTTCAATCTCCTGCTGAGCCTTAGCGTCCTCATAAAGCGCCTCTATCTCGTCAAAGTGGCTGTAATTCTCATACTGCTTGAGGAATTTCTTAGCGTCGTTATAAGGCTTAGCCGCACGGTTAAAGCGTGCAAACTCGTCCATAAGAGCCTTAGCCTCTTTCTGAACCTCTTTCTTTTCTGCAGAAAGCGCCTTTGCGCCCTCTTTATCATTTTTGTTCTTTGCAAGCTCAAAGATTTCCTTGTCGAGTTCGTCCTCTTTGTCAAACAAAGCGATAAGAGCATCCATATCGGGAGCCTTAAACTCGTTTACAGTGCCGTAGAACTTGTCGTAAGCCTTTTTAGCAGAGCGCTTGTCGCTTGCAATCTGGATACGGAACTTACGGAATTCCTTTTCTTCGCGGGTGGTTTTGGGAAGTGCCTTAGCCTCTTGTCTTTCAACCTTAACGGCTGCAAGGTCTATGTCTTTAATAAACTCAAATCCGCGATTGAAAATATCGGTGTACACTTCGAGCTTATGCTGACCGAGCGCGGTGTTAAATTTATCAAGCTCTTCGCATACGAACTTAGAAATATCAATCTCTTCGTTATATTCAAGCGCTTCTTTATAAGCCTTTTTAGCTTCTTTTTTAGAAACGCCGTTTTGCTGATAGTCAAGCTTATTTGTGCTTTTAGGAGTTTCCTCAGCCATCTTGCGCGCGTTATCTACAAGCTCGATAGCTTCTACTATCTGTGCGTTTTCAAGGGCGTTGTTGGAATAGTCCTCAAAGAGTGAACGAACCTTAAGAACGCGGATAACGCTCTTTTGCTTCTTCTCGGTAAAGTCGTAGAAGAAGTACGGAACAACATTGAGGAACGCGCCAACTGCACACATAATAATGAGTGCGGGCAGGAACTTCCACAGAAGTCCCGGTTCACCGGTATCTACAAAGAGAATATCGAACGATTTCTCATAACCGTTGCCCTCGTAAATACCGTATTTTTCCTGGAACGCAGGGATTACCGCTGCGGTAAAGAGCGTAACAAGGTTACCGATAGTAGCAACTGCGGCAAACATACCGTCGATACGCTCGCCGGATTTATACTGCTGATAGTCGCGTATATCCGCCTGAATTGCGGGAGTAGTAATCTGCTCAAACGCGCTGAACAGATAGTTAAGCCAGATACAGAATACAAGCCACCAGAAACTTTTAACGTTAATCAGCATAAGCAAAATGCAGACAACGTTCATAAGGTTTACCGCTACAAGCACTGACTTTTTGCCGAAACGCTTTACAAAGAACGGCGCGGCAATCATACCCCAGAACGATGCGTTGCCGATAATAATCCATGCGGTTCCGTATATTGCAGGGTCTACGGTTTTACCGTAGTTCTGGTTATAGTAAAGAATATTGTAGTAAGCAAGCTCAAGGAAGCCGAGCCAGCCTGCAAGCGAGATAATCCAGAAATACTTATTCTTAGCAACTTCCTTAAGCGCGTCGATAAAGCGAATCTGAATAGTATGCGTCTTTGCCTGTACGATTTTCTCCTCGGTATTGGCGAATACGACTATGGTAAGTCCGATACCGATTACTGCATAGATAGGATATGCAATTCTGTAAACAAGAATGTTGGACTGGTCTGTCTTTGTAATCTGCGCAATAAGGGGATTAACAAAATTCATTATTGACGGAGCAAGTGAATATACAACCGCCTTTACTGCAAGAACGTCCGTCCTCTCCTGCGTGTTGGGTGACAGAACGTGAATAAGATTTTCGTAAGCATCTTTAAAGAAGAAGAAAAAGAAATGCAGTGCGAGGTTGCATATAAATACAACGACTAATTTAATCCAGTAGCCCTTTTCATATCCGAGCATTTTGCCCGGGAACATACTGTACATAAGCTCATACGGGAACCAGACATAAATTAGCGCGACAATCGCAGTCGGGATACCCATAGACAGCAGGTACGGTCGGTACTTACCGCCCTTACCGCGCGTATTATCGACCATATTAGCCCTGACGGCGGTCAGCGGAACATTAAGTATAGTCGCGATAAGATAAATTATGTACGAATGTGAAGGGCTTACGCCGATAGCCGTACTTACGATAATATTAGTAGTACTTACAATAAGCGTAGAGCCGAGCTGGATAATAAAGTAAGCGCCGATACCGCCGAAGGCATACGCGCCTATTTCCTTAAAGGTCATATACTTACCTTTAGGAGGTACTTTCCAGTAACTCTTAACATCACTGATGGTATTTTTGGCTTTCGCCACAAAATCAGCCATAATTTCACTCCCCAAATCATAATAAGATAATTTTATTATACTTGTATATATATGGTATGTCAATAAAAAGCGTATAAATTTGGTACACTATTTCGCATCAAAAAAATAAAAGGACCGACGCAGTCATCGGTCCTTTAAAAATATTTTAATCTTCGCTGTTATCGGAGTCTGTTATCTCCTCTTCATTATCCTCGTCCTCGGGATAATTACGCTTTTTCCAGCTGTTGTACCAGACTCTGATAAGAAATGCAAGGCACACAAGCACATATACCGCAACGATAACGGATACAATCACTTTAAGCGAGTTAGCCTTTTCCTGAGCTTTAATAAGGAAGCCGAGCGTTACAAAAGCGCCGTCCTGCTTAAAGTTACCCTTGCCCTTGTTTTCCTCGTATTTCTCTTTATAAATACTTTTCTGCTTAGCCTGCTCCTCGGCGTTATAATAGATACCGCCGTCAAGGACAATTTTTTTCTTTTTGCCGTTTTCGTCCTTGCCGAAATAATAAACATTATAGGCTTCGATAGGCTCGTCCTTGGTTTTGTCATACTTTTTATTCTCTTCAATATAGAAGGTAATAGTTTCGCCGTTATCGTCATATTCAAGCGTTTCGGGCATAAGCATAACCGATAGCTTAGTGCCGATAGCCTGACTTGTGTTAACAAGTATTACACCGACAATTCCCGCAACCGCAATAGTCGCGAGAATAATGCCGATAATTAACATTTTTTTGTTTTTAACCTTTGCCATTTTTTAATCCTACTTTTTGTGTTTTTTAGCTTCGCGTGCTTCAATCTTAGCCTTAGCTTCGGCAACGATACGCGCCTGCTCCTCTTCAGCCTTTTTCTTAGCTTCTTCCTCAGCCTTTTCGCGCTCGATAGCCTTAATGCGTTCTTTTTCTTCCTTTTCAGCCTTGCGGGCAAGACGCTCCTCCTCGAGCTGCTCGTGAGATTTAGCGTCAGCCTTAGATACAAGGAAGTTAAAGATAAACGCAACAACCAGCAGTGCAAGCGCTACAAAATAGCCCCACATTACATTACCCGTTATATTGTAAAGCGGATAGATACCGAAGTTTACAGCCGTTTCAGCCGCAACACTCTTAATACCGATAGTAAACACGATTCCCGACGCAACAACGCTTAAAACGCTGAGGCAGTCAAAAATCACCATAAGCTTAGATTTAGGGTGCT
Source organism: Eubacterium sp. (assembly GCA_017450645.1). GTDB lineage: Bacteria > Bacillota > Clostridia > Oscillospirales > Acutalibacteraceae > Eubacterium_R. The sequence goes on from JAFSTE010000021.1 coordinate 187,311, forward strand.
TATGCGTAAAGAGTATCATAAAGAATGCGATAACCGCAAACAAAAGTGACAGCACCATAAACAGAACCGCAAGCATTGTATAAGAAAGAACGCCGCTGCCGCCCTCGTAAGACATATTAGTAAAGAACACGTCGGTATTACCGAAAAAGTCCTTAAACAAATCGAGCAGCGTATGTCCGTCGGTAAACAGACCGAAAAGGTCAATACCGATACTGTCCGCGTCGCTCTTAATAACAAACCACGGAACAATATATCCTATAATCGGAATAAAGGACATAATAATTCTTACAATTCTTAACTTAGTGCCCCAGATAGAATATGCGAACATATTCATAGTTTTGTGGAAAGCGAGCGATTTTTCTGCAGCGAGGTCGGCATCCTCTTCGAGTCTTGCCTCCCAGTTAAAATTAGGAATAGAAACTCCGCAGTCCTTACACTCTGCTTTAACATCATACCAACGAAGTCTTCGTCCGCAATTTGGACAGGTACTTGCCATAATGACACCCCTTTAAATAATTATTCACATAACATTTTATCCTCTTTTGCGCCGAATGTCAACAATAAATATGTACATAATCAATTTATCTCCAACATTTAAAAAAAGTATTGATTTAATTTTAACACTATGATAATATATTAGTGTTAATATTCTGGCATATTTTTGCCGGAGCAGAAATGAGGGAATAGTTTTGGCGGAATCAGTAGCTAATGAAGTTATGACTACCGAAGAAACAGCAGACGCGCTTGATAAGCTCGCCTATACTAAAAAGAACTATCTTACGCCTAAAGAAATTGCGGCATATGTTCTTGTAAACTTCGGTCAAAAGAATTTAGGTCAGTTTACCTCTGCCTTTAAAGAATTCTTTATGATTCAGTTCCTTAAGCTTAACACCACTGCTTATGCGAACATAAACCTTTTTGCATCTATCTACGACGCAGTTGATGATACCATTTCGGGTCTTATCATCGACAGAACGAGAACAAGATGGGGTCGTGTAAGACCGTTCTTTATCGTTCCCCTTCCGTTGTGGCTGATAGGCGGTTATATGATGTTTACCGTACCCGGCGGACATCTCAGCTCGGGCTTTAAGGTATTCTGGGCGACAACGGCTATAATTATTTACGGTCTTGGTATGAGCTACTTTGGCGCGTGGGGACTTATGATTTACAACATCACCCCGAACACCAACGAGCGTAATAACCTTATCACTATTACTAAGTTCTTCGAGCTTTTCGGTGTATGGCTTCCGTCGCTCGTACCCGTACTTGTAACGCTTCTGCCGAAGGTAAGTCCTAAGTTTACAATGGTTGGTATTTACAGCGGATTTGCATACTTTATGCTTATACTTGCCGCGGCGTTTGCAGTATTCGGCTTCTTTAATATGAGAGAGAGAGTACCGCTTATGAGCCGTGACGAGATGAACGAAACCTCGGTACTTGAGTCGATTAAGAACATCTTCTCTAATAAGCCGCTGCTTGTTACAATCCTTGCGGAGTTCTTCAACAACTTCAAGGCTGTAGGCGGCTCGTCGGAGCAGTACTTCTGGCTTAACAACACCGGCTCGCTTATGAACCAGACTATCTGCGGTCTTTTCACAGGTATCCCGAACTATGTTATGGTACCTATAGCTGCTAAGATGGTTAAAAAGCTCGGCGCAAGACTTACCGCTATTATCGCAGGTGTGTTCGGCTTTGTAGCTTATATGGGTCTTTTCCTTGTAGGTTATCACCCGTTCGGTCAGACCTTTGAGGACCATAAGATTGCTAACCTTGTATTTGTAATCGTAGGTCTTACAATCTGCGGACTTCCAAACAAGATTATTCAGGTTGCTAACCCGATTCTTACAGCCGAGGCTCTCGACTGGATGGAGTGGAAGCACGGTATGAGAAACGAGGCGCTCGTTACTACTGTACAGGGCTACTTCATTAAGCTCGCTACTTCTATTACAGGTTGGCTTTCAGGTATGGTACTTACCTGGATTAACTACATACCTCTTACCGACTCTCTCGGTAACGCAATCCCTCAGACGGACCCGAAGATGCTTAGCGGTATCTGGGCTGTATTCTGTATTCTTCCCGCACTTGCAAGAGGACTTTACGGTGTATCCTTTATCCTCTATCCTATCCACGGCAAGCTTCAGCAGGAAATGGTTGTTGAGCTTGCAGACATCCGTGCTGACAGACTTAAGGAGCAGGAAAAGCTTAACGCTGCTCAGGCTGCAGGCACAGAAGGCGAAGAATAATTTAATAAACTAACGGAAGGCGGCTGGGCAAGTCGCCTTTCTGTTTAATATAAAGTGAGGAAACACTTATGAATTCAACAACATTATTATTAATTTGTGTCGGCGCGGGTCTGCTCAGCCTGATTTTTGCGCTGTATATGGCTTTCTTTATTAATAAGAAAGACGCCGGCAACGACAAGATGAAAGAAATCGCAGGTAATATCGAAGCGGGTGCAAAGGCTTTCTTATACTCGGAATACAAAATCCTTGTTTTCTTTGTAATTGCGCTGTTTATACTTATTACGCTGTTAATTAACATACACACCGCGATTTGCTTTATTCTCGGCGCGCTGTTCTCTACTCTTGCTGGCTACTTCGGTATGACCGTTGCTACAAGAGCGAATGTTAGAACGGCAAAGGCTGCCGAGGAGAGCGGACTTTCGGGTGCGCTTAAAATCGCTTTTTCGGGCGGCGCAGTTATGGGATTGTCCGTAGTAGGTCTCGGCGTTATCGGTATCGCGGGCATATTCCTCGTGCTCGACAAGGTTTATAACTTAACTGACAACAGCACAAAGCTGAGCATACTTACCGGTTTCAGCCTCGGCGCTTCGTCGATAGCGCTGTTCGCGCGTGTTGGCGGAGGTATTTACACAAAGGCTGCCGATGTAGGCGCTGACCTTGTAGGTAAGGTTGAGGCGGGCATCCCCGAGGACGACCCGAGAAACCCCGCTACAATCGCAGATAATGTAGGCGACAACGTAGGTGATGTTGCAGGAATGGGCGCTGACCTGTTTGAATCTTATGTCGGCTCAATTATTTCCGCAATCACGCTCGCGTTTGCAAGCTTTAACGCGGAATTCAGAATTAAGGCTGCACTCTTCCCCGTTATACTTTGCGGCGTCGGCATAGTTGCTTCTATCATTTCTACGCTGATTGTTGCTAACTCCAAGAGCAAAGAGCCTCAGAAATCGCTTAACATAGGCGAATACTTAACATCTATTATTGTTTTAATTTGTGCCGCTGTATTAAGCTACAAGTTCCTCGGCAATCTTCAGGGCTTCGGCTGCGTTGTTTCGGGACTTGTTGTAGGTACAATTATAGGTAAGATTACGGAAATTTACACTTCCGACAAATATCACTCGGTAAGAGAAATTGCCGAATCGTCAAAAACAGGCTCGGCAACAAACATTATAAGCGGTCTTTCGGTAGGTATGAAGTCAACCTGCTTCCCGATAGTGTTTATCGCAATAGGCATTTTGATGTCGTATAAGTTTTACGGACTTTACGGAATTGCGCTTGCGGCTGTAGGTATGCTGTCTACAACGGGTATGACAATCGCCGTTGACGCATACGGTCCTATTGCCGACAACGCGGGCGGTATCGCCGAAATGAGCGAGCTTAAGCCTGAGGTGCGCGAGATTACCGACAAGCTCGACGCTGTTGGCAACACCACCGCTGCTATCGGAAAAGGCTTTGCTATCGGCTCGGCTGCGCTAACCGCGCTTGCACTGTTTGCGTCGTTTGCACAGTCTGCGAATATCGACACAAGCTCTATGAGCATACTTGACGCTAAAGTAGTTGTAGGTCTGTTTATCGGCGGTATGCTGCCTTTCCTGTTCTCGGCGTTTACTATGAGCAGCGTGGGCAAGGCTGCAAACAAGATGATTGAAGAGGTACGCCGTCAGTTCAGAGAGAAGCCGGGCATTCTCGAAGGCACCGACAAGCCCGACTACAAGAGCTGCGTATCTATCTCGACTAACGCCGCGCTGCACGAAATGGTTATGCCGGGTATCATGGCGGTCGTTACACCGCTTGTTATCGGCTTCTTGCTCGGCGTTGAAGCGCTCGGCGGTCTGCTTGCAGGCTCGCTCGTCAGCGGCGTTATGATGGCTATATTTATGGCGAACTCGGGCGGCGCCTGGGACAACGCAAAGAAGTATATCGAAGGTCTTAAGGACGGTAAAGGCTCCGAAGCGCACAAGGCTGCGGTTGTCGGCGACACAGTAGGCGACCCGTTTAAGGATACTTCGGGTCCTTCAATCAATATCCTTATTAAGCTTATGACAATCGTATCGCTTGTGTTTGCAACCTCGTTCCTTGTAATAAAGGGCGGTAACGGAATAATTAGTTTTTAAAATCTGAGGTGGCTTTTTTAAGTCACCTCACGCTATGTAGGAGAATAATATGAAATTTATATCCTGGAATGTTAACGGACTCAGAGCTTGTATGAAAAAAGGTTTTGAGGACTTTTTTAACGAGATTGACGCGGACATCTTTTGTCTGCAGGAAACTAAACTGCAGGAGGGACAGATTGAATTCGCTCCCGAAGGCTACAAGTGCTACTGGAACTATGCGGAGAAAAAGGGCTACTCGGGCACTGCAATATTTACTAAGTGCGAGCCGGTTAGCGTGACTTACGGCATAGGTGTCGAGGAGCACGACCACGAGGGCAGAGTTATTACGCTCGAATTTAAGGACTTCTATTTTATTACGGTGTATGTGCCAAACTCTCAAAGAGAGCTTGCAAGACTTAGTTACCGTATGGAGTGGGAGGACGCATTCTTGGCGTACATAAACGCGCTTAACGAGAAAAAGCCCGTGATTTTCTGCGGCGACCTTAATGTAGCGCATAAGGAGATTGACCTTAAAAACCCGAAGTCAAATCACAAGAACGCAGGTTTTACCGACGAGGAAAGGGGCAAGATGACCGCCCTACTTGACAGCGGCTACACCGACACATTCAGGTACTTCTATCCCGAGCTTGAGGGCATATACTCCTGGTGGTCATATATGTTTAACGCAAGAAAGAACAACGCGGGATGGCGTATCGACTACTTTATCGCTTCAAAGAGCCTTGACGACAAGCTCGAGGACGCTAAAATACATACGGAGATTATGGGCTCTGACCACTGCCCTGTTGAGCTTGACATCAATATATGATTAAAAAGATAAGTTACTTAGTATTAAGTATAATTACTATTATATATACCTTATGGTATATGCACTTTGGCAGCGTGTTCACAAACAGCGGTGCGCTGTCAACAATCGGGCTGAAGCATCACACGCTGTTTGTAATATGGGGCGTGCTGACTTTCGTATCGCTCGCGTGGGGCATTATCACGCTGTACGAAAGGTACTGCAAAAGGCGGTTTTATGTGCCGCTCGTCATAGCTTCGGGTGTCGGTATGGCGCTGACGCTTTGCTTTGATTTTGACTATGACAAGATGCCCGACTATTATTTTCACTATGCGGGGTCGCTGGCGTTTTCGGTAGTGACGGGCGCGGCGGTATTCCTGCTGTTTGCGCTGTGCTACAAAAAAGCGACTGTATTTAAGGTACTGACCTTTGTGACGGGCGCGCTGCTGATTGGCGATACGGTGTGCCTATTGATATTCAAGGAAACAAGCCTTATCGAAGCGGTGCCGATAATCGCGGGACTTGTGATGCTTAACATTGCAAATTTAAGGAGGGATAAGGTTGAAATTACACGATAAACTGAATAAGCTCGACCTCTATCCCCTGCATATGCCCGGACACAAGCGGAGCGCAAAATTCGGAATAGCAGGAGCTGAAATTGACATAACCGAAATTGAGGGCTTTGACAATCTGCACGAGGCGAGCGGCGCGCTGCTCGATATTGAAAACAAGCTGCAGGCAATATATAAAAGCAAAAAATCGTTTATGCTCGTAAACGGCTCGACGGTCGGCATTTTATCGGCTATATATGCGCTTTGCAAAACGGGCGACAAGATTATTATCGCGCGAAACTGCCACAAGAGCGTGTATAACGCGTGTATGCTGTTAAAGCTCAAGGTCGTGTACATCGAGCCGGAGTTTGACGCTGAGTGCGGATACTACAAAGGCGTTACGCAAAAGGCGGTTGACGAGGCTGTCAGCGCAAACATGGACGCCAAGGCTGTAGTGATTACCTCCCCCACTTATGAAGGATATGTAAGCGAGGTTAAGTGCGACATTCCGCTAATTATTGACGCGGCGCACGGGGCGCACTTCGGACAGGAGGGCTTCCCCGCTTACCCTAAGGGCGACATCGTAATATCGAGCCTTCACAAAACGCTGCCAGCGCTTACGCAAACGGCGGTTGCTAACATCTATAACAAAGAGCTTATATCAAAATTTAAGAGCTTTTCAGACATATTTGAAACAAGCTCGCCGAGCTATGTGCTTATGAATTCAGTGGACATTTGCACGGATTATATGCTCAAAAACGCTGACGAGTTTTTAAGTTTCTCTGAAAGGCTTAATGATTTCAGAAGCATTGAGCTAAGCAAGCTTAGAATACGAAACACCGACGACAAGTCTAAGATTATTATTAGCACTGCGGCTTGCGACATAAACGGCGCCGAGCTTGCTGACAGGCTGCGCGGATACGGCTTTGAGCCCGAGGGCGTCAGCAAGGATTATGTAATTTTAATAACCACCGTTGCGGACGAGCAGGAAGTACTTGATAAGCTAAAGGCTTCTTTAATAAGTATCGACAAAAGCGTTAACAAAAGTGAGTTTAAGCCCTTTAAAAAGCCGTTTGTGCCGAATGGCGAACAAGTTATAGCCACAAGCGAAATCAGCGAAAAAACGCCGATTAATGAAGCCGAAGGCAAGGTATCAAACGAGTTTGTATACGCTTATCCGCCGGACATTCCCCTGCTTGCGCCGAACGAGGTTATAACCGCCGATGCAATCAGCTATATAAACGAGCTAATCGAAAACGGGGTTAATGTAATCAGCGACAGCTCACTTTTGCCAAGTATGCTATTGACAAAAGGAAAGAATTAAATTATAATATTTTAGAAATAAATTTAAGAGGTGTTCATTATGAAGAGAATTAACACATTAAGCTCAAAAAATCTTTGTGAGTCAGCTAAAAAGGGCGGCTGCGGCGAGTGCCAGACCTCCTGCCAGTCAGCAAGCAAGACTTCTTGCTCAGTAGCTAACCAGAAGTGCGAGCAGAACAAGAAATAATTAAAACAGAATTTACGGCGGTATATCCGCCGTTTTTCTATATGGTGACATATGATACATTGTTATAAAATGAACGGATATAATATCGTAATTGATTCGAACAGCGGCTGCGTACACAGCGTAGACGAGGTGGCGTACGACATTATATCCATGTACGAAACACATACTAAAGAGGATATTAAGGCGTTTATCCTTAGCAAATACTCCGACAGAGAGGATGTAACGAGCGAGGATATTGACCTTTGTTTTGAGGATATTGAAGCGCTTAAAGACGAGCACAAGCTGTTTAGCGAGGACGCATTTGAGGATATGGCAAAGGAGTTTAAGGCGCGCCAGGGGGTTATTAAGGCGATATGCCTTCATGTAGCTCATGGGTGTAACCTTAACTGCGAATACTGCTTTGCCGGCAAGGGCGAATACGGCGGCAGCGACAAGGGACTTATGAGCCTTGAAGTGGGCAAAAAAGCGCTTGACTTTCTTGTAGAAAACAGCGGCACAAGGCACAATCTCGAGGTTGACTTTTTCGGCGGCGAGCCGCTGCTAAACTGGGAGGTATGTAAGGAGCTTGTGCGCTACGGACGCGAGCTTGAAAAGAAGTATGACAAAAACTTCCGCTTTACCCTTACAACTAACGGCGTGCTCGTTGACGACGAGGTAATCGACTTTTGCAACAAAGAGATGGGTAATGTTGTGCTATCCCTTGACGGCAGACGCGAGGTTCACGACAAGCTCAGAAAGACTCCAGGCGGCAAAGGCAGCTATGATTTAATAGTCGACAAGTTTAAGAAATTCGCCGACTCGAGAGGTCAGAAGGACTACTATATGCGTGGCACTTACACGCATTTTAATACCGATTTTTCAAGCGATTTATTGCATATGGCGGACCTCGGTTTTAAGGAGCTTTCCGTTGAGCCGGTAGTGTGCCCGCCGAGCGAGCCCTGGGCTCTAAATGAGGACGATTTACCCGTACTGCTCGAGCAATACGAAATCCTTGCAAACGAGATGCTCAAACGCTATCGCAAGGGCGACGGCTTCACATTTTATCACTATATGATAGACCTTGACCACGGGCCCTGCATCGTAAAGCGAGTAAGCGGCTGCGGCGTGGGTACGGAGTATATGGCGGTAACGCCGAGCGGCGAGCTGTTCCCCTGCCATCAATTTGTGGGCGACGATAAATTTAAACTCGGAAACATCTACGACGGCGTTACTAATCCCGAGGTTTTAGAGCAGTTTAAGGAATGTAATGTGTATTCGCACAAGGAGTGCCGCGACTGCTTTGCAAAGCTGTACTGCTCGGGCGGATGCGCCGCAAACGCGTATCACACAACGGGCAGCGTGAACGGTGTTTACGACTTTGGCTGCAAGCTGCACAAAAAGCGTATCGAGTGCGCGATTATGCTTAAGGTGGCAGAAGCTGAGGAAGGGTTAAAGGTTGAATATTAATTATTGACTAACAGGCGGCGGTGCTGCCTGTTAATTTTTGGTTAAAATGTTAATCTTTTTGATTTTAATTGACACTAAAATATTATTATTATATAATAAGTTTGTTAAAATTTTAAACAAGTTAGTAGGAGGAGTTTTATGGGACTTACACTTGCACAAAAGCTCATCAAAGCACATCTTGTTGAGGGCGAAATGAAGGTCGGAACAGAAATCGGTCTTCGTATCGACCAAACTCTTACACAGGATGCAACCGGTACTATGGCTTATCTCGAATTTGAGGCTATGGGTGTTGACAGAGTTAAGACAGAGCGTTCTGTCGCTTACATCGACCACAACACACTGCAGACCGGTTTTGAAAATGCAGACGACCACAGATTTATTCAGACAGTTACCAAGAAACACGGTATTTATTTTTCACGCCCCGGTAACGGTATTTGCCACCAGGTACATCTCGAAAGATTCGGTATCCCCGGCAAGACCTTAATCGGCTCTGACAGCCACACACCTACAGGCGGCGGTATTTGTATGCTCGCTATGGGTGCAGGCGGACTCGACGTTGCTGTTGCTATGGGCGGCGGCACATACTATATCCCGATGCCAAAGATGACAAGGGTTAACCTTACAGGTTATCTTAAGCCCTGGGTATCCGCTAAGGACGTTATACTTGAAGTGCTCAGAATTATGAGCGTTAAGGGCGGCGTTGGTAAGATTATAGAGTACGGCGGCGAAGGCGTTAAGACGCTTTCAGTTCCCGAAAGGGCTACAATTACCAATATGGGCGCTGAGCTTGGCGCTACGACCTCTATCTTCCCTTCCGACAAGATTACACTCGCATTCCTTAAGGCACAGGGCAGAGAGGACGACTGGACCGAGATTTTACCTGACACTGACGCAGAGTACGACGAGGTTATCGACATCGACCTTTGCTCACTTACTCCTATGGCTGCTTGTCCGCATATGCCCGACAATGTTAAGACAACGGGCGAAATCGGCAAGATTAAGGTTGACCAGGTTGCTATCGGCTCGTGCACAAACTCGTCTTACACAGATATGATGAAGGTTGCCGCTATCCTTAAGGGTAAGACAATCGACCCGAGCGTTTCGCTTTGTATCGCTCCCGGCTCGAAGCAGGTACTTAATATGCTCGCGCTCAACGGTGCTCTTTCGGATATGATTAGCGCAGGCGCAAGAATTCTTGAAAGTGCGTGCGGTCCTTGTATCGGTATGGGACAGAGCCCTAACAGCGGCGGCGTATCGCTGAGAACATTTAACAGAAACTTTGAAGGCCGCTCAGGCACAAAGGACGGACAGATTTATCTTGTATCACCCGAGGTTGCTGCTGCTTCTGCACTTACGGGTTACCTCACCGACCCGAGAGAGCTCGGCGAGGCACCGAACGTAACGATGCCCGAGAAGTTCATTGTAAACGACAATATGATTGAGGCTCCCGCTACTCCCGAGGAAGCTAAGGATGTTGAGGTACTCAGAGGTCCTAACATCAAGCCGTTCCCGAAAACCGAGCCGCTTCCGGAAAGCATTACTGCAAAGGCTGTACTTAAAGTCGGCGACAACATCACCACCGACCACATCATGCCCGCAGGCGCTAAGATACTCCCCTACCGTTCAAATATTCCGCACCTTTCACAGTACTGCTTCGGCGTATGTGACGAGACCTTCCCCGAGAGAATTAAGGCTGAGGGCAAAGGCTTCGTAATCGGCGGCGCTAACTACGGTCAGGGCTCTTCAAGAGAGCACGCAGCGCTCGTACCGCTTTATCTCGGCGTTAAGGCTGTTATCACTAAGAGCTTTGCGAGAATCCATGTTGCAAACCTTGTAAACGCAGGTATTCTTCCGTTCACATTTGAGAACGAGGCTGACTACGACAAGATTGCTCAGGGCGACGAGCTTGAGCTTGCAGATATCAGGGATTGTATCGAAAACAACAAGCCCGTAGTTCTTAAGAACCTCACAAAGGGCGAGGAATATGCACTTAACTCCTCACACCTTTCGGAGCGTCAGAGAGCTATGCTGCTTTGCGGCGGACTTCTTGATTATACAAGAGAAATGAACAAATAAAATTTGCTGAGCAAATTTTAAGATACAAGCTATGAGCTTAGAGCTTAGAGCTTTTGGGCGGGGACATCCGCACCCGATTATAAATTGGAGGATTTATTATGACAGAACTTGAAAACAAGGCGCTTGACGAAGCTGTTGTAAAATTCAGAGCGCTTATGGAATCACAGCTTGAAAGAGCTAAAAAGATTAAAGAGGATAAGGATTTTACCGACTATCAGTCGCTTGACACTATCGTTATCGGTATCTGCGGCGGCGACGGCATCGGTCCGATTATCACAAAAGAGAGCCAGAGAGTTATTGAATTTTTGCTCAAAGACGAGGTTGCAAGCGGTAAGGTTGAGTTTAAGGTAATCGACGGTCTTACTATCGAAAACCGTGCTGCTCAGGGCAAGGCTATTCCGGACGATGTACTCGAGGAGCTTAAGGCTTGTCATGTTATCCTTAAGGGCCCGACAACCACTCCCCGTCAGGGCGACCCGTGGCCAAATGTTGAGTCGGCTAATGTTGCTATGCGTAAGGCGCTTGACCTTTTTGCAAATATGCGTCCCGTTAAGGTACCCGAGGAGGGTATCGACTGGACCTTCTTCCGTGAGAACACCGAAGGCGGCTACGCTGTAGGTTCACACGGTGTTAACATCACAGACGACCTTGCTGTTGACTTTACCGTAGCTTCTCAGGAAGGCTGCGAGAGAATCGCTAAGCTCGCTTACGACTACGCTGAGCGCAACAACAAGGGTAAGGTTTCGATTATCACAAAGGCTAACATCATTAAGACTACTGACGGTAAGTTCCTCAACACCGCTAAGAAAATCGGCGAGCAGTATCCGAACATCGTAACAGATGACTGGTATGTTGATATCACTACCGCTAAGCTTATCGACCCTGCAAGACGCCGTGACTTTAAGGTATTCGTACTTCCGAACCTTTACGGCGACATCATCACCGACGAGGCTGCTGAGTTCCAGGGCGGCGTTGGTACTGCAGGTTCTGCAAACATCGGCAAGAAGTACGCTATGTTCGAGGCTATTCACGGCTCTGCACCGCGTATGATTACCGAGGGCAGAGGTCAGTACGCAGACCCGTGCTCAATGCTCAGAGCTACTGTTATGCTTCTTTCGCACATCGGCTATCAGAAGCAGGCAGACGCACTCGAGGCTGCGCTTGACAAGTGTATGTTCGACGAAAAGAAGCTCGTTATCACAGGTCGTGACACAGGCTGCACCTGCGACGAGTTCGGCGATTATGTAATGGAAACAATAACCGAAATGACTAAATAACTTCATATAGGAAGTGTTAGAATGGAAAGAAACGATATTTCTATATCCGTTATTAAGAGGTTGCCGAGATACTACAGATTTCTTGAAAACCTTAAGGACAACGGCATTGTCAGGATTAGCTCCAAGGAGCTTGCCGAGCGTATGGGGCTGACCGCCTCGCAGATTAGGCACGACTTCAACTGCTTTGGCGGTTTCGGTCAGCAGGGCTACGGCTACAATGTACCTGATTTGTACCAGAAAATCGGCGAGATACTCTGTGTTAACAAGAATGTTAAGACTATTCTTATCGGCGCGGGCAATCTCGGCAGAGCTGTTGCATCTAAAATCTCTACAAGAGAGAGCGGATTTAAGCTTGTCGGCATTTTCGACAAGAACGAGGCTATATCGGGCAAAATCATTCACTCAATTCCCGTAAGACATATTGATTATCTTGAAAACTTCTGTATTGATAACTCCCCTACCTGCGCGGTAATCTGTATCCCATCAAACGATATGAAGGAGCTGACTGACCTTTTATGCAGGCTCGGGATTACAAGCTTTTGGAATTTTTCAAACTACGATATTGCTATGGCTCATCCTGAGGTGCTTGTCGAAAGCGTGCACCTCACGGACAGCCTTATGACTCTTAGTTATTTAACTAATAACAAGGAGAACGCAGTTGATTAAAATCAGTAACAGAGAGATAATTGATATTGTCAGATATTCAGACAGCAAGATGATTTTTGCCGAAAAGCCGATGTTTGGCGATATTAAAAATTGCAAGGCGTCGTATTTTATACTTAATTTTGAAACAGGCGAAAAGGAAGCTGTTACCACAAAGGTATATCTGTTAAAGAAATTCGGATTTGCCTTTGAAAAAATATGTTCCAAAATCACCGACTTTACACAGTGCGACACAGTAGTGTTAAAGAACAAGGATGTGTTAGTACTTTTCCCCGACGGTCAGGCAGGACTGTTTAACCGCGAGGGCGAAATGATATGGAACAAAAAGCTTACATACAAAAACATGCCTGTTATGTCGCTCGCCGAGGACGGAGACTACTTCTGGTGCGTTTGTAAGGACGGCGACTGCGCTATAAGATACAACAGCGATAATTTTAATATCGACATACGAATAGGCGCTAAAGGCAAGGGTACTTTTAACTCGCCCGCCTTTCTGTCATCAGACAGGGATAACATATATGTCTGCTGCGCGGACAGAGTTCGCAAAATCAGTAAGGATAACCTTACCGTAACCGATATTCCGGGGCTGTACGATGTTCCTAAAAAGTTTTACAAGGTCGGCAGGTACTCGATAATCGGCAAAGCAGACGGCACTTATATAGACAAAGACGAATAAAAAAAGCTATCTCAAAAGTGAACAAGTCCGTAAAAAATGGACAATAGAAAAAAGAGCCCCCTTGATGTAGAATATACATCAGGGGGGATTTTTTATGCCAAGAAGTTACATACATATAAGTCAATACGAAAAAGAAATATTGGATTTGAAACAGA
>JAFSTE010000022.1 GCA_017450645.1 Eubacterium sp.
CCTTTCTGTTTCAAATCCAATATTTCTTTTTCGTATTGACTTATATGTATGTAACTTCTTGGCATAAAAAATCCCCCCTGATGTATATTCTACATCAAGGGGGCTCTTTTTTCTATTGTCCATTTTTTACGGACTTGTTCAAAGCGGGTCGGCTACTTTTTTATTGACAAAGATTTTTGAAAAATATATAATTGTAGTATAAACTACAGCGAGGGGTAAAATTATGTTACATTCATTTACAAGAAATTATAACGATTTATCAACCGAAGCGGGCTTTCAGTTTGAGTTTTACTGCGACTGCTGCCAAAACGGCTATCAAAGCACATTTAAGCGCTCATCGACCTACGGTCACAAGCAGAAGAATGAGCGCTTCGGCAGAATGGCGTCGGGTCTTGGCAGTCTTTTAGGCGGCAAGGCGGGCGACCTCGGTTGGGCTATTGAACGCGGCAGCGATATAGTTAACAACCGTTTTGGCGGCGAAAGCCCCGAGTGGCGCAAAGAGTACGAAAAGGCGTTTGATGAGGCGCAGGAAGAGGTTAAGCCTCAGTTCAAAAAATGCCCTGCCTGCAACAAGTGGGTTTGCGACGACTGCTGGAACGAGGACGAGGGCTTATGCACCGAATGTGCACCCAGAGAGGCAAGCTACGTAGCGCAGGCTCACTCGAGAGCTATGCAGAGGAATATCGACGAGGCGGCGGAAACTGCAACGGTATGGAAGGGCAGTATCGAAAACCGCACAACCGTATGTCCCTCCTGCGGCAAGCCTTCGGGTAGCGGCAAGTTCTGCAATCACTGTGGCGCTCCGCTGTCGCTTAACAAATGCCCTGCGTGTGGTGCATCTGTTGCACAGGGGCTCAAATTCTGCGGCGAGTGCGGCGCACCGATGAACAGCAAAAACATCTGTCCGTCCTGCGGATTTGAAAACGAGCCTAATATGAAGTTCTGCGGCGAATGCGGAACTAAGCTTTAACAGTTTAAGCCTCGCGTTGCGGGGCTTTTGAATTGGTGTATTATGAAGGTAGTTATATCTGCAAGGAATTTTGTGTTTGAGGGCTGCAGGGCGCTTGAACTTTTAAAGGATAGCGGCTTTGAGGTCTGTGATGTTTCGGACAGGGCATTTAATGACGAGGACGAGTATCTGCGCGAAATTATTGACGCCGACGCGGTTATTAACGCGTTTGAGCCGATGAGCCGCAGCCTGCTCAGCAGGTGCGAAAAGCTAAAGCTGATTTCCGTCAGGGGAGTCGGCTACGACTATATTGACGCTGCCGCGTGTAAAGAGCTTGGCGTTGATATTGCGCGGACTGTAGGCACTGTCGGCGAGGCGGTGTCAGAGCAGGCGGTGGCGTATATTATGCACTTTGCGCGTCAGATTGACAGGCAAAACCGCGATATGCAAAACGGCGTCTGGCGTCGGATTATGACCGACGGCGTGTTCGGAAAGTCGCTCGGCATAGTCGGCTTCGGCGAAATCGGGCAGGCGCTCGCTAAAAAAGCGGACGCGCTCGGTATGCGTGTGTCGTATAACTGCACCGGCGAAAAGGTCGGCGTTAAATACGAATTCAAGGAGCTCGACGAGCTTTTAAAAAGCAGCGACTATGTTGTTCTTGCGCTGCCGCTGACGGCTGAAACCAAAGCGCTTATTAACAAAAACGCTCTTGAAATTATGAAAAGCGACGCGGTTTTAATTAATGTTGCGCGAAGTAAAATAGTTGATAATACCGCGCTTAAAAATGCGGTTCAAAGCGGTGTAATCCGTGGCGCTGCGGTAGATGTTTTTGACAGCGAGCCCTGCACTGACAGTGAGCTTTCAGGCTGCGATAACATTATCTTAACGCCGCATACCGCACCGTTTACAAAGAATAATTTTATCGCTATGAACACCCTTGCCGTACAGAATATAATTAACTATTTTAACGGCAGTATCGACAAAAAATATCTTGTGTAAGAGGTGAAATATGGCTTCAATACTCGAAACGGCAATGCTCGTATGCTTCGGTCTGTCGTGGCCGATTAATCTTGTAAAAGCGATTAAAGCTAAAACCGCAAAGGCAACGAGCCTTAAGTTTTTGCTGCTCATTACCTTTGGCTACATATGCGGTATCGGCGCAAAGATTGCGCTCGGTCAGTTTAACTATGTGTTTGCGGTTTATATCTTAAACCTTGTTATTGTGTCTGCAAATATTGTAGTGTATTTTATCAATGTCAGAAGCGACAAAAAAGCAGAAAAAGTTGAATAAATCTGCAATATCTGATATAATATCAGTGTAATTACCGGAGGGGAGCTGATATGTTTGAAACGCGTTTTTGCACATATTGGTTTTTCTTCCTGCTTAACGCTTTTTGCGCTAAACATTTTCGGTATAGTATTTGCGCGGTATCTGTGCCTTGCGCTTGTAGCTTTATACATTATAATTCTAATATCTCCGAATCACAGGAAAGTGGCGCCCGTTACCGTTTGTTTAGGTGCGGCGTTGTTTTCCTGTCTTATTTTTATGTATTGCTACTCATTTATTGCCGAGCCGCAGCTCGAACTCAGCGGCAAAAGTGCGAAGGCGGTTTTTTATTTTACGGGGCTTTGCGAGCAAAAAGGGAATTCGTTCGTGTACACAGCCAAAACACAGAAAATCTTTTTAAACGGCGCTCCGCAGGTAGTAAGGTTTAAGCTTTATACAAAAGACCAGATTCCCGCCTCGGCGTATCAGCTGCTTGAGGGTAAGCTGAATTTCAGCGCTACGGGTTACGACGGATTTTCGTCTTACGGCGCGTGGGGCAAGGGCGAATTCCTGCGTGCGAGTGTGGAGAGCTTTGAGCGCAGCGATACGCTTATTAACCCCGTTATGCGACGGGTTGTACAAATACGCTACGATATAATTATCACTCTTTCTAACCTTATCGGCGGCGACGAGGGCAGCCTCGCGGGTGCGCTTGTTGTCGGCAGCAAGAACAGAATAAGCACAGAGATTATTGACGCGTTTAAAATTGCTGGCGCGGCGCACTTAACGGCGGTCAGCGGACTTCATTTATCCGTAGTTACGGGCTCGTTTGCGTTTTTGTTTAAAAAGCTGCGGCTAAACGGCAGGGTGTCGTATGTGCTGCTTATAATAATAGTTGTGTCTTTCTGTATGCTGTCCGATTTTTCAAAATCCGTTTTGCGTGCGGGAATTATGATGGTAATACTGTTTTCGGGTATGCTGTTTAAACGGCGTGCAGATGCGCTTAATTCGCTCGGCGCGGCGCTGTTTTTGATATGTCTTAATCCGTTTGCCGTATGCGATTTGGGTACAGTATTGAGCGGTGTTTGTATACTCGCGCTTATCGCCTCGTCAAGAATTACTTCGAGCGCGTATAAGACCAAGATTTACAAAAGAATTGTTAAACTCTGTTACGGTAAAGCAGTACGGTTTAAGCTGCTAAATCTGTTTATGCGCTTTGCGTTTGAACCTCTTGTTGCGTCGGTTAGTATAATAACCTGCACCGTACCCGTTATGTATCTGTTTTTCGACTACCTGTCGCTTGCAGGCTTGGTTTTAAATGTTATTATCGTGCCGCTCGGCAGTGTAGCGGTTGTGCTGTCAATGCTTACATATGTTCTCTCGCGCGTAAGGGTTGCAGGCGCTTTAATTGCTTTTGTAACAAGGCTTGTGCTTAGTTTTGTTATAGTGCTGGTAAAGTGGGCGTCGGGCTTTCGCTTTGCCTGCGTCAGCTTTTCTGCGGGTGTCGGTATAGTGATTGCCGCAACGATAATCATTATCGGCATTTGCGTTGCAATAGCGCCGAACGCGGTTAAAAAGATTTCTGTCGGCGCGGTGGCGCTGTTCTTTGCGGCGCTGTTTTGTCTTAACGCATATGATACTAACTGCTGCCATATTTTTGTGTCGGACGGCTCGGCTGTTGTTCTTAGCACGAAAAACAGCGTGTGCGTAGTAAATGTCGACGATTCTTCGGATTACTACGGCGTTAAAAACTATCTGCTTCACAGCGGGCGTAAAATCGACCTGCTTGTTGGCGATAATAACGAGTACGCTAAGCGCCTTACTGACGAGTGCAAGTGCGAAAAGCGCGCGAAGTCCGTAAATAAAAAACGCCTTGACGACGACCTGATACTGAGCGCCGAAAAAGGCGAGCTTTACGCCGCGCTTGGCGGTGTTAATGTCGGCACCTCAAACGGCGATATTGTTATTAACGGCAAGCAGATTAAAGACAAAAAGGGCACAATCAGTTTAAAAAACGGCAGCGTTATTTATACTGTTGACGGGAGCGATTATTTTGCAAGCCGCAGCGCCTCGGAATTATTGACAGAATAAGCTAATTTATGTATAATTTATTTATTAATAAGTATTGGAGGTAGCGTTATGGAAGCTGTTAAAGAAAAAAAGAAGCTTTCTAAGGGCAAAAAGGCTATAGTTATTATCCTCAGCATTATTGTTGTAATCGCACTTGCAGCGGTTATATTTATAAATGTTACTACCAAACCCGCTAAGGATACCGAGCCGCACTTTGCAGTCGGCGGTATGGTTGTGTCCGACACCGTTGAGTATAAGGACGACAGCGGTAAGGGAATAAGGCATAATCCCGTTATTCGTATTATGCAGATGGTCTGGCGCTTTTGCTCGGACGGCGACGCTGCCAAGCACGCTGAGCAGACCCCGCCCGAAAATGTGGAAAAGATTAAGGATGTCGAGTACATATCCGACGGCAATATCTACCACAGACTTGATGTGTTTTATCCAAAGGGAACTAAGCAGAGTGACAAGCTGCCCGTAGTTATTGATATTCACGGCGGCGGCTGGATGTACGGCGATAAGGATTTAAACGAGTATTACTGCCTTAGTATCGCAGACAGAGGATACACCGTTTTCAGCATAAGCTATCGCCTTGTGCCCGATGTTACTGTTAACGAGCAGCTTCAGGATGTGGCTGAGGCTCTTAAGTGGATTAGCGAGAATATGAAAAATTATCCCGCTGACGAGAGTAAAATCCTGCTCACCGGCGACTCCGCAGGCGGTCAGCTAAGCGCATACTCCGCAGTGCTTTTGCAAAGCGAAGAGCTTAGGGAAAAGTTCGGCGTTGTTGACGGTAATCTTGATGTTAGTGCGCTTGTGCTCACTTCTCCAGTAGCGTTTATGAAGGACGGCGGCTCTTTCAGCGTATACACTAAAATCCTCTGGGGCAAGGACTATAAAACCAAGCCCACTTACGACTATATGGACATCAGCGAAATTATCGACTACGCTAAGCTCCCGCCGACATACTTTATCACGAGTGACGGCGACAGCCTCGCGCACGACCAGACGCACAGAGCGTACGAGCTGTTTAAGGAAAAGGGCGTTCAGTGCGAAATAGCAAACTTCGGCGACGACGAAAATGGCGACCCGCTCCCGCATGTGTTCAGCGTGCTGTTCCCGTTTGATAAGTCCGGCACAAAAGCCATCAACGACGCCCTCGCCTTCTTCGACGAAGCGTGTAAATAAACAATAAATAAACAGCCTTGCAGATATCTGCAAGGCTGTTTTTCTCTTATTCTGTTTTGGCTAGCTCCGCTTTGCCTTCGGGGGTGTCGCGGTAGTATTGCGTGAACGGGTGGAAGCGTTCCTTTTCCTCCCATATTTCCTTAGCCTTGGGTGCCCAGTGCTCGGCGTAGTGCGCGCATTTTGCGCACAGTTCCTCTGCGCTTTCAGGGCAGGTGAGGTTCGTGGACTTTGCGCCCGTCTTGTTTACAATCTTAACAAGAGCTTCGGGGTTTTCGAGCATCGGGCAGGGGCGCAGCATATTGTCGTTAAACGGCTGACCCTTGTAGTATTCCTTAAACAGCGGTGACCTCAGACATTCAAGTACGCTCTTTTCGCGTATGTTAGAGTCGCTGTAATGGATAAATACGCACGGCTCGACATCACCCTCGGAGTTTACGTGGAAATAGTTTCTGCCGCCCGCGATACAGCCGCCTACAAACTCGCCGTCGTTTTGGAAATCAACGGTGAAAATCGGCTTGCCGTTTTTGCTGTCACGCTTTGCGCGTATCGTTGTGTACACATACTCGCGCTGTTCGGGCGTGAGCAGGAGGTTTGTATCCGCGTCGCTGCCGATAGGCATATAGTGGAAGTACCACGAGAATATCGCGCCGTTTTCTATCTCCATATCGTAGAACTCGTCGCTTGTAACGGCCTCGTAGTTCTGGCTTGTGTAGCATACGGAGGTGCCGAAAATGCACTTGTGCTTTTTTAGCGTTTTCATAGCGCTGATAACCTGAGCGTAAACGCCCTCGCCGCGTCTTGCGTCGGTGGTTTCCTCGCTGCCCTCAACAGACAGCGCAAGCGCTAAATTACCCGCCTTTTTCATATCCTCACAAAACTTGTCGTCAACGAGCGTACCGTTAGTAAACGCAAGAAAAATGCAATCCCTGTTTTCGCTTACGAGCGTAAGCAGGTCTTTTTTTCTTGTCAGCGGCTCGCCGCCGGTGAACATAAAGAAGTGTGTGCCAAGCTCTTTAGCCTCGCGTATAACCTTACGCATTTCGTCGAGGGTAAGATTTGACTTGTGACCGTATTCGGCAGCCCAGCAGCCCTTACACTTAAGGTTGCAGGCAGAGGTCGGGTCCATCAGAATAACCCACGGAATATTGATTTTAAGCTCGTCGCGCTTTTTTCTAAGCGTGGTTGTGCCGATGTAACCTGCGTCGATACCGAAGGTAAGCGCAAGATTAGTAAAGCTTTCGCGGTCGAGCCTTTCAATACCCTCAAAAAGATATTTGTGCCATATGTTGTTTTCGTCGGTAATAATTTCTATCGGTTTTTCAAATGTACTTTTAGGGTAGACGCTGCTGGCTGCAAACTTTGCAACCTTAACAATCCTGAGCATATTACGCTTAGGATTCTTGTACATATACTTGAACAACCTGTTGCCTATGCTGTGAAGTAAAGCGGGACTTATAGTAGCCATAGTATTACCCCTTTTTTATTTTACATAGATTCGGGTGCATCAATTTTGAGCATCGTAATTACATTGTAAATAGCAATCTTTACCGCTGTACAAAGGTAAAGCCTTGCGTTCATAACTTCCTTGTCGTCAACCACAACCCTGTGCGCGCTGTAGAACTTATGAAACAGCGTTGCAAGCTCGACAACATAGTGCGTAACCCTTGCGGGGTCGTAGCTTTTTGCAGCGCCGATAATCTCGTCGGTCAGCAGGCTGAGGTGGGTTATGAGGTCGCGCTCCTCGTCGCTGTTAAGCGCGTTGAGCGACTCGATACTCGGCTCGTAAACCTCGAAGCCCTGCTCCTTAGCTCGCCTTAAAATCGAACAGATTCGCGCGTGTGCGTACTGAACATAATATACCGGGTTGTCGCTTGACTGCTTAGCCGCAAGCTCTAAATCAAAGTCGAAATGAGAGTTCGGCTCGCGCAGGTTAAAGAAGAACCTTGCCGCGTCAATCGGCACCTCGTCAAGAAGCGTGTTTAGCGTAATCGCCTTGCCGCTTCGCTTAGAAAGCTTAATTGTTTCGCCGTCGCGCACCAGGCGTACCATCTGCATAATAACTATATCGAGTCTGTCAGCGTCAAGGCCGAGCGCAGTAAGCGCAGCCTTCATACGCGGAACATAGCCGTGGTGGTCGGCGCCGAGCACATCGATAGCCTTGTCAAACCCTCTTGTTACAAGCTTGTTGTAGTGGTAGGCGATGTCGGGTACGATGTAGGTCGGAAGTCCGTTTGCGCGGATAAGGACGATGTCCTTGTCGTTGCCGAATTCGCTCGCCTTGAACCAGAGCGCGCCGTCCTGCTCGTAGGTAACGCCCTTGTCCTTGAGCGCCTGAATAACTCTGTCTACCGAGCCGTCGTTGTGAAGAGTTGACTCTCTGAACCAGTTATCGTAAGTAATTCTGTATTTTTTAAGGTCGCGTTCAAGCCCTGCGATGTTTTGCGGAAGCGCAAAGTCGACGAGCGCCTTTCTGCGCTCCTCGCTGCTTGTGTCGGCGTATTTGTCGCCGTACTCCGCCTTGAAGTTCTCTGCGTGCTCGATAATGTCAGCGCCGTGGTACGCGTCCTCGGGCATTTCCGTATCCCTGCCGCACGCCTGGAGATATCTTACCTCGAGCGAGGTGGCAAACTTTTCAATCTGATTACCCGCGTCGTTGATGTAAAATTCTCTGCTTACATCAAAGCCTGCACATTCGAGCACCGACGACAGACAGTCGCCGATAGCGCCGCCGCGCGCGTTACCGATATGCATAGGTCCTGTCGGGTTGGCGGATACAAACTCAACGAGATAGCGCTTGCCCTTGCCGTAGTCTGATTTACCGTAGTCGTCGCCGCAGGATACTACATCCATAAGGATTTTTGAGTAGTATTCGTCCGACAAAAAGAAGTTGATAAAGCCGGGGCCTGCGATTTCTGCCTTTTCAAACAGTGTGCCCGATAAATCGAGGTTTGATACAATGCTTTCGGCAATAATTTTAGGAGCTTTTTTAAACGCTCTTGCGCCCGCCATAGCGATATTTGTAGAAAAATCGCCGTTCTTTTTGTCCGAGGGCTTTTCGATTATAAACTGCGGCAACTCAGCTTCGGGCAGGTCGCCGTTTTTAATCGCGGTATTTACCGCCTCGGTGATTTTATTTTTTAACTCATTTTGAGTGTCTTTTACAATTTTTGACATCTTGTTCTCCCAAATCAGTTTATCTTAACATCGACTCTTACCTCGTTCTCGGAGGTGAGAGCGCCGTTAACATCAATATCATAGCTAAAGAAAAATGAGCCTTCGCCGTTGTCGAAAGAATTCTCAATATTCTTGCCGTAAATGCCCATCAGTATGTCGCCGACGCCCGTTGCGTAGTTACAAAGATTGCGCTTTGAGCGCTCGATAAGCAGCAACGAACCGTGCTTGCCCGTACGCATAAGCTCAACCGAGGATTCGTCCTTTTTAATCGTAAGCTTAGTGTTAAGCGACTCCATAGGCGGCTCCTGCTCCTCCTTGTAGCGAAGGATAAAGCAGTCGTCCTTTTCCTCAATCGTGCCGACGGTGGTCATTTCAATTTTATCCCTGTCGCGTCCGTATTTCTGACGGCCGACAATCTTAATCAGTGCATTTTTATTCATTTATATTACCTTAAAAATATCAATAAATTCGCAGCTGTCGGATATATCCTCGCCGAGAAGCACCCTTGCAACATCACAGAAATTTTGCGTCTTGTCGGATACAAAAAATCTTTGCGCGCCCTTGTGTTCGGCGTCGTTTTCGATACCGTTAGCGCTAAGTGCCTCTTTGACATAGCGTGCTTCCTCAAGTCCCGTGTCAATAAGCGTTACGCCGTTTCCTGCAACCTTCTGGATAATCGGTGCGAGAATAGGGAAGTGCGTGCAGCCGAGGATAATCGTATCCGCGCCCGCGTTGATAATCGGCTCGATATATCTTTTAACCGCGGCGTTAGTAACCTCGTCGTCGATGTCAATCCAGTTGCTCTCGACCAGCGACACCAAAAGCGGACACGAAGCCGAAACAACCTTAATATCGCTGTCGTAAGCCTTAATCTCGTCGTCAAAAGCGCCGCTGTTAATAGTTGCGCTTGTGCCCATAACGCCGATAATCTTGTTTTTTGTGGCGTTTACCGCAGCTCTCGCCGACGGCTTGGTGATACCCGTAGTGGGCAGCCCCGTCATTTCGAGCACATTGGAAGCGGCGGTGGACACCGTACCGCAGGCAGCGACAATCATCTTACACGAAAAGCTCTTTAAGAACTTAATGTCCTGCGCTGCATAGGTTTCGACGGTTTCGTTAGACCTTGTGCCGTAGGGCACTCTGCCCGTATCGCCGAAATAGATTATATCCTCGTTGGGCAAAAGCTTTTTCATAGCCCTTACCGTAGAAAGACCGCCGAGTCCCGAGTCAAAAACGCCGATTGGCCTGTTATCCATAGCTTTCAATCCTTAATATAGTAATAGTCAGTCGTATTCAAGTTAAATATTTTAACACATTATTTAGATAATATCAATATAAATTTTATATAATATAATCCCATTTGCCGTACGTTAATTAGTTTACACTGTATAGTGTGGGCAGACATAGCCTACCCGCTAATGCGGAATTCGGATTGCGGAATGCGGAATTTCGGGTCGCTACGCTCCGCTTGTATTAAGGGCGAGTAAGCTTTGAACTTGACCTTTACCATCAAACTTGAGTCTTGAGACTTGAGACTAAATAACAAAAGCTCCCAATCGGGAGCTTTTGTTATTTTACTCTTATAGTTACCGTCACCGTTTTTGTAATCTTTTTATATGTCGCGTTGCCCGCCGCGGTGACCTTAACTTTAATGGTATATTTGCCTTTTTTAAGCCCTTTCTTTACCGTGATTTTGCCTGCGCTGTTTACGGCGATTTTTTTATTGCCGCTCGATTTTTTAAAGCTTACCTTGCCCTTTGCATTGCTTATCTTAAAGGCATCCTTTTTAAGCACGGTTTGGTTTTTCTTTTTAAGCTTAGCGTACTTAACCGTAACCGTTTTGCCCTTGGCAACAAGCGGATTTTTCTTTTTAGGCAGCTTTGCAATCGTTTCGGTCCTTGTCTTGCCGCACACAATGCAGTAGTAAGTATAAACACCCGTTGAAGTAATAGTGGGCTCTTTTGTCAAAACTTCTTCGCCCCAGATGTGACCGTCTGCAGGCGTTTTGTCACCGATATAAGAATAGCCACACTCGTCGCAGGTGTATGTTGTATAACCTCCATCGGTACACGTTGGGTAAGTTTCAACCGCATTATAATGGTGACCAAGCGCATCAACATATGTGTCCTTATAGCTTTTGCCGCACCTTGTACATATATGAGTGGTATAACCTTTATCGGTGCAATTTGGTTTGGTTAGAACATCATTATAATGGTGACCAAGCGCATCAACAAATTCGGATTTTAACGTTTTATCGCAATATTTGCAATGTGTTAAATTATATCCCTCATTTTCGCAAGTAGGCGCAATCGTTTCAACGTTTTCGTTATCCCACTCGTGTATCGGGTCAAATGTTCTGCTGTAATTTGTAGCATAACTCTCGGCAGTTGAGTTGTGATAACCTGTTATCTTTGCCGAAGCGGGGAAAACTGTTGCAGAATTATAAATTGAGCAATTCTTACTGTTTAGGATTATTTGCTCAATGCTTGTACAATTGTTGAAAGCATTATTGCGTATGTATTTTACACTTTTGGGTATAGCAACAGATGTAATATTTGTACGTGCAGAAAAGCAAGCAGTACAAATTAATTTTGTTCCGCTTTTAATACTAAGCTCACCGTAAATGTTGGAATTTGAAGCTACGGCATACTCGCCAATGTATAAAACACCATTTTGCCAATGTGAACTGTCATTATAGTATTCTGTGCCGTAAATTGTATTGCCGCCCATTGCTGTAATTGTAGAAGGCAATGAAATATCGTAAAGGTTTTTGCAATTAATAAAAGCGTAGCTGTTAACGAGGGTGTAACCTGTAGGTACAGTAACAGAATTGAGATAATTATTGTATGCAAAAGCAGAACTGCCAATGTACTTTACAGTATAGCCATCAATTGTGCTCGGCAAGGTTAAACTTGTTGCATTACCGTAATAATTTGTGATTGTCGCTATGTTAGAATCACTTAAATTATATGAATACTCGTTAATACCACAAACTGTACAGATGTTGTTTTCAAAAATGTGACTATGATTAGAGTAATTATAATAAATCGTTGCATTTAATAGTGGCTCATTATCTTTTCCCAAATCACCATGATAATTATCAATTTGGATTTTGTCCCAGTCTTCTTTAGAACCGGTGTAATAGACGCTCTTCAAGTTTGTGTTACCAAAAGCATGCCCTTCTATGATGGTAACAGAACATGGTATGTTAATACTAGTTAACTTTTTAAGATTAAAAAAAGCACCAGAATCTATAGTAGTTATACCATCAGGTATAACGGTGTTTAAAGAACCGGTAATCAATCTATTGGTAGATGTTTCAATGAGGGCATTACAGTTATCTCTGCTGTCATATACAGAGTTTTCACTATCAACTATGATACTTGATAAGTTTTCACATTTATAAAAAGAATTTCCTGCAATATCAGATACGTTTTTTGATATAAATACACTTTCTAAGTTTGTGCAATTTGCAAATGCATCAGAACCAATACTTGTTACACTGTTTGGCAAAGTGATACTTTTTAGATTTATGCAATTTTCAAAGGTGTTGTACTCTAATTTAGTGATGTTTTCAGATAAACATATACTAGTCAAACTGGAACATCCCATAAAGGCTCTTGCACCAATGAATTTTACGCTATTAGGTATCGTAATTGTTTCGAGAGATTTACAGTCTTCGAAAAAGCCTGCGCGTGCTACTCCAAAACCGCCATCAGAGTCTAAGCCATCAATATTATTACTTAGAACACAACTTTGCAAACTGGTGCACCCGTAAAAAATTGCACGACCTACAGTGTTTACACTGTCGGGCATTACAAAGCTTTTTAAACTACGGCACATTGAAAATGCAGTATCACCAATGTATGTAACACTGTTTGGTATGTCAATGCTTGTTAAACTTTTGCAACCAGCAAATGCACCTTCACGGATATATTCTAGGTGTTCAGGAAGCACAACACTTACTAAACTTATGCAACTATTAAAAGTGTTTTCATTCATATATTTTAAGTTTTTAGGGAGTACCACAGATTCTAAACTACGGCACATTGAAAATGCGTACCATCCAATATTGTTTACACTGTTTGGTAAGTTTATATTTTTTAAGTTATAACACGAAGCAAACGCAAAACGACCAATACTTGTAATACCGTTACCTATTGATACGCTTGTTAAACTGCTGCAACTAGCAAATGCATCATTGCCAATGTATGTAACACTGTTTGGTATGTTAATGCTTGTTAAACTAGTGCAACGATAAAACGCGCCTTCGCCAATACTTGTAACGTTGGTAGGTATAATAGTATTATTACAACCGATTATTAATGTGCTTGTTGCCGTTTCAATTATTGCATTACAGTTGTCTCTACTGTCATAATATGGGTTGCCGCTTGCAACCGTTATGCTTGATAAACTGCTGCAAATATAAAATGCTTCAGCGCCAATGCTTGTAACGCTGTTAGGTATATCAATACTTGTCAAACTGCTGCAACCCCAAAATGCATGTTCGCCAATGCTTGTAACGCTGTTAGGTATGTTAACGCTTGTTAAACTGCTGCAAGAATTAAATGCACTAACGCAAATGCTTGTAACACCGTTTGGTATATTGATGCTCGTTAAACTGCTGCAACCCAAAAATGCTTGCTCTCCTATTGCTGTTACAGGGTAGCCGTCTATTTTGCTCGGTATGAGTACTTTTGTCGGGCTGCCTGTGTAGCCTGTGATGGTTACTTCGTCGTTTGAAACCGAGTATGTAAGCTCTGCGTAGTTGCCGTAATAAGTGTCTGTGCCGCTTATGCCGCCATATTTTGTGCCGCTTGGCGATACATATTTTTGACTGCCTGTGCAGCATTTGTCAACCATTTTGCCGTTTTCTAAGTGGAAGTACAGCCTAATCGGGCTGTTTGATTCTTTGTAGATTTCCCACTCTACCTTGGCAGTGGCTTTCCAAAGCAGCAGGTCGATTTTAAGCTCTGCGCCAACCTTAAAATACAGATGAGCTGACAGCGTAACGCACTGCGTATATTTGCCCGATGCCGTGGTTGTAGCTTGCACGCTTGCCTTTGAAAGCACGCCGATATCTGCATATATACCCGCCTTTGCGGTGACAATTTTAATGCCTACGCCAATTTTAACACCTATTTTGCACGAGCCTTCAAGTGTGTATGTAAACTTCTCTTTGCTAAAAGAGGAGATGTTGTGCATACCGTCTTCGTCTTTGGTATAACCCAAAACGATGTTGTAGGTCTGCTTAAGCTCTGCTTTGCCTTGAAAATTAATCTCCGGCTTAAATTCAAAATAGCCGATACCCGCAACGGGGATTGTACCTAAATCGCCAAGCTCGTCATCTAAATCGTTTGTGATATCAGTAAAGTTGAACTGCGCATCAAAGCTTATGCCAAGCTTGCATGAGGCTTTTGCTTCAAAAACCTTTTGGTCGGTGATTTGCTTAGCAGATAACTTGATGTCGGAGATAGAAATCTCTACATTAACAGAGTTACCGCCTGCAAGATAAATCTTTTTGGCGAGTTTAATACTCGTTTTTGGTTTTGATTTGCCGCCTTTTAATAACGAATTAGCTGACGAATCGCCGACAACCTCGTAGCCCTCGGCGGGTATAAAATCGCTTGCGTCAACATCAAACGCTGTTTGCATATCAACGCTTTCTACAGCTTCCTCGTCAACGTCCTCAGACGTTTTGATTGTAAGGCTGTCGCCGTTATCCGTAACCTTTGTTGCGGTATATACAACGGGTATGCCGTTAGAATAAACAACAAAGGTGTCGCCCTGTTTGATGTCGTAATTTGTGCTGTGGATTACAACCTCGTTGTCGTTAAAATCAACCTCGGTGTCGGCAGAAACCTCAATAACACCATCGTTGTATTCAAAGGTGCTGTCGTAGTTTTCGTCAATCTCGTCGCCTTTAAGCGTTTTTTGCGCGTCGGCAAGCATGGTTTCAATTTCGCTTGTGGTTACCTTTTGCTCGGGGTTAAAATTGCTGCTCTCGTCAAGAGTCAGCCAGCTGTGGTCAACGGCAACCTGGTCGTCGTCGGGGTAGGCGCAGCTTTGCCAATCGGCAAAGGAGTATTCAAAATCGTCGTCCTTTTCAAGCTCCCATTTAAGGCAAAAATTAAGCGTTTGCGACGCAAACTCCCTTGTGATGTCGCCCTCGGGGTCAACGGGGTCGCCCGCCTCAACATCAACCAAACCAAACTCAGCCGCAACCAAAATGTCGCGGTAGTACGGCGACTCGTCCGTAAGGTCGCTGAAATAGTTGTCGGGGTAATTATCCTCCTCAACCGTCATTTCAAAAAGCTGAGTAAGCTCGCTAAGCCACTCAGCGCGGTTAGAGATATTAACCTCTGTCGCAAGCGCGGACAAATCAACGCAGATAACAGAGCTGATTATCATTACTGCCGCAAGTATTGTACTGATTG
This sequence comes from Eubacterium sp., assembly GCA_017450645.1. Classification (GTDB taxonomy): domain Bacteria; phylum Bacillota; class Clostridia; order Oscillospirales; family Acutalibacteraceae; genus Eubacterium_R. The sequence continues at coordinate 15,086 of JAFSTE010000022.1, forward strand.
CCTTTTTCATACCAATCTCCCCAAACTAAAATATATAAATTCATTTTAACATATAAAAATTTATCAGTCAATAATTATAAAATTGATGCTTCTTTTTAAAATAAATAGTGACAAAGCGGCGCAATAGTGGTATAATACTATGGATTTAATTTGAAAGGACTACAGCTATGCAGTTAAACGAAGCTTTTAAAATTGTAGAAAAAAATCTGTCGGGTATCAACACCGAGCTTGGAATTAAGAAAACGGAGGAAACCGACAGCTCGATTACCTTTGGCGGCGAGAAGGGCGTTTACCGCCTTTCGCACGATGGCGAAACTAACATTCTTTCGTTCGATTTCGCCTACGAAAACAACGGCGCCGAAACTCAGTTCAACACTATTTCAAGGAGTCTTTTTGAGCCCGAGCGCTCTGACGAGAGAGATGTAAAAAGTATTTCTAACGAGGTACGCGACGAGCTTGAAAAAATGTTTAACTCCAAAAAGCCCGTTGACCTCGACAAGGTTAAGATGCCTAAGGCGGTATCGAGAACTAAGGCTAAAAACGGTACTGTAAGCTATGACACAGACTCGCTTGCTAACCGTTTCGGTGTGCTTTATCCCGAGTTTAAGGACGAGATTAAGCTCAATATCGCGACCTACGGCGAGTTTTTGCCCGAGACCTTCTTTACCGAGCACGGTAACGCAAAGGTGCTTGATGTTATCCAAAACGGCACCGCTCAGGAACAGAAAAAGCTGTTTAAAATGCTCGGCGAGGTATTCGAGGACGGCACTAACGAGGTGCAGGATATTATCGCGGTTACAATCCTCGGCGAAATGAAAAACGACCCCAAGATGATGGCGGTTGCCGACGAGTATATGACCGAGTATATGTCTGGTCCCGTTCACGAGGTTAACAAGATTACGGCTAAGAAAAATTCGTATACCAAAAAGCTTAAAAATCCGCCTGCGTATAAGCCGAAGAGAAACAAGAGCTTTTCGCTTACTAACGCACTCGGACAGGGTAAATAAAAGGACTTTTTTATGAAAAGGGAGTTTGTAATAAAATCCATAGTTGCTCCGCTGATTGTCGGCGTCGTTCTAAGCGCTTTTATGCTCCTTTATACTAATAGCAGGGTTCAGACTTATGCTGACTCGTTCAGCGATGTTAAGCTTGCATATTTTGACGAAAAGTACGATACCTCGAAGGTTGTAGATAAGGAGTTTAAGGACATCAAGACGGGCGACTGTATAGGCGAGGCGGTTTTCGGCAGCAGCAAAATGCCGATTGTCGTAAACGCGCCGTACAGTATGCTTTACGACGCGGTGTCGCTCGACACCGACAGCGCCGAATTCGGCAGGGGCGGTTATGTTTATCTTAAGACTAACGGCGACACTCTTTCGCAGCTTGAAAAGTCAATATCGTTTTACGCTGACGGCTGCTTTGACAAGACCTCTTATGTGCTTGTTGACACTATGACTTTTGACTCCGTTGCGCAGCTTAAAGCGTATGCGCCGGCGCTTTCGAGGGCGGCTGTCGTATATGCCGCGGAAAGTGCTCAAATCGGCGTTAAAAGCGGAGTTCGGGCTCTTATCTTTGAGGAGGTGCAGCTATGAGAATGACCAAATCAAGAGAGCTTCTTGCTTGTGTTTTACAGATTATTATTTCGGTTTGCACCGTGATTTTTATCTTTAGCTCCGTTATGCATTTTGTGCTCGCAAATCCCGACTATTTTTCGAGCCATTTTGTAACCGGTCAGCTCGTTGAGGAGTGCAACGCCCAGCTTACCCGGAAGTATGAGGTGCTGTCTAAGGAAAGTAAAATTCCGCTCAGAGTTTTTGAAATGATTAAGACTCATTCCCCGACTGACGAGGTGCTCAGCGTTAACGCGCAGCGCGTATTTTCGCCCGAGGAAAACAATATGCTCGCGGGTGAAAACGAGGAATATTTTTACACGATTTTTAAGGAGTACGCCGAGGGTAACGACATAAAGTTTACTAAGGCTGACCTTAAAAATACCGCAAAAATTGCTGCGGAAATTTACGAAGAAACCGTTGGTATTTATAACGCCGACGGTGTTTACGAGAGCATAGTTAACCTGCGCTCTACTATGAATTTTGTATCGCTTATTTCACTTATGTTGGGCATAATATGTGCCATTGCAGTGCTTTTGATGTACAAGCACAGGCGAAACGGCTACCACCACTGCCTCGGCGGGCTAAGCGGCGGCGCCGTCGCAACGCTGATTGTGTCGCTTTTTTGCAGGGTTTTCAGTCCGATTGCAAAGCTTGGTATACAGCCCGAGGCTTACAGGGTTTGTATTGAACGGATAGGCGACAGGCTTGTAACCGTATGCGGCGCGATTTCCGCCGTGCTGATTGCAGCGTGCTTTGTGACGATGCTTGTTATAGAAAGAAAACACGAAGCCTCAAAAGACAATGTAAGCATAACAAAATAACAAATTAACTGCTTCACAAGTGAGGCAGTTTTTTTGTTTGCAAAATTGTAATTAATATGCTAAAATATATATTGGTGGAATTTTACTTAAACCCTGATTGATTTTTGGAGGGGAGTATGCAAAGATTTACGGCGCTTTTACTGTCGGCGGTTATGCTAATGACCGTCTGCTTTAGTGCGCCGTTTAGCGCTTATACCTACGATGTGTCACAGCAGACGCTCGACAGCGTTTCGCTTTCGGACTGGATGAGCGTTATTCTCGACGACACTAAGCTTACCGAGATTACGCTGCCCGGCACTCACGACTCCTGCGCGCGCAAATTTAAGGGCGAGGATATTTTCGGCGTTACATCGGGCATATCTAAGTGCCAGAGTATGAATATTACCGAGCAGCTTAACGCAGGCGTGCGTTTTCTTGATATAAGGTGCGAGGTTGACCCGAATTCTTACTCGGTAAAAACCGTTCACGGCGAAACTGACTGCTGGAACGGCGACGACTATTACTACCTCGACTTCGTATTTCAGGATATTTACAACTGGCTTGACGCTCACCCGAGCGAAACGGTTTACGTCTGTATTAAAGAAGACTACGGCGACAACGGAGTGCCATCGTTTACAAACGCTATTTACGAGTATATCCACGGCTACGGTCAGGGCAAGTATTTTTACGGCGAAAACTATAATTATCACGATAAGTGGTACCTCGGTAAATCCGTACCCACACTCGGTCAGGTGCGCGGCAAGTGCGTGCTGTTTAACCGTTTTGACCAGTATATCGCAAACGAAGCCGCTGACGGCGTTGTTGTCAGCGAAAGCGAGTCGGGTCAGAAAATTAAGTATAACGACTACTCCGACGGTACATATAAAGAGCCCGTTTATGAGGATATTTATTCGTATAATACGGGTATCGGTACGGCGCATATTCAGGACTTTTATAAGTGGAATACCGAAAGCAAGATAAGGGCTACGCAGTATATGCTTAATACTCCGCACCGTCACGGTGAGTATTACATTAACTATTCCTCGACGGTGTCCGACTCGTCCGTGCCAAATCCGGAAAATCTAAGCAAAAAGGTTAACCCTAACTACTATTCGTTTAATTACACGCGCAATAAGCCTTCGGGCATTTATGCTATGGACTTTGCGACAAGCGACCTTGCAAGACAGATTGTGCTTAATAACGAGGCGGTGTGCTCGGTGGTAAACGGCACAGACGGCAACATTAATTATTCGCTTAACCGTATTACAAAAACGCTTACTATATCCGGCAGCGGCGCTATGAATAACTACGCTTATACAAGCGCTGTCGGCGCGAAGGGCGCCGGCTCGACTGCTCCCTGGGGCGACGAGCCTAAGGAATGTCTATATGAGGGACAGTACAACACCGACCTTATCGAAAATCTTGTTATCGAAGAGGGCGTTACCTCTATAGGCGACTACGCGTTTTACGGCTTTAACCATATAAGTAATATCACTATACCGAGCGGCATTACCTCTATCGGCGAGGGCGCGTTTGCAAGGTGTACCGCGATAAAAAGCCTCGACATATCGGGTACTGATACCGTATCTATCGGCGCTTCGGCGTTCCTCGGCTGTACGAAGATGGAGCGCTTTACCACCGCGGACAGCGTTAGCAGTATCGGTCAAAACGCGTTTTCAAGCTGCCCTAAGCTCACTATTTACGGCAACCCCGATATTTATACCCAGAGCTATGCCGTGCAAAACTCGATACCCTACAGCACTAATATTCATTTTTACAGCATTAATACCGAGTTCGGCAACTTTGCGAAAGAGAGCGACAACCCGTTTAAAAACAAGGACTTGTCGGACGGCGTTACGATTAAGCTGTCAAAATACTGTAATTCCAACGACGACTGGAACAGCTCGCTGCTGAGCTTTTCTACCGGTAATGTTAGCGATAACCGTTACTTTATCATTATGGCTAACGGCTCGATATTCTTTAACGACGGCAACGGCGGCGCAGGCGGCGAAAACCACTGCTATTTTGACATAAGGTCAAGCGCCGAGGTTAATTCTGCGGATAACAAATGGCACGATATAGCCGTTACAATCCACAGGGCTGAAAACGGCAACCATATCCTCAGGTATTATGTCGACAGCAGACTTGCAAAAACCTATAACCTTAACCGCATATGCGCGGACGGTTACCCGTACGGCGTAAGCGGTAACGACGGTATATTCTCATACCTTGCAAGCAGAAATGTTAAGCTGTTCTACGGCTCGTCGTTTACGATTTACGGCAGTATGGGCGGAACTAAGGATTCGTATATCGACGATGTTGCGTTTTATACTAAGGCGCTCTCTGCGGGCGAAATCGGCGCACTCACTCCCGGCGTAACATACGAGGAGTACTTTGACAGCGGTATCGGCGGAACGGCTAATCAAAGACAGTCAAACGACGGTACTAATATCGCGCATCAGACGGAAAACGACGGCAGATTCGGTACGGTAATACTCCCGTATTCCGACGCGCAGACGAGTAACTATATCAGCACCGACGCTTCGCCTTTTGCTAATCTTGATACATCAAACGGCTTTACCGTAAGCTTTTTCCAGCGCGTTAACGGTAACCTCTGGCTTGACCGGGAGAGTATTACCTTCGCGCAGGGCGACACCGCCGAGTGCAAGTACTTTACGGTAGGTACTGAGGGCTATATCCGATATAATAACGGCAACGGCGGTACGGATTCGTCGCTTACGGGCGCGGGGCTGTATTTCGACTGCCTGAGCGAAAACATCGCTATTACAAAAGGCAGGTGGCAGCTTGTAACCGTAAGTATTATTTCGGACAGGCGTATTAAGGTTTATGTTGACGGCTCGCTTAGCGCGGATATATATGTAAACGGTACGGATAATTACAATAATACCGGCGGACTCTTAAACTTCCTTGCGAGCGGTAATACAAAGCTCTACTACGGCTCTTATACGCCGTACTGGGGTACTGACACAATCTCGCTTGATAATGTAAAATGCTTCGATTACGCGCTGTCCGAAAGCGAGGCTGCTTCGCTATACAGATACGAGTGCGAAAGCGGTATTCAACCCGTATTTTCAAACACCTTCGGCGCGGATACTATGGACAGTATGCACGGCTTTTGCGAGTGGCAGTACGGCTTTGGCGAAAAGAGGGGAGTGCTGCACTTTAACGAGGGTGCTGCAGACGGCAGCGTGGACCTTTACGCAAACGGCACTAAGCTAAGTTCAACCGCGTTTATCGAAGAAAACAGCACTATAAGAGCGGTGTGCAAAAACGGCACACCCGCCCTTTGGAAAAACAGCATGAACGACGGGGAGTACACCTCGTGTGATAATGAATATACCTTTGTTTTAACGGGTAACAGCACCCTTAGCTTTATCGGTCAAAAAACGGCGTTTTCCGCCGACTGTTCGGCGCTTGTCGAAGCGCTTGCAAAAGCGAACAGCTTTAACAGCGAGGATTATTCCGGGCAGTCGTATAATAACCTTATCACCAAGGTACAGCAGTACGGAGATTATCCGTATCTGTCGCTCCCGCAGGAACAGATTGACGACTCTGTATGCGACCTGCTGACCGCTATAAACGACCTTGTGCCGTGTCTTAACCTCAGCGTTAAGGGCGAGAACTGCAGCCTTAACACTAACGGCGGCGTGGTGCTTTTCGGCGATACCGTGTACCTTGAAGCGCAGCCCGCTGAGGGCTATAAATTCCTCTACTGGTACGAAACTAATACTAAGCGTATCGCCTCGACTCAGGCGCAGTACAGCTTCGTAATGACTGCCAATACCTCGTTTAAAGCAATTTGCAGAAAAGAGAATTTCGTTACACTTCGCTTTGAGAGCGAAAGCTCTCAGGTTGAAAGGATTATATCTAAAGCGCCCGAAACCTGGGCGAAATATACAAGCCTTGAAACCTTTGCGCCCGAAGTGCCGTATAAGTACGGCTACGCCGACGGCGCGTGGGATTACGGCGACGCGCTGCAGCGTCTGCAAAGCGGACAGGACGCAGTCGTAAAGCCCGTTTATACCGAGGCGTCACCTATACTTCCCGAGCTTCCTGCCTGTACGGATATACCCGCCGTATCGCTTACTTATTCGCTCGATAGCGAAAACAGTATCGGCTCGTTTTTGATGGCGGTTAATGTGCCAAACGGCGTGTTCGTTCAGTCAATCGGCACCGCTTTCTATTATAAAGAAGCGGACAGCGGTTTTAACCCCGCCGATTTTGAGCTTACGATTAATAACAAAATGCGTACCTCTAAATTTGAAGTGCCAGAGCTGCCGAGCAGGGTGTATATAACTAATATGCATAAGCTCACTTCGCGCTACAACTGGGCAGTCAGGGGCTATGTTACCTATTACGACAAAGCGGGCGTGCTCCGCGTAGCGTACTCTAACCAGATTAACATCTCGAACAGAGAACAAATATAATATACTGAAATGTAAAAGAGCGTAGCTTTTTGGCTGCGCTCTTTTTACTGTTTGTCAACAAGTTTTTGACTATTTTGTCAAACTCGGTGGGTGAAGCTGTACGCATTTGTTAAAATATTGTCAATCTATTGTTAAGATGCACAAAGATTTTTAACATACATTGACAAAAAGTTTGATATCTCTATAATAGGTAATAACGATTTTAAATCGCACACAGTATATTATTGAAATGAGGTATATAATTATGGCAAGAGTTTACAACTTCAGCGCAGGACCTTCAACCCTTCCCGAGAAGGTTCTCCAGACAGCAGCAGCAGAGATGATGGATTACCATGGCAGCGGTCAGTCCGTTATGGAGATGAGCCACCGTTCAAAGTGGTTTGACGACATCATTAAAGAGGCTGAGGCTCTTATGCGCGAGCTTTATCAGGTACCGGATAACTACAAGGTGCTTTTCCTTCAGGGCGGCGCTTCTGCACAGTTCTCCGCAATTCCGCTTAACTTTATGAACGGCAGCGGCAAGGCTGACTATATTATCACAGGTCAGTGGGCTAAGAAGGCTTTCCAGGAGGCTCAGAAGTACGGCGATGTTAAGGCTGTTGCTTCTTCCGCAGATAAGACCTTCAGCTACATTCCTAAGACTAAGGCTGAGGACTTCCGCGACGATGTTGACTATGTATATATTTGTATGAACAATACTATTTACGGTACTGTATATAAGGAGCTTCCTCCGGTAGGCGACAAGGTGCTTATCGCAGATGTTAGCTCATGCGCTCTTTCTGAGCCGCTTGATATCAGCAAGTTCGGCGTTGTTTACTTCGGCGCACAGAAGAATGTTGCACCTGCAGGTCTTGTAGTTGCAATCATCCGCGAGGACCTTCTCGGCAACGCACGCGACATCACACCCGTTATGATGAACTACAAGGTTCAGGCAGACGCTGACTCACTTTACAACACACCTCCTTGCTGGACAATTTATATCTGCAAGCTCGTTCTTGACTGGATTAAAGAGGAGTTCGGCTCACTCGAGGCTATGAAGGCTCATAACGAAAAGAAGGCTGCAGTGCTTTACAACTTCCTTGACAACTCTAAGCTCTTTAAGGGTACAGTTGTTCCCGAGGACAGAAGCCTTATGAATGTTCCTTTCGTTACAGGCGACGAGGAGCTTGACGCTAAGTTCGTTAAAGAGGCAACTGCTGCAGGCTTTGTTAACATCAAGGGTCACAGAACTGTCGGCGGTATGCGTGCTTCTATCTACAACGCTATGCCAATCGAGGGCGTTGAAAAGCTCGTAGAGTTTATGGCTAAGTTCGAGGCAGAAAACGCATAGTAATTGTTTGAGCCGTAGGCGAGTAACTGATTTGGCGCCCCTGCTAAGGGGTGATTCCCCACAGTGTGGGGAAATGTCGCCACAGGCGACAAAAGGGACGGCTCCTGTAGGAGCTGGCGCAAAGCGCCTGAGGGGTGGTCAACGCCTTTTAAAATGCGTTGATTAAAGACTACTTAAACTACACGACCATCCCTCCACCGCTAATGCGGTCCCCCTCCCTTTAGCAAGGGAGGCAAATATGATTATATTAGGAGATTATAATGTATAATATTAAAACACTTAACAAAATTTCAAATGTAGGTCTGCGTGAGTTCGACACCACTAAGTACACCTACGGTGACGATATCGAAAATCCTGACGCAATTATGGTCAGAAGTGCTTCTATGCACGATATGGAAATGCCTGCTTCTCTCCTTGCAATCGCAAGAGCAGGCGCAGGTACAAACAACATCCCCGTTACAGACTGTGCAGAGCAGGGCATCGTAGTATTCAACACTCCCGGCGCTAACGCAAACGCAGTTAAGGAGCTTGTTCTCCTCGGTATGCTTCTTTCCTCAAGAAAGGTTACTAAGGCTCTCGACTGGTGCAAAACCATTAAGGACGAGGGCGACAATGTAGGTAAGACTGTAGAAAAGGGCAAGTCCGCTTTTGCAGGTCCGGAAATCAAGGGCAAGACCCTCGGCGTAATCGGTCTCGGCGCTATCGGCCGCCTTGTTGCAGAGGCTGCTGTTGACCTCGGAATGAATGTTATCGGTTACGACCCGTTCCTTCCTTCCGACGCTCAGCTTAAGGCAGGTATTACGCTTAACAATAATCTTGACGAGATTTTCCCCGTTGCTGATTACATCACACTTCATGTTCCGCTTAATGACGATACTAAGCACCTCATTAACCGCGAAACTATCGACACAATGAAGGACACTGTTCGTATTATGAACTTTGCCCGCGGCGCTCTGGCTAACAGCACTGATGTTGTTGAAGCTCTCGAAGAGGGCAGAATGGCTGCATATGTTACCGACTTCCCGGATGCAGAGGTTATCGGCGTTGACGGCGTAATCGCTATCCCTCACCTTGGCGCTTCTACTCCCGAGAGCGAGGAGAACTGCGCTGCTATGGGTGCGCTTGAGCTTATCGACTTCCTTGAAAACGGTAATATCAAAAACAGTGTAAATATGCCTGCTATGTCTATGGCAAAGAGCGGCTCGGTAAGAATTACGGTTATTCATAAGAACCAGCCGAATATGATTTCCACCATTACCGACACAATCTCAAAGGACGGCGTTAACATCGCATCTTTCGAGGATAAGGCAAGGGGCGAAATCGCTTACTCAATTATCGACTGCGATACCGATGTATCTGCTTCTGTAGTTACCGACATCGAGGCAATCGAGGGCGTAATCAGAGTACGCGTTATCAAATAAAACGGTATAAAAACACTAAGGCTACCTCAAATCGAGGTAGCCTTTTTTGGTGTGTAAAAGTAGGGGAGGGTCTCTGTGCCCTCCCGTTATTATAACAATATGTAATTATTTCGGGCGGGCGTGGAAACCCGCCCCTACATCATTAAGTAGGGAGCGACGCCCACATTGCTCCTTTGCCTGTGGTTACTCGTGCAAGCACTCGAACAATATAATCAGGTGCACACAGAGTCCGCCGTTGAGTTTAACACTCAAAACCTTAATTAAGCTTTTTGTCAAGCCCGCGCTTTATAATCGCGTAGTAAAGCAGCGTGCCGAGTATCAGCATAACACCAAGCTCGCCGAGCGCCACGCAGCCGCCCTGGAACAAAAAGTCGCCAAAGTGAAAATTGCCTTCTATAAAGAAAAATTCAATCTCCCATCCTACTATTACGCCGTTCCAGATTGCTGGCATAAGCATTGCCGGCAGCGGATAGGTTTTAATCTTTATGTTGCGCAAAAAATAAATACACAGCGTTGTTCCGAGCGTTGCAAGCGAGCCGAATATCATATCAAGCGGAAGCCCCGACCCGATGTTGTACAGGTTTGAAAGTACGCATCCGAGAGTGAGCCCCGGTATCGCTTCGGGCATAAAGAGCGCTAAAATATTGAGCGACTCGGATACCCTGAACTGTACCGCAGCCGAGGTTGTGCCCGGCAGTAAAAAGTTTTGCGCGTAGGTCAGCGCGGTGTACATAGCGGCAATAATTGCAGTCTTTACAAGTGACTGTGTCTTTGATTTTGTGTTTTGCATAATTCAGTTTTCTCCTTAGTTTTGTTAAAGCAGGTTGTGCCAAGTACTGCTTGTCAACTTTAAGTTGACTTTTGTTATTATATCACAGAAAACTGAAAAAGCAACCCTTTTATTTGCAATATATGCGCCGATATGGTAGAATTAGTGCGTTAAATGAAAAGGAGTAATTATGAATAATAAGGATATCTGGAACGAATTATATAACGCCGCCATCGAGGTGCAAAACGGCAGAGAGGTGTCGCCGTTTATCGAAGCGGGCGGGGTTGCCGCTGCGCTTCTCACCGAAAGCGGTAATATTTATGTAGGCGTGTGTATTGATACTGCCTGCTCGCTCGGTATGTGCGCCGAGCGCAATGCGGTTGCAAATATGATTACAAACGGCGAAAGCAAGATTGATAAGCTCGTCGCAGTTATGTCCGACGGTAAGGCTGGGCTGCCGTGCGGTGCCTGCCGCGAATTATTAATGCAGCTTTACAAGGACAGCGGAAATATCGAAATACTTCTCGACCTTGATACAAAAAAGACCGTCACACTTAATGAGTTAGTACCCTCCTGGTGGGGAACATCAAGGTTTGAAAACGCTTAATACCGCACTTTTTAACAAAAACTTGTAAAAAGCGTCGATTAGTGTTATCATTAGTACAAGTTTTATCCGGAGGTTTGTTTATGAACTGTAGAAATTGCGGGGCGAGGCTTAGCGATAACGCCTCAATTTGCCCGAATTGCGGCAAAATGGTTGACGAAAACGAGGGATATATTCTGTTATCCTCCGACCAGATGCAGTACGAGGATGTCTATACCTCTGACAATAAAAAAAAGAAAAAAGGCTCGGGTGTTAAGTGGTTTTTCAGCATCCTGCTTACTCTTGCAATCGTCGCAGGCGGCGCGTATTACTACTTTAACTACATCTATCAGCCCGAACCCGAGGCTCCTGCCATAACCTTTAACGGCGGCAGCGGCGTCATTAACGGTAACGAAAAGGTAATTTATGTCACCTTTGACGACAGCGACAACGCCGCAAATGTTGAGTATATCCACGGCGTTAAGCTTTATCCGTACGATAAAACTGTCGAGGGCGCTACGGGTAAGTCGGTAACGAGCGACTATGAGTATACAAAGAATATCGATTCGTCGTTCAGAGCAATTTTCTTCGATACAGAGGATTTGAAGCTCTCTGACGAGAACACCTACACCTTTGAAATTATGCTCAGCTTCTACGGCGACGAAAAGGTCTATACCTACGACGCAACGGTAGATTTCGGCAAAAAAATAAAGGGTAATGTTGCCGACACAGTCTTTGACCACAGTATGAAAGAGGAATAGTCTCAAGTCTCAAGTTTGCAGTCTCAAGGATATATATTTCTTGAGGCTGTAGTTTTTTGTGTGCCAAGATACAACCCCTTGAGACTTGAGGCTGTAGACTTGAGACTAAAAAGCCGTAGGCTTTTTTCATTTTCCTCTTGAAGTTGACGACAATATTCGTTATAATATAAAAGATATAAAAGATGTTTATATTAATCACATTAAATAAAGGAGTATGGATATGGTTTATTCACACGAAGTTGAAATGATGTGTCCGGTACATCAGGGCGTGGCACACGGTGCAGCACCCATTCCGGAAGAAGCAAAGTGGGTAAAAGCTAAGGAAATCAGCGATATTTCGGGCTTTACTCACGGTATCGGTTGGTGCGCTCCTCAGCAGGGTACCTGTAAGCTCACTCTTAATGTTAAAGAGGGCGTTATTCAGGAAGCACTTGTTGAAACAATCGGTTGCTCGGGTATGACACACTCAGCTGCTATGGCTTCTGAGATTCTCCCCGGCAGAACAATTCTTGAAGCGCTCAACACAGACCTTGTTTGCGACGCTATTAACACCGCTATGCGCGAGCTCTTCCTCCAGATTGTTTACGGTCGTACTCAGTCCGCATTCTCAGAGGGCGGTCTTGTAATCGGCGCAGGTCTTGAGGACCTCGGTAAGGGCCTTCGTTCACAGGTTGGTACTCTTTACGGTACAATCGCAAAGGGTCCACGTTATCTTGAGATGACAGACGGTTATATCACCGGTATTGCTCTTGATGAGGACGACGAAATCATCGGCTACAAGTTCGTTAACTTCGGCAAGATGATGGACTTCATTAAAGCCGGCGACGACGCTAACACCGCTTTTGAAAAGGCACAGGGTCAGTACGGCAGAGTTGACGACGCAGTTCGCGTTATCGACCCGAGAAAAGAATAAGAACAGGAGGATTATATAATGGCTTTATTTGAATCATATGAAAGAAGAGAAAAGCAAATCCTTGCTGTTCTCGAAAAGTACGATATTAAATCAATCGAAGAGTGCAGAGAAATCTGTCAGGCAAAGGGCTTTGACCCTTATAAAATCACAGAGGGTATTCAGCCAATCTGTTTTGAAAACGCAAAGTGGGCTTACACAGTAGGCTGCGCTATCGCTATTAAAAAGGGTTGCACACGCGCTGCAGACGCTGCTGCTGCAATCGGTGAGGGACTTCAGGCTTTCTGTATCCCCGGTTCAGTAGCTGACCAGCGTAAGGTAGGTCTCGGTCACGGTAACCTCGGCAAAATGCTCCTTGAGGACGAAACCGAGTGCTTCGCATTCCTTGCAGGTCACGAGTCATTCGCTGCTGCAGAGGGCGCTATCGGTATCGCTGAGAAGGCTAACAAGGTTCGTAAAGAGCCCCTTCGTGTTATCCTTAACGGTCTTGGTAAGGACGCTGCTCAGATTATCGCAAGAATTAACGGCTTCACCTATGTTGAAACCGAGATGGATTACTACACCGGCGAGGTTAAGGAAGTATTCCGTAAGCCTTACTCAACTGGTCTTCGTGCAAAGGTTAACTGCTACGGCGCTAACGATGTAACAGAGGGCGTTGCTATTATGTGGAAAGAGGGCGTTGATGTTTCTATCACAGGTAACTCAACCAACCCGACCCGCTTCCAGCACCCCGTTGCAGGCACATACAAGAAGGAATGTGTAGAAAAGGGTAAGAAGTACTTCTCAGTTGCATCAGGCGGCGGCACAGGCCGTACACTCCATCCTGATAATATGGCTGCAGGCCCTGCTTCATACGGTATGACCGACACAATGGGTCGTATGCACTCAGACGCACAGTTCGCAGGCTCATCCTCAGTTCCTGCTCACGTAGAAATGATGGGACTTATCGGCATGGGTAACAATCCTATGGTTGGAGCGACTGTAGCATGTGCTGTAGCAGTCGAGGAAGCCTCTAAATAAGCGGGTTTCAGGACTTTTTTGACTAAGTTTTTCAAGTCGAAAATTCAATAAAAAATATACGCTTTGTGCCCATTTGTGCCCAAAGCGTATTGTTTTTGCGTTTTGTTATTTGGTATAAATAGAAATTGCTTGACTTGCAAATTCTGCCGTACCGATGGCGTATTTGTCAATGTTACTCTTAAAGCGTTCGTCGGCTACATACATCTGACCGAGACCTGCAAGAATTTCGTCTGTGCAGGTATAATAGTTTTCCGTTATGTAATTTTGTAGTTTTTTAACAAGTGCCTGTGCTTCGGTTGAACTTGGCTCTGCGCCCGTTTGCATCAACTCTGCAAAAGCACAAAAGATATTTTCAAGTCCTGAATTGATATCAGCAAAGCGTTCTTTTGAATAATCCTTGGTCTTGGTTTCAAATTCTGCATACGCTTCGGTTTTGCCCCAGCGTTGTTTTACTTCTTTTTCAAAATTCATAATCAACCACCTACACAAAGTTTGATTTGTCTATTTAATTATATCACAACGTCAGCCGACTCTCAATAACACTTTTCAAAGCAGCGGAATAGTGATATAATACGAGGTGAGGTAAGATTATGAAAAAACGAACGAAAATTAGTATTGCGATTCTTGTTGCCGTTATTGCGGTGCTTGGGATTGCAACGGGTATATATGCTGCCGATTATTACCACGCTGTTGATATAGACGAGTACATAACGAGTAGCAATGGCGTAACGGTATCGCAGATTGACGAGGGTTATTTCTTTGACGGACCGAGCGAAGACAAGGCGCTGATATTCTATCCGGGTGCAAAGGTGGAGGAAACAGCGTATGCTCCGATTATGAAATCTCTTGCCGAGCAGGGCGTTGACTGCTTTTTGATTAAAATGCCGATGAAACTTGCTGTTCTCGGTGCAAATAAAGCAGACAAAATCCGTGAGAAATATGATTACGATAATTATTATCTTGCAGGGCATTCTCTCGGCGGTGCTGTGGTAGCGAATTATGCCGCAAAACGCACGAACAACTGTGACGGATTGTTCCTTCTTGCTGCCTATCCGACAAAGGATTTGACATTTACACGATTTCCAATCGTGCTCCTATACGGCGACAATGACAAGGTACTCAATCGTGAAAAACTCAAAACTGGATTTACGCTTGTTCCTTCCGATTACAAGAAGGTTGAAATAACGGGCGGCAATCATGCACAGTTCGGCTCATATGGTGTGCAGGACGGCGACGGTACAGCAACGATAACACCCGAAGAACAATGGAAGATAACCGTTGATACAATACTTGAAAACCTATAAATACAAATGTATAGTACAATTCAAAGTGCAAAATTTGCACTTTGAAATTAGTACAAAACTCATAAATATACCTTTTATATAGAGTTATAAAAGTAATAGGGTTGACAAAAATGTCACCCCCGTGTAGAAATAATGCCACCCTTAAAGAATAAAATATTAATCTAGACATAGCTAAACCGAACTCTAAAACGAGTTCGGTTTCTTACATTATGCGTTCTTTTTCTTTTTTAAGAATGTGAAGAGTATCAGCAGATAGCATATCGTTTTCGGCAGCATAAGGGCACCGAGAATCGGCACGGCATCTGCACCGACAACAACAGGGATATAGAATAAAAACGAAAGCGTTACATATAACCAGATAAATCTGAAGCATCTGTCTTCTTTTCTGAATTTGAAATACAGGCAAATAATAACGGCTCCGAGAATCGCAAACGGGATGTTTCGAATTACGCCCCATAGAAGCGGTGAGCTGTTGCTTAACCACTCATTCTGAGGGAACAGGCACAGCGCAATTCTTACTACTGATAAGCCCCAAACGGTTGCGGTAATTCCTTTACTTTCCTGTCCTTTATAATTGCTCAGGAAGATATAGTACATAAGAATATAGAACACTGTCATCGTTATCGAGGTAATCAATTTTCCGACTCCAAGTGCTGCAGTGAAATTCTTATCCACAAAATAATTCAGCACCCTCGGTACGAGATGAAAGGCGTCTCCGCAGCCAAGCACAAGCGCCGCCGCGCCCATCTGCTTTTGCAGCTTATTGCTTGCTTTAATTAGCAGAAAAGCTCCTATGCTAATTGCTATTATCAAATATGCTATATCAAAAAACGACTCACCGTATTTCATTTATTACCTCATAGTTGAATTTAATATTTTGTTGATTGCTATAATAACAGCTGTTTTTTTATTGCATTTTTAAAAGCAAGTTCATTTGTTTTGCTAATGAGTATTTGCCTGCTGACCGTATATTGCCTGTGGTAATGCCTGGGGAATATCAAACAAATATAAATCATCAATTATAATATAGTGTATAGACATAAATGCTTTCAAGGGTTTTATAGCGATTGTAAAAAAGTTGTAAAAAATGATTTCCCGTCTTGAGCCTACCGCCATAGACTCAAAATGATGTGTTAAGACACGCTGAAAATATCATCTCGCAAAACCTGCGCAGCGACACTGCATTTTGTTCTCCAATTTTCAATTTTTACATTAATGGCACCTGATTAGAGGCAAGTTTTTTCCTTGTTATCGCTATATTTTTTTGATATAATTGTGTTATAAATTATCACTATTGAATTTTGTGGCATGAAAAAACTTATCTCTGTTCTTGAAAAAACGGCAAAATAAACTTTAGTATTATATTCTAAAAAGAAATTTGTAAGGTGTTAACATATCGCGAGGTGGACACAATGTCAAATATAAAATATATAAACAAAGTAGTACAGTATCCAACCGGGCACAGAGAAGAGCGTTTATCAAATCAATCAAAACCAAAAATTAAAATCATTGATAAAGAAACAGCTTTGGTACTGGAAACCGGCGAATTAATAAGAAGAAAACAACCGAAAACCAAATATGATTGCATACTGACTGTGCAAACACAGCTGATTCGCTCTCGTGAAAAGATTTTTAATAACGCAGGCGTCCATATCCCGAATGTATGGGAAGTAGTGCTTTCTTTCGAAGATAGCATTAAAGATATTAAAGTAGCCGAAGAAAAGAATCGGCTGTTTTTGAAAAAAATGAGGAGAAAATATTCCGGCATAAAATACGGTGTATGGAGAGAATTGCAGATGCCGAGAAAAGTCTGGCATTTTCATTACATATTCTGGCACGATACCGAAAAGATTAATTTTACCGGCACAGAGATTAAAAAAATCTGGGGGAACGGTAAGGCGAGCGCTAAACAAATAAATACTGAAGAAGACTTTATTAATTTCTTGTTTTATCTTACAAACTATACCTATAGCTTTAATGGTAAAAACAAAAAGAAAATCAATTCTTTAAAATATATTGATGCTAATGTTAAACTGTTTTCGTGCTCAAGAGGATTGGAGAAACCAACTATCATATATACTGACAAAAGAAATACAGATGAAATGCCGATGCTTTCTTCTAACAGAAAGCAGATGTTTAACAACGAAATGGTTCCTACATGCGTGTTTTACGGACCAAAAAAAGAAGAAAACAAATAAACACCGATTAGGGTGTGCAAGATAGGGATTTTTAAACTTGTTATCAACAATTATTGACAAGAAGCTGATTAAATATGATTAAAAGTTGACAGTTAAGAGGGGTTAAATTGCTAATTGTGAGATATTAGCCCCCTTAACTTGCATTTTTTTGAAAAAAAGTTATAATAAAAGAGAGTTGAGATTTATGGAATTATACAAGCGTGAAAACTATCTCAAAAAAATACGAGCCTTTTATGATGAAACGGAAATAATAAAGGTTATTACAGGTGTTCGTCGATGCGGTAAATCAAGTTTAATGAAAATGATTGAAACCGAACTGCTTGAAAAGGGCGTTAGCGAAGATAATTAATATTATTTATATAGACTTCGGCGAAACGCAGGAAAAGCTGTTTGCAAACGAGGATAACGAAGCACTGCTGAAATACGCAATTGATAACTCAATGAGCACAGCGGACTTCCTTAACACCTTTGCAATCGCAACTCAGGCGGACAGCTTGCAAAACAAGCTTGGTCTTGCCTACGGACATCTTGAAAAATACCAAGGCTACCACAGCGTTACTGCATCGGCTTCGTAATCCGACGCTGCCTGAGCATAATCCAATTAGGTTATGGCACATTTTAATTTATATGAAAGGATTTATGAAAATGGCAATTAAAGAAAAAACAGATATCGGAGCTGCGCAGGAAAATGCGGCTGTTTTGGGCGGTGATAAAAAAGCCCTGAAAGCTGCAAAACCAAGAATGCTTGAACAGGATATCGCAAAGGGTATTGCAATCATTCTTGTTATGGCGCTGCACACTTTGACATTAAGCAAGGAAATATACAATATTCTCGGTGGACTTTTCGGATTTATTATGCCGTTTTATTTCTTTATGGCTGGTTACAATCACCGTCCGAATAGATATACTTACAAAGAGATTATCCGCAAAAGGATGAAGCAAATCGGGATTCCGTTTATTAATTATTCGATTTCCATAACGCTTATATCCGGCGCATATTATATGATAGCTCAGGGCTAC
>JAFSTE010000003.1 GCA_017450645.1 Eubacterium sp.
AAAATGAGGTGCAAAGCAGTTTAAATCGTCTGATTTTGTTCAGATTGGTGATTATAAAATTGTTCGCATACTCGCGTATTCGGGCGATTTTTAATCGCCAAGGTGGGCGAAAGCGGACGATTTAAACCTTGTTATCCTTTAATACAGGTGGGCAAATGGTAACTCTTTTTTAGTAATCCGTTTCTGTTTTAGAGGGCATATAGTGCTCGTTAACGAACCTTAGCCAGCCGAGCGCGGTGGTGTATTTTGAATAGCCCCACTCGCTTGTGTCCTCGAAGACAACGCCCTTATCGCTGATAAGCTTTGTTATGTACTCAATCTCGTCAACAAAGCTGTCAAAGCCGAATTCTTTTTCGGACCAGGCGGTCTGTGCCACCGCTATAACTCTTGGGAAAAGAAATCTTTCGAGCTTTTCGTTTTCCCATATATACTCGGTCCAAATCGGCGTTTCAACGCCTATTACATTATTATATCCCTCGTCGGTAAGACCGCTTAGGCGCGGCTTAAATGCGAGCGTTTTACGAAACGGCGTAATCTTATAATCGTAGTCCATATAGTAGTTTTTAAACGGCGATAAAATCATCCTGCCGCCACCGTTTGCAAACTCGACGCTCGGCTTTGTGTAGCCCTCTTTCCAAAACTGAAGTATAGCCCGCTTGTCGAGGTTGCTGCCCTTAGCGGCGTCGTTCCATACTATCGTGTCCTTACCTTTTTTGCTAAGGTAATCAATAATGATGTTCATAAAATAGTTTTGATATTCCGTCCATTTTGCCAGGCCCTTTTCAGCTTTTAAGCGGTTGCACTCGGGACACTCCTCCCACTGCTTGGGCGGTGCCTCGTCGCCGCCTATGTGGAAGTATTTGTACGGAAAAATCTCGCAAAACTCGTCAAGAATATTTTCGACCACCTCATAGGTTTTGTCTTTAGCAGGGCAGAGGATGTCGTTGTAAATGCCCTGATGCGTCTTTACCTCGACTGCGTTGCCGTGGCACGACAGCTCGGGGAATATGTGCAGCAGCGAACTTACATGGCCCGGCATATCAAATTCGGGGATAACATCAATGTATCTGTCTTTACAAAACGAAACGATATCCTTCATTTCCTCTTTTGTATATACGCGCCCGTACGGCTTGTTGTTAATTGTGGTGCCGAAATCCGAGTATTTGCGCACCGCCGCTTTTGTGTTAAGCCCGGGGTATTTTTCGCTCTCAAAGCGCCAGCCCTGGTCCTCGGTAAGATGCCAGTGAAAAATATTAAATTTAAGCATCGACATTACATCAATTATCTTTTTTATCTCGTCAATCTCCTGCATATGCCTTGCCGAGTCAATCATAAAGCCCCTGTACTCAAACCTCGGCTTGTCGTGTATTTTGCATATGGGAAGGCGCTCGCTTTGCATAGCGATTTGTTTTAAAGTCTGACGCGCGTAAAACACGCCTTTCTCGCTTGCGCTCTCTATGTTTACCGAGTCGCTAGTTACGCTCAGGATGTACTCCTCGCTTTCAAGCCCGGGGTTAATAGTGATGTTCTCTTTTGCGGTTTGGCTTGCATATCCTTCATAAAATTCTGCCTTAAGCGGCGTTGGGATAAGCTTCATTTATATCACCTCTTTATTGCTTAGCTTTCTCTGAACTGTAGCTCGTAAAGCTCGCGGTAAATGCCGTCTTTTTCTATAAGCTCGTCGTGCGTGCCCTGCTCGGCGATTCTGCCGTCGGTTACTACGGCGATAGTGTCCGCGTTTCGTATTGTTGATAAACGGTGCGCAACAACAAGCGTTGTGCGCCCTTTGCAAAGCACGTCGAGCGCCTGCTGAATAAGCACCTCGGTCGTGTTGTCAAGCGCGCTCGTTGCCTCGTCGAGTATAAGTATTGCGGGGTTTTTAAGGAATACCCTCGCGATAGAGATTCTCTGTTTCTGACCGCCCGAAAGCTTAATTCCGCGCTCGCCGATTTCGGTGTCGTAGCCGTCGGGCAGACTCATAACAAAATCGTGCATATTCGCGTTCTTAGACGCCTGAATAACCTCTTCGTCGGTTGCGGTAAGGCAGCCGTATTTTATGTTGTCGCGGATTGTACCCGAAAACAGGAACACATCCTGCTGTACAATGCCGATATTTCGACGAACGGAATCCATAGTAAGCGTGCGTATATCCCTGCCATCAATAAGTATGCTGCCACCGTCGTCATCGAGCTTGTAAAAGTTCGGTATAAGGTGACAGATAGTGGTCTTGCCGCCGCCCGACGGACCTACAAGCGCGAGCTTAGTGCCTTGAGGGATATTAAGCGATATGTGGTCGAGCACTCCGTTTTTGTCGCCCTCGGTGTAAGAAAAACAAATGTCTTTAAGCTCAATATCGCCCTTTGCAACACCCATATCAACAGCGTCGGGCGCGTCCTCTTCCTCGGGGACATCCATAATCTCAATAAAACGCCTGAAGCCCGAAGCGCCGTTTTGCCACTGCTCGGTAAAGTTTACAAGCGTCTGTACCGGCGCAATAAATAAGTTTACGGATACTATAAAGGTCGAGTACTCACCAAAATTAATTTTTCCGTCGTAAAGGAACAGACCGCCCGCAATCAGTATGATAACATTAAACACATCCGTAACGAACGAGGTGGACGAGAAAAACCTGCCCATAGCCCTGAAGGATTTTCTCGAAGCCTCGGTGAACATCTCGTTACCTACCTCGAATTTTTCGACCTCTTTTTCGGCGTTCGTGTACGCCTTTGTAACGCGAATACCCGTAATCGAGCTTTCGAGCGACGCGTTTATAACCGCGTTACTCTTGCGCCTTTCGGCAAACGCTTCGCGCATTCTTTTTCTGTAATGGGCTGAAACTATTACCAAAAACGGAACGCAAGCGAATATTATAAGCGTAAGCCACACATTGATTGTACATAGATATACAAAGCTCAGCACAATCATTATCGAGCTTGTCAGCAGGTTCTCGGGGCCGTGATGTGCAAGCTCTACGACCTCGAACAAGTCGTTCGTCATCCTCGTCATAATCGCGCCCGTTTCGTGCTCGTCAAAAAACGAAAACGGCAGCCTTTGCAGATGTCTAAACAACTCGCTTCTCATTTGCGCCTGCATACGCGTGCCTATCATATGTCCCTGATACTGCACAAAGTATCTCAGCATCATTCTCACAAAATACAGCACAAGCACGCTGACGCCCGCTAAGATAATAGCGCGGTAATGCTTGTTTGGTATGTAGTCGTTTAGCATTTTGTTTGTCATAACGGGATAAATCATTCCCAAAAGCGAAATCAGCACCGAAGCACCCATATCCGCCGAAAACAGCCATATATGCGGCTTGTAGTATGAAATAAATCGTTTTAACATAACATTCTCCATAAATAATTCGTGGTGTTTATACTGAATATTTTACGCCCTGATATATAAAAACTCAACAAATATTTTTATACAATTATACAATGCTGTATTATATTTTGCAATATGATATAATAAAAAGCTTATTGAATTATGTGCGGTTTTATCGTATAATATCAACAAATACTTATTAAGGTTGGTTTTATATGGAATACACAAAAATGTTTCAGGTGGCGACGCTGCAGTCGCTTGCGCTCGGCTATACAAAATCCGTTATTACTGTTGAAGAGCTTTTAAAGCACGGCGACATCGGACTTGGCACCTTTGAGGGTGTGGACGGCGAGATGATTGTACTTGACGGGCACTGTTATCAGGCTACGGCTGACGGCACTGTATTTGAAGCGCCGAGTGATAAGGGCGTGCCGTTTTGCGCGGTAACTTTTCTGGATAATGACGATACCTTTGAAATCGGAAAAACCGAAAATATTGCCGAGCTTAAAGAATTTCTTGATGTGTTTATCGACAGGCGCTTTGAGCTTAACAGTATGCATGTCGTAAGGATTGACACCTGCTTTGATAAGGTTATGGCGCGCTCCGAAACGGGTAAGACCTCGCGCCATGTCGAGCTTAAAAATCTGCTCGAAAATAATCAGCAGGATTTTGATTTTGATAATATTAAAGGCACTTTGGTGTGCTTATATTTTCCCGACTATATGGACGGAATTAACGCGCCCGGCTGGCATCTGCACTTCGTGTCGGAGGACAGAAGCGTCGGCGGTCATGTATTCGATATTAAGTTCGATAAGGCGAGCGCCGTTATAAAAAAGATTAGCGCTATTGAAATTAAGCTCCCCGAGGAGCCCGAATTTGACACCTACGCGCTTAAAGAGGCGTCAAACAGCGATATTAAAAAAGTCGAGCAAGGCACAAAATAATTTATGAGGAGTTGAATATCAACTCCTCATTTTTAAGTTATTATTTAATTTTTTTGTAATTTGTGGTATGATTATATCAGTAAAGCTATTTGGAGGTTTCTATGCAATTCGGATGGATTAACGCTTTCGGCGCGGTTATTGTTGTGCTTATGCTGATACCAAATATTGTTTATGCGATAAAGAATAAGGGTAACAAAAACCTTTGTACTAATAAATTTATGAATATAGTTGAGCAGCTTGGCCGCTACGCCTGCATAATACTTATGTGGCTCCCGCTTTTAGTGTGGGAATTCGGATTTAGAAGCGTCGGCGAAATGATAGCGTATTTTGTACTTAACGGCGTGCTGCTTGCAGCCTACTGGCTGATTTTTGCGCTTTACATGAAGCAAAAGAGTTTAAAGCTCGCCCTCGCCCTTGCAATAATACCGTCGTGCATATTCCTTTTCAGCGGACTGCTGCTCAGGCACTGGCTGCTCGTTGGTTTTGCGTTGCTGTTTGCAGTGGGGCACATCTATGTAACCTCAAAAAACAAATAAAAAGCACCGTTCATCTTTAGATGAGCGGTGTTTTGTTTTAGAGAAGTATTATGTTGTGCTCGGCGCACTCTGCACGCATTTCGTCGGGCCAGATTGCGCACTGCACTTCGCCGATATGCGCCTTTTGTAAAAGCAGCATACAAAGTCTTGACTGACCGATACCGCCGCCGATTGTAAGCGGCAGAGTTTCGTCTAAAATCATTTTGTGGAACGGGAACTCCTCGCGCTCAAGGCAACCCTCGATTTCGAGCTGACGGTGCAGACTTTCAGCGTCTACCCTGATGCCCATAGAGCTTATCTCAAACGCGCAGCCGAGCGTGTCGTTCCATACAAAAATGTCGCCGTTAAGCGACCAGTCGTCGTAGTCGGGCGCGCGTCCGTCGTGCTTTTTGCCGCTTTTGAGCGCACCGCCGATTTGTTGAATAAATACGGTTTTGTATTCCTTTGCAACGGCGTCCTCGCGCTCCTTTGGAGTAAGGGAGGGATATCTGTCCTCCATCTCCTGAGTGGTGATAAAATGCACGTCCTCGCTCATTTCAAAGGATAAAACAGGGTATTTCTCTTTAGTTACCTCGTTAGTTTCGACTATAGCCTTAACAATCTTTTTAACGATTTCCTTAAGGAATTCGACCTGTCTTTCCTCTTTGCTGATAACGCGACACCAGTCCCACTGGTCAACAAAAAGCGAGTGAAGATTATCGCATTCGTCGTCGCGGCGGATAGCGTTCATATCGGTGTAGATACCCTCGTCGGGCTGGTAGCCGTACCTGTAAAGCGCCATACGCTTCCACTTTGCGAGCGACTGAACTACCTCGGCTTCGCCGTCGATATTTTTCATAGTAAAATGCACCTTGCGCTCAACGCCGTTTAAGTCGTCGTTGATACCGCTTTGCTTGGTTACCATAATAGGCGCGGTAATTCTGTCTAAATTAAGCGCCTCGGACAGCTTTTTCTGGAAGGTGTCCTTAACCGTTTTGATAGCGTACTGCGTCTCTCTTTGCGATAGCTTTGACTGATAATCCTTAGGGTAAATCACGATATCATCTCCGTAATAATTCTCTTAGCTTTTCAGCTGCGATTTTAGTGTCCTCGGTGTCGCCGAAGGTTGTAAAGCGGAAGTATCCGTCGCCGTTTTCGCCGAATCCGACGCCCGGCGTGCCGACAACCTGAATGTTAGTCAGCAGGTAGTCGAAGAACTCCCAGCTCGACATATTATCGGGACATTTAATCCAGATATACGGCGCGTTCTTGCCGCCGCAATACCATATTCCGAGTTCGTCAAACACATCGGTTAATACCTTTGCATTGTTCTTATAAACCTGCAGGTTCTGTTTAATCTGGCGCTGACCTTCGTCGGTGAATACCGCTGCCGCGCCCTTTTGAATAATGCAGGATACGCCGTTGGTTTTTGTAGTACGGTTTCGTACCCACATATCGTTTAAGGTCATCCCTTGCCTTTTAAGCTCCTTTGGGATAACGGTGTAGCCGAGCCTTGTACCTGTAAAGCCCGCTGTTTTTGATAGTGAACAAATCTCTATGGCGCAGGTTCTCGTACCCTCAATCTCGAAAATGCTGTGAGGAATATCCTCGTCCTCAATGAACGCCTCGTACGCCGCGTCAAAAAGGATTACGCTTCCATTTTTGTTAGCATAGTCGACCCACGCCTTTAACTTATCCCTCGAATATACAGCGCCGGTCGGGTTGTTCGGCGAGCAGATATAAATTATATCCGCCTTAATGCTGTCGTCGGGATACGGGGCAAAATGGTCTGCCTCGCTTGCGTGGTAGTGTACGATTTCGCGACCTGCGATAATGTTTGCGTCAACATATGCGGGGTAGGCGGGCTCGATAACCATAGCGCTGCTCGTCTTGTCAAACAAGTCGAGAATGTCGCCCAGCTCGTCGCTTGCTCCGCTTGACACGAATACCTCGTCTGTTTCAAGCTCAATGCCGCGGCTTTTGTAATGCGCAGCAATCGCCTCGCGCAGAAACGGTGCGCCGCATTCGGGCATATAGCCCATAAAGCTGTCCTTGTTCGCCTGGTCATCCACCGCTCTGTGCAGCGCAGTAATTACCGCACTGCACAGGGGTAAAGAGACATCACCTATACCTAATCGATAAATTTTTTGAACAAGTACATTTTCAGAAAGGTAGGCTTCTGTCTTTTTAGCGATATTATAAAACAAATATGAATCCTTTAGATTTGCGTAATTCATATTAGGTGTAAGCATAGTTTTTTCCTTCTTTACTTCTGCAGTGCCGCACCGATAAATCCTACGAATAAGGGGTGCGGTTTGTTTGGTCTGCTCTTAAATTCGGGGTGATACTGTACTCCGATATAAAAATCTCTTTCGCTTAGCTCAACGGTTTCAACCAGCGTGCCGTCCGGCGACAGACCGCCGAGAGTCAAGCCGTTTTGCGTAAGGATTTCGCGGTAGTCGTTGTTAAATTCATAGCGGTGACGGTGACGCTCGCTGATGTTTTCCTGCTTATAAAGCGAACGGATAACGGTATCCTTTTGAAGCGTGCAGGGATACGCGCCGAGTCTGAGCGTTCCGCCCTTATCGATATCCTCGTGCTGACCGGGAAGAAAATCGAGCACCTTGTTTTTACACATCTCGTTAAACTCGCCCGAGTCGGCGTCGGTGATTTTTGCAACATTTCTTGCGTATTCAATAACCGCAATCTGCATACCGAGACAAATACCGAAGTAGGGGATATCGTTTTCTCTTGCGTATTTTGCGGCGCAAATCATACCGTCGATGCCTCTGCTGCCAAAACCGCCGGGAACGATAATGCCGTTAATTCCGGTAAATATTTGTGCTGCATTTTCGTCGTTAAGGCTTTCGGAGTCAATCCAGTGAATTTTAACCTTTGAGTCGTGGTGATAGCCTGCGTGGCGCAGAGCTTCGGCTACCGAAAGATAGGCGTCGTGAAGCTCTATGTATTTACCTACAAGAGCGATATGTACTTCTTTTCTCTCGCCTTTGATTTTTTCTACGAGCTTCGTCCAGTCGTTTAGGTCGGGAGCGGGTGCGTTAATTCCGAGCTCGCGGCAAACGATATCCGAAAATCCCGATTCCTCGAGCATAAGGGGCGCTTCGTAAAGATTTGAAAGCGTGATGTTTTCGATAACGCAGTCGCGCTTAACATTACAAAAGTGCGAGATTTTGTCGAAAATCGAATCCTCAAGCGGCTTGTCGCAGCGAAGCACGATAATGTTCGGGTTTACGCCCATACCCTGTAGCTCCTTAACCGAGTGCTGAGTCGGCTTAGATTTATGCTCGTTTGAGCCGCTCAAAAACGGAACAAGACACACATGGATAAACAGGCTGTTTTCGCGTCCGACCTCGAGCGAAATCTGTCTTACCGCCTCGATAAACGGCTGCGACTCGATGTCGCCGATTGTGCCGCCGATTTCGGTAATAACGACATCCGCGTCGGTCTTTTTGCCGACTGAATATACAAATTCCTTAATCTCGTTTGTGATATGCGGAATAACCTGAACCGTTGAGCCGAGGTATTCGCCGCGGCGCTCCTTGTTAAGCACATTCCAGTACACCTTGCCGGTAGTAAGATTAGAGAATTTGTTTAAGTTTTCGTCAATAAAGCGTTCGTAGTGACCGAGGTCGAGGTCGGTTTCCGCGCCGTCCTCGGTAACATATACCTCGCCGTGCTGAAACGGGCTCATTGTGCCCGGGTCAACATTAATATACGGGTCGAGCTTTTGAGCAGCGACCTTTAATCCACGCGCTTTAAGCAGTCTGCCGAGCGAAGCCGCGGTAATACCTTTTCCAAGCCCCGATACAACGCCACCTGTTACAAAAATATACTTTGTCATAATTACACCATACCCTTAAAAAGGTGACAAAGGCATCCCGGATTACTCCAAGACACCTTCGCCCTTCGCGCGAACAGTTTACAAACTGAACAACGCATATATAAAAGTTTGTTATAGGTTATTATATAATTCCGAATTCCGAATTCCGCATTCCGAATTTTTATACCACGCCCTGAGCAATCATTGCGTCTGCAACCTTTTCAAAGCCTGCAATATTTGCGCCTGCAACAAAGTTGTCTTCCATACCGTACTTCTTTGAAGCGTCGTCAATGTTGTGGTAGATGTTAACCATAATGTCCTTAAGCTTCTTATCAACCTTCTCGAAGCTCCAGTAAACACGCTCTGAGTTCTGGCTCATTTCGAGAGCAGATGTAGCTACGCCGCCTGCGTTGCCTGCCTTGCCGGGGATGAAGAGTACGCCGTTCTCCTGTAAGTACTCTGTAGCATTTCTTGTGGTAGGCATATTAGCGCCCTCTGCAACAGCGATAACGCCGTTTGCAACAAGCTGCTTAGCGTCCTCGAGATGAAGCTCGTTCTGTGTAGCGCAGGGAAGAGCGATGTCGCACTTAATCTGCCATACGCCTCTGCCCTCGTGGTATTCTGCCGAAGGTCTTTCTTTAGCATATTCGGTAAGTCTTGCACGGCGAACCTCTTTAATGTCCTTAAGAAGTTCAACGTCGATGCCGTCCTTATCGTAAATCCAGCCTGTTGAATCCGAAACGGTAACAACCTTTGCGCCGAGCTGCTGAGCCTTCTCTACAGCGTAGATAGCAACGTTACCCGAGCCTGAAACAACTACTGTCTTGCCTGCGATGTCGATGTTGTGGCACTTAAGCATTTCCTCAACGATATAAAGAAGTCCGTAGCCTGTAGCCTCTGTTCTTGTAAGCGAGCCACCGAAGGATAAGCCCTTACCGGTAAGTACGCCCTCGTACTTCTTCTGAATTCTCTTATACTGACCGAACATATAACCGATTTCTCTTGCGCCGGTACCGATATCGCCTGCGGGAACGTCGGTGTTCTCGCCGATAACCTTACAAAGCTCGGTCATAAAGCTCTGGCAGAACATCATAATCTCTCTGTCGCTCTTGCCCTTCGGGTCGAAGTCGGAGCCGCCCTTACCGCCGCCGATAGGCAGACCTGTAAGTGAGTTTTTGAAAATCTGCTCAAAACCTAAGAACTTAATTACAGAAAGTGTAACGCTCGGGTGAAGTCTTAAACCGCCCTTGTACGGACCGATTGCCGAGTTAAACTGAACGCGGAACGCTCTGTTTACATGAACCTGACCGCTATCGTCAATCCACGGTACGCGGAAACGGAAAATTCTCTCGGGCTCAACAAGTCTTTCAAGCAGTGCGAGCTTTCTGTATTTCTCCTCGTTTGCCTCGATTACAGGGCGAAGCGAGTCGAATACTTCCTCAACTGCCTGCAGGAACTCTGCCTCGTTACCGTCGCGTCTTCTTAAAAATTCCATTACTTCATCAACATAAGCCATAGTAGTACCTCCAAATAAAGATAAAGGCACCTATAGTAATGGTAATACTACAGGCGCCTTTGCCATATTTATTTAATTATAAAGATAGAGGGTCCTTGGACATATGCCCAAAGACCCCATTGCCTTTACGAGAAACAATGTTACACCAAAAAACAGCCGTTGTCAAGCTTTTTTTGCAAATTTTTTCTTGACAACCTCGCCCACATATTATATATTACTTATATGAGCAAAGGCGTTCATTAATTCGGGTAATCCCGTTTTTAATGGACGCATTTTTTAAGTTTAGCTGCACGAGGTGGTTACAGTATGAATTATACAAAGGATGAAGTTATACAGTTTTGTATAGAAGAAGATGTTAAATTTGTGCGCCTTGCATTTTGTGATGTGTGGGGCAGACAAAAGAATATTTCAATTATGGCTGACGAGCTTGAGCGTGCTTTCGGTTACGGAATAGCGCTTGACGGTTCGGCTATTTCGGGCTTTGGCGGCGAGGTGCATTCCGATTTGCTTTTGCATCCCGACGCGGATACGCTCACTATTTTGCCGTGGCGTCCCGAGCAGGGTAAGGTAGTAAGAATGTTTTGTTCTATTACCTATCCCGACGGTAAGCCCTTTGAGTGCGATACAAGAACGCTGCTCCAAAACGCAGTGCGCGAAGCGGAGAACGCAGGCTACCGTTTTTACTTCGGTGCAGAGCAGGAGTTCTATCTCTTTAAGTTAGACGAGAATAACGAGCCTACAAAAATCCCTTACGACAAGGCGAGCTATATGGACTTAGCTCCGTTTGATAAGGGCGAAAATATCCGCCGCGAGATTTGTCTTACGCTTGAGCAGATGGGTATTAATCCCGAAAGCTCGCATCACGAGGAGGGTCCCGGCCAAAACGAAATTGACTTCCGCTACTCCGACGCGCTTACCGCTGCCGATAATGTAATGACTCTGCAGACGATAGTTAATACCGTCGCTAACAGAAACGGACTTTACGCCGACTTTTCACCAAAGCCGCTTGACGATAAGCCGGGCAACGGTTTCCATATTAATGTATCCGTTAAGGCTGACGACGGCACGGATAACATTATGCCGTATATGATTGCGGGCGTGCTCGATAAGGCGGTTGATATGACAGCGTTTCTTAACCCTACCGAAAAGTCGTATGAGCGCCTCGGTAATAACAAGGCGCCGCGGTATGTTTCGTGGTCAAGCGAAAACCGCTCGCAGCTTGTAAGAATACCTGCCGCAATCGGCCAGTATAAAAGGGCGGAGCTCAGAAGCGCCGACCCGTCCGTAAACCCGTATATCGCGTTTGCGCTTATGATTTACTCGGGACTTTACGGTATCCAGAATAAGCTTGACCTCGCGTATGTTGCGGACTTTAATCTCTTTACCGCTGACGAGGAGACACTTTCGCAGTTTGAAATGCTGCCTCAGTCACTTGCAGAAGCTAAGGCTGCCGCTGCAAAGAGCGAATTTATTAAAAAATATATTCCTGAAAAAATCTACGATATTTATTGCAAATAAACAAAAAACAAATCAAAAAGCAGCGAAGCGAAATTTTGATTTGAGAGGAGAAAGGTATGAAGGGATTAATAGCGTTTTTATGAAAAACGCTTCAATCCCGCAATGACTTTGGACGAAAGGGGGGAGCAATATGTCATTAAAAGAGCAGGCGTACAGCGTGCTTGTTGTATCGTCGGTAGATAATTTTCATTCCGCTATGACGGCAATGCTCCCTGAAGTAAGCTTTCAGCCTGTTGTAAAGGTTTCAACCGTTGCCGAAGCACAGCGCGCGGCGGCTGAACGCAGCTTTGATTTTGTGATTATCAACGCGCCGCTTAAGGACGATATAGGCGTGCGCTTCGCCATAGACTGCAGCACCTCGCACAACTCGCTTGTACTGTTTTTAATCAGTAACGAAATTCACGGCGATGTGTACGCAAAGGTTGCCGAGCATGGCGTTTTCACTCTGCCCAAGCCTATGTCAAAACAGACTATGGATAATGCCCTGCGCTGGCTCTTGACCGCAAAAAGGAAGCTGTCGGGCGCAGAAAAGAAAACCACTAAAATTGAGGATAAGATGGAGGAAATCCGCCTTGTCAATAAAGCCAAGTGGCTGCTTATAAGTAACGAAGGACTCCTCGAGCCCGAAGCGCACCGCTTCCTCGAAAAAGAGGCTATGAACCGCTGTATTACCAAAAAAGAAGTTGCGCAGGAAATCATTGATAAGTATTCGCAATAAAAAAGTAGGGGCGGGTTTCCACGCCCGCCCGTAATATTAGATAGCATTAGGGAGGGCACAGAGACCCTCCCCTACATTTTTTATGATAAGTGCAGCTCTTTTTATCTTTTTTTATACATCACAAGCTCGGGGTTTGCACCCTCTGCTTCATAAGTACAGATTAGTATAAATTCCATATTCGCAAGTACGCCGAAGCATCTGTCGCCGCCGAATTCGCACTCGAGCTGCGTGCCGAGATAGGTCGTGTTGTCGTTAAGGAATTTTACGCCTGCACCGCTCGGCAGAGTGTATTCAAGGTTTACGAATTTACCCACAAGCGCGTTAAGGCTCTCGACCTTAGGCATACCCTCGATATTAAGGGCGTTAATCTCGTCGATAAGCTGCTTTTTAAACTCGTCGAACTCGCCGTCGTCGCTTAACTCCTCATACTTTTTCCAGTAATTCAGAGTCGGCAGCATTTGCTGCATATACTCGCGCGCCTGCTGCTCGCTGAAGCCCTCTTTAACCATATGCGGTACGCAGATGTCAATCATCTCGTCCATATCGCTGTAGGTGTATGTGCCGTCGGCGTAGCACCATTTGCAGTATTCCTCGTTGAGAGTGCCGTCCTTATTTCTGCCTATCATCTCGTCCTCGAGCGGCATTCCGCAGCACTGACAAACGAGCTTTTTAGGCGCACCGAGCAAGGTGTTAATCGAAACATCAAACAGGTTTGATAAAAGCTTCAGCGTTTCGGTATTCGGTACTGTTTCGCCGTTTTCCCAGCGCGATACCGCCTGGCGGGTTACAAATACCTTTTTTGCAAGCTCGTCCTGCGAAAGACCCGCTTTTGTTCTAAGTTCATATATTACATCTTTTGTATTCATATCATTACCCCCTTGGTACCATTGTAATATGAATAGTTTTGACTTGCAAGCAACCCGCAGTTGCTAAAACATTATTCTGTTAATTCCGTGCGCCACGCCGCTTTCTGCATTACTTTTTGTAACGTATTTTGCCGCCGCCTTGCACGCGTCGCTCGCGTTACCCATTGCAAAGCCGTATTTTGCAAAATTAATCATCGGTATATCGTTAGACTCGTCGCCGAACGCCATACATTCATCGGGCGAAATGCCGAGCGTGTCGCACAGCGCCTTCATCGCCGAGCCCTTGTCTGCGCCCTTTCCGGTTATATCAATCCCTACGGAAAACGAAGTCGTAACCTCAAGGTCGTCGAATGTTTTGAGCCTGTCCCAGATTTCATTATACAGCGCTTTGTCAAAGATGTGCGGCGTGATTTTTTCGATACTCTTTCCGTTTAAGGTTTTAATAATATCCTCGCACACCACCATACCCTTCAGCGCTTCGTCAAGAAATTCCTTAGGCAGCTCCTCGTCCGAGAAAAACTGCGCCCGCTTTTCCTCGGCATAGCTCTGACCGTTTTCGTAAATCTCCATAAATATGTCAAAGCTGCACAGATATTCAATGACCTGCTTTGCGCTGTTCCAAGGCATAGCGTTTTCGTATACGGTGCGCTTTTGCTTTCTGTCGTATACGGCCGCGCCGTTTGAGTGGATTATGTAGTCAATCTCGGGCACCTGCTCGCACACATTACCTATTATCGAGCGTGCTCTGCCGGTTGCAATAGCTATAAGCGCACCGCTTTCGTGCGCTTTTTTAAGTGCTGCTCTGTTTTCATCACTTACTGTGATATGGTCCTCGCTTGTCAGCGTGCCGTCCATATCAAGGGCAATCAGCTTAACCATATAATCCTCCCGTCAGTTTTTTACATTATATCATATAAATAACTTAAAAACAAATACATTATACCTTAACGGCTTAATGTTGACTTAAACCCTAAATCGTTATACAATAAAAAAGTATTAATTTATGGGGTGACACTATGTGTAAAAACTATTTTGACACTAACGAATACGGCCTGCAGTTTTACAGGGCGACGGGCGAGGGCAAAAAGCCCTTTGCCGTAATCTGTCCGGGCGGCGGCTACTATATGGTCAGCGCCCACAACGAGGGCGTACCATTTGCAAAGCGGCTGAACGCGCTGGGATACTCGGCGTTTGTTTTGCGCTACCGCGTCGGCAGCAAGGCTAAATGCCCCGCGCCGCTTGATGATTTGGCGTGCGCGGTAAGGCATATTATCGAAAACGCCGATGAATACAATGTAAAAACCACCGGCTACTCGGTCTGGGGCTCGTCCGCGGGCGGACATCTCGCGGGACTGTTTTCGAGCGAGCGTATCTGCAAGGGCGTGTACAACCTGCCGCAACCGTCGGCGGTGATACTTGTTTATCCCGTTATCACGATGGGCGCTATCAGCCACTGCGACAGCGTTAAAAATTTCCTCGGCGAAAACCCAACGGACGAGGAGATTAAAGCTGCGTCCATCGAAAATAATGTCAATTCAAACTATCCGCCGACATTTTTGTGGAACGCACTTGACGACGATTGCGTCAATCCGCAAAACGGCGAAATTATGAAAAACGCGCTTGAGCGCTATGGCGTGGAGTATGAATTTTTGCAGTTTAAAACGGGCGGGCATGGAATAGGACTCGGTATCGGTACCGAGTGCGAGCCCTGGTTTGACAGGGCGGTTGCCTTCTGGCAGAAAGAGGTGTAAAATGACTTATCATTTAGCAATAGATTTAGGCGCTTCAAGCGGCAGGCACATCCTCGGCTACATAGAGGACGGTAAGCTAAAGCTTGAAGAAGTGTACAGATTTGAGGACTATTTAACCGAGCGGGACGGCGAGTTTTCCTGGGATATTGATAAAATGGTGCGCGAGGTTAAGGCGGGTATTGCAAAGTGCAGTGATATCGGCAAAATCCCTGCGACTATCGCTATCGATACCTGGGGCGTTGACTATGTTTTGCTTGACGAGAATAAAGAGGAGATACTGCCCGCAGTTTCGTACCGCGACGGCAGAACCTTTGATGTGCTTGACGAGGTCGGCGCGATTATACCGCAGGAGGAGCTGTACGGAATTACCGGTATCCAAAAGGCGAACTATAACACGATTTATCAGCTTTATTGCGACAAAAAGAGCGGCAAGCTTAATAACGCGCGCTACTTTTTAAATATGCCCGACTACCTTGCGTTTAAGCTTACGGGCGTTATTAAAAACGAGTACACCGAGGCTACCACGACTAACCTTATTAACGCTAAAACCAAGAGCTGAGACGAGGATATTCTCGAACGCCTTGGTATTAATAAAGACATTTTCAGTCCCGTTTCAACACCCTGCACCGAGGTCGGCGACCTTAAGGGCTTCGACTTTGAGAGTAAGGTTGTCCTTGCGCCCTCGCACGACACCGCAAGCGCTGTAGCTGCTTGCTCCGTTGGCGACAGGGGAGTGTATATTTCGTCGGGCACATGGAGCCTTATCGGTACCGAAAACGCCGAAGCGGTGCTTACCGAGGAGGCTATGGCGGCTAACTTTACTAACGAGGGCGGAATTAACTACCGCTACCGTTTTCTTAAAAACTATATGGGTATGTGGCTGTTTCAGAATATTCGCAAAAATCTTAACAAAAAGTATTCCTACGACGAAATGATGCACCTTGCTATGAACAGCGACGGCTTTGAATATATCGACACGAACGCTAAGGAGTTTGTCGCGCCCGATAATATGATTGACGCTATCAGGGCGCACACTGGTAAGCCGGACCTTCCGCTCGGCGAGGTTATAAATTCGGTTTATCATTCGCTTGCTAAAGCGTATGCAAGCGTTGTTTTTGAGATAGAAAAAATCAGCGGCAAAACCGTTGATACCGTTAATATTGTTGGCGGCGGCTGCAAAGACGAGTACCTTAACCGCCTTACCGCGCAGTACACCGGAAAAAAGGTGCTCGCTGGCCCCGTAGAAGCTACCGCAACGGGTAATATCATATCTCAGCTTATTTATTCAAACGAGGTTGACTCGCTCGAAAAGGCGAGGGAGCTTGTAAAAATCTCCTTTAATACTAAGGAAATCGTATGAGAAAAATTACTAACCTTAACAAAGACTGGCGCTTTGAAATAAACGGAAGAGCCGAAACGGTTGACCTGCCGCACTGCTGGAACGCAAAGGACGGCACAACAAGAGATTATGTGCGCACACGCTGCGTCTATACTAAGGAGCTTGCTCCTACCGATAAGAATGCTTACTTGCTTGTCGAGGGAGCTAACTCGGTGTGCGAGGTCGCCGTTAACGGCAGCGTTATAAATACCCACAAGGGCGGATACAGCGCCTTTGCAACCGACCTTACACCTTATATAAAAAACGGCTGTAAGGTACAGCTTTTTGTGGATAACAGCGACTTTGAGGAGGTCTATCCCTCGACTGCGGACTTTACCTTCTGGGGCGGAGTTTACCGTAATGTCAGCCTTATTGAAACCGAGGATTGCCACTTTTCGTTTGGCGACTTTTCGTCAGAGGGTGTTTTCGCTACTCCAAAGAATCTCGGCGACAGCTGGGCACTTGATGTTAAATGCGTTATTGATAATTTCGACAACGGCGTTAAGCTAAGATGCACGCTGCTTGACCATGACAGCAATATCGTAGCGCACGAAGTCAGCGACGAGTGCGAAATTACGCTTGACTGCGGCAGCCCTATTTTGTGGAACGGGCGCGAAAATCCGTATCTCTACACGCTGCAGTGCGAGCTCGTCAAGGGCTATGATATACTCGATAATGTGTCTGTAAGGGTAGGCTTTCGTACGGTTGAAATCGACAGCGAAAAGGGTCTGTTTTTAAACGGTAAGCACCTTAAGTTAAAGGGCGTTTCCCGCCATCAGGACAGACAGGATATGGGTAATGCCATTACCGAAAAGGAGCACCGCGAGGACCTGGAGTTAATACTCGGGCTCGGTGCTGATTCGGTGCGCCTTGCCCACTATCAGCAAAATAAGTATTTTTACGATTTGTGCGACGAAAAGGGCGTGCTCGTCTGGGCGGAAGCGCCGGTTATTTCGTCGTTCAGCGAGGCTAAGCAGGATAACGCAAAGCAGCAGCTGACCGAGCTTGTTAAACAGAATTATAACCACCCCTCAATCTTTTGCTGGGGTATTGAAAACGAGATTACTCAAAACAGCAAAAACGCTAAAAATAAGGCGCTTGTGCCTTGTATAAGAGAGCTAAACGACCTTGTAAAATCGCTTGATAAAACGCGTTTTACGACCTGCGCGCAGCTGTCTATACTCGAGCAGGAGTCGCCGCTGAACTCCATAACCGACATCCTCGGTTACAACCATTATTTCGGCTGGTACGACTTTAGCTTTGGCTTTCTTAATAAGTGGCTCGACGCCTTTCACAGCGACTATCCCGATATAAAGCTCTGCCTTTCGGAGTACGGCGCGGAGGGTCTTGTTAACCTCCATTCCGCAACCCCGACTCAGGGCGACTACTCCGAGGAGTATCAGTGCCGCTTCCACGAGGAGTACATTAAGGCTATTAATTCGCGCGACTGGCTCTGGGGCTCGTATGTATGGAATATGTTTGACTTCGGCGCTTCTAACAGACGCGAGGGCGGCGTTGTCGGCAAGAACAATAAGGGACTTGTCACCTACGACCGAAAGATAAAAAAGGACTCGTATTATCTTTACAAAGCCTTTTGGAGCGACGAGCCTTTTGTGCATATCTGCGGCGAAAGGTTTAAGGTAAGAAAGCGCGGCGCATACGATATAAAGGTGTATTCTAACAAAGATACCGTTACGCTTAGTGTAAACGGAAAAGCCTATACCCAAAGCGGCGACAAAATTTTTATTTTTAAGGATATAGATATTGTTGACGGCGAAAATGTGCTTTCTGCAGATGGCCACGAAATTACGCTTATCGGCGCAGACGAGGCGGACAATTCCTACGCTATTTCTAACGAGAATTCGTTTGTAAGGAACTGGGAGAAAAAGAGCGACAGCGAAAACTATCTTTCGCCCGAAAGCACCGTTCGCGAGCTTGTAAAAAGCCGCGACGCGCATATTATGGTCGAGGGTAAGCTCGGCAGAGATAAGCTCAATAACCCCGCCCTTAAGCTCCTTTATCCGCTTAAAATTAAGAGCGCGCTTAAGCTTATGCGCGCGTTCGGTCTAACTAAAAATCAATGTATGTTACTGCAGGAATACACTTATGCAATACATAAATAATTACGCCTTTTCGGGCGCGTGGATAACCTCGGCGGAGTTTGCAAAGCTGAAAAAGATTAATGTTTTTCACCGTTATCTTGAACGCCCCGTGCGCGAAAAAAGCGAATACCAAAACCGCCATATTCTTTTTCGCAAGAAGTTTAATTTAACCGAAACCAAGGACGCAAAAATAATTATCGGCGCGGACGACTGTTTTAAGCTCTACATAAACGGTCGGTTTGTCGGCGAGTGCTTCAGCCAGAATGTACGCACCCTAGATGTCGAAAAATACCTTATTAAGGGCGAAAACCTCATCGCGGTACACACCTATTACCAAGGGCTTATTAACCGCGTGTTTGTAAGTGGCGACAATTGCCACGGGCTGATTTGCGACCTTGTTGTCGGCGGAAAAACCGTACTTAAAAGTGACGAGAACTTTTTGTACGCATACCACAGCGCCTACACCTCAAACGGCGTTATCGGCTACGACACACAGTTTAGTGAAATTTACGACGCCGCAGCACGCGAGGTCGGGTTTGAACAGCCCGATTTTGACGACTCCTGCTGGCAGCACGCAAAGATTAATAATAACGCCTGCACGCTCGGCGTGAGCGAGTCAAAACCGCTCGTTTTCGAATCGGTAAAACCCGAGCTAACTAAAACCGATTACGGCTATTTTGCGGACTTCGGCGCAAACTATGTCGGCTACCTTAACCTGACTGTTAAGGGCGAGCGCGGCAGCGAGGTTGTGCTTCGTTTTTCGCAGGAGCTAAGCGACGGCAGGGCGCGTTATAAAATGCGCGCTAACTGTATTTACGAGGATAAAATGCTTTTGTCGGGCGGAGCTGACGAGCTAAGGCAGTTTGATTACAAAGCTTTTCGCTACGCCGAGATAATTTTACCGCGGGGCGCCGGGCTTTACGAAAACTCGGTTACGCTAACAGCAAGGCATTACCCCTTTAAAACGGAACAAAAGACCTTTGATAATCCCGACATAAAAAGCGTGTATGAACTCTGCATACATACGCTGAAATACGGTGTGCAGGAAACGGTTCAGGACTGCCCCGACAGAGAGAAGGGCTACTACCTCGGCGACGGCTGCTATATCGCGCTGACCTTCGGTAAGCTGACGGGCGATTATTCGCTTTTCAGACAGCTTGTGCGCGACGCGATTAAAACGAGCGCGGTGTCGCCCTCGCTTTTAACCTGCCTTAACTGCTCGCTTATTCAGGAGATTGCGGAGTTTCCGCTTATTATGGTGTTCGCGGTAAAAATTTACCTTGAGCTTACGGGCGACAGCGCGTTTGTAAGCGAAATTATAAGCGGTCTTAAGTCAGTGCTCGACTGCTATAAAAGCGCCTACACCGACGTTACTTTGATTACTCATATTGACAAGTGGTGCGTGGTAGAGTGGCCCGATAATTTCAGGGATAATTACGACGCAGACCTTGAACAAAATAAGCTCCTTACCGAAACGCACTGCGTTATTAACGCCTACTACTACGCCGCTTTGAGCGCGTATAATGACCTTGCAGGCGAGGAGCTTTACGATACAAAAGCTGTTAAAACGGCGTACCTTGACGCCTTTTACGACAGCCAAAACAAGCGCTTTAAAGACAGCGTTAATACTGACCGTTCAAGCCTTGTTTCAAACCTCTTTTCGTACTCCTTCGGCTTGTGCCCGAACGAAGCAAAGGAAGAGATTATTGCCGAGCTTGAAAACCGCGGCATACATTCGGTCAATATGTTCTGCGCGTTTCCGCTGCTTTACAGAATGCAAAGCGAGGGCAGAGATTTAACACAACACATTCTTAACAAAAACGCGTGGCTCAATATGCTGAGGGAAGGCGCAACAACCACCTTTGAAACCTGGGGCAAAGAGCAAAAGTGGAACACCTCGCTGTTTCACCTCACGCTGTCTTATATAGCATTTTTTATGTAAAATAAAGCACCGCAGGACTTTAAATCCTGCGGTGTGTTTTATTCGTATCTTAGCGCATCTATCGGATTCAGCTTTGCCGCCTTGTTTGCGGGGGCGTAGCCGAAGATTAAGCCTATCATAAGCGAAAAGCCTACTGCTATTAGTATGCTCGCTATATTCGGCGCTGCCGAGTAGCCCAGCACCTTGCTAAGCCCGAGTCCGAGCCCTATGCCGATACATATTCCTATTATTCCGCCCACAAGACAGATTACCATAGCTTCGGTCACGAACTGCAGCCTTATCGAGCCGTCGGTTGCTCCGAGCGCCTTTCTCGTACCGATTTCTTTAGTTCTCTCGGTGATGGATACGAGCATTATGTTCATAACGCCGATACCGCCTACGAGCAGGCTGATTGCCGCAATAGCCTCGATTGCGACCGAGATTGTGGAAATTACATCCGTAAGCGTAGATATTACGCTTTCGAGCGAGGTTGTTTCGACCGTCCAGGTGTCGTTATTTGTGTAAAACGCTTTAAAAAAGTCGTTTGTCGTTTCAAGGAATGTCAGCGTGTCGGTGTTTACGCTCGTTTTAACGGTTATGGACTGGTAGCCGTCGCCCGACTTCGATATAACTCTCGCCGTTTCAAGCGGGATGTACATATCGGTGGTTTCGCTCTTTGTGCTGTCCTTGTCGGTGGAGGCGGTTTCGCTCTCGTACTCGTAAACGCCCGCTATATAAAAAGTGTAGGGGACATCGTTAACGGTAATTTTAAACTCGCTGCCTATGCAGTCGCGCGGGGTAAGGTTAAGCACATTTTCAACAAAGGTGTCCGCAACTACGGCGATTTTTCGCTCACCGTCGCTGTCCTTAATAAATCTGCCGTAAAGCAGGTTAATCTCCTCAGCGTCGATATAGCTTCCTTCAACGCCGGTGAGGTTTGCCGAGTTATCGTCGTCGTAGCTTGCCGTACCAGCCGAGCAGGTCTTTTCGACATACTTTACATCGTCGGGAAACGCCTCCATATACTGACTAATCATATCGTCGGTTATAAGGTCGGAGTCCGACGGACTTTCGTTCATAAACATCCTGAGGCGCACATCTTTGTTGTCGCTGTTTTCGCTTTCGCTCTCGTCGTCGCTGCTCTTTTGAGTAAGGGTTACATTAATCGACGACGCGCCGAGCGAGGTCATACTGTCGCTTACATAACCCGTAAGCGAGGAGCCGACGGTGCTGATTGCAATTACCGAGCCGATACCGATTATGATACCAAGCATAGTAAGAACCGAGCGCAGCTTATTCATCTTAAGGCTTTCAAGCGCGAGCAGTACATTTTCAAATATCGCCATTTGCACCACTCCTTTCGTTCGTAAACACGCCGTCCTTAAGGGTGAGAATTCTGTCGCACCTTGCGGCAAGCTCGGGGTTGTGCGTAATAAGCACTATGGTTTTATGCTCCTCTTTGTTGAGCTTTTTAAAAATATCCATTACCTTGTTTGAGGTCGCGGAGTCGAGCGCGCCCGTAGGCTCGTCTGCAAGAATAATCGACGGCTCGTTTGCCATCGCGCGGGCTATTGCAACCCTCTGCTTCTGACCGCCCGACAGCTCGTTGGGGCGGTGCTTCATTCTGTCCGCCATACCGACCTGAGTCAGCAGCTCCTTCGCCCTTTGGCTGCGCTCTTTTTTTGTATATCCTGCGTACAGCATAGGCAGCTCAACATTCTTAAGCGCGCTTTGCCTGCCAATCAGGTTAAAAGTCTGAAATACAAAGCCGACCTTTTCGTTTCGTATTCTTGACAGCTCTCTGTCGCCCGAGGAGTTGATGTTTGTGCCGTCGAGGAGGTATTCGCCCTCGGTGCTTTTATCGAGCGCGCCTATAATGTTCATAAGCGTGGATTTACCGCTGCCCGACTCGCCGATAATGGCGAGGAATTCGCCCTCTTTAACAGTAAGGTCAATTCCGTGAAGCACCTCAAATTCGTTTGGTTTACCGATGAAAAAGCTTTTGCGTATGCCCTTCATCTCAATTACATTTTTAGCCATCTTTCTCACCCGAATTTCCGTTTGAAGGCGGTCCGTTTTGCATATCCGGAGGGCTGAAACCGCCCGATGAGGAGGACGAGCCGCCCGAGTTTGGCATACCGCCCTGCGGCATATCTCCGCCGCCTTTACCGCCGAACAGTCCTGCGAAAAGTCCGCCCGAGCTTTCGGAGTCGCTGCTTGAAGAGCTTACGGTTTCGATACCCTCGCTGAGGTCAGCGCTTGAGCGCACAACATCGCCTTCATTAAGCTCTGCCGATGAGATTTCAATATAATAATCGTTTTTGTCGCCGGTTTTAACGGTGACTTTTTCAAACTCCATATCAGTGCCGCTGCCGCCGGTTTTGCGGTAAACGAAGCTTGTGCCGTTGTCGTCGCCTACAGCGTCAATCGGTACCTGATAAACATCCTCGTTAGAGCTTACGATAATATCAACCGAAGCGTTCATACCGATATAAATATCGTCCGACTGCTCGTCGATAGTAACCGTTGCGCTGAACGAGCCCTCGTTTGATACGGGGCTAATCTGGGTAAGCGTGCCCGACAGCGCGGTATCGCTCGCGTCGCTCGTAACGCGGCAGGTCATACCGATTTCTACATTATTTATGTCGGCTTCCTCGATAGTAATGCTGACCGTAAGGTTATCCAAATCCTGAATAGTTGCAACTGCGTTGTCCATACTAACCGACGAGCCGACGGTCGCGTTAAGCGCGGTTACGGTGCCGTCCTGCTCCGCCTTTAAGCTGCACTCCTCGAGCTGCGATTTAAGGTCGTCGAGGTTGTCGCTCGTAGAAGCGTTTTCAAGCTCTTCCTTCGCTTTTTCAAGCTGCTCTTTAGCCTGACTCATTTCGTTTTTGTACTGCGAGCGGGTCTGCTTTGCCTCGTTGTAGGCAGTTTTAGCCGAGGTGTAGCTGCTTTCGATTGACGAGTAATTGCATATTTCCTTTGCGCTTCTGAGAGACTCTGCTTTTTTAGCGAGCCTGTAAAGCGTGTTAGTACCGCTCGGGCGGGAGAGGGTAGTGCCCGTAAGGTTTTTAACGCTTGTTATAACGCCGTTGCAGATGTCGTCAGCCGTAGCAGAAACGGTAACGCTCGACGAAGTGTTAGTATTCGTATTTGTATCGGCGTTCTTTGTGTTGTCGCCCATACCCGAAGCCGAAGCAGAGGATGAGGAGTCGCTTATGTCGTAGCTGCCCTTAGTGCATTTGCCGTAGTAGTTCTGTACCGCCTTCATATACGCTCTTGCAGCGGTAAGGAGCTTGGCTTTGTTTGACGAAGTAGAGCTGCTCTTGTATTTGCTGAGCGCTGAATTGTAGTCGGTAAGCGCGGTTACATACTTAGCGCCTGCCGAGTTGTAGTTGCTAAGCGCGGTGTCGTATGCGCTTTGAGTTTTTGAAAGACTGCTTTGCGCCTTGTCGTAAAGGCTCTTTGCCTTGTTGTAGGCGCTTTTAGCCTCGTTATATGTCGAGGTATAGGCGTCGTAGTTATCCTTTGCGGTGTTGTAGGAATTCTTTGCGCTGTTGTATGACGACTGCGCGCTGCTCTTTGTTTTCGCAAGATTTGATTCTTCCTTTTCAATCTGCGATTCGAGCTCTTCAGTGTCCAGCGTGCAGATTACATCGCCCTTAAGCACCTCGTCGCCGACTGCAACCTCAATGCTCTTTACGGTGTAGTTAAGATTTGTCGTTACATTAGAGGACTTTGCGCTTTTAACCGTACCGGTAGTGCTTACGGTGTCCTCGAGCGTGCCTTTTGCAAGCGTGGTGGTGCGTATAAACGAGTACCCCGCTTCGTTAGCCTTTTTGCCTTTAATCAAAAAGCCCGTTGCTACTATCGCAATTATAAGAACTATCGCGATTACCGCAGTCAGTAGCTTGTGCTTTTTTATAAATGCTTTGAGTTTTCCTTTTCGCTGTTTCATGGTATTACCTCCGTTCGTTGAGGGTATATTAATCAGCGAAAATTAAACAAAAATTAAACGACTGCGTTTTTTGCAGTCGTTTAATTCTTAGAAACATTCAATTACCGTTGAGCCTTTTTTTACAAAGGCTATGAACTCGTCGATACCCGCGTTTATTTCGTGGTAACCCTGAGTGTATTCGCTTTTGTCCTTTGTAAGTATCCATTCGCCCTGCGGCAGGTATACCGTCTTTTTGGTTTGCCCTCTGTTTACTATCGGTGCAAAAATTATGTCCGACCCGAACATATACTGCTCGCCGAGGTCAAAACAGTTTTCGTCCCCGAAGTAGTCAAAAAACATCGGCCGCATAATCGGGTAGCCCTTTTCTGACGCCGTTTTCATATGCTTTAAAATATACGGTCTTAACCTCTCGCGAAGGAAGATTAAATCCTTTAGTATTTCGTAATTTCGCTCTCCGAACGACCAGATTTCGTTAGGGTCGCCCGTCGGCTCTTTTACATCGCGCTTCTTTTCGTCGTGGCGGTTGCGGTTGCCGTGCAGGCGCATAACGGGGGAGAATACGCCGTACTGAAACCATCGTACTATAAGCTCCCTGAACTCCTCGCTCTGCGTGTCGCCGCCCCAGAAGCCGCCGATGTCGGTGTTCCACCACGGTATGCCGCACATCGACATATTAAGCCCCGCCTTAACCTGCTGCCTAAGGCTCTCGAAGGTGGACGGTATGTCGCCGCTCCATACGAGCGCGCCGAACTTCTGGCTGCCGAGGTACGCGCACCTTGTAAGCGTAGGCGGAACCTCGCCGCCGAGCGCCTTAAAGCCGTCGTACGCCATTTTTGAATAGTAGTACGGGTAAATCAGCCCGTACTCGTCGCCGCGCCCGATATGGAATTTCAGTTTGTCGAAATATTCGGGGTGTATTTCGGGCTCCGCCTCGTCAAACCACAGCGCGTCAACTCCATTATCCAAATAGTTTTCTTTTAGTTTACCGAACACGAACTCGCGCGTTTTGGGGTTGGTGACATCAATCTCCGCCTGAGGTCCGTAAAAATTGAACACCCTGTTTGTGCCGTCGGTTTTTGAAATCAGCATATCGTTTTTAAGCATATAGTCGTAGTTTTCGCTGTTTTCGTTAATCGTCGGCCACATTGATACAATTAGCTTTGTACCCATTTCGTGCAGCTCGCGCGCCATAGCGGGTACATCTTGCCAGTACCGCTCGTCAAATTTGTAGTCGCCCTGCTCGCTCCAGTGAAAATAGTCGCAGATAATCGCGGACAGCGGAAGACCCTCTGCCTTGTAGCGCCTTGCAACCTCGAGTAAATCCTCCTGAGTTTCGTATCTAAGGCGGCTTTGCCAGAAACCCGTCGCCCACTGCGGCATAACGGGCGCGTGACCGTATAGGTCGGCGAGCGTTTCGCTCACTTCCTTAGGGCTGCCGAGTACCATAATATAATCGAGCTTTTTAGTGGCGTCCGCGCTCCAGCGTGTGCGGTTGTTCGACAGCTCCACGCTGCCCACCGCGGGGTTGTTCCAGATAAAGCCGTAGCCGAGCGAGGAGTACACAAACGGGATGGTGCATTTTGCGTTAACATGGCGCAAATCGAACGAACAGCCCTTAAGGTTAAACCTGTCGCTCGCTTCGTGACCGAGCCCGTAAAAGCGCTCACCCTCGTTAGCGCAAAAGGTAACGCGCGCCTGAAAGCTGCCGTCCTTTTCCTCGAAAAATCTGAACCCGCTGTTAAACGCAAGCTCGTTTTGCTCGGTTAAAAACGCGGTGTCGTTTTTGTAAAAAGTAACTCTGCCGTTTTCTTCAAGCTTTGCGCTAAGGCCGCCCGTCTTAATTGTTACGCTGCGCTCACTCTCGGTGATTTCGCACTCCGCCTCCTGCGGCATTAGCGTAAAATTCTCCTCGAAAACCTCGCCGCCGAAAAATGACTCAAACCTTATCGCAGATTTACAGCAGGGTGAAATCCTTACAATTTCGCCCTCTCTTTTAAACAGTATTTTATTGTCGTAAACTTTAATATCCATTAGTCGTAAAAATTCTCTACCTCGTCGAGCGTAATTACATAGTCGCTGTTATACAGCGCGTTAAGCTCGGCGGGTGGGTTTTCGTCCGTATCCGTAATATAACTTGTGTGCCAGGTGAGGAAGTAGCCCCACGGTACTTCTTTAAACTGCTCAACAGTCGGGATTTTACCCGTTTCGTGCATTACAACCGGCTTTGAGCCGCCGCATATATCATATACGGGGTTAAAGAGCCTGCGCTCAGCACCGTTTTGCGCCACCTCATAGGTGTCCGCGCCGATAATATCAACATAGTTGTTGCCGGGGTACCACTCGGAGAGCACCTGACCGTAGTCGCTGCCGTTGTGCGAGTAGCCGAGTACCCATATAAGATTATTAAGCCCTAAGTCGTAGGTGTAATGCTCGTACATCATTATCCAAAGGCGCTTAAA
The DNA here is from genome assembly GCA_017450645.1 of Eubacterium sp. Lineage (GTDB taxonomy): Bacteria > Bacillota > Clostridia > Oscillospirales > Acutalibacteraceae > Eubacterium_R. The sequence goes on from JAFSTE010000003.1 coordinate 26,812, forward strand.
GTATTCGTTACCGCCCTTGCCCCACCAAAACCAGCCGCCGTCAAATTCGTGGAACGGACGCCACATAACGGGTATGCCTTCGTTCTGGAGCTGTCTCAGCGCGTTTGCCGCCTTGTCCATAGCGTTTAAGAACGCGGTGTTCTGCGGCGTGCCTTTAGTGAGTACAGCCTCCAATTCCGCGCTTGTAAGCTCGTCCGCCTTGCAGGCGTCGTAGCTCTGGTCAAAATTCTTTGAGCAGTGCCAGCAGATAGAAACGATACCGCCTCTGTTTGCCCACGACTTTGCCCTCGATACGCAGCCGCTAAAGTCGTCGCCCATAAAGTCGAGTCCGCGGATAGCAGGGTATTTGCCCGTCTTTTGATGTATGTAATTCATCTCGTAATCAACGCTTCCCATCCAGGTTGACTCCTGCTGACCCGATATAATCTTTTCGCCGTAGGTCGAAACGAGATACGCGTATAGCTTTTTGGCGCTCTCGGTCGCGTTCTCGTTAGTGAGCGTCATATCGTATTTTGATTTGCCGCCGCGCGAAAGCTCTGTAAGCACCGCAAAATCGCGCCCGTTAACCTTGCCGTCAAGGTTAAGGTCAAAGCGCGTGTCGCACTCGGAGTCGGTAGTGGTAAGCGCGTTGTCGAAGTCGATTTTAAGGTCGGTTATACTTACCGCGTAGTCGTCCTCGCCGCAGTGTGTGCACTTGTAGTAAAGCGTGTTGCCGAGTCGGTACTGATAAATGTAGTTGTGCTCGCCCTCGGGTTCAAGAGAGTATTCGTTCTTTACCTTGTCGCAGTATGCGCATTTTCCGCCCGCGCCGTTAAATTCGTGCGGCTTTAGACAAAAGTATTTCCAGTCAGGCTGTGCGCTTTGCTTAGAGCTTACATAATCGTAAACGCCGTTGTTTCTGAAGCCGAGGAACTTAATATTGGATTTCGTAAACGCGCTGTCCGCTATGGTAACGCTCTGTGAGCGTATTTCGTAGTGGTCGTAGCCCGCGCCGTCGAACGCCGACGCGCCGATAGAGGTAACGCTGCTCGGTATATCAAGCTCGCCTTCAAGATAAGCGCAGTCCTCGAACGCGCCGTCACAAATCGTGCTCGGCGTGCCGATATCGAGGTCGCGTATAAAGTAGCTCCACTTGTCCCACGGAGCGCTAGTCATAGCGCCGTTGCCCGAAAGGGTGAGCTTCATCGTATCAATATCGTAAGAGTAGCCGAGCGTGTTTGAAACGCTGCCCTCAATATTTATAAAGCTCTTTGAATTTGAATTGCAATAGCTCTGAATAGCGCTCGTGCCGACCATGCTCGCACCCGACTGGAAGTTAGAGCCTATGCCGGTCAGCGAGTTGCCCGTCCATACGACAGACGCAAGATTTGAACAACCGCTAAAGGCGTTATTGTTAATCTTTGTGTGACCGCTGCCGACCCATACGCACTTAAGGCTGCTACAGTTATTAAAGGTGTATTCGGGCACCGCGTGAGCAAAGGACGACGAGGTGTTATCCCTCGGCAGCACCGCCCATTTAAGAGCGCTGCAGCCCGAAAAGATGTAGTTATAGTACTCACAGCAGTTTTCGGGTATAGTGATGTTCTTAAGCGACGAACAGTTCTGGAAAACTCTGTCGCCCATTTTTATAAGCGTGCTCGGGAGCTTAACCTCCACGAGATTTCTGCATCCCGAAAACCAGTATGCGCCGATAGCCTGCACATCCTCGTCAACAACAACCTTTATAATCTTATCCTTGCTTCTGTACCACGGTACGGTGAGATTAGTATAATCCTTGCCGTAGCCGTTGCCGCTAACGGTAAAAGTACCGTCACTTGATAGCGACCATCTGAAATTGTCGTCAAGGTCGCCGCCGTCTGCAGCAAAAATATCGGTTGCAAAATATATAAATGTAGCACTGAGGATAGAAAGCACCATTATTAAGGCTATAATCTTTTTTGCTTTCTTTTTCACGATTTACACCCCAAATTAATACTTTTTAGTATATTATAACATTTATCCTTGCATATTTCAATTATTAAAGGTATTATATAAAAAAGATAGAATTTCGAGGAATAAATTATGGAATTTACTACTCAGTGGCGCCTTTTGGGCGACCATTTTTGCGGACACTATGCTAACGGACTAACTATGTCAAACGGCGAAAGCGTGCGCGGTATGAAAAAGCTAAGCGAAGATGACGGATGTACCGTCTTTGAGGGCAAGCGCGGACATAAAATAAAATGTCTGCACGAATTTAAAAACGGCGTTTATACCTGCCGCAGCGTGTTTGAAAATACTACCGACGAAACGGCTCGGCTTGAGCTTTTGTCGTCGTTTGCGATTAACGGTATCAAGGCGGATAAAATCCACAGAGCGACTTCGTTCTGGAGCGCGGAGGGTAAGCTCCTTTCGCAGACTCTTACCGAGCTTAATATGGAGCCGTCGTGGTCGCATAACGGCATAAGGGTTGAAAAGTTCGGCCAGCTCGGCTCAATGCCCGTTCGCAAGTGGTTCCCGTTTTTAGTCCTCGAGGACAGCGAAAAGGGCGAATTCTTAGGCGTTCAGCTCTATTGCGCGTCAAGCTGGCAGATTGAAGTAATGGTAAAGACCGACACCGTTTATATCCAGGGCGGACTCGCGGACAGAGATTTCGGCTCGTGGTTTAAGGATATTAAAGCGGGCGAAAGCTTTGAAACTCCTAAGGCGGTGGTCGCAACGGGCAGCTCCATCTACGAGGTGTGCGACAAACTCGTTAAGGCGCAAAATCCGCGTATCTCAAAGCACGACCGGGATTTACCCGTAATCTTTAACGAATACTGCACAACCTGGGGCAACCCGACTATCGAGAATATTAAAAAAACCGCCGAGCGTCTTGAGGGCTCGGGCGTAAAATATCTTGTAATCGACTCGGGCTGGTACAAAACCGAGGAGTGCCGCGACTGGTACTCGGGTACGGGCCACTGGATACCGAGTAAGGAGCTTTTCCCTAACGGCATTAAAGAGGTTGCCGACATCATTAAATCCCATGGGCTTATCCCCGGACTCTGGTACGAGTTCGAGTGCCTCGGCGACAAGAGCGAGGGCTACTATATGACCGACCATCTCCTGACGCGCGACGGATACCCCGTTACCACTCAGGGCAGGCGCTTTTGGGATATGCGCGATAAGTGGGTGTGGAGCTTTCTCGACGAGAGGGTGATTAACCTGCTTCGCGATGCGGGCTTCGGCTACATTAAGGTGGATTATAACGACACTATAGGACTCGGCGTGGACGGCGCGGAGAGCATCGGCGAGGGCTTGCGCCAGACGGTCGAAAAGAGCAGGGAGTATTTTCTCCATATGGGTGACGAAATAGAGGATTTGGTTATCGAAAACTGCTCGAGCGGCGGTCACAGACTCGAGCCGTCATTTATGGAAACCTCGTCAATGGCGAGCTTTTCGGACGCGCACGAATGTAACTGTATACCGATTATTGCGGCTAATATGCATAGGGTTATCCGACCCGAGCAGAGCCAGATTTGGGCAGTGCTAAGGGCTGACGCTTCGACAGAGCGTATTAACTACCTTTTGACCGCTTCGTTCCTCGGCAGACTCTGCCTTTCGGGCGAAATATTTGACCTTAGCGAAAAGCACTGGAATTTAGCCCTTGACAGCGTAAAATTTTATAGTAAAATAAAGCATATAATTAAGGACGGATTTACCGAGCTAATCGAATGTACGGCAAAGGATTATTCAAAGCCCGAGGGCTATCAGGTCGTACTTCGTACGCTTAAGGACGAGGCGCTTTTGATTGTACATACTTTTGAAAACGCGTCGGCACCCGACTTAACTGACATACTCTCTGAGTATGAAATAAAAGACAGCTTCGGCTCCGAGCTTAACGGCGAATTCAGGGGCAGGGCGTACTTACTTCAAAGGAGATAGTTATGACTCAGCAAGAATACTTACAGCAAATTGACTCCGTTATCGAAAACGGAAAGTACAAAGCATCCTGGCAGTCACTCTCGCACCATAAAACACCGTCTTGGTACTATCGCGACAAGTTCGGTATTTTCATTCACTGGGGTATCTACAGCGTTCCCGCTTTCGGTAACGAGTGGTACTCGCGTAATATGTATAATAAGGATGTTCGCGAATTCGAGCATCATATAAAGACCTACGGACCGCAGAGCGAGTTCGGCTATAAGGATTTTATCCCCGATTTCAAGGGCGAAAAGTTCAACGCCAACGAGTGGGCTGACCTTTTTGAAAAGGCGGGCGCTAAGTTCGTTATGCCCGTTTGTGAGCACCACGACGGCTTTGCTATGTACGACACCGAGTTTAATAAGTGGAATGCTAAAAATATGGGTCCGCACAGAGATGTCATCGGCGAAATCAAAGAGGCGTGCGAAAAGAGGGGACTTACCTTCTGCGGCTCTACGCACAGGGCTGAGCATTACTTCTTTATGAACCTCGGACGCACCTTTGACAGCGATGTTAACGACGACACCTACAGGGATTTTTACGGTCCTGCATACATTACCAAGGATTACGACGGCAAGCATATGACCCTCGCAACCGAGGACACCTATGCCGAGGGCGCAAGCGAGGAGTGGCTCAACGACTGGCTTGTTCGCACCTGCGAGCTTATCGACAAGTATCAGCCGAGCATCCTCTATTTTGACTGGTGGATTCATAACCACACCTTTAAGCCCTATCTTAAAAAGCTTGCTGCGTACTACTACAACAGAGCCGAGGAGTGGGGCAAAGAGGTTACCATTAACTACAAGCACCAGGCGTTTGCACCGACGGTTGCAACCTTTGATGTAGAGCGCGGCGCGCTTACCGATATTTCGCCCGTACCGTGGCAGACCGATACCGCAATCGGTAAAAACTCATGGGGCTACACCGCTGATAACGAGTTTAAAAACTCGCGCCAGATTATTATGGACCTTATTGATATCGTAAGCAAAAACGGTATGCTCCTTCTTAATGTCGGACCGCGCGCGGACGGCACAATTACCGAGGAGGAAACCGCGGTACTGCTCGACATCGGCGAGTGGCTTAAGAAAAACGGCGAGGGTATTTACGGTACAACCTTCTGGAAGAAGTTCGGCGAAGGCGAGGTTAATAACGAGGGCGGCTTCTTTAAGGACGGCGACGAAAAGAAGTACACCGCTAACGACTTCAGGTTTACATACAAAAACGCGTATGTCTATGCCTTCCAGATGCGCCCCGACGGCAAAGATGTTAAGATTAAGTCGTTTAAAAAGCGCGAGGTGCACGACTTCCTCGTGAACTCCGTAACGCTGCTTGAAACGGGCGAGGAGTGCGAGTTTGAAAGACTTGAGGACGGTATGGTAATTAAGGCGACGCCCGCCTTTAATTCCGACAAGCCGCTTTGCTTCAAAATCGAAATAGACTAAAAAAAAGCTTCCAAAAGGAAGCTTTTTTTAGTTAAAGCATCAAACTTAACCTTCAACACAAATTTATACAATATATGTTATAACCATCTGCGCTATAAATACGCCTGCGGACGCGCCGAGGGCTACTGTCAGCAGCCCCTGCTTAAAGAACGCGAGTACCAGCGCAACTGCCACGCCTGCCGTTGCGGTGATTATATTGCCGGTTGCGAAGAACACCGCGGGCACCGTCATTACCGTTAATACCGCGTACGGCATATAGTACAAAAACGAAAGGATGTATTTGTTTTCGATTTTCTTTTTTATCAGCACGAGCGGGATAGCCCTTATAAGATATGTTACCGCCGCCATTGTCGCGAGATACGGGAGAAATGCAGTAAAATCCATTATGCGCCCTCCTTTTGTGTATCAACGGGGAACATCAGCGCGCAAAGGGCGCTCGTAACGACCGAACAGATTATAATTACAAAGCCCGTGTGTACATTCGACAAGGCGGGCACGAACTTAAACGCGCAGCTCATAACTATCGCCATAATTACGCATATCAGCACTTTTTTGTCGTCGCGCGCTGCGGGTACGACAATCGCTATAAACATTCCGTAAATCATAACCCCGAGCGCCGAAATAATAATCTCGGGTAGTATGCTGCCCGCTACAGCGCCTATTATCGTGCCGGCGCTCCAGCCGAGCCAGGGCGTTAAAATAAGCCCGAACATATACTGACGCGACACCTCTTTTTTAGAGGTCGCTACGGCAAAAACCTCGTCCGTGTTGATAAAAGCAATTATAAACCTGTCGAGCAGGGTTACATTTTTGTCGAGCTTTTGCGAGAGCGAAATGCTCATAAGCGCGTATCTCAGGTTTATTACAAGCTGACTCAGCGCAAGCTCAAACAGCGTGCCGCCCGAAATTATAATCGGCACCGCCGCAAGCTGACCCGCCGAGGTTACGTTTGTCATGGATATCAACAGCGATTCAAACGCCGTAAGCCCGTTCGACACAGCAAAAATCCCAAATGCGAACGCTACCGAAAGATAGCCGAGACAAATGGGTATTCCGTCTACTATTCCTTTTAAAAATGTGTTCTCTTTTGCGTTTTTCATACAAGGATAATAGCATAATAAATATGCTTAGTCAATCACAATATATTTGTACAAATAACAAAAAATGTTGAAAAATAATAAAAAGTTCTTTTCTTTTTACCCGTCTTAATATATTATAGAAATAATTTGTTATAGGAAAAGGAATAATTTATGGAAAAAAGAAGTACATTTTCAGGTAAGTTAGGCTTCGTACTTGCAGCGGCAGGCTCGGCTGTAGGTCTCGGCAATCTCTGGCGATTTCCGTACCTTGCCGCAAAGTACGGCGGCGGAATGTTTTTGCTCGTTTATATCGTGCTTGCGATTACATTCGGCTTTGTTTTAATGGTAACGGAAATTGCAATCGGACGAAAAACGCAGCTAAGCCCGCTTAAAGCTTTCGGCGCGCTGAGTAAAAAATGGAGCTGGCTCGGTAAGCTCGCGACCATTGTCCCCGTGCTGATATTCCCGTACTACTGCCTAATCGGCGGCTGGGTTACAAAATATGCATGGGTTATGGTCTCGGGCAAGGCGCAGGCAGCGGCGCAGGATTCGTTTTTCGGCGAATATATCTCCGCAACGGTTGACCCGATAGTATGGTTTGCAATCTTTATTATCGCCACTACGCTTGTTATTCTGTTCGGCGTAAATAAGGGTATCGAAAAGCTTAGTAAGGTGCTTATGCCCGCGCTGATTGTTATAACCGTTGTGCTGTCCGTTTATGTTCTTACCCGCCCCGGCGCAATGGCCGGTGTAAAGTATTACCTATTGCCAAATGTTAAGGACTTAAGCGTTAAAACCTTCCTAGCAGCGCTCGGCCAGCTGTTTTACTCGATGTCGCTTGCTATGGGTATTATGATAACCTACGGCTCGTATTTCTCGAAAGACGAGCATATCGAAAAGGCTGCAAGACATATCGAGGTGTTCGATACGCTTATCGCATTCCTTGCAGGACTTATGATTATCCCTGCGGTGTTCGCGTTCTCAGGCGGCGATAAGGAAGCGCTCGGCACAGGCCCGTCGCTTATGTTCGTAACGCTGCCTAAGGTGTTCGCAAGTATGAAGGGCGGCACTGTTATCGGCGCACTGTTCTTTATCCTCGTGCTGTTTGCCGCTATTACAAGCTCGGTCTCTATTATGGAGGCTATCGTGTCGGGATTACTTGACCACTTTAAAAATATGAAGCGTCCTACCGCTACTATTATTGTTGCGGTTTACGGTATCGTAATCGGCGTAATTTGTTCGTTCGGCTTCGGTATCTGGAGCGACTTTACAATCTTCGGCTTCAGCATTCTCGACTTCCTTGATTTCGTATCAAACAGCGTTCTGCTGCCGCTTGTAGGTATGCTGACCTGTATCCTTGTAGGCTTTGTAATTAAGCCCGACGCTGTTATCAGCGAGGTTGAGCTTAACGGCGAGTTTAAAATGAAACACTTTTATGTCGCTATGGTTAAATGGATTGCACCGATATTCATTTTTGCAATTTTAGTTTCGAGCATCCTCCAGGGCGTCGGAATACTGAACATATAAAAACTAAAACCACCGCGGGATAACCCAACGGTGGTTTTTATATTATAACTATTTTGCCCTTATATCTATGTCGATATAGTCGTAATTGCTCGCCATTGACAGATTGATTTTGAGCTCGTCGGTTTCAAATCTGCAGGTCGTCACAACCCCGCCGAGCGACTCAACATACGGGTTTTCATCCTCGAACAAAGGCTCGCCGTATATCTTGATAAGCTCGTCCCTGCATTCGTGAAAGCTGATTTCGTGGCAGTGGATGTATGCGCCCGACGCTATCTGCGGAGTGCCCGTTGTAAACATAAGCTGGGCGTGCGCGTCGTAACCGAAAAGCTTTCCGCTGTAGCGTATTTCCCTTGAAAAGTCGGCGTTAAGCTCGGCTTCGTTAACGCCTATCAGGTCAGGCGTTTTGTTAACATAGCCTGCGAGCGCTAAAATGTTGTCGATATACTGCGTGGCTGAGTCACGATACAGCTCGACTTGCTCGTCGTCCTGCTCGTCCGTTTCCTCTTTGGGAGCTTGCGCCTCTTCCTGCTTTTTACGCATACCTATCAGCATACACACAAGCACCGTAACTAACGCTATAATTACGCACATTATTATCATTTTAGTTGTAAGCGACATATTATCACCCCTATCGAATTTATAAAATTATAACATATTATATACATTTTGCCAAGTGAATAAAATATTTACATCTATTCTTTGCTGTGATATAATGTTAAAAATGCTATTCAGGGTGATTATATGGATAATAAACCGTATAGGCTCGGCTTGCTTGTAGGGCGCTTTCAGACGCTGCACAAGGGGCACGAGGATATGATTGACACCGCCTGCGTGCTCTGCGACAGGGTGGTTATTATGGTCGGCTCCGCGCAGGAGGAGAACACTAATAAAAATCCGTTCTCTTACGAAATGCGTAAGGAGATTTTGCACACCGCCTTCGGCGATAAAATAGAGGTTTACCCGATGGTCGATATCGGTGTTGGTAATGTCGCAAAATGGGGCGAGTATGTTATAAAATGCGTTGTTGACAGCTGCGGTGAAATGCCCGACTTGCTCGTAAGCGGTAAAGAGGAGCGCAGAATAGACTGGTTCGACGGCGTTAACATTAAAATCTCCGAGCTTTATATCCCTAAAACTATTGATATTTCCGCAACTCAGATGCGCGAGTTCTTTATTAACGACGACTTCGAGTCATTTAAAGAATACACTAACGCTAACCTTTGGGATATGTATGACAAAATGCGTAAGATAGTTTTAAGCTCTAAGGATAACCTCGACACCGACAGCGTTTAGTACATCGGATAATAATTTAAATTTATGTAAATTTACCCCTTGACAACAAGGGGTATCTTTTGTATAATATGTTCGCTGTAAAGCAAAACATCTTTACACTGTGTTTCGCAGAGAGGAGAGGGGAGCTTGGCTAAAAATCTTGAAGTGTCGTATCTGCTTGACTTTTACGGCGAGCTGCTGACGCAAAAGCAGCACGACTTTCTGGTTTATTATTATGACGAGGATTTATCCCTTTCCGAAATTGCAGAAAACGAGGGCATTACCCGTCAGGGCGTGCGCGACGCTATTAAAAGGGCGGAGTCGCAGCTCTTTGATATGGAGAGTAAGCTCGGTATCGCCGCTAAGTTCAGCGAGCTATCGAAAGGACTTGACGAGATTAAGGACTGCGCTAACGAGATTTACGAGTATAATCTTAATCACTCGCTCTCGCGCGAGATTAACGATAATACGGCAAAGATTATTTCGCTTGCAGAATACTTGAAGCAACAATAAAATCTGAATTATTGTTTGAGCGAAGCGAGTAACCGAAAGCTTGTAGCTCATAGCTAATAAATAAGGAATAAATATGGCTTTTGAAGGATTAAGTGAACGCCTTGAAAACTCGTTTAAAAAGCTTCGTGCCAAGGGTAAGCTTACCGAGGCTGATGTCAAGGAGGCTATGCGTGAGGTAAGGCTTGCGCTGCTCGAGGCGGATGTTAACTACAAGGTATCTAAGGAGTTCACAAAAAAAGTTACTGACAGGGCGATAGGCGCCGACGTTATGGAGTCGCTCACCCCCGGTCAGATGGTAATTAAAATTGTAAATGAAGAGCTGACTGAGCTTATGGGCGGCAACGAGGCAAGGCTTGCTATTGCGAACCACCCGCCGACCGTAGTTATGATGTGCGGCTTGCAGGGTAGCGGTAAAACCACCCATTCGGCAAAGCTCGCATTAAAGCTTAAGGGCGAGGGCCACAGACCGCTTCTCGTTGCCTGCGACGTTTACAGACCCGCTGCAATTAAGCAGCTTCAGGTTGTCGGCGAGCAGGTTGGCGTTCAGGTGTTCGAAATGGGCACCGAGGACCCGGTTGTTATCGCCGAGGAGGCGGTGAAGTACGCCAAGGACCACGGCAACGACTATGTTATTATAGATACCGCCGGTCGTCTTCATATCGACGAAGCGCTTATGGCGGAGCTTACCAATATCAGAGGCAGTGTTCACCCGCACGAAATCCTGCTTGTAATCGACGCGATGACCGGTCAGGACGCGGTTAATGTTGCAAAGAGCTTTAACGAAACGCTCGGTATCGACGGCGTAATTCTTACTAAGCTCGACGGCGACACAAGGGGCGGCGCAGCGCTTTCGGTAAGGGCTGTAACGGGTAAGCCGATTAAGTTTGTCGGCACGGGCGAAAAGCTCGATAATCTCGAAACCTTCCACCCCAGCCGTATGGCGTCCCGTATTCTCGGTATGGGCGACGTGCTTTCGTTTATCGAAAAGGCTGAGATGGCGCTCGACGAAAAGAAAGCCAGCGAGCTTGAAGCTAAGCTTGCTAAAAATAAATTTGACCTCAACGACCTGCTTGACCAGTTTGAGCAGATTGAGCGTATGGGCTCAATTAAGGATACAATTAAGCTAATCCCCGGTATCGGTAAGCAGATTAAGGACGAGGACATTGACGAAAAGGCGTTTGACCGCTTCAGGGCGATTATCTATTCTATGACTCCCGACGAGCGCGCACATCCCGAAATTATTAACCCCTCGCGCAAGCGCAGGATTGCAAAGGGCTGCGGACGAGAGGTAGAGGACGTAAATAAGCTTATGTCGCAGTTTAAGCAGATGCAAAAGATGATGAAGCAGTTCGGCGGCAACAAAGGCCCGAAGGTCAGCAAAAAGATGCGTCGTATGATGCAGCAAAACCCTGAAATGGCAGAAAAAATGATGGGTAATATGAAAGGTCAACAGAATCCGTTTGGATTTTAAATAATAAAAACGAGGCAAAGCCGAGCAACCTATTTGCCTCCCTTGCTAAAGGGAGGGGGACCGCTTGCGGTGGAGGGATTGTCGTTTGAGATTTGTAATGATATCTTAAATATAATCTAAAACCGTAATGACTACCCCTCAGTCACTTCGTGACAGCTCCCCTTTGCAGGGGCGCCTATAGAGTTACTCGCTAAGGCTCAAACAATTATATTGGAGGTAATTAAAAATGGCAGTAAAAATCAGACTTCGCAGAATGGGCGCTAAGAAGGCACCTTTCTACCGTGTAGTAGTAGCAGATTCAAGATATCCCCGTGACGGTCGTTTCATCGAGGAAATCGGAACATACAATACTATGACAGAGCCTGCAGAGATTAAGATTGACGCAGAGAAGGCTAAGAAGTGGATTGCTAACGGTGCTCAGCCTACTGACACTGTTAAGAGCATTCTTAAAAAAGAAGGCATCCTTTAATTGCAGAAAATCTGTAAATTAAATAGGAGGTGTTTTCTTTGAAGGATTTGTTGATATCCATTACTAAAGGTTTGGTAGATAATCCAAACGAGGTTTCAGTCGATGTTGATGAGCCTAACGAAGAAGGCGTAGTTGTATACCATCTCCATGTTGCAGAAAGCGATATGGGCAGAGTTATCGGTAAGCAGGGCAGAATTGCTAAGGCAATCCGCGTTGTTATGCGTGCCGCTGCTAACCGCAAAGACGCAAAAATATCGGTTGAGATTGATTAATTAAAAGCACTGCTTTTGCAGTGCTTTTTGATAATGCACAATTTATAATTATTGGTACAAAAGTATGAAGCAGTTTTTAGAAATCGGCAAAATCAACAACACCCACGGTCTTAAGGGCGAGGTTAAGTTCGAGATGTGGTGCGACGGCGTTGAGTATTTAAAACAGCTTAAAACCGTCTATCTTGACGATAGGGGAGCGAAGCCGCTTACCCTTGTGTCAGTGCGCCCGCAAAAGAATATCGCTATCCTTAAGTTCGCTGAAATCCCCTCGATTAACGAGGCTGAGGAGCTTAAGGGCAAGGTGCTTTACTGTAACCGTGACGACGCTGAGATTGACGACGACGCCTTTTACCTTGCGGATATTATCGGCTGCTATGTGGTCGATATTGATACCGAGGAGGAGTACGGACGCGTTGTGGACGTGCAAAACTACGGCTCGTGCGACATTTACGATGTCGAAAGCTGGGGCAAGCACACGCTTATCCCCGCAATCCCCGAGGTAATTAAAGAGATTAATACCGAGTATCAGGTTATCCTTATTAAGCCGATGAAAGGACTTTTTGATGAGAATTGACATTATGACGCTGTTTTGCGATATGTGCGACACGGTCCTTGGCGAAAGCATTATCGGCAGGGCGAGAGCCGCTGGCAAGGTAGAGATAAACACTATTGATATCCGCGACTATACCGAGGATAAGCACCGCCGCGTGGACGATAAGCCGTACGGCGGCGGAATGGGTATGGTTATGCAGGCTGAGCCGATTTATCGCTGCTACAATGCGCTTTGCGAAAAGCTCGACACAAAGCCGCACCTTATCTATATGACTCCTCAGGGCAAAACCTTAACCCAAAAGCGCGTAACCGAGCTTGCAAAGCTTGATAGTATCGCGATACTTTGCGGTCACTACGAGGGTGTTGACGAGCGCGTAATCGAGGAGCTGCAGCCTGAGGAAATTTCGATAGGCGACTATGTACTTACGGGCGGCGAGCTGCCCGCGCTTATACTCGCCGACAGTATTTCTCGTATGCTGCCGGGCGTTTTGGCAAACAACGAGTGCTTCGAGGAGGAGAGCCATTTTAACTCTCTGCTCGAATACCCGCAGTACACCCATCCGTCCGAGTGGCGCGGCAGGGAAGTACCCGAGGTGCTGCTTAGCGGACATCACGAAAATGTTAATAAATGGCGCAGGGAACAGTCGCTTAAGCGAACTTTGGACAGACGCCCTGATATGCTCAAAAATGCCGAATTGACGAAAAACGACAAAAGTTTTTTATCTGAAAACGAGTAAAAAAATTATGTCTATTTTGCACAAATATAAGGTGTGTTTTTTGGCTATAATTCATTACTCGTACGAAGTTTATAAAAGTAAGTTGACGATTTGATTTTTAGTGCTATAATATAGCAGGTAACAGAAAATTAATAAATTATTACCATATATACTTAATGAATATAAGAGAGGTACAAGATATGTTCGTTAAAGATGTAACTGTTGAAAATCAGGTAGGACTTCACGCTCGTCCGGCTACTTTCTTTATCCAGAAGGCAAACGAGTATAAATCTTCAATTTGGGTTGAGAAGGAAGAGAGAAGAGTTAATGCTAAATCTCTGCTCGGTGTTCTTTCACTCGGCATTATGGGCGGTACAGATATCAGAATTATTGCTGACGGCACAGATGAGGAAGAGGCTGTTGAAGGCCTTGTAACACTTGTTAAAAGCGGCTTCAACGAGTAATTATTAAAACAAAGTAGAACTCTCCTTAGGGGGAGTTTTTTGTTTTTTTGAACATAGCTCTAAAAACAATTGAGAGTTGAGAATGGAGAATTGCTGAACTCTGAAAACTGAACTCTGAAAACTGACACGAAAGGAGGCACCCTATGACCGAAAAGGAATTACGCAAAAAGGCGATGGCTTTGCCGCTCAACCCCGGCGTATATATAATGAAAAATAAAGATAAAAAGATAATATATATCGGTAAGGCGAAGGCGCTTAAAAACAGGGTTTCCTCCTATTTCGGCTCGCACTCGAACCACTCGATGAAGGTAATTAAAATGGTCGAAAATGTTGACGATTTTGACTATATCCTTTGCGACACCGAGTTTGAGGCGCTCGTGCTTGAATGCTCGCTTATTAAGCAGCATATGCCAAAATACAACATACTTCTTAAGGACGATAAGGGGTATAATTATATTAAGGTTACTAAGGGCGACTTCCCGCAAATAAGGGAATGTTACCGTATGGACGACGAAAACGCGGACTATATCGGTCCGTTTATCTCGGGCTTTTCGGTAAAAAAGGCGGTCGAGGAAACGCGCAAAATCTTTAAGCTTCCAAGCTGTAACAAAAAGTTCCCGCGCGACTACAACAAGAGCCGTCCCTGCCTTAACGGCTTTATGGGGCTTTGCAGCGCGCCCTGCAACGGCAGGATTTCGCAGGAGGAATACAAGGCGTCGGTCGAGGACGCTGTGGCATTTTTAAAGGGCGGAAGCGCGAAGGCGGTTAAGGATATGACCGCCAAAATGCAGGAGTATTCCGAAAATCTTGAGTTCGAAAAAGCAGCCAAGCTGCGCGATAGGATTAAGGCTATTAAAAACCTTGACGAAAAGCAGAAGGTTGTTTCGATTAACGTTCCCGAGGAGGATGTTTTTGCGCTTGTAAACTCTAACAAAAAGGCGTGTTTCGAGGTTCTCCGCTTTAAAAACGGAAGGCTCTACGATACTGAGCACTGGCTTATCGACAGCGTTGACGACCTCGCCGAAGCGCGTTTTGAGCTGATTGAGCGCTATTATTCTATGAGGGATTACATCCCGTCAAGGATTGCCGTTGACGGCGAAATTGCAGACGAGGAACTGCTCATACAGCACCTTGAAAGCCTGCGCGAAAAGCGCGTTCAGCTCGTTCACCCGCAAAAGGGCGAGCACCTTGCTATTATTAATATGTGCATAAAAAATGCGAACGAGCACCTTGCGCAAAATCAGGGCAGGCTCGGCAAAGAGATGGCGGCGCTCGAGGAGCTCGCCGAGCTGCTCGGACTGCCTAAACCGCCCGAATATATAGAAAGTTACGATATTTCGCACACCTTCGGCGCAGATAATGTGGCGGGTATGGTCGTGTTCCATAACGGCAGACCTATGAAAAAGGCGTACAAAAAGTTCTCGATTAAGGGCTTTGACGGTCAGAACGATGTCGGCTCTATGAACGAGGTTTTAACCCGTCGTTTTAAGCCTTATTACGAGGACGATGAGGGCAGCACCTTTAAGATTTTGCCCGACCTTATTCTGCTCGACGGCGGTCAGGCACAGGTTAACGCTGTCCTTCCCGTTATCAGAGAAATGAATATTGATGTCCCTGTTTTCGGTATGGTTAAGGACAATAAGCACCGCACGCGCGCTATTGCTTACGACGGCGGCGAAATCCAGATAAGCTCGCTTCGTAAGGCGTTCACGCTCGTATCCTCAATTCAGGAGGAGGTTCACCGCTTTGCGATAACCTATCACCATAAAAAGCACCGGAAATCTTCGTTCTCGTCGGGACTTCTTAAAATTGACGGAATCGGCGAAAAAAAGGCTAAGGCGCTGCTAAAACATTTCAAAACTGTTACTAAAATCAGACAGGCGACTATCGATGAATTGTGTAGTGTACCCGGTATTTCGCTTAAGAATGCACAAGATATTGCAAAGTATTATCAAAAGTATTAAAATTTACTAAATGTTCTTGACTATGTTGTAACATATAGTTATAATATTTAGTGCATAATTGTTAAAAAAGGACAACCATTATGAGAGTTATTACCGGCTTTGCCAGGGGCAGAAGGCTCGAAACGCTCCCGGGTGAGGAGGTTACAAGACCTACCTCGCAGGCGACTAAGGAGGCACTGTTCAGCTCCATTCAATTTGAGCTTGAGGGCAAGAGAGTGCTTGACCTTTTTGCAGGGTGCGGCCAGCTCGGTATAGAGGCGCTCAGCAGGGGCGCGGCTGTATGTACCTTTGTTGATAACAACAGGTCAGCCGTTAAGATTGTTGAGCAAAATGTTAAGCATTGTCAGCTCGATGACAAGGCGAATATCGTATTTTCCGACGCCTTTGCGTTTCTTATGAGGGGCGGCACCTTCGACATAGCGTTTGTTGACCCGCCGTACAAAGAGGGACTTTATCAGGAGTGCCTGAATAAGCTTGAATCGCATATGTCCGACGAGGGCGTGATTATCTGTGAAAGTCTTAACAGGGAACAGCTCCCCGATAAGCTCGACACCTTTACTAAGGTACGCGAAAAGAAATACGGAAAATCAAAACTCACTTACTACAGAAAGGTAAATGAATGAAGATAGCAATATGTCCCGGCAGCTTTGACCCGGTAACACTGGGACATGTCGATGTTATTGAACGAGCTGCCGATATATTCGACGAGGTAATCGTTCTCGTAATGAGTAACTCCGCAAAAAAGAAATCACTTTTTACAGTTGACGAGCGTATGAAATTCATAAAGCGTTCTATCACTAAGCCAAATGTAAAAATTGATACATATAACGGACTTTTGGTCGACTACGCAAGGGCGGCAGGCGCCGTTGCAATAGTCAAGGGGCTCAGGGCTGTGTCCGACTTCGATTACGAATTCCAGCAGGCGCTGATTAATAAGTCCCTTTATCCCGAAGCGGAAACCGTTTTTCTGTGCGCGAGAGGTGAAAATATGTTCCTCTCCTCGAGTATGGTTAAAGAGGTTTGTTCGCTCGGCGGTGACATAAGCTCGTTTGTTCCCGACAGCATTTCAAAGGATATTTATAATAGGTGTAAAGGAGAAAAATAATGACTAACACTGATATTTTACTTGAAGATTTAGAAGATGTACTCGACGACGCAACCGCCCTTCCGCTTTCTAAAAAGAGCGCGGTAGATGTTGACAAGATTAAGACCATTATCGAGGATATCCGTCTTAACACCCCGCAGGAAACAAAGCAGGCTAAGGCTATTGTTGACTCAAGAAATACTATTCTTGAGGACGCTAAGAAGGAAGCTGCCGAGATTATCAAAAAGGCACAGGCAGAGGCAAGAGAGCTTGTAGCACGCGACGAAATCACAAAGACTGCACAGGCTGAGGCTGCAGAGATTATGGCTAAGGCTAACGAGCAGGGCAAGGCGTATATCGCAGAGGCTCAGAATCAGGCTTCCGAAATCCTCGGCAACGCAACAACCCAGGCTAACGAGATGGTTACCTCCGCACAGAATAAGTCGAGCGAAATGCTTGCGGCAGTTAACAACTACGCGGACGATACGCTCCTTTCAATCGACGATGCGCTTTACAAGTCGCTTTCCGATGTTCGCCGCATTCGTCAGGGCATCTCAAACGCACAGAATAAGAAATAAAAAAAGAGCCATCGGCTCTTTTTTTATTTCAGGCTCAAGGGGCGGGGCTGCCCGCATCTGACTGTAATGAATTGCACTGTGCGATTTGCGTAATAAAAATATATTGACATATTATAATATATAATATATAATTATAAGGATAAATTATCGTAAAATTACTAAAGGAGTTTTTGATATGGCAGCAAAAGTTTTTAAAATGACAGAGGCAGGTAAGGCTAAGCTTGAGGCTGAGCTTGAATACCTTTCAACCCAGGGCCGTAACGAGATTGCCGAAAAGCTTAAGGTTGCGCGTTCTTACGGTGACCTTTCGGAGAACAGTGAGTACGACGAGGCTAAGAGCGAGCAGGCTAAGATTGAGGCTAAAATTAACGAGCTTAAGTATCAGCTTGACAATGCGGTTATCGTTGAATCCATGGACGGCGACAGCGTTTCGATGGGCGCTAAGGTTACCGTACTTCGCAAGTCGGACGATGCCGAAATCGTTTACGAAATCGTAGGCTACGGCCAGAACAATGCTTCCGAGGGCAAAATCACTGACGAAAGCCCTGTAGGCGCTGCTCTTATGGGCGCTCACATCGGCGACATCGTTACCGTTGAGGCACCTATCGGAAACATTGATTTTGAAGTTTTAAATATCGAAAAGAACTAAGAGGACACTACTATGGCAGGAAGGTTTGAAATCACCAAGGCAGGTGACAATACTTTCACTTTTGAATTTATAATTGACGACAAGTGCGTCGGCACTTCGCCCGTATTCGACAAGGAGGACGCGTGCAAGCGCGGCGTTAAGGCTGTTAAAAAGAACAGCAGAATGAAGGTGCAAAACACCCTTCAGGGCGACGAGGAAAAGACTAACCCCAAGTATCTCGTTGAAGCTGACGGCGATAAGGTTAAGTACACTCTGTTTTTACAAACGGGTGCAGTTGCTCTTGAGGGCAGCGCCGACAGTGAGGAGGAAGCACTTGACACTATCGCTGCTATCGGTAACAACGCAGCTGCTGCACAGATGAAAATGGCGGAGGTTGTGCTTAGCGAAAACGAGCAAAAGCAAATCAGAATTGATAAGCTTAAGGCGCTTCAGGACGCAGGCCGCGACCCGTTTGAGATTACGCTCGCGACGCAGACTCACCACTCGGACGAGATTAAGGATAATTTTGACGAGCTTGAGGAAAAGGAAGTCACTATCGCAGGTCGTATTATGACCTGGCGCGATATGGGTAAGGCGAACTTCATCGACATTCAGGACAGAAACGGCAGAATTCAGTCGTATGTCAGGATGAACGATGTCGGCGAGGATGTGTTTAAGGAGTTCAAGACCTGGGATATCGGCGATATCGTAGAGGTTAAGGGCTTTGTGTTTAAGACAAGAACGGGCGAAATCTCCGTTCATGCTCAGGAAATCAGGCTGCTTTCAAAGTCGCTGCTTCCGCTGCCCGAAAAGTTCCACGGACTTACCGATACCGACACAAGATACCGCAAGAGATATCTTGATATGATAATGAACCCCGATGTAAAAAATACCTTTATTAAGCGTTCTAAGATTATCACTTCTATCAGAAACTTCCTTGATAACCTTGGCTTTATAGAGGTTGAAACACCGATGCTCAACACTATCCCCGGCGGCGCTGCGGCAAGACCGTTTATCACGCACCACAACACGCTGGATATGGATATGTATCTTCGTATCGCGACAGAGCTTTATCTTAAGAGATTGATTGTCGGCGGTATGGAAAGGGTTTACGAGATAGGCAGGAACTTCCGTAACGAGGGTATGGATGTCCGTCATAATCCCGAGTTCACCTGTATTGAGCTTTACCAGGCGTTCACCGATTACCACGGTATGATGGATATTGCCGAGGCGATTATCCGAAACGCTGCTAACGAGGTCTGCGACGACCTTCACATCACCTTTAACGGCACCGAGATTGACCTTGAGTCACCGTTTAAGCGTATGACTATGATTGAGGCTGTTAAGGAATACAGCGGCGTAGACTTTGCCGAGTTTATGAGCGACGACGAAAAGGCTGTCGCAATCGCAAAGGAAAAAGAGATTGAAATCGAAAACGGTAAGGCTACCTGGGGCGATATTCTTAACTCGTTCTTTGAGGAATTCGTTGAGGAGAACCTCGTTCAGCCTACCTTTATTACGGACTATCCGGTAGAGATTAGCCCGCTTACTAAGAGAAAGCCGACTTGTCCCGCGCTTACCGAGCGCTTTGAGCTGTTCATACTCGGCGGCGAGTACGCAAACGCGTATTCCGAGCTTAACGACCCGATTGACCAGCTCGGCAGATTTGAAGCGCAGATGAAGCTGCGCGAAGCAGGCGACGACGAAGCTAATATGATTGATAACGACTTTGTTACCGCGCTTGAGTACGGTATGCCGCCGACGGGCGGTCTCGGTCTCGGCATTGACAGACTTGTAATGCTGCTCACCGATAACTATTCAATCAGAGATGTACTCGCGTTCCCGACAATGAAACCCCTCGACTGAGTCGAGCGGCAGCTATGAGCTTGAGGTTACACGCTACGCTCAAACAATAAAATCGGGTGTGGGCAGCGCCCACCCGCAAGCTTAAAGCTCTGAGCTCTGAGCTTAAAGCTAATTTCGACGAAGGAGAAATTTTTATATGAGATCAGATTTAATTAAAGAAGGACCGTCAAGGGCTCCTCACCGTTCGCTCCTCAGAGCGCTCGGCGTTGACGAGCTTGAGATGAAAAGACCTTTTGTAGCAGTTGTTAATTCAAAGAGTGACTATGTTCCCGGACATATGCACCTCGATAAAATCGCAGAGCAGGTTAAGGCGGGTATCCGCAACGCAGGCGGTGTTCCGTTTGAGTTTAACACAATCGCTGTATGTGACGGTATCGCTATGAACCACAAGGGTATGAAGTATTCGCTTTGCTCGCGTGAGCTTATCGCGGACAGCATTGAGGTTATGCTCACCGCTCATCCGCTTGACGCTATTGTGTTTATCCCTAACTGCGACAAGATTGTACCGGGTATGCTCCTTGCTGCGTGCAGACTCAATCTGCCGTGTATCTTTATCAGCGGCGGACCAATGCTCCCCGGTAAGAGCACCGAAACCAAAAATCCTATCGGTCTTTCCGAGCAGTTTGAATATGTCGGCGCAGAGGCTGTCGGCAAAATGAGCGTAGAAAATCTTGAGGCAACTGCTTTTACGGCTTGTCCGACCTGCGGTTCGTGTTCGGGTATGTACACCGCAAACTCTATGAACTGCCTTACCGAGTCAATCGGTATGTCGCTTCCGGGTTCGGGTACTATTCCTGCAGTTTATTCTGCAAGACTTCGCCTTGCTAAGATGGCGGGTGAGAGGGTTATGGACCTTCTTAAAGAGGACATAAGACCTTCCGATATTATCACCGAGGAAGCTATCCAGAACGCTATGCGCTGCGATATGGCTATCGGTTGTTCTACTAATACAATTCTTCACCTTACCGCGATTGCTCACGCTGCGGGTCACGATATCGACCTTTCGGATCTTAACGAGATGGGTAACACCACGCCGCAGATTTGTAAGCTCAACCCCGCGTCGTCCGTATTTATTACCGACCTTAACAATGTTGGCGGTATGCAGTCGGTGCTTAAGGAGCTTTCGACTGCCGGACTTATCAATACAGAATGTATGACAGTCAGCGGCACTGTTGCAGACAGAATTGCAGCTGCTGCCGACGCTGACGGCGAGATTATCAGAAAGCTCGACAACCCGTTCTCAAAGGACGGCGGTATCGCTGTACTTAAGGGTAACCTTGCAGAAGAAGGCGCCGTAGTTAAGAAGGGCGCAGTTGCTCCCGAAATGATGCAGCACAAGGGTCCTGCAAAGTGCTATGACTCTGAGGAGGAGGCAATCGCTGCTATCACCGGCGGCAAGGTTGTTGCGGGCGATGTAGTCGTTATCCGCTACGAAGGACCGAAGGGCGGCCCGGGTATGCGTGAAATGCTGTCCCCGACCTCCGCTATTATCGGTATGGGTCTCGGCGAGTCCGTTGCGCTTCTCACTGACGGTAGATTTTCCGGCGCAACACGCGGCGCTTCTATCGGTCATGTAAGCCCCGAGGCTGCAGTAGGCGGTACTATCGCGCTCGTTGAGGACGGCGACGAAATAGAGATTGATATTCCTAAGAGAGTTCTTAAGGTTAATGTATCCGACGATGTTCTTGAAAAGAGAAGACAAAACTGGACTGCACCTGCTCAGGAGCTTTCGGGCTATCTTAAGAGATATGCTCAGCATGTAACCTCGGGTTCAAGAGGCGCAGTTTTTGAGGATGACTAAACACTGTTTTTATGGATAACAATAATAAACATAAAACAAAAAAGAATAACACGCTCGCTCAGCTGTTTGTCGCACCGTTTGTGTTTGTGCTGATAGCGCTTGTTGTGATTGTGCCGATGTTTATCGGCGGCTTCTCGTTTGCTAAAACCTATGTAAATAAAGCGAGGGAGAGCTTTACAATGAGCTACGGAGACCTTGTTCCTAACGACAAGGTTTACGCAAAGCACCTTAAAAAAGGCGAAAAAATCGACAAAAAAGAGCTTGAAGTTGCCGGCAAGGTCGGCGAACTAAGCTGCGATAATGCGGCAATCGGCTGCGATGTGTATTACGGTATTAACCGCGCTTCTAAACGCTACGGCGTCGCGGCGTCCGCTAAGTCCGGCTTGTTCGGCGACGGCGGCGAAATCCGTATCGACGGTGATGTGTCGAGCGAGTTTAAGGCGCTTAAAAATGTTAAAAAAGGCGATGTGTTTACCGTAAATGCACCCGAGGGCGAATACAAATACACTGTTGTTGATGTCACTACGGCTCAGGAGTACACCAAAAAGCTGAGCGGCGAATACCTGCTGCTAAGCACCGAGGTAAGCTCCGACGCGTTTGCACATCAGGCAGGTCAAAGGCTGTTTGTCGCTGCGACAATCGGCGCTGAGGAGGTGGAGTAATGAGCGACAGTCACACTTCAACTCACCACCATTCGCACAGCCATTCACATTCACACAGCCACTCGCATTCGCACAGTCACTCGCACAGCTCGTCTAAAAAGAGAAGAAAGACGACTGACCCTAACGCTTATAAAAAGACGCGGTATTTCTTTGCGTTTTTGCTGTTTGTGTTTATAACGGTTTTCGGCTTTTCGCTTGTGGCTAACACGACCCTGTTTAATAAGGATAAGGCGGCTGATATATTCACTAACAGTGATTACACCGCGGCTCTGACCGACGACGCTAAGCTCTATGCGCAGGATATGTGTAAGCGAAACAATGTTGATTTTAGTGCGTTTGAAGCGCTTGACTCAACGGCTGTCAGTGAAATAGAACGCGCGTATGTTCTCGGCACTATGTCGCTTGATGAGGAGTACTCGAATACGACATATCTCGACAAAATTGACGAGCTTCAAGCTACGCTTAAAGAGGATATACAAAATAGCCTTGACGACAGTAAAACCGCGGTTTATCCGAGCCAGAAGGACGGCGCCGAAAAGCTGAGCGCTGCCGTTTGCGATTACCTCAAAGACAGGGTTGAGGTGTCCATTATGGACGAGATGATTGCTATACTTAACATCGGCACAACCGCTACTATTGTTTCGAGCGCTGTCAGCGGCGTGCTTAGCGTTGCGTTGCTGCTGGTTGTAATAACCCTCGGCAGCGAGGTTTACAGAACTTTAAGGAGTGTCAGCCACGCGCTGCTCGCTTCTTCGCTCACGGGCTTTTTGACCTGTTATGTTTATAATACGGTCAAGGGCGCAAAGAGTTTATGGCTTTTTCCACAATATCTTAACGCTTCTGTAATGCGTTATCTGGATTTCTCAGTCAGCAGGTTGCTGCTGCTTGCGATATTCCTCGCAGTGTTCTCGCTGTTTGTTGACGCGCTGGTATGGAAGCTTAAATCTGAAACACTTTAGGTAACTTATTATGGATGAAAAAAAGGAAGAATTAAAGAACGAAGCTGCAAATCCTCAGAATAAATTTGACGACGAGGTTATGATTAAAATCGACCATGTGTCGATGCGCTTTAACCTTGATAAAGAAAAGGTTGATAACCTTAAGGAATACTTTATCAGGATGCTTAAAGGCAGGCTTCAGTATAATAAATTCGTTGCTCTTGACGACGTCAGCTTTGAGGTCAAAAGGGGCGAAAGGCTTGCTATTTTAGGCTTTAACGGTGCGGGTAAAAGTACGCTGTTAAAGACCATTGTAGGCGTTTATAAGCCCAGCGAGGGCGAGGTGTTTAAGAAGGGTGTTATTGCGCCTCTCTTAGAGCTTGGCGCGGGCTTCGACCCCAACTATTCGGGTAGGGAAAATATTTTCCTCTACGGCGCTATTCTCGGCTATTCGAGGGCTTATATCGAAAGCAAGATTGACGAGATTATCGAGTTTTCGGAGCTCGGCCACTTTATCGAGGTACCGGTTAAGAACTATTCCTCGGGTATGAGGGCAAGGCTCGGCTTCTCAATCGCTACGGCGGTTGACCCGGATATCCTTATTCTCGACGAGGTGCTTTCGGTAGGTGACGCTAAGTTTAAGAAAAAGAGTCTTGCTAAGGTGCGCTCTATGTTCGACAGCGGCGTTACGGTGCTTTTCGTGTCGCATAATATCGACCAGGTTAAGGCTATCTGCAACAAGGCTATACTTCTTGAGCACGGCGAGGTGCTTGCTTACGGCGATGTAGACACTGTTGCCGCTATCTATGAGGAAAAGACAACTCAGACTAAGGCAAAGCCCAAGAAAACCGTTGTATCTCCGATTACCAAAGCGGAGAAAAAGCAGGATAAAAAGGCAAATGAGGAGCAAAAGAAATCCTTTGAAGCTATGCAGGAATTCGAGGACGAGTTCGTTAAAACTATCGCCGAAAAGGACGACCCCGACAACAGATATGAGATTTATCTCGACTTAAAGAAGAAGTTCCTTGAAGATAAGTATACTAAAGAAGAATTTGTCGACGAGGTAGCTAAGCTTACGGTCGCCGATTTAAATGCGGAGGACTCTCCGTATAAAAAGACTCAGCAGCTCACCAAGTTCGAAAAGCGCCTTGCACAGGCGAAAGAAAAAGAAAAAAGTGAAGTAAAGGAGAACGGTAATGAATAATCAGTACCCTCAGCAGCAGGATTACCAGCGTTATAATCAAAATCCGTACCCCCAGCAACAGTATCAGCAGTATCCCCAACAGCCGCAGTACACTGTAAATAATTATCAGCAGTACGACCCGACCAAAGAGGTTATGAGCGTCGGCAGCTATATATTAATGTTTATTTTAAGCAGTATTCCGGTTATTAATGTGATTTGCTGGATTGTGTGGCTTATAAGCCCTAACACAAATAAGAATAAAAAGAATTTCATTATAGCAACTATCGTTATGGCGATTTTAAGCGCAGTATTAAGCGTTGTTGCTATTGCGGTGCTCGCAGCCCTCGGCGTGAGCGCGTCGGATATCGACTTTTCAAATATGATGTAAAATTAAAAGCGGTACAGCTACAAGGCTGTACCGCTTTTTGTTATGCGTTATCCTTCGTATTCGTCTTCGTTTTCCCAGTTGTGGTAGATGTTCTGGACATCCTCGTTGTCGTCGAACATATCTATCATCTTAGACATCTTTTTCATATCGTCCTCGCTCTCAAGGCGGGTGTAGGTCGAGGGGATGTACGCCGCCTCGGACGACACGATTGTGTAGCCCTTTGCCTCGAGGTCGTCACGCACAAGACCTATGTCGTTAGGCTCGGTGCGGATTTCAAAAATATCCTCCTCGTCGGTGAGGAAGTCGGTTGCGCCCGCTTCGAGTGCGTCCTCCATAAGTGTGTCCTCGTCAATATCCTCTTTTTCGATGATAATAACGCCCTGGCGTGAGAACATAAAGGTTACGGAACCGGGGTTACCCATATTTCCGCCCGCCTTGTCGAAGTAGTGCCTTACCTCGCCTGCGGTGCGGTTGCGGTTATCCGTAAGCGCCTCAACTACTACAGCTACGCCGCTCGGACCGTATCCCTCGTAAACAATCTCTTCGTAGTTTGTGTTGTCGGTATCGCCCGCAGCCTTTTTAAGCATACGCTCGATATTGTCGTTAGGTACATTGTTCTGCTTAGCCTTCGCGATAACATCACGCAGCTTCGCGTTGTTGTTCGGGTCGGGTCCGCCGTTCTTAACCGCAACGGCAAGCTCTCTGCCGATTTTAGTAAATACCTTTGCTCTTGCAGCGTCGTTAGCACCCTTCTTACGCTTAATAGTGCTCCATTTATTATGTCCGCTCATACAGTCAGTCCTTCCTTATATAAAACTTATAATATTATATCATATTATATATGTTGCTTCAAGGATTTTTTACAGGTGTTGACAAGGTAAAATATTAGGTTTATACTTTTATCGGTGATTAAAATGAAAAAAATTGCGGTTCTTAACGACATATCGGGCTTCGGTCGCTGCTCGCTTTCGGCGGCGCTGCCGATTATATCCGCTTTTGGTATTCAGTGCTGCCCGCTTCCAACGGGCGTGTACTCTAACCAGACGGGGTACGACAGCTTTAAAAGCGTTGACCTTACCGATTGTATTACACCCTTTGCAAGCGAGTGGAAAAAGCTCGGCGCGCGCTTTGACGCGATAATAGTCGGCTTTGTCACAAGTGAGGAGCAGGGGAGAGAGCTTCAAAAGTTTATAGCCGATTTTAAGCAGGACGCCCTGCTTGTCGTTGACCCGATTATGGCGGACGACGGCGAGATGTACAAGGGCTTTACTAAAGAGCGTGTTGACGCGGTTTGCGCCCTTGCAAAAAGCGCAGATGTTATTACGCCTAACCTCACCGAGCTTTGCGTTTTGTGCGGCAGGGAGTACAGCGAAAGCCTCAGCACCGACGATGTTAGGGAAATGTCGGCACTAACGGGCGTTAAAACCGTTGTAACTACGGGAATTAAGAGCGAGCGCGAAGTGATTACCACCGTATATAATAACGGCGAATTCGAGGTGATTACGGCGCCGAAAATGGGCGAGAGCTTCTCGGGTACGGGCGATATTATGGTGAGCTATGTCACCGCCGAATTAGTGCGCGGTACGGATGTCTTTACCGCCGCTGAAAACGCGACCGACTTCATAACCCGCGCAATCGCCGAAACGCTTAAAGAAAACGAAATCACCCCCTACCGTGCAGAAGGCATATACTTTGAAAAGGTATTAAATTCGATAAAATAAAACATATTAAATAAGCGCAACCAAAGAAAAAGACCCGAGCATAGCACTCGGGTCTTCCCCTCTCTGTCTATAACAAACTATAGGAGGACAGGTTACCACAGACGGTTGCGGCTCCGTCTGTGGTGTAATAGTAATTATACTCAAAAATATCTAAAATGTCAAGCCAAAAGTTAATAATTATTCGTCAATTTTAACAAATGGATATATATACATTCTTTTGTGCATAAACGGCTCATTTATGTATAAATACCCCTAAAATTACACAAATTGTCTATAAACTATTGACATAGAACAACCGTTCGATTAATATTAATAATGGAAATGATTTCCACTCGCTCATTTCCCGAAATTTAATATGAAAGAAGGGCAGAAGATGTCGATTGATGAATTGGCTCGTGATTACGAGCGGCAGTATAACATCCTGTCAGCCAAGATGGACGCGCTAAGACCGCTTTTGTGCGTCTACACCGGCAAGGATTTGTATCTGCTTAGAAAACGAATTAAGATTTATTACGATATGGCTTGTGAATGCAAAAACACTGCATCTCTGCTGAAAGGCTATTACGGGGAGGGTGAGCTTGATGGATGTTCTTGATAAGTTTTATTACTCGCCGAGCTTTGACGAGTCCGACAGTAAGGGCGCTGAATTTGCAAAGCGCAAGGCGATATCCCTTGTACTAAATCAGATTATGGACCGAGAGCTTACAAAAAAGCAGTGCCTGTGTCTTAAGTACAAGTATCTTTATAACAAAACCCAGTCCGAGATAGCCGAAATTATGGGTATCAGTCAGCCTACGGTCTCGCGTCATATTAACGCCGCTAAGGACATAGTTAATAACGAGCTTAGCTACTGCTACCTCGCGCTGACAAAAGGTATTAACGAGTACGAAAATTACATAAACTAACAAAAAGGAGCTGTCAACGACGGCTCCTTTTATCAAACAACTCACCAAGGCTATTCGCGGGATTTCTCCACCTTGGTTTTAAATGTTTGTTGTTTTCTTTTTATACTATGAAAAAAATATTTGTTTTGTTAATTATTTTATTGAAATGTGATTTTTTGTGTGCTAAAATAAAGTGATAAATTATTATTTTAGAGAGGTAAATACTATGACAAAACTTAAGGTTGGCATTATCGGTGCAGGCAGAATCGGTCAGGTTCACGCAAAATCAATTACATACCATATCCCTCAGGCTGAGATTGTTGCTATCAGCGATATTTTTGTTGACGGCGCGAAAAAGGTTGCTGAGGAACTCGGTATCCCGAATTACTATCAGGACTATCACGAGATTTTAAATAATCCCGAGATTGACGCGGTTCTTATCTGTTCATCAACTGATACTCACGCTGATATCGCTTGTGAGGCTGCTGAGGCAGGTAAGCACATTTTCTGCGAAAAGCCCGTTGACCTCACGATAGCTAAGATTAAAAAGGTTATCGAAACTGTTGACAAGGCAGGCGTTAAGCTCCAGATAGGCTTTAACAGACGCTATGACCACAACTTTGCACATATCAAGGCTCTTGCTAACGAGGGCAAGCTCGGCGACCTGCAGATTATTAAGATTACATCACGCGACCCCGAGGCACCTCCTGTAAACTATGTTAAGGTATCGGGCGGTATCTTCCTCGATATGACAGTGCATGATTTTGATATGGCTCGCTTTATCGGCGGCGAGGTTGAAGAGGTTTACGCTAACGCTACGGTTATGGTTGACCCTGCTATCGGCGAGTGCGGCGATGTTGATACTGCGCTTGTTGCCCTTAAGTTTAAGAGCGGCGCAATCGGCGTTATTGATAACTGCCGCAGAGCTTGCTACGGCTACGACCAGAGACTCGAGGTATTCGGCTCGGGCGGTCAGGCATCTGCTGCTAACGACACTCCGACTAATGTGTCCTATATTAACGAGAACGGTAATGTAACCGACAAGCCTCTCTATTTCTTCCTCGAGAGATATATGCAGTCCTTCGTTGACGAGATGACTGAGTTTGTAAACGCGGTTGTAAACGACGTTGACACAAAGACCACAGTAAACGACGGTCTTGAGGCTTTGCGTCTCGGTCTTGCGGCTAAGCTTTCCGTAGCAGAGCACAGACCCGTTAAACTCGACGAAATCGAGCTGTAAAATTGCTTGAGCAAAGCGAGAATCTGATTTGGCGCCCCTGCCAAGGGGAGCTGTCACCAAGTGACTGAGGGGTGGTCAACGCCTTTTAAAAGGTGTTAAAAAATACAGTTGTTTGGTTTTAGTATTCGTTAAATCGAGCGACCATCCCTCCACCACTTCGTGGTCCCCCTCCCTTTAGCAAGGGAGGCAATAATGATAGGAGATTATACTATGAAAAGAGAAAGACTTACTATGTCACAGGCGCTTGTTAAGTTCCTTGACAACCAGTATATTGAAGTTGATGGCGTAGAGAGTAAATTCATCAGCGGTATGTTCGGCATTTTCGGCCACGGCTGCGTTGTGGGCGTTGGTCAGGCTCTTGAGCAGGGCGGACATAACCTCACCTTCTTCCAGGGCAAAAACGAGCAGAATATGGCTCTTGCAGCTGTTGCTTATGCAAAGCAGATGGACAGAAAGGCGATTATCCCCTGCGTGTCCTCAATCGGACCCGGCGCTACCAATATGGTAACAGCCTGCGGTTGCGCAACTGCAAACAGAATTCCGCTTCTCGTTCTGCCCGGCGACACCTTTGCGTGCCGTCAGCCCGACCCTGTTTTGCAGCAGGCGGAGTTTTTTGACAACTACGGCAGAACCGTTACAGACGCGTTTAAGGGCGTTTGCCATTATTTTGACAGAATTTTACGACCCGAGCAGCTTATGACAGCCTGCATTAACGCAATGCGCGTGCTCACCGACCCTGCGGATACGGGCGCCGTTTGCCTTGCTATGCCCCAGGATGTTGAGGGTGAGGCTTACGATTACCCCGAACATTTCCTCGCAAAGAGGGTTTGGCATATTGACCGCAGACCGATTAGTAATTCTCAGCTCGACAGAGCTGTTGAGCTTATCAAAGCTTCTGAAAAGCCCATTATCGTTTGCGGCGGCGGCGTGCGTTATTCCGCTGCGGAAAAAGAGCTTCTCGCTCTTGCGGAAAAATGCAATATCCCGATTACCGAAACTCAGGCAGGCAAGGGTCTTATCGACTGGAAGCACCCGCTTAACCTCGGCGGTATCGGCGTAACAGGCGGCAAGGCTGCCAACGTTATCGGACGCGACGCAGACCTTGTAATCGGTGTCGGCACAAGATTTACAGATTTTACAACCTCGTCAAAGTGGCTCTTTAAAGAGGACAGAAGGGTGCTTGGCATCAACATCTGCCCGTTTGACGCTTACAAGATGGACGCAGAGGCTATCGTTGCCGATGCACGCGAGGCGATTAAGGCTATCGACGGCGCTCTCGGCGATTACAAAACAGCCTACACTACAGAGATTGAGGCTGCTAAAACCGAGTGGGACGCTATTGTTGACGACTACTATACCAAAGAGCTTGAGGGCGGCCTTAACCAGACTCTTGCGCTTGGCATCATTAACGAGTTTATGGACAGTGAGGATATTGCTCTCGGCTCTGCAGGCTCGCTCCCGGGCGATATGCAGCGCCTGTTCAGACCAAAGGCACGCGGCACATATCATATGGAATACGGTTATTCCAATATGGGCTACGAGGTTAACGGCGCGCTCGGCGCTAAGCTTGCAAAGCCCGAGGCAGAGGTTTATACCTTCTGCGGCGACGGCTCCTTCCTTATGGGCCACAGCGAGCTTTACACTGCTTTGCAGGAAGGGCTTAAGATTAACGTCTGCCTGTTTGACAACCTCGGCTGGGGCTGTATCGAAAACCTGCAAAACAATCAGGGTACAGATACCTTCGGTACTGTTTTCCGCGCAAGAAATCCAAAAACGGGTATGCTTGACGGCGCTGATATGACTGTTGACTTTGCAAAAATTGCAGAGGGCTACGGCGCTAAAGGATATTCCATCCACAATTCTGCAGAGCTTCGTGCAGCGCTTGAGGACGCTAAGAAGCAGACTAAGGCTTGCTTATTTGACATCAAAGTTCTTCCTAAGACAATGACCCCCGGCTTTGAGAGCTGGTGGCGTGTAGGCGTTGCCGAGGTTTCAAAGAGCGAAACAGTAGCGGCGGCGTACAAAGAAATGCAAGAGAACATTAATAAAACTTTTGATTATTAAATTGTTTGAGCGAAGCGAGTAACTGATTTGGCGCCCCTGCCAAGGGGAGCTGTCACGTCCAAACGGGGACCACGAAAAATCGTTAGATTTTTTGGGGAGAGGAGAAACATATGGAGTGTTCATTAGTATTTTGTTTGCAAAATGCTCCGAACACATAATATGTTTGGACGAGACTGAGGGGTGGTCAATGCCTTTTAGAAGGTGTTGAAAATATGATTGCTTGGTTTTAGTTTTCGTCAAATCGTGCGACCATCCCTCCACCGCAAGCGGTCCCCCTCCCTTTAGCAAGGGAGGCAATAAGGTTAAAAAATGACGAAGGAGAAATTCTATGTTAAATCCAGATAAAGTTAAACTTGCAATCGCACCTATCGGCTGGACTAATGACGATATGCCCGACCTCGGTGCAGAAAACACATTTGAGCAGTGCATCAGCGAGATGGCGCTCGCAGGCTTTAAGGGCTCAGAAATCGGTAATAAATACCCCGCAGACCCCGATGTATTAAAGCCGTATCTTGATATCAGAGGACTTCAGATTTGTAACGCGTGGTTCTCGTCGTTCCTTACCTCTAAGCCTTATGAGGAAACAATCGATGCTTTTAAGGCACACGCTGATAAGCTCTATAAGCTCGGCGCAAGAGTAATCGGCGCGTCGGAGCAGGGTAACTCAATCCAGGGCGACCTTACTAAGTCAATCCTCGACGAAAAGCCTTACTACACCGACGAGCAGTGGGCTATCGTTGCCAAGGGCTTTAACGAGATGGGCGCGTACGCAAAGAGCAAGGGTATGTACTTTACGGTGCATCACCATATGGGTACCGGCGTTCAGACAGTTGAAGAGATTGATAAGCTTATGGAAATCACTGACCCCGAGCTTGTGTACCTTCTTTTTGACTCGGGTCACCTTACCTTTGCGGGTATCGACCCTGTTCCCGTACTTAAAAAGTATGTTAACAGGATTAAGCATGTTCACCTTAAGGATGTACGCCTTGATGTTTATAATAATCAGGTTGTACCGCAGCATATGAGCTTCCTCGACGCAGTTCGCGCAGGTGTGTTCACTGTGCCCGGTGACGGCGATGTTGACTTTAAGCCGATTTTCGATATCCTTGCCGATAACGATTACGAAGGCTGGGTTGTTGTAGAAGCTGAGCAGGACCCTGCAAAGGCTAACCCGTTTGAGTACGCAGTTAAGGCGAGAAAGTATATCCGCGAAACAGCAGGACTCTAAAAAACGCATAAATAAAAAGCTCCCGAAAGAATTTTCTTTCGGGAGCTTTATTTGTTATCAGTCAAATTTTCTGATGTCGGTAAACGGGAAGTAGCAGAACTTCGCCTTGCCGATAATCAAATCCTTGTGGACATAATTTGTTGATGTCCAGTAGCGTGAGTCAACAGAGCTTTCGCGGTTATCACCCATAACAAAGTAGCTGTCCTCGGGTACCTCGTACGGTCCCCAGTTGCCCGTAGGCTCGCACGCGGTGATAAAGTCGTCGCGTGTCTGGGTTGATTTACCGTTTTTGTCCGTTACATAAACAACGCCGTTTACTATGTTAACCGTTTCGCCGGGTAAGCCTATAATACGCTTGATGTAGTATTCCTTGTCGTTGCCCTTTGCGACCTCGTCGGGCGCTTTAAATATGATAATATCATATCTCTCGGGCTCGTGGAAATTGTACTCGATTCTGCTTGCGATAATTCTGTCCTTTTCCTGAATTGTGTTAAGCATAGAGCCTGTCGGCACAATCGCGTTAGCAAAGATAAATGTCTTAAGCAGCATCGCAACTATAAGTGCAATAACTATCGGAAGGATAAATTCAAAGGCTTCGCGAGCCGTTGATTTAGGCTTCTCCTCCTTGCCGTCTTTTTTATTCTCTTTTTTTGTAGCCACAGCACCGCAGGAGTTGCAGATAAACTTATCTCCGTCCTTTTTGATGTCCTGGCTGCCGCATTTTTTACATGTCATATCGTCGCGTCCTTTATACAGTAAATTTTAATATTACGCACTCGTATGCGTGCAGTGTTAAGTCGAATTTGTCGCCGTATGAGAAGGTGTCGTCGGTTTCGTTTACCGAAAGGCTGTAGATGTTTTCGCGTCTTGCGCCCTCAAGATTTTCGGGAACACCCATAAGCTTGTTGAGCGTAAGGGTGAGCGAGGTCTTTTCGTCGCTCGGATTTCTGAGCGCGATTATGCCCTCGTTTTCGTCGCTCCACGATACAAAGCCGTAAATATTCTCCTCGCAGGGATTGCCGCCGATAAATGTGCAGTTCTTAAGAATGTGCTGGCACTCCTCTTTAAACTTCAGCGCTTTTGAAAGGGAAGCGCGCTTGTTGTCGTCGAGATTAGCCATTGTCATATCCAGCTTAACCTGCGACGCGCCCTGAGCCATCTTCCACATAACATAAGCGTAAAACTCGTCGTTGCTGAGGTTGTTTGCGCTCAGCTTAACCTCGTAGCAGTCAGCCTTAGCCTGCGAAGCGTGGTAGCACCTTGTGTAGAAATAAGCCGTGTCCTCATAGGTGAGCTTCTTGTTAAGCGCCGAGATTTCGTCGTTTTTGTAATCGCACTCAAACGAAGCCACGCCGTTTTCACAAAAGGCGTTAGCCCACTGACGCCACCAGGGTGACAGGTTGTAAAGTGAGTTTAGCACAATAGTAATATCGGGATTTACGCTGCGAAGCTTTTTCAAAAGCTCAATGCGGCGCTCCACCAAATCGGTTACAAAATACATATTGTTCTTGCCGCCGCAGGTGTGGTCGTGGCTCTCGTCGGTACAAACTATCTGCTCGTTAATGCCGAAAGCAAGCTCGACATAACCGAGGTTGTTGTTAGCCACTGCAGCGCATAAAAACTCCGCGAGCTTGTCGTTATAGCGCGCGCTCGCACAGCAAAGCTCCTTGCTGTCGCTCTTGATAAATCCGTCGCCCGCTTTTTGCAGCTTTTTGGCAAGCTTTGAGTCGATAGCCGCGTTAAGCGAAATACCGAGCTGCGCCGCGTTGTCCGCACAGGCAGAGCTGAGCTCGCTTAAGCCGTTGGGGAAATTCTTGTTAAAGCCGAGCGCCTTAGCTCTGTCGTCGAGCCAGCACTCGCTGCCCTCGATAAAGCTGTCGATATGCGGCATATCGGGAGTATTAAAGCTCTTCAAAGCGTTGTCGCAAAGTGACGCGAGCTGCTGCGAGTTAGTTCTCTTAGCGCTCTCGCTCTCGTAAAAGCTGAATTGCAGCGGAGAGTTAAGGCTGATTGTGTCGATATAATCATAAAACGCCCTTTGCATCTCCTGCATAGTGTTGTCTTTGCCGCCGCCGATAACAGTTACGGGGCATTTGAAATCCTTGCCGACATTTTTGCCGATATAGTATCTTATCTGGCCCGCGCCGTGAATAATCTTGCTGTCAACAGCAGGACTTTCGCAGCCGAAAAACAGACTGTCGATATAAAACGGCTGACCGAGCGACATCACATAATCCTCGTTTTCCTTATGGGTTGCGGGGTCGATACCAAAATGCGTTTTCGAGTTAATAATACCCACATTTTCAAGGAATACGCGGTCGATAACCTTGTCGTTATTCTGGCTAATAGTAATCTGTTTACAGATTGTGTTGCCGTCCTCGTGAATCCAGTATTCGAGCGTAACGGTAGTGCCGAGATTCTCGTCAAAAATAAACTTAAGCTTGTTGTTCTCCTCACTGCTCGAAAGAACGGGGAGTCCCTTTGAGGACACCTCGCTGCCGTCGGTGAAAAAGATTACAAACTCACATCCGTTGCCGTCGGGCACGAAGCCCATATCCGAGATTTTGTTATGAATCTGGCTGGCATAAAAATTACCGTTAGTGATTTTAAATTCGCGTTTTAATTTGTTACTTTCGAGTTTGAACATAGTTATTACTCCGTTTTGTATTCTCCTTCGAGTCTCAAGTCTCAAGTCTCAAGTCTCAAGGATTACGGGCAAAGCCCGTGTAGTTATTTCATTTGATTAATCATTTTTGATAGCATTTTGCGTATTTCATCACACAATTCAAATAATGGGCGCGTTTGATTATTTGAAAAAAACCAATCCTTTCGCCTAATATAAGTTGTGTTTCAAGCTCTGATAAAGAGCCGCGAGAAATAGCCAAAAAGTGAGAAAACTCGTTTTTTGAGTTTCTGCCGTGACCTTCTGCAATATTGGAAGGGATAGAAATAGCGCTTCGTCTTATTTGGTCAGATAAACAATATCTTTCATTTGAAGGCAAAGTTTTTATAAGTTCATATGCTTTTTCAGAAAGAAGCATACTTTTTTGCCAAACGATTAATTCTTTGTAATCTTTATAAGACATCTCAATTACCACTCTTTAATAATTGTGTACTAATTAGCCTTAGCGTTTCAAGTTTTAAAGCTTGAGACTTGAGACTCAAAACTTGAGACTGAATTTATAATTCTTCTTTAATTTCTTCTAACGCTTGCGCGAGCTGGTCGGGGCAGGAAGTGCCTTTGAAGTTACAGTCGATGCCCTTAAGCGTGGATATTACTTCGTCGATATCCTTGCCCTTAACAAGCGCTGATATGCCCTTAAGGTTGCCGTTGCAACCGCCTACAAAGGATACAGAATTTATAGTATTGTCATTTTCGTTAACATCTACGGTAATCTGCCTTGAGCAAACACCGTACGGGGTGTAATTAAAAGTCATTATAAAACCCTCTTTTATAATTTTATCCTATATATTATACATTTAAATTATTTATAATTCAATAACAAATTATTAAATATATTAAAATAAAAAACAACCGCCTGACAAAATGCCAAACGGTTGTTTGTTTTTATGGAATGTAAAGCTAAATTATTTAAGCTCAACAGTAGCGCCGGCTTCCTCAAGCTTAGTCTTGAGTTCCTCAGCGTCAGCTGCGGGCATAGCCTCTTTAACTGTTGAAGGAGCGCCGTCAACGAGTTCCTTAGCTTCCTTAAGGCCAAGACCTGTAGCCTCACGAACTGCCTTGATAACTGCGATTTTCTGTGCGCCTGCTGATGCAAGAACTACATCAAATTCTGACTTCTCTTCAGCTGCTGCTGCGCCACCCTCTGCAGGTGCTGCTACTGCTACTGCTGCTGCAGCGCTTACGCCGAATTCTTCTTCTACTGCTGATACGAGCTCTGAAAGCTCAAGAACTGTGAGCTCTTTAAGAGCGTCAACAATTGCTGTAACTTTTTCTGATGCCATTTTAATTTCCTCCGTAAAATTAGTTTAATTTAATAATTATTCTGCTGATTCTTCAGCCTTTGCTTCCTCTGCGGGAGCCTCTTCTGCTGCGGGAGCTTCTTCAGCTGCAGGAGCCTCAGCCTCTGCCGGTGCTTCCTCAGCCTTTGCCTCTTCTGCTGCAGGTGCCTCCTCTGCGGGAGCTTCTGCCTTCTCCTCAGGTTCACAAGCTTCAACGCCGCCCTTATCTACGATAGCCTGAACGCCACGCGCAAATGCTGCGATAGGTGCATTGAATACGCTGCAAACTGTTGCGAGAAGAACTTCTCTTGAAGGTAACTTAGCAAGAGATACAATCTTTGCGTTGTCGATAATTTCGCCGTCAAGATAACCTGTCTTGATAGTGAAATTGTCGTGACCTTCTGCGTACTTGTTGAGGATACGAGCTGCTGCTACGTAATCGTCAACACTTGTTGCAACTGCGGTTGTGCCTTCTACAACAGAGTTATCGATTGTAAGACCTGCGTCCTCAGCCGCACGGGCAAGGATAGAGTTCTTAACTACTGTGTATACAACATTAGCCTCACGAAGCTCTCTTCTGAGCTTGGTGTCGTCCTCAACATTGATACCCTTGTAGTCAACGATAACGCCTGCGCAAGAATCTTTAAGTCTCTGAGAAAGCTCTGCAACCTGCTGCTTTTTCTTTTCAAGAACTACTGTACTTGGCATTTACTTTACCTCCATAATTATTTGCCAAAGCAAGCTTTGGACTTTGGAGCTATTCATCCATACATATAGAAAATGCATTCCCAAAGAGTATGGGAATGCATAACATTACAAATTAAGCTTGGTAATGCTCATTCCTCGGCAGGCGATGGGAGCTATCGCACCCCTGCTTACATCCAAAAGGATACCTGCTGTCTTTGGTTGAACAGCGAAAACTATTATAATGTATATAATATTATTTGTCAAGTGTTTTTATTTGATATTTGCAGATTGATTTTTTACAGTTTTTTAAATTTTTAAATATTTTTAAAGCTTAG
Organism: Eubacterium sp.; assembly: GCA_017450645.1. Classification (GTDB taxonomy): domain Bacteria; phylum Bacillota; class Clostridia; order Oscillospirales; family Acutalibacteraceae; genus Eubacterium_R. The sequence continues at coordinate 63,748 of JAFSTE010000003.1, forward strand.
TTCACAATTCTATTATATTATAAGCAAAAGGGAGTGTGATTTATGAAACGAATAATGTCGTTGCTGCTGTCGCTGCTAACGCTGCTAAGCGTTTTATCAGGCTATAGCATTAATGCTTTTGCGCTTGATAAAAAAGGTCTTGCGGGCGAAAACTCAGTCTATACCTTTAATTCTGCTACCGGCGTGCTGACTATCAGCGGCAGGGGTGAAGTGTTTGATTTTGATTGGGCTGAGGATGACGGGCTGTGGGACGAATCACCGTTTAACAGTAACAGTAAGATAAAAAAGGTTATTATAAAAAACGGAATAACGGGCGTTCGCGCTTTTGCGTTTAATAACTGTGTTGCGCTAAAAAGTATTACGCTTCCTAAAAGCTTTAAACATATTAATTGCAACTCGTTTGAGGGCTGCCCCGCGCTTGAAACCATAAAAGTATCTAAAGATAATCCTAAGTTTGACAGCAGGAATAACTGTAACGCGATAATAAACACCAAGCAAAACCGTCTTGTTAAAGGCAGTAACAAAACAATTATTCCCGACACTGTAGAAAGAATCGCTTTTAACTCGTTTCATAACTGCAAAAAGCTGAAAAAAATACATATCCCTAAAAGTGTTATCCGTATAGAAAGCGGTGCTTTTTCGGGCAATTCTGCTGTTGAAACAATAACTGTTGATAAGGATAACAAATATTACTCTGCACCAAACGGCTGTAATGCCGTTATTAACGATAAAAACTGGCTTACGGTCGGCTGTAAAAACACTGTTATACCTGATTACGTTAAGGGCATTTATGACTCTGCGTTTGCAGACTGCAAGGGTTTAAAGAGTATAACTTTAGGCAGTAAATTTACAGGCAGCATAACTGCCTATAAATTCAGAGGATGTAACGCTCTAAACAGTATAAAAGTATCTGCAGACAACCCGAAATACGATAGCCGTGATAATTGCAACGCCATTATTGAAACTGAAACGAATACACTTTTGGCAGGCTGTAAAACAACAATTATTCCCGACACTGTTGAAACGCTGGGCGACTATGCGTTGGCAGGCGATTACACCTGCTGCGACCTGACCGGGATTGATATTCCGAGCAGCGTTACCTATATTAATAAATATGCTTTTCATAATTGTAAAAAGCTGAATAAAGTAAAACTACCCGATAATCTGGAAACCATTGACTTAGGCGTATTTGAAGGATGTACGGCAATTGAAAGTCTTAAACTTCCTAAAAAGCTAAGGGTATTGTCGGACAATGCGTTTCATAAATGCAGTAAGTTAAAAAGCATAGATTTTCCCGATAAGCTCGAATACATCGGCTCAGGTGCTTTTACCGCATGCAGGAGTTTGCAGAGCATTTATGTGGGCAAAAACCTTTCCAGAATTAAAATGAGCGCGTTTTCGTATTGCCCAAAGCTCAGTAAAATCTCGGTAAGTCCGCAAAATACTGTTTACGACAGCAGAAAAAACTGCAACGCTATTGTTAAAACAAAGATAAATGCAATTATGCTTGGTTGCAAAAATACCACTATACCAACAAGCGTTAAGCGTATTTATGAAAGTGCATTTAAGGGCTGTAAGAGCCTTGAAAGCATAGAAATACCCGATACAGTAATAAATATCGGAGACGGCGCCTTTGCGGATTGTATAAGGCTTAAGAGTGTTAAATTACCAAAAAGACTAAATACTGTTCAGTCTAATTTGTTTTCGGGGTGCAAAGCTCTTAAAAAAATCACTATCCCGGCAAGTGTTGATAAGATTAACGAATACGCGTTTTCAAACTGCCCGAGACTTAAAAGTATTAAGGTTTCAAAAAGCAACAAAACCCTTGACAGCAGAAATAACTGCAACGCAGTTGTAATAACAAAAACCGATACTCTTATAGTCGGTTGCACCGGAACTGCAATCCCAAAAAGCGTTAAGACAATCGGCAAGAATGCGTTTGCAGGCTGCACGGGACTTAAGCGGATAACCGTTCCGTACGGAGTTGAAAAAATTGATACTTACGCATTCCTGGGTTGTAATAAGCTTGTAAGTGTTTCAATAAAAAAGTCAATAAAAAGCATCGAACCTGCAGCATTCAGCGGGTGCGACAAGCTGACCGCCGTTTATTATTCGGGCAGCTGCTCCGACTGGCAGGATATTGATATTGCGTATAAGTGGAGAAATAATGAGATGGGTCCGTTTTTGACAAACGGCATGCTAAAAAAGGCGGTTGTATTTTATAATTCCTCGCCACTTAAAGTTAAAAGTACAAAGCCGGTTACAAAGGGCTTTAAGGTTAAATGGAGCAAGCTTGGCGGCGCTAAGGGCTATCAGATTCAGTACAGCACAAGCAGCAGCTTTAAAAACGCCAAAAGGCTTACCGTAAAGGGCAACAAAACCTTTACCAAAACAGTTAAAAAGCTAAAGAAAAACAAAAAGTACTATGTCAGAGTCAGGGGTTACAAAACTAAAAAATCAATTAAAACCTTCGGTGCTTGGTCACAGTATAAAACTGTTAAAACCAATTAAAATATTAAAAGCAATCGCAAAAGCGATTGCTTTTTAAATGTCTGTTATTCAGCAGCCTTAGCAAGGTCTCCCTTTGCGAATACTGCAACTCTTACGTCCTTACCTGTACCGTTTGGCAGTACAACGGCGCCGCGTACCCGCTGGTCAGCGTGACGCGATTCAACGCCAAGACGAACGTGTACCTCAACGGTTTCGTCAAACTTTGCCTTTGCTGTTTGTGATACAAGGTCAAGAGCCTCTTTAGTTGTGTATAAATTTGTACGGTCAATAAGCTTTGCACCGTCTGTATATTTTTTCCGTGTTTCATTATAAATTACCTCCAGTGGTTAATCGGCTTTGCCTCGCACAATTATGAACTCGATATTAAAACAATGAACAAACTTTGTTATAACTGTAAACAATTTTGCAGCTGTATTGACATCAAATGTTAGGAGGGTATATAATGATTATGCTGGACAAATTCAATAATATATGACTATTATTTGCGTGTATTATTGAGTTGTTGCAGCGGTGGGCTAATTTTGCCCATAGCTGCATTTTGCTTTTTTCAAAACTAATGAAAGGGAGTGAGATTTATGAAAAAAGTGATTTCCATATTTTTATCGGCATTGATGCTGCTTAGCATTTTGTCAGTATTTAGTATTAACGCCTATGCGGCTGACAAAAAAGGTTTAGCTGGTAAAAATGCAACCTACACCTTTAATTCGTCAACGGGCGTGCTGACTATCAGCGGCAAAGGTAAAATATTTGATTTTGATTGGGCTAAGGATGACGAAGCCTGGGACGAATCACCGTTTTACAACAACAAAAAGATAAAAAAGATTGTAATTAAAAACGGTATTACAGGTATTAATGGCTTTGCGTTTTGTAACTGCACAGGGCTGAAAAGCATTTCAATCCCCAAGAGTGTTAAAAACATTTATGCAAGCGCTTTTGAGGGCTGCACCTCTATAACAAGCATTAAGGTCAGCAAAAAGAACAAGGTGTATGACAGCAGAAATGATTGTAATGCTATTATCAATACCAGAACAAAAAGACTGGTAAAGGGTTGTAATACTACCGTTATACCCGATACGGTTAAAAGTATTGAATACTACGCTTTTCAAAACTGTACAAAGCTCAAAAAGATTCATATTCCCAAAAGTGTAAAATATATTGATGAAAATGCGTTTGAAAATACACCTGCGCTTGAAAAAATAACTGTTGCTAAGGGTAACGAAAACTATTACAGCAAAAAGGGCAGTAATGCAATTATCACAAAAGACCGTCGCATTGTTGTCGGCTGCAAAAATACTGTTATTCCCGACAACGTCAGGGGTATTTACGACTCAGCCTTTATTAACTGCAAGGGGTTGAAAAGCATTAAACTCGGCAGTAAGTTTAAGGACGATATCGGCTCTTATACCTTTAGGGGATGCTATAATCTTGAAAGCATTAAGGTATCAAAGGATAACCCGATATACGACAGCAGAAACAACTGCAACGCTGTTATTAAAACAGCTTCAAACACGCTTGTTGTTGCTTGTAAAAATACGGTTATCCCCAACACGGTTGAAACCATTGGTAATTATGCTTTTTCAAGCCAAAATACCTGCCGCGATATTACTAAGATAAAAATCCCCGACAGCGTAACATATATTAACTGGTGCGCTTTTTATTCCTGCAAAAAGCTAAAGAGCGTTACTTTTTCTAAAAATCTTGATATTATAGACTGCGGCGCATTTGACGGCTGCACCGCGCTTGAAAGCATTAACCTGCCCGAAAAGCTTAGAATTATTGCACGCGGTGCATTCCATAATTGCCGAAAGCTTAAAAGCATCACTTTTCCCGACAGTCTTAAGCATATCGGTGTATCTTCTTTTGCCGCTTGCAGCAATCTTAAAAGTATATATATCGGCAAAAACATACAGTCGGTTAAAATGAGCGCATTTTCATATTGCCCCAAGCTTGAAAAAATTGAGGTCAGCCCCGAAAATACGACTTATGACAGCAGGGATAATTGCAACGCTATAGTCAGAACAAATATAAATGCGATTATGCTTGGCTGCAAAAATACTGTTATCCCGTCAAGCGTTACAACTATTTTTAACAGCGCGTTCAGAGGCTGTAAAGAGCTTGAAAGTATAGAAATCCCTGAAAATATAACAACTATTAAAGTCGGCGCTTTTGCCGACTGCGTAAGCCTTACGGACATTAAGCTTCCGAGCGGGCTTGAAGTAATAGATTCTCATATGTTTGAAGGCTGTACAAGCTTAAAAAAGATTTATATTCCTAAATCTGTTAACAGTATCAGAGAGTATGCGTTTTCAGACTGCCCTAAGTTAAAGGTAATTGAGGTTTCTGACGAAAACGAAACCTTTGACAGCAGGGATAACTGCAATGCTGTTATAGATACCCAAACCAACACACTTGTAGCGGGCTGCACCGGCACAACTATTCCAGAAAGTGTAAAAACTATTGGCAAATCTGCCTTTACCAATTGCAAGGGACTTAAAGATATTACTATCCCTTACGGTGTAGAAACCATTAAAAGGTACTCTTTCTCAAGCTGTACAGACCTTAGGAGCGTTACTTTTAAAAAATCACTTAAAAAAATTGAGCCCCAAGTGTTTACTAATTGCGTTAAGCTAAAAAGCATATATTATTCGGGTACACGCACCAATTGGGGAAAAATTGATATTGATTACAAATATATAGAAGACGAATTAGGTACGTATTACACAAACGGCATGCTCAAAAAGGCGGTTGTATTTTATAATTCCTCGCCTCTTAAAGTTAAAAGTACAAAGCCGGTTACAAAGGGCTTTAAGGTTAAATGGAGCAAGCTAGGCGGCGCTAAGGGATATCAGATTCAGTACAGCACAAGTAGCAGCTTTAAAAACGCCAAAAGGCTTACCGTAAAGGGCAACAAAACCTTTACCAAAACAGTTAAAAAGCTAAAGAAAAACAAAAAGTACTATGTCAGAGTCAGGGGTTACAAAATCAAAAAAACAATTAAAACCTTCGGCGCTTGGTCACAGTATAAAACTGTTAAAACCAAATAAAAAATAAAAAGCAATCGCAAAAGCGATTGCTTTTTAAATGTCTGTTATTCAGCAGCGTTTGAGCCTACCTTATTCGGGTTGATTCTTACGCCGGGGCCCATTGTTGAAGCAACTGCGCAGGACTTGATGTACTGTCCCTTTGCTGCTTCCGGCTTAGCCTTGATGATAGCGTCGAGGAGAGTGTTGAAGTTCTCCATAAGCTTGTCTGTACCAAACGAAACCTTACCGATTGGGCAGTGAATAATATTTGTTTTGTCAAGACGGTATTCAATCTTACCTGCCTTAGCCTCCTGAACAGCCTTAGCAACATCGGGTGTTACCGTGCCAGCCTTAGGTGACGGCATAAGACCACGAGGACCGAGAACCTTACCGAGTCTACCAACGAATCCCATCATATCGGGAGAAGCGATAGCTACATCGAAGTCCATCCAGCCGCCCTGAATCTTAGTAACGAGGTCAGCATCGCCGACTACATCTGCGCCTGCCTCCTCAGCAGCCTTAGCAAGGTCGCCCTTAGCGAAAACTGCAACTCTTACATCCTTACCTGTACCGTTAGGAAGTACAACAGCGCCGCGAACCTGCTGGTCAGCGTGACGGGAGTCAACGCCGAGACGAACATGAACCTCAACGGTTTCGTCGAACTTAGCCTTAGCGGTCTGACCTACAAGGTCAAGAGCCTCTTTAGTTGTGTATAAATTTGTACGGTCAATAAGCTTTGCACCGTCTGTATATTTCTTTCCGTGTTTCATATAAATTACCTCCAGTGGTTAATCGGATTTTTCCTCCCACAAGGGAATTAGTCTTCTACTACTATACCCATGCTGCGAGCTGTACCTGCTATCATTGACATAGCGGATTCGATGTTTGCAGCGTTAAGGTCGGGCATTTTTGTCTCAGCAATCTTCTGTACATCAGCCTTGGATATTGTTGCAACCTTGTCCTTGTTAGGAACACCTGATGCCTTGTCAATACCGCAAGCCTTCTTAATAAGAACTGCTGCAGGCGGTGTCTTTGTTACGAATGTGAATGAACGGTCCTCATAAACTGTGATTACAACAGGGATGATAAGACCTGCGTCATTCTTTGTTCTGTCGTTAAACTCTTTTGTGAAAGCTACGATGTTAACACCGTGCTGACCGAGTGCAGGACCAACCGGTGGCGCCGGTGTTGCTTTGCCTGCAGGGATTTGAAGTTTAATTAAACCTACTACCTTTTGAGCCATAATTATTTCCTCCTAAATAATGTGGTAAATTGCGGAGAAAAACGAAAAATCGTTTTATTCCTCCCACTCATAAGATGATATAAATACCACCTTACGGTAAATGCGGCATAGCCGCTGATTACTTAAATTAGTCTTTAACCTTTTCAAGCTGGTCAAGCTCGAAATCAACGGATGTATCTCTGCCGAACATCGATACAGTAACCTGTACGCTGTTATTAGCAGCGTCGATAGAATCAACTGTACCCGAAAAGCCTTCGAGCGGTCCGTCGATAACGTTAACCGTGTCGCCAACCTCGTAGTTGACTTCAACAGATACCTTTTCTACGCCGAGGTTCTTAATCTCTTCCTCGGTGAGCGGTACAGGCTTACCCTCAGGGCCTACAAAGCCTGCGCAGCCTCTTGTGTTACGAACTACATACCAGGTGTCGTCAGTCATAACCATTTTAATAAGAAGGTAAGAGGGGAATATCTTTCTCTCGTACTCTTTCTTAGTGCCGTCGTCCTTAACCTCGACTACTGTTTCCGTAGGAACAATAATCTCCTGAATAAGGTCGGACAGGTTACGGTTTTGCACCTTTAGCTTAAGGTCGCTTGCAACCTTGTTTTCGTAACCCGAAAAGGTATGGGCAACATACCATTTTGCTTCTTCCATAATAAGCCTCCTTATTCGGCAGCTTTTGTGGTTGTTTCGGTTGTTGCAGCAGTAGTGTCAGCCTCAGTAGACTCTTCGAGAGCCTCTGCGGTTGTCTGTTCGGTTGTTTCCTCTGCAGCAGCAGTCGTTGTAGTTGTCTCTGCAAGGTTTTTAATACCCTTCATACCGGCTGAAAGCGCCTGGTCAATACCGAAGATTATTACACCGAGAATAAGAATTACTACGAGAACTACAATAGTGTTCTTAAATACTTCTTTAGCTTTAGGCCAGATTACCTTTTTGCCCTCGCTTCTTACGCTCTTGAAAAATGCCGCCATTGACTTGAAGGGGTTCTTTTTAGCCTTTTTATCAGACTTTTTGTCAGACTTTTTACCCGACTTGCTGTCGGATTTTTTAGCAGCTGACTTTTTATTCTTCTTATCTTCAGCCATTTTTCTCCCTCCGCTTACTTTGTTTCTCTGTGAAGAGTGTGCTTCTTGCAGAATGGACAATACTTGTTCATCTCAAGTCTGTCTGGTGTGTTTTTCTTGTTTTTCATTGTGTTGTAGTTGCGTTGTTTGCATTCAGTGCATGCTAAAGTTATCTTAACTCTCATTTTGGCACCTCCTATTTAAATTTCGATGAATATCTCCCTCGTCGTCTTTAATACAACGCATATTAAAGCATTCAAATTGGGCAAAAAAATAAAACCCAAAACGAGGTATAGACAATATACCACAATGCGCCCTAATAGTCAAGCACTTTTTTAAAGTATTTTTAATTTACCTTTATATAGTAATTATAAGGAATTATTACACAATATATGTAAGCGAAAAATGGCGCCCGCTTAAAAATGCTTGCTTTTTGGGACGATTTATATTAGTATTGTAGGGAAGTTTAAATTATTGAGGATGTTTATGGACACTGTAATAATAGGCGGCGGCGCGTCCGGAATTGTATGCGCCATAAGAATAAAACAGAATAATCCCGACATTAATGTTACGGTGCTCGAGCATCTTGATGAAGCGTGTAAAAAAATTCACGCCACAGGCAACGGCAGGTGTAACATCACTAATAAAAATGCCGACGGATTTGAGGTAACAAGGGACTTTTTTGAGTCTATCGGTCTTATGCTGCGCGACAGTGGCGAGGGCAGGTGCTACCCCTATTCAAATCAGGCGTCGAGCGTTGTGTGCGTTATGCTTTCGGCTTGCGAAAAGCTGGGCGTTAAAATCGTTACTAATTGTGATGTAAAAAAGATTGAAAAGCTTGAAAATCAGTTTAATATTTTCAGCGACAAGGGCGTTTTTATCTGCGATAATTTAGTGCTTGCAACGGGCGGCAGGGCGCAAAGTTCGCTCGGCTCGGATGGCAGCGGATACGAGCTTGCAAAAACCTTTGGACACACCGTTTCTCAGCTTTCACCCGCGCTGGTGCAGCTTAAATCCTCAACCAAAAATTGCAGGGCGCTCAAGGGCGTGCGCGCAAAGTGTAACGTAAGGATAGAAACTAACGGCACCGTTACGGGCGAGGAATTCGGAGAACTGCTTTTTACCGAGTACGGACTAAGCGGAATTGTTATAATGAATTTAAGCGAAAAAATCAGCGACCTTAAGCTGAAAAGCGGCGAGGAGAGAAGCCTTGCGGTCATTGATTTTGTACCCGAAATGAGCGAGCAGGAGCTAAACGAGCACTACGCTAAGTTCCATAGCTTTGACGGTATTTTACCGCATAAGCTGTGCGCGATTTTGTCGCGTCAGACCGACGGAGATGTGTCGAAAATCGCTAAATATATGAAGAACTGGCGCGTGATTATTACGGGCACGAAGGGCTATGAATATGCCCAGATTACAAAGGGCGGCGTTAAGCGCGACGAGCTTGACGAAAGCTTTGAGTCTAAACTCTGCGACAACCTTTACATAATCGGCGAGCTTACCGATAATCAGTATAAATGCGGCGGATTTAACCTCGACTTCGCCTTTAACAGCGGAATCAAAGCAGCCGATAAGATTGCGCGAGCGTAGCGAGAAACTGATTTGCTCCCCTTGTTAAAGGGGAGATGTCACGAAGTGACAGAGGGGATGCTCAACGCCTTTTAAGAGGTGTTGAAAATCTGATTGCTTGGTTTTAGTATTCGTTAAATCGAGCGACCATCCCTCCACCGCAAGCGGTCCCCCTCCCTTTGGCAAGGGAGGCAATAAGGATAAAAATATGATTAGAATTAACGAACTTAAGCTGTCGCTCGACGACTGCGAGGAGCTTTTGCGCCGGAAGGCGGCAAAGGCTCTTAAAATTAACGAAAAGTACATAAAAAGCCTTACGATTTTCAAAAAAAGCGTTGACGCAAGGCGCAAGGACGATGTTCATTTTACCTACAGCGTCGATGTTGAAATCGCGCTCGACGAGCAGCAGATTGTAAGGAAATGCAAGTCGAACAAGGTTAGTATCGTTACGCCCTATGTCTACGAAAAGCCCGAAAATAAAAGGGTTTCGGACTTTCGTCCCGTTATTGTAGGCTTCGGTCCTGCGGGTATGCTCGCGGGTATCGTGCTTGCCGAAGCGGGTCTGCGCCCGATAATTTTAGAGCGCGGCAAGGACATTGACTCAAGACAAAAAGATGTTAACGAATTCTGGACAAAGGCTAAGCTCGACGAGGAGTCTAATGTGCAGTTCGGCGAGGGCGGCGCTGGCACTTTTTCGGACGGTAAGCTCACTACGGGCATAAAAAGTCCGTTTATCCGCAAGGTCTTGCAGGAGCTTTACGAGGCGGGCGCGCCCGAAGAAATATTGTATTCGTCTAAGCCGCATATCGGCACCGACAGGCTTGCTGTTGTGGTTAAAAATATCCGCAAAAAGATTGAGCGCCTCGGCGGCGAAGTGCTGCTTGAATGCAAGCTTGAAAAGCTGCACGTTGCAAACGGTTTTGTGCACGGCGTCAGGTATACGCACCGCGGTGAAACCGTTGATATAGAGACCGACAGCGTAATTATGGCTATCGGTCACAGTGCGCGCGACACCGTTGAAATGCTGTATAATCTCGGCGTTGAAATTCTTCAAAAACCGTTTTCGGTAGGCGCGAGAATTGAGCACCCGCAGAGCCTTATTAACAAGGCGCAGTATGGTAAATTTGCGGGGCATAAAGCGCTTGGCGCAGCGGATTATAAGCTTTCGTGCCACGGCTTGCACGAAAGGGGAGCGTACACATTTTGTATGTGTCCCGGCGGTACGGTTGTAGCTGCCGCGAGCGAAAAGGGCGGCGTTATCGTAAACGGTATGAGCTCGCTTGCGCGCGACGGCGAAAACGCAAATTCAGCGCTTCTTGTAGGTATTGAGCCAAAGGATTTTCCAAGCGAGCACCCGCTTGCAGGCATATACTATCAGCGTGAGATTGAAAACAGGGCGTTCGAGCTTGCGGGCGGCGATTACAAAGCTCCTGCGCAGCTTGTCGGCGACTTCCTTAAAAATGAAAAAAGCGCCGCTCTCGGCGATGTTGAGCCGACATATCCTATCGGCGTAACGCTTACTAATCTCGGCGACTGTCTGCCCGAAAAGGTAACGCACACAATGCGTTCGGCGATTGCAGAGATGGACAAAAAGCTGAACGGTTTTGCGCTTTACGACGCGGTACTGACCGCTCCCGAAACGAGGAGCTCAAGCTCCGTTCGCATTGTTCGTGACGAGTTTTTGCAGTGCAATATTATGGGCGTCTATCCCTGCGGTGAAGGCGCGGGATATGCGGGCGGCATAGTGTCCGCAGCGGTGGACGGCATTAAATGCGCGCACGCCGTACTAAGCGACGAGCACTGAGAGCTATGAGCTATGAGCTGTGAGCTATGAGCCTGTGGGTACTCGCTGCACTCGTACAATAAGTTAAAAAAAGGTGTGGGCAAATCCACACCTTTTAATATTATTGATTTTGATTATCTCTTTTCATCTGTTTTTTAAGCACTGTAATTATTCTTACAATCGCTGTAGAAAGCACGAGGTTTACGGCGAGTTCAACGAGGAAGTTTAGTCCTACAACGCCTGTGATTAGGAACTTACCTGCGTTTTCTACTCCTGCCGCAGCAGCCCACTCGTTAATAATCGGCATAAAGAATAACAGACAGCCGATAACGAAAATTCCCGTGTTCACAACAGGTGCGGTAATACCCGATACGATAACCGCAACAAGAGTGTTCTTCTTTTCAAGTCCCTTGAAAACCGCCGCTGCCGCAACGCCTGCAAGCGCACCTTTAAGAAGTACGGTGACAACTGTTCCAACCGGATTAAGCGCTAAAAACGGAGCCGCGTCGCCGCTGATAAGTACGGCGATACCGAATGCAAGACCGAGCCACGCGCCCGCGCCTATGCCGTAAAGCGCTGCGCCGATAATGATAGGCGCAAGTGTAAGTGTGATTGAGAATACGCCGAACTTAATAGCCGCGCCCGTGAGCTGTAAAACAACCACGATTGCGGTAAAAAGACCGAGTCCCACAACCATTTTTGTGTTTTTTTTCATATTTACTTTTCCTTTCTGCTACTGTTCCGACATAAGCGCCAAACACAAAGCGCCGCCGCCCGAGGAATGTTATTTTCCTCTGTGGATACAATGCGAGTATATTATACTCTAAATTTTGCGCTTGTCAACCGCAAATAGTTATATAATTGTAATAAAATTGAAACTTGAAATATATCTTTAATTATTGTACTATAACAGTGTATGACTGTATAATATTCGGAGGTTACTATGGGTACTTATAAGCTAACGGGGCGCGAGTCGCTCGGCGTTGAGTTCGGCTCAACAAGAATTAAAGCTGTACTGATTGATGAGGAGTGTAACCCCATCGCGTCAGGCGGATATAACTGGGAAAACCAGCTTGTTGACGGCATATGGACTTATCCGCTCTCGCAGGTCTGGGAGGGCTTGCAGAGCGCGTACAGCGAGCTTAACGAGGAGGTAAACGCAAAGTACGGCGAGTATATTACCACGCTGTCCTCGATAGGCTTTTCGGCTATGATGCACGGCTATCTCCCGTTTGATAAGGATGGTGAGCAGCTCGCTGAGTTCAGAACCTGGAGAAATACTATTACGGGCGACGCCGCAGCAAAGCTTACCGACCTTTTAAAGTTTAATATCCCTCAGCGCTGGAGCATAGCGCATTTGTATCAGGCGATTTTAAACGGCGAGGAGCACACTAAGGATATCGCTTTTCTTACAACCCTTGCGGGATATGTTCACTATAAGCTAAGCGGTCAGAAGGTGCTTGGCGTGGGCGAGGCTTCGGGTATGTTCCCGATTGACAGCGCAACGGGTGATTACAACAGCGAAATGCTCGATAAATTCAGCAACCTTGACGATGTTAAATCGTGCGGCTGGAATATTCGCGACATTCTGCCGAAAGTCCTTTCGGCAGGCGAAAACGCAGGCACGCTTACAGCCGAGGGCGCTGCGCTTCTTGATACAAGCTCAAGGCTGCAGCCCGGCGCGCTTATGTGTCCGCCCGAGGGCGACGCAGGTACGGGTATGGTTGCCACAAACAGCGTAACGGTACGCACCGGTAACGTCAGCGCAGGCACCTCAATTTTTGCTATGGTTGTGCTCGAAAAGCCGCTTTCGGATGTGTACGAGGAGATTGATATTGTAACTACTCCTACCGGCAAGGATGTTGCTATGGTGCACTGTAATAACTGCTGTACCGACCTTGACTACTGGGTGAATATTTTTGCCGAGTTTGCAAAGGCAAGCGGCAGCGATATGCCGAAATATAAGATTTATGACCTCCTTTACGAGAGCGCGCTTGACGGCGACGCCGACTGCGGCGGAGTGCTTAACTTTAACTACTTTTCGGGCGAGCCGGTGTCTCACACCGACGATGGCAGACCGATGTTCCTGAGAACGCAGGGCAGTACCTTTAACCTGCCGAACTTCTTCAGGGCGCAGATTTACAGCACTATGTCGACTCTTAAAATGGGTATGAAAATCCTCGAAAAAGAGGATGTTAAAATAGATAAACTCACCGGCCACGGCGGTCTGTTTAAGACACCCGTTGTAGGTCAGCGCCTTATGGCGGGAGCTATGAACGCACCCGTGTCCGTTATGGAAACAGCGGGCGAGGGCGGCGCGTGGGGCATCGCAGTGCTTGCAAGATACGCCTTTGACAGCAAGGGCGAAACGCTTGAAGCCTTTCTCGAAAACGAGGTGTTCTCTAAGTACAAGAGCACCACTATCGAGCCTGAGCAAAGCGATGTCGACGGCTTTAACGAGTATATGAAACTTTATGAAAAAGCGCTTGCAGTAGAGAGAGCTGCATACGAAAACATTTAACGAAAGGATATAATTATGGCTATTAAGGATTATGAATTTTGGTTTGTAGTAGGTACTCAGTTCCTCTACGGCGAGGACATTTTTGAAACTATCGACGCGCACAGCAAGGAGATGGCTGCTGCCTGGAGCGAAAAGCTTTCGTGTAAGGTTGTTGCTAAGCCCTGCGTTAAGACATCTAAGGAAATCCTTGATGTTATGCAGGCTGCTAACACCTGCGAAAACTGCGCGGGCGTAATCACCTGGATGCACACTTTTTCACCTTCTAAGATGTGGATTGCGGGCTTTAACGCGCTTGAAAAGCCGTTCCTTCATGTGAACACTCAGTACAACCGCGATATCCCGTGGAACGAGATTGATATGGACTTTATGAACCTTAACCAGTCCGCTCACGGCGACAGAGAGCACGGCTATATCACCGCGCGTATGAGAATGAAGCAAAAGGTTATCGCAGGTCACTGGCAGGACGAAACCTTCCAGAACAAGATGGATATCTGGATGCGTGCAGCGGTAGGCGCAATGGAGTCAAGAAAGCTCAGAGTGCTTCGTATCTCCGACAATATGCGTAACGTTGCGGTTACAGACGGCGATAAGATTGAGGCTCAGATTAAGCTCGGCTGGCAGGTAGACCACTACGGCGTTGGCGACATTATTAAGATGGTTAACGCCGTAACCGAGGACGAGATTGACGCTCAGATGGCTGAGTACGAAGAAAATTACATTATGGATACCGACAATATCGACTCCGTAAGATATCAGGCAAGGGAAGAGGTTGCGCTTAAAAAGTTCCTTATTAAAGAGGGCTTCGGCGCGTTCCACACTAACTTTGAGGATTTGCAGGAGCTTCGTCAGCTTCCCGGTCTTGCAGCTCAGGACTTGATGCGTCAGGGCTTCGGCTTCGGCGCGGAGGGCGACTGGAAGGTTGCGGCGCTTACCCGACTTATGAAAAAGATGGCTGAGGGTATGGACGGCGGCACCGCGTTTATGGAGGACTACACCTACCACTTTGAGCCCGGCAACGAGATGCTTCTCGGCTCGCATATGCTCGAGGTTTGCCCGACGCTCGCTTGCGAAAAGGCGAAAATTCAGGTACACCACCTCGGTATCGGCGACAGAGAGGACCCCGCGCGTCTTGTATTTAAGGCTCAGACGGGCGACGCTATCGTAGTAACCCTCGTCGATATGGGCGACAGACTCAGAATGATTGTAAACGATGTTGAATGTAAGGAACAGGTTAACCCGATGCCTAAGCTCCCCGTAGCGGGCGTGCTGTGGAAACCGCTTCCTAATCTTCAGACCTCGGCAGAGGCTTGGATTTACGCGGGCGGCGCACATCACAGCGTACTTTCGTATTCGCTTACTGCGGAGCATATGCGCGATTTTGCGGAGATTATGGGTATTGAATTTATCCACATTAACAGCAATACTAACATCAACGACTTCAGAAAAGAGCTGTTTTTTAATGATGTTGCATATAAATTAAAATAATGCTTGACTTTTAACGGTAAAAGGATAAAATAGCTATGTTGGAAGAACTGAAAAAAAGAGTATTTGAAGCTAATTTAAAGCTTGTTGAGTATAATCTTGTTGTGCTCACCTGGGGCAATGTTTCGGGTATCGACAGAGAGAAGGGCTTGTTTGTAATCAAACCCTCGGGCGTACCCTACAGCACTATGACCGCTGAGGATATGGTCGTAATGGACTTAAACGGCAACAAGGTCGAGGGCGAGCTTAACCCGTCGTCCGACACACCGACCCATCTTGAGCTTTACAGAAGGTTTGAGGACATCGGCGGTATTGTACATACTCACTCGCCCTGGGCGTGTTCCTGGGCGCAGGCAGGCCGCGATGTTCCCGCTTACGGTACGACGCACGCCGATTTTGCAAACGGTGCCGTTCCCTGCACAAGAGGTCTTACCGAGGACGAGGTTAACGGCGAGTACGAGCTTAATACGGGTAAGGTTATTGTAGAGGAGTTCCAAAAGCGCGGTATTACTCCGACAGAATGTCCCGCAGTGCTTATCCACCGCCACGGACCGTTCACCTGGGGAAAGGATGAATTTAAAGCGGTTGACAATGCTCTTATTCTCGAAGAGGTTGCCAAAATGGCGTATCAGACCGAGAGCGTAGCGGCGCTCAGCTCGGACTCCGATATAGGTATCGAAGGCTATCTTCTTAACAAGCATTACCAGCGTAAGCACGGCAAAAACGCTTACTACGGTCAGAATAAATAATACTATGAAGGAGAAACATGTATGAAAAAAGCACTTAGTATCACAAGCTCGTTATTAGTGTTTGTAATGCTTTGCAGCATCTTTTCTTTCCCCGCAGCAGCTATGGAAAGCATTGAAAATGCAGAGATTACCCTTTCAAGAACAGAGTACACATATAACGGCAAAGAACACACACCTATTGTAACTGTAAGTATTAAAAATCTTCTCGGTCAGGATGTTATTCTTACTAAGGACACCGATTATACCGTAGCTTACGGCGACAATGTTAATGCGGGCACCGCAGGCGTAACTGTTGAGGGTATCGGCAATTATGAGGGTACTGCAACTGCCGAGTTTACGGTTAAGGCGCGTAAGATTTCGGGCAAGAGCATTAAGGCTAAGCAGCTCAAAAAAGCTGTTGTAGGCGTTAACCCCAAGTATTCGCTAAAGTATAACGGCGCTGAGCTTGTAAAGGGCACCGACTACACCGTTGAGTACAAAAACATTAACAAAGCCGGCGTAAAAAGCGGTAAGGTTGTATTTACGGGTATCGGTAATTTCACCGGAACGAAGACCATTAAGGTTAATGTTTCTCCTCGCAAGGTTACTAAATTCAAATCTAAAAGAAGAAATACAAAATCCGTTATAGTTACCTGGAAGTCTCAGAAAAAATACGGCGTAGAAAGCTATAAGGTTTACCTTTGCAACGAAAAGGGTAAAAAGACGAAGTACTACAAGACCGTCAGCAAAAACAAGGTTACTATTAAAAACCTTAAGCCCGGTACATACTGCTACATTAAGGTACGCGCTTTGGTTAAGAAGGGCAAGACCAGGGTTTACGGTAAGTACTCCGATGTTTACAGAACCACAACTAAGCCTAAAAAGGTTGAGCTTGTAGCGGTTGCTAAGGGCACAAGCGGCAAGACTCTTATAGTTGAGTGGAAAAATGTTTCGTGCACCGGCTACGAGATTATGTACTCAACCAAAAAGGATTTTTCAAGCAAGGTTAAGGATGTTAAGTTCAATAACAGCAAGACTAAGAGATATCTCTACATCCCTAAAACCAAGAAGCATTACTATGTTAAGGTAAGAGCTTTCAGAGCTTATAACCACGGTAAAACCCATGTTTACGGCAAGTGGAGCAAAAAGTTCTCTACTAACTATTCGGTTCTTTACGCTTCTTACTCTTCGACTTATGTAAGAAACGCTGCGAGAACTAATAACTTAAGACTCGCTTGTAAGGCTATCAGCGGCACTATCGTTCAGCCCGGCGCAACCTTTAGCTTTAACGGCACAGTCGGCGAAAGAACGGCGGCTAAGGGCTATAAGGCAGCTCATGTATTCACCGGTCCTACGACTATGACTATGGGCATCGGCGGCGGCGTGTGCCAGGTTGCTTCAACAATGTTTAACGCTGCGCTTCTTGCTAACTTTAAGATTGTTGAGAGACATCAGCACGCACAGCGCGTTACATATGTACCGCTCGGCCGTGACGCTGCGATTTACTGGGGCAGCGAAAACTTCAGATTTAAGAACAACACTAAATATCCCGTTAAGATTAAGATGTGGTGCAAAAACCAGAAAATCCACTGTAATTACTACATCTGCTATAACGCTAAGCCCAAAAAGGTTAAGCTCAGAGTTTATCGTTCGGGTAACCACTTTACTCTTAAGAGAAGCGTTAACGGTAAGGTTAACTACACCTGCCGCTCGCACTATTAATACCTAATTTAATATGTCAGGGGTGCTTGATTATTCAGGCTGAGAACATACCCGTTAAGCAGTCCGGTAATGCGGATTGAACGGACGATTAGACGATGTAATTACACCCCGTACTTTGTGCGGGGTTTGTTTTTTGGAGGATAATATTATGAACAGCAAAACAAAAAGACTCACAACAACAGGTGTGCTTATCGCACTCGGAGTAATCCTTTCGTTTTTAAAGGTTTTTGAATGGCCTTTCGGCGGCTCGATAACGCTTGCAAGTATGGTGCCTATGGTGATTATCGGATATAAGTACGGCGTAAAATGGGGACTGTTTTCGGGCTTTATTTCAAGCATTCTTCAGGCAATCCTCGGCGCTACCACAACACAGGCGTTCGCCGGTATGTACGACCCCGAAAACGCTGCAGTGTCGGTTGTAAAAATCGCAGTTATGGCGTTTCTTGATTATATAGTTGCATTTTCGGTTATCGGTCTTTCCGGTATGTTCAGGGGCAAGTTCAAAAATGACACAATCAGCATAGTTTCGGGCGCAACCTGTGTTGTTCTGCTCAGACTGCTTACACATTTTGCTTCGGGTTGGATTCTCTGGGGCAGCTATGCGGAGTGGTTTTTCACCGAAGGAATCAATAACAATTTCGGCGAAAAGGTGATGAACACCTTCTCAGGTCAGGCGCTTTCGGCTGTTTATTCGCTTATCTACAACAGCGCGTATATGCTCCCCGAACTTGTAATCACTGTGTTTGTTGTAACGGTGCTTATGACCGTAAAACCAATCAGAAAGCTCATCGTAAAAGAGGATTAACTTGACGGATTATCGCTTTAGGCATATAATATTGTTACCAATATTTGGGAGAGATGTTATATGAAAAGAATTATCGGAATAGTTTTATCTTTAGTTATGCTGCTAAGCATAGCGCCGGGGCTTAATATCACCGCGTACGCTATGGGAAACAGCGGTTCTTGCGGTAAGACTGTTACCTATAAATTCAACGAAGAAACAGGAACTCTTACCATCAGCGGCAGCGGTAATATGAAAAATTACTCCGAAGTTGACCACGGCGACGACGATGGCTGGTACCCGAACTCACCGTTTTATAATAACAGCGACATCAAAAAAGTTGTTGTAAAAAGCGGCGTTACAAGTATCGGCAATATGGCGTTCAGAAACTGCCTGAACTTAACCACCGTAACTCTGCCCGACAGTATCAAAAGAATCGGAGATGAAGCTTTTGAAAACTGTATTAAGCTGTACAGCGTAAAGATACCCAAAAAGGTTACTTCAATCGGCGTTTCGGCGTTTGAATACTGCGCAAAAATAAAAAGCGTCAGAATACCGGGTAGCGTTAAAATCGTTAACAGCTTTGCGTTTGAAGGCTGCACTTCACTCAGCAAGATTACCGTATCAAAAGGCGTTAAGCAAATAAGGACTTCTGCATTTGAAAACTGTAAGGCTGTGAAAAGCATTAGCCTGCCTCAGAGCGTAACCCTGCTCGACAGCTACGCGTTTGGCGGCTGCAAAAAGTTATCGTCCGTTAAGCTCGGCAGCAAAATTGCCAAAATCGGCTATGGTGTCTTTAATAAAACAGCCTTTTCGGGCGCTAAAAGGAACTGGACAAAAACCGGTCTTTACATCGGCAAATACCTTATTGATGTAAGGTCGGGCGTCAAGAATTTCTACATCAAAGCGGGCACCGAGATTGTCTGCGACAGCGCGTTTGCCGACTGCACAAAGCTGCAGAAAATCACGTTCCCCAAGAGCGTTAAAACCGTCGGCTACTGCGCGTTTGACGGTTGTGAAAAGCTAAAGAGCGTTTATATCTGTAACCTTAAAGCATGGTGCGCGATTGATTTTGACTATGTGTTTGCAAACCCGCTGTACTACGCACACAAGATGTACCTTAACGGCAGACTTGTAACCGACCTCAAAATCCCTAAAAAGGTTAAAACTATCAAGGACTGCGCCTTCGTCGGCGGCAGCTTCAAGAGTGCTAAGCTCCCCGACGGACTTAAAACAATCGGTAACTACGCATTTCGCAACTGCGACAAGCTAAAGACCGTCAAGGCGGGCAAAAACATCACAAAAGTCGGCGACGAGATTTTAAACGACACCCCGTATTTTAAAAACAGCAAGCACTGGAAAAACAAGGTGCTTTACCTCGGAAAATGCGCTATTGCAAGTAAAGAGAATATTTCCGGCAAGGTTACTATCAAGTCCGGAACCAAAGCTGTTGCTGACTATGTGTTCTTTAACAGACCTAAGATTAAAAGCGTATTCTTCCCAAAGAGCGTGGTGTATATCGGTTACTATACCTTCGGACATAACAACAAGCTCACAAGCGTTTCGGTATCGTCCGGTAATAAAAAGTTCTCCGCAAAAAACGGTGTTCTGTTTAATAAAAAGAAAACCACTCTGATTTTCTATCCGAGCGGAAATTCGAAAACAAGCTACACAATTCCTAAAACCGTAAAGAAGCTTGGTGCAGGCTCGTTTGAATACTGTAAAAAGCTTAATAAGCTCACAATCCCCAAGAGCGTTAAAACCTTTGAGGTCGGCGCTTTCGGCGACGACTCAACCATCAAAAAGATTACTTATAAGGGTAAAAAATCAGACTGGAAAAAGATTAAAATAAAACACCATTTAAACTACGGCTCAGATATCGTATACGACGGAAACGGCGCTCTGAACTATATAGAAATAACCTGCACAAACGGAATATTATAAATAAATAGCTCATCTCGAACCGAGATGAGCTTTTGTTTTATTTTACAGTAGCGCTGAGCGTCTTGCTGTACTTTGAATAAATCTTTGTTTTACCCTGCAGCTTGTAGGCGCGGATGCGAACATAATAGTTCTTTTTAGACTTAAGGTTTTTAATTATAGTTTTTACTGTTGCCTTGTCGCTGACGGTAACGGTTTTGTTGTTTTTAGCAAAGGTTTTTGATGTGCTGTAGGTGATTTTGTAACCGCTTGCACTGTTTACCTTTTTCCACTT
Source organism: Eubacterium sp. (assembly GCA_017450645.1). GTDB lineage: Bacteria > Bacillota > Clostridia > Oscillospirales > Acutalibacteraceae > Eubacterium_R. The sequence continues at coordinate 84,391 of JAFSTE010000003.1, forward strand.
TACCGTAATGTGCTCCTTCGAGTAGGATTTAGCCAGCGTGATTGTAGGGGCTGCGGGGCTCGTGTAGGTGGTAAGCGATTTGCTGTACTCGCCCTTTAACAGCTTTTCGCTTTCGTCAATCTTGTATGCGCGCACTCTGTAGCGGTGCTTCGAGTTAATCTTAAGGTTTTTAGCGGTGTAGTAGTTGTGCTTTGTCTTAGCAAGATATTCGTACTTCTTGGTGCTGAAGTTATATTCGTACACCTTAAAGTACGAAGCGCCTGACTGCTCCTTCCACTTAAGCCTTATGCTGTCGGTGTTTTTAGATGTTTTTCTTAAATCAACGACTTTGCCGGGATTAGCGGTAGTAACAAGGGGAGTACTGTATCTGCCTACATAATTAACAGAGTTCTTAACCTTAACCGCCGCAACCCTTACGGTAATGTTTGAGGACGGCTCAAGGTCGGTAATTGTGTACTCGGTGTTCTTTGTGTTCGCGACGGTTTTATACTTCTCGCCGTCGAGCACCTGCACTCTGTACTTGGTAGCGTCGTCGTGCTTGTCCCACTTAACCGTTACCGAGGTTTCGGTGCGGTCAATCATAATAAGGTCTTTAACCTTAGTCGGTACGATTTTAAAGGTCTTTGTAATAGCGGGGTAACAGCTGTAGTCGTTTACAAAGGTTACTATTACCTTAGCTGTGCCTATGTTGGTACAGTTTTTATATGTAAGGTAGTAATCCTCGCCCTTTATGAGCTTAATGTCGTCGTATTTAACCGAGACTGCGGGCTTAATGATTTCACCCGTGTAGGTTCTTTCCTTTATGTCGGATACCTTGAGTTTAGATGACATCATAGCCTGCATAGGCTCAACATAAAGGAAGTTACAGTCAACATATGTGCTGTCCATAGCGCCCTTTATTCTGCCCTTTGCGCTGTACTGCCACATCTGGTAGTTGCCCTTGTAGGTAGTGGCGCGATACATCTTAAGGTCCGACGAATAGTTAGTGTAGTGTGCGTCCCATATCGAGTACGCGTCATCGAGCTGGTCGTAGTTTAAAACATTATGTAAAAAGTCGGTGCTCGCATAAATTCCGGCAACATAGCCCTTTTCCGTAACTCTGCTGCAAAACGCCTTAGCGTTAGCGGTCATCTTCTTTTTAGTGAGCGTGCCGTTTCGCCATCTATAGTCAAGTCTGCCGTCGGATACTCCTGCAAATTCGTAGTCGAAATATACGGGTAAATCCATTGACAGCCCTTTGATTCTTTTAAGCGTGTAGTCCGCTTCTTCTTTAGCCTCGGCGGTGCTGATAGCCTGAGAGTAGAAATAAACGCCTATTTCAAGACCCTGCTCCCTTGCTTCTTTATAGTAATCCTCGAACTTGTTGTCGGGGCAAACCGAGCCCTTGCTGCCGTAGCCTCTGTAGCCTACGCGCATAATAACAAAATCAACGCCTGCCTTTTTGATTTTTGCAAAATTGACATCGCCGTTGTGGTGCGAAATGTCGACGCCGTGCTTAACCGTGTAAGACGCCATTCTTGACTGCTGAGCGTAAGTCGCGTCCTTAAACGGACTCTTGACTCCGCCCGACGCAAACACCTCAAACGGTATCTGCACTAAAAATACAAGCGCAAGTATAAATGCAATTAATTTAGCTTTTTTCATTCTTTAATCATCCTTATTATTTTCTTGAATACCAGTAGTCAATATCTACATTTTTCGAGCTTACGCCCCTGCAGCTGCCGCTTTCGCTCGCCTGCCATATGTCGTAGTAGCCGTCGTATGTAATCTCGGGGTTATAGTCGGCAACCCATATTACGCAGTCCTTATCAAGACTTCTTACATTAATCAGCGACTCGTAAACATAGGTGGAGGCGTAAAGGGCGGGGGAGTATCCCGCTTTTTTTACGACCTTGCAAAAGGCGTTAATCATATCGGTGCGGTCCTGATTAGACAGATTAGCGTGTACAAGCCTGCCTACGGGCTTACTTTTTGCGTACGCGTACTCGAAATCGTAAACCAGCGGAAGCTTAACGTTATAGTTGCGTATGTGTCGCAGCAAAAATCTTGCTTCCTCCTCGGCTTCCTCGACGGTAATTGCCTGAGAGTAAAAATACACTCCGTAGGGCACGCCGGCTCTGCCTGCCATTCGCATATTGCGTTTTGCTCTTTTATCGAGGAAAATATTGCCGTCGCTGTAACCTCTGCAGCCGACTCTTATAAACGCGAAATCTATCTCGTCAGCCGCTTTTTGCCAGTCGATTTTACCGTTGTGTGACGATACATCTATACCGTTTGCAACGCTTTTGTTAAAATCGTAAACAAAAGGCTTGTGCGTTTTATTAGCGGCGATTATCCCCGAAATTATGCCTATAAAAAGAACTGCCGAAAGTAATACGCATAGCAAAACGCGCTTGTTTTGCAGTTTTGCAGTCTTTCTTTTTGCAGTGCTCTTTTTCTTTTTCGCTCTTTTGTTTTTTGTCATAATTCTTCCCTTTATAATAATGTATTTTATAATTCAAACCGGCAGTTGTCAACATTATTTTGCAAAATTAACAAATTTAGAAAAATATTCAAATTATTTGCTTTAAAATATAGCTAATGTGTGTTATAATCGTAAAGACAAAAAATAGTGCAGGTAAAAATATGAAAAAGTTTTTTTGCGCTTTATGCGCGTTAATTATATCGCTTACGGCGGCGTTACCCGCCTTCGCGGCTGAGAATGAAACCGTTAATATTGATAAAAACGATGTTAAAAACGAGGTCAGCCAAACGCTTTACGGCGTAAGCCTTGAGGATGTTAACTACGCTTGTGACGGCGGACTTGTGGCAAATCTTGTAAATAACGGCTCCTTTGAGGACGAGAATAAGCCCGAAAACGCCTGGATTTTTGATAATATCGAGGCTGTGCTGTCGCAGGACGACTCGCTTAACAAGAATAACCCGAATTACGAAACCTTAACCGTTGACGGCGAGGGCAGGATTGAAAATATCGGCTTTACCGAGCTTTATAAGGAAAACTCGTTTAAGTACGATTCGGGCAGCGCCGAAAAAGCGGATATGGGCTTTAAAAAGGGAAGCACCTACGACTTTTCGTGCTTTGTTAAAAATGTCGATTTTGAGGGAGCAATCAGCGTTTACCTTAACTCAAAAACTAATTCTAAAAATGTCGTTCGTCTTTCTACTAACGGCGTGTCCGCGAGCGAGTGGACTAAGCTTTCCGCCGTTTTAAAGTCGAGGGAGGACGAGGACGGCTCGCTTGTAATTGTGTTTGAGGGCGAGGGTACAATTAAGTTTGACTTTGCTACCCTTGTTCCGCAGGACAGCTACGGCAGCGGCAACGAGGAGTGGAAATATGTCAGCTTAAGAAGCGATATGTACGAAGTGCTCAAAAACCTTAACCCCTCGTTCGTACGCTTTCCGGGCGGCGCTCTTGTTGAGGGCAGGGATGTTAAGAACATCTACTCCTGGAAGGACACGATAGGCGCTTTAGAGGAGCGCAGACAGTCGGATAATATCCACTCTAAAGCTAACGGCGGCCGCTACTATGTAAACACTAACGCGATGGGATACCACGAGTATTTTCAGCTTTGTGAGGATTTGGGCGCAAAGGCGGTGCCCGTTGTAAATGCGGGTATGGCGAGCCAGACCGAAGGCGACTTTGCAAATCTTGTTCACGCTTACAATAAGCTAAATATGAACGACGAAGCGTGGGAGGCGTACCTTATTAACGAGCTCGGCTATGACGAGAAGGATAAAAACGGTATGGCTCAGTTTACGAGCGAGGTTGAAGCCCTCGAAATTAAGTCCAAGGCGGATTACGAAGCTAAGCTTGAGTCCCTCGTTTTAAGCCCCGACTCCGACGAGTTTAAAAATTATGTTCAGGACATACTCGACCTTGTGGAGTACGCCACCGCGTCCGCCACAACCTCTTACTGGGGCGCGTTAAGAGCTGCAAACGGCCACGAACAGCCGTTTAATCTTGACTATCTCGCAATCGGCAGCGATAATTACGGCGAGATGTATTTTAAAAATGTTAAGGCTATCTACAAAGCCGTTCACAAGCGCTATCCTAAGCTTAAAATAGTTCTCTCCGGCTCTGCCGACGCTCAGGGCAGCGATTACGAAACGGCGCTTCAAAACGCAAATTCTAATTATAAAAAGTCGATTGTAAACGAAAATATAAATATGCCTGCAGAGTGGTTCTGTGAAAATACGGACCGCTATGACAGCTACGACAGGCAGGGCGCAGATGTCGCTGTAGGGGCGCTTTCTGTAGAGCCCGAAAAGAAAAACGAGGTGCTCAGCTGCACTAATATTCAGACTTCTTTAGCTATCGGCGCGTTCTTAACGGGCGCCGAGCGCAACAGCGATATTGTTAAAATGGTAAGCATTACACCCGCTTTTTCCAAGTACCGTGCCGGCAGCACAAACGGCGCCGAGGTGTGGTTTGACTCGCAGGATACGGCGCTTACGACCGACTATTATACTCAGCTTATGTTTGCTAACAATACGGGTACGAAGTATATCGACACCGGCTTTTCGTCGGAAAACGGTATATTCGAGAGCACCACTGTTGACGAGTCAAAAAAGGTGCTTTATGTTAAGCTCGTAAACACAGGCAAGGCAGGTAAAATCAACATTAATCTGTCGGGATATAATTCGACTTACGCTTCTTTAATGTCGCTAAGCCACAAGTACAAGACGGCGTATAACGATATCGGCAGGCAGGCGGCAGCTCCTAAAGAAAAGAGCGTGGAGGTTAAAAACAACAGCCTTACCGTAAGCCTTGAAGCTAACAGCGTAAATGTTGTACGCATAGCGCTCGACGACAACAGCGGCGACAATTTTTACACCTTCCCCGACGAAATGAAGTTAAAGACCGATAATTTTGTCCCCACCACCGCAAAGGTCGGCATGTTTGTAATCGCAGCCTGCCTTTTAGTCGGAATGGTGGCAGGATATTTAATATATTCAAAAGTTCTTTCGAAAAACAAAAAAGGTAAATAAGAGGTGTTATTATGAATAAGAAAACAGTTGGATTTATAGTTATTGCAGCGGTAATTATTATCGCCGCAGTCGTTGCGACCTACGCAATCACCCAGAAGAGTGCGTCTGATAATCAGGCCGCTCAGACAACTACTACCGAAACCACTACAGCACAAACTACAACCGAAACAACTACCGAAACCACCACTGAAACGACAACCGAAACAACTACCGAGACAACGACAACCACTACCGAAACTACTACCGCGGCGGACTATAACGCGGTTATCAAGCGCGGTTACTGGTATATGTTCGACGAGGATAATGTTGCCTGCTATGTGTTTAAATTTAACGGCAAGGGCAAGGTTGACCTCGTTCAGTTTGACGAAACAAATATAGTTTACGAGGACCCGCAGTACTTCAAGGGCTACACAAACTATAAGCTCTCGGGCGACACCGTAACTATCAAAAAGATGCCTAAAACTATGCTTATCAAAAGCCTTAATCTTACCGTTAAGGACGGTAAACTCTTTGCCGACGGCAAGGAGCTTGAAAAGCACAGCAAGGTTAAGCTTTCCTACGCTGTAGAGCATTTTTCGTAATATGCAACAGCTTAAACGAAGCGAGCTCCTCTGGGGCAGCGAAGCGCTTGAAAAGATAAAAAACAGTACCGTTGCCGTTTTCGGACTCGGCGGTGTCGGCGGTAACGCTGCCGAAGCTGTCGCACGCAGCGGCGTCGGCGCTATCGACCTTATCGACGGCGACACGGTTGGTATAACTAACCTTAACCGTCAGCTCGTTGCGCTTCACTCGACTCTCGATAAGAACAAGGCGGAGGTTATGCGCGAGCGTATTCTCGACATTAACCCCGAATGTAAGGTGCGTGCGTTTAATCTGTTTTTTGACCGAAGCACCGAGGATAAGTTCGACTTTACCGACTACGACTATGTTATCGACTGTATAGATACCGTAACCTCAAAGCTCAGGCTTGTTGAAATCTGTAACGAAAAGGGTGTGCCGATTATATCCTCGATGGGTACGGGCAACAAGCTCGACGCGTCTAAGCTCGAGGTCTGCGACATCTCGCAAACCACCTACGACCCGCTTGCACGCGTTATGCGTAAGGAGCTTAAAAAACGCGGTATTTATACGCTCACCGTTGTTTATTCCTGCGAAAAGGCGGTTAAGCCCGACGAGGAGGAAATAAAAAAGCTGCTTGAAGCGGAGGGCTCTGCTAAGCGTACGCTACCCGCGTCATCGCCCTTTGTTCCGCCCGCAGCGGGCATAATGCTCGCCTCGAAGGTGGTCTGTGATTTGGGAGGTATTGCCTGTGGCAAGACAGCTAAGTGATATTCAGCTGATAGAGCGTTCTATCATTAAAAAATACCGTAAAGAAATATGGAACCCGTTTATCGAAGGCGTTAAGAATTATCAGCTCGTAAACGACGGCGATAAAATTGCGGTGTGCATTTCGGGCGGCAAGGACAGTATGCTTATGGCAAAGCTGCTCCAGCAGCTAAAGCGCGTGAGCGACACCGATTTTGAGCTCGTTTATCTTGTTATGGACCCCGGCTATAACGCCGAAAACCGTAAGCGCATCGAGGATAACGCGAAGCGCCTTGAGATACCGATTACCGTTTTTGAAACCGAGGTTTTTGATATCGCAAACAGTGTTACCGAGTCGCCCTGCTACCTCTGCGCGAGGATGAGAAGGGGACACCTTTATGCTAAGGCTAAGGAGCTCGGCTGTAATAAAATTGCGCTCGGCCATCACTTTTCGGATGTTATCGAAACTACGCTGCTCGGTATGTTCTACGGCTCGCAGATTCAGGCGATGCTGCCTAAACTCCACTCCACTAATTTTGAGGGTATGGAGCTTATAAGACCGATGTACTGCATCCACGAGGACGACATTATAAGGTGGTGTAAGTATAACGACCTGCACTTTATTCAGTGTGCGTGCCGTTTTACCGAAAGCTATCATAACAGCTCCGACGGTATCGGCGAGAGTAAGCGCCAGGAGATTAAGATGCTCATTAAGGAGCTTAAAAAGACCAACCCCGATATAGAGCATAATATTTTTAAAAGCATACACGCGGTATGTCTTGACACCATGCCGGGATATAAACAAAACGGCGAGTATCACTCGTTTTTAGACATTTATTAAAAGGAGAAAACAATGAATATTTGGCACGACATTTCACCTAAAAGAATAAAAAAAGACCGCTTTTATGCGGTAATCGAAATTTCAAAGGGCGGCAAGAACAAGTACGAGCTCGATAAAGAAACGGGTATGCTGAAGCTCGACAGAGTGCTTTTTACCTCAACCCATTATCCCGCTAACTACGGCTTTATCCCGCGTACATATGCAAGCGATAACGACCCGCTTGATGTTCTTGTTTTGTGCAGCGAGCGTATTCAGCCTATGACAATAGTTGAGTGTACGCCTATCGGTGTTCTTATTATGGAGGACAGCGGCGCCAGGGACGAAAAGATTATTGCTGTACCCGTTAACGACCCGAACTACAACGGATTTACAAATATCGACGAGCTGCCCGTTCACCGCTTTGACGAGATTAAGCATTTCTTCGAGGTGTATAAGTCGCTCGAGCACGAAAAGGCTACCTCTGTAACCGAGGTTAAGCCGCGAGAGGTTGCCGAGGGCATTATTCAGAGCTGCATTGATAACTATATCGAAAACTTCCAGATGTAAATAAATTAAAACACTTGATTTTTTACCGATATAATGTATAATTGAAATGATAAAATAATTTTAAAAGGAGTAAAACTATGGCAAAGAAATACTATTGTCCCGTATGCGGATACGAAAGTGATGAACCTATCGCTGAATGCCCTATCTGCCACGCTAAGATGGCTGTAAGGGAGAACACAGACGAGCTTACTTGGGCTTCCGAGCACGTTGTAGGCATTATCGACGGCGTTGACGAAGAAATCGTACAGGGTCTTCGTGACAACTTCAACGGCGAGTGCTCAGAGGTTGGTATGTACCTTGCTATGTCAAGGGTTGCATTCCGCGAAGGCTATCCCGAAATCGGTCTTTACTGGGAAAAGGCTGCTTTTGAAGAGGCTGACCACGCTGCAAGATTTGCTGAGATGCTCGGCGAGGTTGTAACCGACAGCACCAAAAAGAATCTCGAAATGAGAGTTGCTGCAGAAAACGGCGCAACCCAGGGCAAAACCGACCTTGCAAAGAAAGCAAAGGCTCTCGGCCTTGACGCTATCCACGACACAGTGCATGAAATGGCACGCGACGAAGCGAGACACGGTAAAGCGTTTGAAGGCTTACTTAAGAGATACTTCGGTTAATAGCTCAGGAGAACACATATGCAGTATGCAACATCTCAGGTAGTACTTAAGGAAAAGTTTATCGGCCATAACGCAAGAAATCTTTCGGAGCTCGACAACGAGCTTAACAAGTGGGCGCAGCAGGGCTGGACGCTCCACACAATGACCACCACGGTTGCGGGTAACACCGGACTTGGCGGCGGCGATAGAACAGTATTTACTTTGGTTTTCTACCGTTAACAAAATCAAAAAACGCTCGCGGACTATTCCGCGGGCGGTTTTATTTTTGCCTGCTTTATTGCAGGTTGCTTTTTTTTATGACATATGCTAAAATGAAATTGCCAAAACACATCACAAGTGAATATTTATCGCACGTAGAAGTATGCTGTTTTTATCTGTTTTGATAAAAATGCATGCTCTGATTTGCATACTTTTACTGCGTGTATTATATGTGATGTGTTTGGCGACAGTTGAGCTATGCGTTTTTTATGCGTAGCTTCGGCTGCGCATTTTTTATTTCAAAAAAGAAGAGGTTTGATTATGAAAAAGAAAGGTTTAATATCAATAGTATCAATTGTTCTTGCGGTTGGCTTTATTCTTTCCGCCTGCAGCAGCGCTCCGTCGTTAACAAAAACGACCTGGCTTTATAACGGCAGAGAAGATGTTGAAATAATGTTTAATAAAGATAATACGGGTGTTTATAATGGCGAGGATATTAAATGGAACGAATCAGAATCGGGCATCTTAACGTTAAATTTCGATATGGGTTCAAAACAGCAGTATAATGCTGTCGAAATTGATAAAGACGCTGTTGTGTACTTAGGCGTTCCGGACGCATCTTACGACAACCAAGGCTTTCTTGTGAGCAAAGAAACAGCAAAATATGATATTGCAAAGCTTCAAAACTATATGGTTGCCAACGCAACGGATTTTGACGGCGCAAAAATTGAAAAAGATTATAATAATAACTCCGTCAGTGCTGTGAAAGAGTATTGCGGAAAGTTCGTGATTGCAGAAGGCGAGATAAAAAGCATGGATGATTCAGGCGACCCCGCAGTGTTCATTCGCGCTCAGGATATGTACAACACCAAAGTTTACCTTAGTGACGACGACTTTGCAAAGGTTTCTGTTGGTCAGACAATTAAAGTTGTCGGTATGATCAGTATGTTAGAAAGCTTTATCGACTCTTTAGGGTATGTTGCTGTTTCTCCCGCATTTATAATTGAATAATAACAAAGCTAAAAGCAGAGGCGCACCTCTGCTTTTGTTGTTCAATTATTTTAAGTCTTAAATATAACAGACTTTACTTAATTTACAGGTTTTCCGTATTCTCTTGTCATAGCAGCTACGGAAACAATCCATTGTTTTCCGAATTTGCATACATCAATGCCATTCCTGAGTTTGCCGTAGGCAACAGCTTTGCGAAGCGTGCTTTCGTTTAAGCCCCATAGAGTTGTTGCATCGCTGAACGCCATCAGACCGTCAAACGGAGTTTCAACCGTAACGCCGTTTTCAAAAAGTTCATCACAAGAAATATCAATATCGTCATTCCAAACGATTCCATATCCACCGACATCGGTTTCTACAGATGAAAATAACTCAGCACTTTCAAGTGCTTTGAATGCGGCATATTTCTGCATAAGGGGTTTAACATCATAAATCTTTGTAATCCCTTCTGCAAACTGAATGCTTAATTTAAAATCCGGAATTGCATTTACGCTTTTTACCTTATGAAACATATGTTCACCTCCAATTATTCAAGCGGTTCAATCTTTTTAAAATCCTGTGTTTCCCACATTTCTTTAAGCTCGTCTTTGTGGAGATTAATCCATTCTCTTACCATTGCGAGTGCTTTTGGTGGAAGCTCGCCTTCAAGAACTTCACCTGTCATAAAATCTATTGCAGCAACATCCTCGTTATATATTGCGTGGATATGCGGCGGATTATGCTCACTTTGTAAAAAATACATTCTGATTATTATTCCGTAGAATCTTGATAATACCGGCACGATAACACCTCCTTGCATTATTATAATATCACGATATAGTGATATTGTCAAGGGACTGATAATATATCCCGGTTATTTGACTTTTTGCTGTAAATGATCTATAATTAAGGTATCAATTTTAAAGGAGAGAATTTTATGAAAAAATCATTATCATTACTTTTATCGCTCGTAATGCTGTTTTCGGTGTTTGCGATTGGTAACACAAATGCGTATGCCGCAACTACAATTAAATCCAACAAGGATTATACGGTTACATTTAATGAGAATACAAGCAAAAAGACATTTAAGTACAAAGTTCCGTCAGGTAGCGATTGTTTTTATGTAAAGGTAACTGCCATTAAAAACGGTATGGCAATCTGTACTGCAAAAGCACATAACAAGGCTTTTGTATTGTGCGACCTTGACGAAGGCGTTAATAAATTCGGCGGATATACATATGCCAAGGGTACGATGATTACAATCAAACTTGAAGAAAACGCAGGTCTTTGGGATGGCGACTATACAAAATATAAAATCAGAATCATACGCACCAAGCCTAAAAACTTTGAAAAAGAGAGCAATAACACAAAGAAAAAGGCTAACAAGCTTAAGCTGAAGGTTACAAAATCAGGTTATGTATTTGAAGGCGACAATAATGATTTCTGGGTGTTCAAGGCTCCTAAAACAGGTAAGTACAAGATTTCTGTTGTATGCGCAAGCGAAGAAGGAAGAGTTGACGCATACGCTTACAGAGGAAACAAGCGAGTGAATTCCGTACTTGCTTATGCCGGCGACGGTTACCAGAGAGTATTCACCGGCAAGGTTAAAAAGGGCAAGAAAATTCATATTAAGTTAAGTTATGAAATTGGCTCGTTGTACGGTCCAATGAAATACAAAATCATTGTTAAAAAAGCATAATTAATTATTAAAGGCTGTTTTAATTAACAGCCTTTTTTGTGCTTATTGAACAAATATTAGATATAATTAACAACAAAATACTAAGATTGTTCAAAAAATAACAGCGGTTTTCACAAAGATAAATTTCAATATTGACAAAACGGGTTAGTTTGGTGTAACCTTTACTTGTAAGGCAAAGGGGTCTTTGAGGAAACTCGAAGACCCCACTTTACTTTTTAATTCAAATACAGTTTCAGGCAACGGAGTCTTTGGGATTAAACTCAAAGACTCTTTTTCTTTAGTAAGTGGGCAAGGGCGTCCTTTTGTGCTTAGCACAGGAGGGCGCCTTCACTGTTTCGGAGGTGATTATATGTGTAATGACAATAATGTAAGCAATATTTCAAAAATCAACTTTTGCGGTGAGCCGCAGGTGCAAAAGCACAAAATGCCGCATCTGAGAAGCAGTTATGAAATGGCGTTTTACGGCAACGACAGCTGGGAGGACGAATACTGCTTCAACACCACAAGCTGGGACTGAGCGGTAACTGACATCACAATCATTTTTAGGAGGAAATATAATGAGTATGACAAAGGAACAAATCTTAAAGGATGCAAAAGAAAATAACGTAGAATTCGTAAGGCTTCAGTTCACCGACCTTTTCGGAAGAATGAAGAATGTTGCAATTACACTTTCGCAGCTTGAAAAAGCGCTCGACAACGAGTGTATGTTTGACGGCTCGTCAATCGACGGCTTTGTAAGAATCGACGAGAGCGATATGTATCTCCACCCCGATTATAATACATGGGCAATCGTACCCTGGAGAAAGCACCAGCAAATCCGCACCGGCAGACTTATCTGTTCGGTATACAAAGCAGATAACAAAACACCGTTTGAGGGCGACCCGAGAAACGTACTTATTAAGGTTATGGAGGAAGCTAAGAAGCTCGGCTACGGCTTTAACGTAGGTCCCGAGTGCGAGTTCTTCCTCTTCAAGCTTGACGAGGACGGAAAGCCAACAACTCAAACCTGTGACGAGGCGGGCTACTTTGACCTCAACCCGATTGACCACGGCGAAAACTGCCGTCGCGATATCTGCTTAGCGCTCGAGGATATGGGCTACACGATTGAGGCTTCTCACCACGAGGTTGCAGAGGGTCAGCACGAGATTGACTTCCAGTTCGGCGACGGACTTCTCACAGCCGACAGAGTTATGACCTTCAAGCACGTTGTAAAGACCTATGCAACAAAGCACAACCTTCATGCAACCTTTATGCCAAAGCCGATTTACGGCATCAACGGCAGCGGTATGCATACCAATATGAGCCTTTACAATATCGAAACAGGCGCAAACGTGTTTGACGACCCCGACGGCGAGCTCGGACTTTCAAAAGAAGCATATGCGTTTATCGCAGGTATTATGGAGCATATCAAGGGTATCGCGGTGTTCTCAAACCCGACGGTAAACTCTTACAAAAGACTTGTTCCGGGTTACGAAGCACCGAGCTATCTCGTATGGTCAACATCTAACAGAAGCTGTCTTGTTCGTATCCCCGCTTCAAGAGGCAAGGGCACAAGAGTTGAGCTTCGTTGTCCCGACCCGACCTGCAACCCCTATCTCGAAATGGCGCTCTGCCTTGCAGCAGGTCTTGACGGCATCAAGAGAGGACTTACACCAAAGCCTGCATACGACGAAAACGTATTTGTGCTTTCGGACGAGGAGCTTAAAAATGAAGGTATCGACTGCCTGCCCGGTTCATTAGAGGAGGCAATTGTAGAAGCAGAAAAAGACCCGTTCATCAAGGAAACACTCGGCGCTCATGTTTACGACAACTACATCGAGGGCAAAAAGCGTGAATGGGACGAATACAGAAAGCAAATCAGTCAGTGGGAAGTTGACAGATATATGATTAACCACTAAAAAACTTTCTGTTTATTTGCGTGAATCGGGGCAGGCGGAAGCTTGCGGCTTAATATCTGCTTGCCCCGTTCTCTCTTCCTAAAAGGGGGGTACTCCTCCTGCCTTTACAATTCCCGGACTGCGATAGTATGCCCGGAATGGGGGAGTATTCCGCTTTAGGAAGATATAACTTTGGAGGATAAAACAATGAGCGATTCACTCTTATCCGCTGTTTCGGACAGCGTGTTCGGCGTTTGGTTCTTGATAGGCGCTGCGCTCGTATTCTTTATGCAGTGCGGCTTTGCCATGGTCGAAAGCGGCTTTACAAGAGCAAAAAACGCCGGCAATATTATTATGAAAAACCTTATGGATTTCTGTATCGGCGCGGTTATGTTCATCCTGCTCGGCTTCGGGCTTATGATGGGCGAGGAGTGCCTCGGAGGTCTTGTGGGTATGCCGACTCTCGGCGTGTTCACCGACTATGCACATTTTGACTGGTCGAACTTTGTGTTCAACCTCGTTTTCTGCGCAACGGCGGCTACAATCGTTTCGGGCGCTATGGCAGAGAGAACTAAGTTTTCAGCCTATTGCATTTATTCGGCAGTGATTTCGGCTGTGGTTTACCCCGTTGAAGCGGGCTGGATCTGGAACGGCGACGGCTGGCTTGCACAGCTCGGCTTCCATGATTTTGCGGGCTCTACCGCTATTCATATGGTCGGCGGTATCGCGGCGTTTATCGGCGCGGCAATCCTCGGTCCGCGTATCGGTAAGTATAAAACCGATAAAAAGACCGGCAAAAAGGTTGCCCGCGCAATCCCCGGTCATAACCTCACTATAGGCGCTTTAGGCGTGTTTATTCTGTGGTTTGGCTGGTACGGCTTTAACGGCGCTGCGGCAACAGATACCGATATGCTTGCAAGCATATTCGTTACAACAACGCTTGCACCTTCTATCGCAACGGTTGTTACTATGATATTCACATGGCTTAAGGACGGCAAGCCCGATGTTTCGATGAGCCTTAACGCCTCGCTTGCAGGTCTTGTAGCTATTACGGCGCCCTGCGACTGTACGGACGCGCTCGGTTCAATTATTATCGGCGCTGTTTCGGGTATTATCGTAGTTGTTGCAGTTGAGTTTATTGATAAAAAATTACATATTGACGACCCCGTCGGTGCCTGCGCGGTACATCTTGCAAACGGCATCTGGGGTACATTCGCAGTCGGTCTGTTCTCAACGGGAGCAGACGGCGTCGGCAAGGGCTTGTTTTACGGCGGCGGCTTTAAGCAGCTCGGTATTCAGGCGATTGGATTTCTTTCGGTTGCGGCGTGGACGGTTTGCACAATGCTTATTGTGTTCGCTGTAATCAATAAGGTTCACGGACTCCGCGTAAGTAAGGAAGAGGAGATTAAAGGTCTCGACGCGACGGAGCATAACCTCCCGTCAGCGTATGCGGACTTTATGCCCGCTATGGCGTTCGCGACCTCCGCTTCTATGAAGGCGGCGCTCCCCGAAGCAAAGGGAGTTACCGGCGCTCCGACAGCACCTGTCGAGCCTGTTGAAAGGGCAGTCCCCGTCGAGTCCTACATCACTAAGAGTAAGCCGACTCTCACCAAAATCGTTATGGTGTTCAGCCCCGCCCGCTTTGAGGATGTTAAGGAAGCGATGAACGACATCGGCGTTACCGGTATGACCGTAACTAATGTTATGGGCTGCGGCGTTCAGAAGGGCCACGATATCAGAAAGTACCGTGGCGTCGAGATTGAGGAAATGAACCTCAATCCTAAAATGAAGCTCGAAATGGTAGTTTCCGCCGTTCCCGTTTCGGATGTTGTCGAGGCGGCACGCAGAGTGCTCTATACCGGCAATATCGGCGACGGCAAAATCTTTATCTATGAAGTTGACGATGTAGTAAAAGTTCGTACAGGCGAACACGGCTATGACGCCCTTCAGGGCGAAGATGATATTTAAATCGCATCTTTTTCTGCTATATTGCGTTACGCCGAAAATAAGGTCCGGTCATATATCGTATATGCTCCCGTCGCCCTGATTATCGGCAGGCTATGTCTGACGAAAAAATCTACTGATTTATAAAAAATAAACGGGCGGATTTTATCCGCCCATAAGTCATATAAAGGAAGAGAGAAAATGTGTTCTATAATGGGTTATTGCAGCCCTGAGGCTGATTTAAAAGTTTTTAAAAAGGGCTTTGTCCGCACTAAATCGCGCGGACCTGATGATAGTAGAATTATTGAAACGAAAAGCGGAATTCTCGGCTTTCACCGTCTTGCGATTATGGGGCTGACGCCTACGGGTATGCAGCCTTTTGAGCTTGACGGAAGCTATGTCGTTTGTAACGGCGAGCTTTACGGCTTTGAAAAGGAGAGGGAGCTGCTTAAACAAAAGGGCTACACCTTTAAGTCGGACAGCGATTGCGAAATTCTGCTTCCTATGTATTTTGAATACGGCACCGATATGTTTGAAAAACTCGACGCCGAATTCGCCTGCATTATCTACGACGGCAAAACCGGCGAGTATATTGCAGCGCGTGACCCTATCGGTATTCGTCCGCTGTACTACGGCTATGACGACGCCGGTAAAATCCTTTTTGCAAGCGAAGCGAAAAACCTTGTAGGTCTTGCAAAAAAGATAACGCCGTTCCCGCCGGGACATTACTATAAAAACGGCGCGTTCATCTGCTACCGCGACATCGCGAGAGCACATACGATTTGTAAGGACGATGTAGAAACGGCTTGCGAAACAATAAGAGTAAAGCTTACCGAGGGTATCAAAAAGCGCCTTGTGTCCGACGCGAAAGTTGGCTTTTTGCTTTCGGGCGGCCTTGACTCCTCGCTTGTCTGTGCTATTGCCTCAGCCGAGAGCGATAAACCGATTGAAACCTTTGCTATCGGTATGAGCGAGGACGCTATCGACCTTAAATACGCAAGGCAGGTTGCCGAGTTTATAGGCAGCCACCATACCGAAGTATTTATGACTCCGAGCGAGGTTATTTCGTCGCTTGAGGAGTTAATCCACCTTCTCGGAACATACGATATTACAACCATCCGCGCAAGCGTTGGTATGTACCTTGTCTGCAAGGCTATACACGAAACTACCGACATCCGCGTGCTTCTTACCGGCGAGATTTCAGACGAGCTTTTCGGTTATAAGTACACCGATTTTGCTCCGTCGGCAGAGGCGTTCCAGCAGGAAGCCGAAAAGCGTGTCAGAGAGCTGCATATGTACGATGTGCTTCGCGCCGACCGTTGTATTTCGGTAAACTCGCTCGAAGCGCGTGTGCCTTTCGGCGACCTTGATTTTGTGCGCTATGTTATGGACCTTGACCCAGAGATTAAAATCAACAAATACGGCAAGGGTAAATACCTCCTGCGCCACGCCTTTGAGGGCAGGGAGCTGCTTCCGGATTCTATTCTGTGGCGTGAAAAGGCTGCCTTCTCCGACGCGGTAGGACATTCAATGGTCGACTACCTTAAGGAGTACGCCGAGGAGCAATACACTGACGAGGAGTTCGAGAAGCTAAGGCTTAAATACGACCACGCTCAGCCCTTTACTAAGGAGTCGCTCCTTTACCGCGAGATATTCGAGAAATACTACCCCGGCCAGTCTGAAATGGTCGTTGATTTCTGGATGCCGAACAAAGAGTGGGAGGGTTGTGATGTAAATGACCCGTCAGCGCGTGTGCTGTCAAACTACGGCGAAAGCGGCAAGTAAATAATTTTAACCTTTAGGAAAGAGAGATAACATATGTTAAAAGAAGGACAAGTAAGGATTCCGTCGGGTTGTGCGATTGCGGCTATTATTGACCGTAAGGGCGGCTTAATTAACGGCTCTGAGATTATTAAGTCCATCTCGCTTATGCACGACCGCTCAAACGGCTTGGGCGGCGGCTTTGCAGCTTACGGAATTTACCCTGAACATAAGGACGATTACGCTTTTCATATCTTTTATGAAAATGCCGACGCGCACCGTAAATGCGAGGAATTTTTGTTTAAGCATTTTAATATCGACGCGGCTGAGCGTATCCCGACAAAAACAATTCCGACTATCGAAAACGGACCTGATATCTGGCGCTATTTCGGCAGAGTTAACAGAGTCCGTATGAAAAACTCGCGCCTTGACGAGGGCGAATATGTAGTACAGTGCGTAACTAAGGTAAACGCTGCCTACGACGGCGCGTACATCTTTTCCTCGGGTAAGAATATGGGCTGCTTTAAGGCGGTCGGCTACCCCGAGGATGTAGGTGAGTTTTATATGCTCGACCAGTACGACGCGTATCTCTGGACGGCGCACGGAAGATTCCCGACTAACACACCCGGTTGGTGGGGCGGTGCTCACCCGTTTAACATCCTCGACTGGTCAATCGTTCACAACGGCGAGATTTCGAGCTACGACGCTAACCGCCGCTATATTGAGCAGTTCGGCTATAAATGTACTATGCAGACGGACACCGAGGTTATTACATATCTGTTTGACCACCTTATCCGTCACCATAATCTGCCCGCAAATGTTGCGGCGGATGTTTTAACCGCGCCCGAATGGGACGAGATAGACAGAATGGAGCCCGATAAAAAGGAGTATTTTACTAACCTTCGCGCTATCTACAGCGGTGCGCTTGTGAACGGCCCGTTCTCTGTTATCCTCGGTTCGAATAAAGGTCTGCTTGCAATTAACGACAGACTTAAGCTGCGCTCGCTCACTGCCGCAACCAAGGGTAGCAGGGCGTATTTTGCAAGCGAGGAGAGCGCTATCAGAATTATCTGTCCCGACCCCGATAAAGTGTGGTCGGTAAGCGGCGCCGACCCGGTGTTTGTGCCGCTTGAGATTGACGAGAAGGAGGATGAATAATATGGCAGTTAATTTTATCCCCCGAAGATTTACCGTAGTACGCGACAAGGAGCTTTGTATCAACTGCGGCTGTTGCGTAAGGCAGTGCTCTAACGAGTGCCACTACTTTGCAGACGACGAAAAAACCGTGCTTGTCAACTCTAATTCCTGCGTGGCGTGCCATCGCTGCGTGGATTTGTGCCCGACAGGCGCTTTGAGAATAGAAAAATATGTTTGCGATTACCGCGACAACGCAAACTGGACCCCGCAGTATCAGCAGGAAATCTGTCGCCAGGCGGAAACGGGCGGCGTACTGCTGTCGGGTATGGGCACCCCTAAACCGTACCCGATTTACTGGGATAAAATCCTGCTTAATGCGTCCCAGGTAACTAACCCGTCCATTGACCCGCTGCGCGAGCCTATGGAAATAAGGACGATTTTAGGCAGTAAGCCCGAAAAAATGACCGTAGAAAAGAAGGGCAAATCGACCGTTGAAATGCCGCCGCAGATTATGCTCGAAACGCCGATTATGTTCTCGGCTATGAGCTTTGGCTCAATCAGCTTAAACGCCCAGAAAACGCTTGCTATGGCGGCTAAAAATCTCGGTACGCTATTTAATACGGGCGAGGGCGGACTCCACCCCGACCTGAAGGACTACACCGATTACGCAATAGTTCAGGTTGCGTCGGGTCGTTTCGGCGTACATAAAGAGTATCTTCAAAGCGCACGCTTTGTTGAAATAAAAATAGGCCAGGGCGCTAAGCCCGGTATCGGCGGACATCTTCCGGGCGAAAAGGTTAATGTAGAGGTTTCTAACGCCCGTATGATTCCCGAGGGCAGCGACGCTATTTCACCCGCGCCGCACCACGATATTTACTCTATTGAGGATTTGCGCCAGCTAATCTGGTCGCTTAAGCAGGCTACGGAAAACAAAAAGCCCGTTTCTGTTAAAATCGCAGCCGTTCACAATGTTGCCGCAATCGCTTCGGGCTGCGCGAGAGCGGGCGCGGATATAGTTGTTATCGACGGTTTTCGCGGCGGTACGGGAGCTGCGCCTACAAGAATCAGAGATAATGTAGGTATTCCTATTGAGCTTGCGCTCGCGGCAGCTGACCAAAGGCTTCGCGACGAGGGTATCCGCTCACGCGTTTCGCTTGTAGCGGCAGGCTCGTTCAGATGCTCTGCGGATATTGTTAAGGCGATTGCTCTCGGCGCTGACGCGTGCTACTGCGCTTCGGCTCCGCTTATTGCTATGGGCTGCCATATGTGCCAGACCTGTAATACGGGTAAGTGTAACTGGGGTATCGCGACTCAGCGTCCCGAGCTTACTAAGCGACTTAATCCCGATATTATGCACGAGCGCGTTGAAAATCTTATCAACGCGTGGAACCACGAAATTAAAGAGATTATGGGCGGTATGGGTATCAACTCGGTTGACTCCCTGCGCGGCAACAGACTTATGCTAAGGGGTATCGGTTTAACCGAAAAAGAGCTTGAAATCCTCGGCATTAAACACGCGGGCGAATAGGAGGTAAGGCTATGAAAAGAGTATATGCTAAAGAAGAACTTTGCCTTAACTGCCGTCTTTGCGAGGTCTATTGTAAAACCGCTCATTCCGAGTCTAAGGATGTCTTAAAGGCAAATAAATACGAGGAGCCTGCACCCGTTTCGCGAGTTACGGTGTGCGGCGACAATATGCTTTCGGCGGCGGTTAACTGCCGCCACTGCGAGAATCCTAAATGCGTTGAAGCGTGCATTACGGGCGCTATGCAAAAGGACGAAAAAACGGGCATCGTGTCCGTTGACGAAAACAAGTGTATCGGCTGTATGACCTGCCTTGCGGTGTGTCCGTTCGGCTGTATCAAGACCGGAAAATTCGCTGTTAAATGCGATTTGTGCCAGGGCGAGGATGAGCCTGCCTGCGTTAAGAATTGCCCGAACCGCGCGCTTGTATATATGGATTTGGGAGGTGCTGAGTAATGAAATATGTTATTATCGGCGCTTCTGCGGCAGGACTCAGCTGTGCTGAACAGATTAGAAAAGAGGACAAAAACGCATCTGTAACAATTCTTACTAAAGAGGCGTACCTCCCGTACAGCCGACCTTCAATAAGCTACTACCTTAAGGGCGTTGTCAGGGAGCGCGATATGTTCCTTCGCAAGCCGTCTTACTATAAGCAAAACGGTATTGAAATCGTAACCTCCGCCGAGGTTAAGGCGATTGACACAAAGTCAAAAACCGTCAAGGCGGGCAGAAAAACTTACTCTTACGACAAGCTGTGCCTTTGCACCGGCTCTAAGCCTTTTGTGCCGCCTATGAAAAATGTTGACGGCAAGGATAACGCGCTGACGTTCCTCGACCTTGACAGCACTAAGGCGGTCAAAGCAAAGGCAAATGAAAACACAAAAGCCGTTGTTATCGGCGCGGGACTTATCGGTATGAAGGCTGCCGAAGGATTATCCAAAATCTGTAAGAGCGTGGACGTCGTTGAGCTTTCGCCACGCATTCTGCCGTCGATTCTCGACGCTAAATCCTCTAAGGGCGTAAAAAAGTATATTGAGGATAACGGCGATATTACCTTCCACCTCGGCGACACAGTTACCGAGGCGAAAAGCAAGGGCAGGCACATAACCTCCGTCGTGCTTAAAAGCGGCAGGGAGCTCGAGTGCGATTTGCTTATTCTCGCTGTCGGCGTGCGCCCCGAAACCACGCTTGCCGATGCCGCAGGGCTTAAGGTCGACAGGGGAATCATCGTGGATTCTCAGACTATGCAAACAAGCGACCCCGACATTTTTGCTGCGGGCGACTGTACCGTTTCTGTCGATATGCTCGACGGCTCGAAAAAGATTATCGCCCTTTGGGTTAACGCTGTTCAACAGGGTAAAATTGCCGGCTCGCAGATGGCGGGCGGCGGCGAAACGCTCGGCGGTTCGTATGCGGTTAACGCTATAGATTTTTACGGCTTGCGTATCTGCACCTGCGGACTGATTAACGCCGCGGGCGAGCGGTATAAAGATGTAATTAAGCAAGACGGCGATAAGTATAAGCGCCTGATTTTTGAGGGCGACAGGCTTGTCGGATTTGTGCTGATTAACTCGAGCGAAAACGCCGGAATTTACACGAGCCTTATTGAAAACAAAACGGATTTATCTACGCTTGACGGCGATATTACCGATACGCCAACGCTGTTTTTGTTTGACAAAACCACAAGGCAAAATAAGCTGAAAGGAGAGCTTGAACAATGAGTATTACAGCAGGACTTCGCAGATACGAAGAGATAAACAGGGAAGTCAGTCAAGAGCTTCTTTCAAAAGATAAAGCCGTTATTAAGGATGTTAACGGTCAGCGCTATATCGGCTGCGCGCTTGATAGCGGAAAGACGGTCGAGATTTACGGTACCGCGGGTAACGACCTTGCGTGTATGCTGAGCGGCGGCAAGGTTGTCCTTTACGGCAACGGTCAGGACGCCGTCGGTAACACTATGGGCGGCGGCGAAATCATAATTCACGGTCATACCGGCGACGCGCTCGGTTACGGTATGCGCGACGGACAGATTTATATCCGCGACAATGTTTCGTGCCGCGGCGGTATTCATATGAAGGAGTTTAGGGAGATGAAGCCCGTCCTCGTTATCGGCGAAAACGCGGGCTCGTTCCTCGGCGAATATATGGCAGGCGGTACAATCGTGCTGCTCGGTCTGCATATGAAACGCGGCGATAAGCTGTTCGGTACGCACTGCGCGTCGGGAATGCACGGCGGTAAAATCTTTGTGCGCGGCAGCTTCCCTAAGGAGAATTTGTCGCCTAATATTAAGGTGGTAAGCCTTAGCGCAGAGGACGAAAAAGAGCTTACGACTTATGTGAAAAACTACTGCAAATTCTTTGGTGAGGATTACGACAGCATAATGTCTAAGCCGTTCAAAAAGCTTATCCCCGCCACCTCGCGACCGTATGCTAACCTGTATACGCCTAACTGATTTAAACTTAATACATATTATATAATGGGCTGTCAGACAGCCCATTTTTATTTTATCCACTTCATTTTTTTGAGCAAAAAACAAAGCAAACGCCAGTGTTTTTTAGCGTTTGCTATGATGCTCTGATTTTATGCGAAGTAGCCTATGGGGTGGATTGTGTGCTCGATACGGGGGTTAAATTCGTTGAGCCCGCCCGAATTAAGCTGGCAGGCCCGCTGTATGCAAAAATGCCCGAAACGCCCGCGCAGGGTGTCGATTGTGTTTTCGAGCTCCTCCATTTTTTCGCGCTTAAGGGCTTTGCCCGCAAAGTCGAACTGCTCAAAGTATTCGAAGTCGAATTCGCTTACCGAAACGCCGATTGAGCGTATGTTAGCGCCCCAGTTGTAATTTTCCTTAAAAAGCTGCATCGCGGCGTCAAGTATTTCGGTACTAAGGTTGGTTGGGACTGCGAGCTTTTTCTGGCGGGTAAAGCTGAACAGCTTTGTGTCCCTTACCGAAATAGTAACCGTCCTGCCCTTTAAGCCCTGCTCGCGCAGCCTTTCGGCAACGCTTTCGCAAAGCACTCTGTACACCGCGGCGACATCAGCGTCGTTTACTAAGTCGCGCGGCGTGGTGGTGGAGTTGCCTACGCTTTTGACATCGCGTATCTGGTCCTTGTGCATTACGGGCATATCGTCAAGCCCGTTTGAAAAGCGGTGCAGCGTGTCGCCGTTTTTGCCGAAAACCTTTCGTAAAAAATCAACATCAGTGTTTGCAAGCTCGCCGATGGTATTAATGCCGTAGTACGCGAGCTTTTTTGTTGTTGAACGCCCGACAAACAGCAAATCTGACGCGGGGAGGGGAAAGGCGATATCCTTGTAGTTATCCCTGCCTATTCGCGTAATCGCGTCGGGCTTTTTGTAGTCCGAGCCGAGCTTTGCAAAAATTTTGTTAAAGCTGACCCCGATACTGACCGTTATACCAAGCTCAAATTTTATCCTCTGCCGTATCTCCTCGGCAATCTCCATACCGCTTGAGGTGTTGCCCGTAACATCAATCCAGCTCTCGTCAAGTCCGAAGGGCTCGATATATTCGCTGTAGTCCTCGTACACCTTGCGGCAAAGCTTAGAAAACCGCAGATAGAGCGGGTAATTAGGCGGTACGACAACAAGCTCGGGGCATTTTTGCATAGCCTGCCAAATCGGCTCGCCAACGGTTAAATTGTATTTAGAGGCTATTTCGTTTTTAGTAAGAATTATACCGTGTCTCGTTTCGGGGTTACCGCCTACCGCAACGGGCTTGTCGCGTATTTCGGGGCGGTAAAGACATTCTACCGAGGCGTAAAACTTGTTACAGTCTATGTGTAAAATCGTTCTGTCCATATTTTTTACTCCTTAGAACAACCGTTCGATATAATTATAATACAACATTTGTTCTAAGTCAAGCCGCATATATTGTGCATAATCATATATAGATATACAATTTTTTGTTGCAATATAAGTAAAATAGTGATATTATATAGATTATTGTAATGTAATGACTGATGCTTTTTGAGGAGGACTTGGTATGAAAGCATATAAGGATATGACTAAAGAGGAGCTTTGTGCGGAAAAAGAAGCCCTTTTAAAAAGATTTGAAGATTATAAGGCTATGGGTTTAAAGCTCGATATGTCGCGCGGTAAGCCCTCTAAGGAGCAGCTCGATATTTCTATGAAGCTGCTTGACTATACCGATTATATCGAGGACGGTATCGACCTCAGAAACTACGGTATCCTCGACGGTATCCCGAGCTGTAAAAAGCTTTTTGCCGACCTGCTTGGTGTTGAGCCGAAAAACATACTTATGGGTCCGAACGCGAGCCTTTCGCTTATGTTCGACTATATCGCTCAGTGCTATTCGCACGGCGTACTCGGCTGCACTCCCTGGAGCAAGTTGCCCGAGGTTAAGTTCCTCTGTCCCGTACCCGGCTACGACAGACACTTTACTATTCTTGAATACTTTAATATCAAGATGATTAATGTCGATATGAAGGACGACGGTCCCGATATGGACGCTATTGAGGAGCTTGTTAAGGACGAGAGCGTTAAGGGTATGTTCTGTGTTCCTAAATATTCAAACCCGCAGGGAATTACTTTTTCTGACGAGGTTGTTAAGCGTATCGCGGCGCTTAAGCCCGCTGCCGAGGACTTCAGGGTTATCTGGGACAACGCTTATATTATTCACGAGATTTATGACGAGGGCGACGAGCTTCTTAATATATTCGATGTTCTGCCCGAGTACGGTAACGAGGATATGGTAATCGAGGTTTGCTCGACCTCTAAGATGACCTTCCCCGGCGCAGGTATCTCCGCGCTTGCGGCGAGCGAAGCTAATATAGCGGACATTTTAAAGCGCCTTAACGCGCAGACTATCAGTTACGATAAAATGAATCAGCACAGACACGCTGAGTTCTTCGGCGACCTTGAGGGTATGAAGGCGCATATGAAAAAGCACGCAGCGCTTATGAAGCCTAAGTTCGAGATGGTGCTCAACCACCTTCAAAACGAGCTTGGCGGCAAGGGTGTTGCAAGCTGGATTGAGCCGCGCGGCGGTTACTTTATCAGCCTTGATGTTATGCCCGGCTGCGCTAAGAGAGTCGGCGAGCTTTGTAAGGAGGCGGGCGTTACGCTCACATCGGTCGGCGCTACCTATCCTTACGGCAAGGACCCCAAGGACAGCAATATCCGTATTGCGCCGTCGCTTCCGCCTGTTAACGAGCTTGATATCGCGTCGCAGATTCTTTGCGTAAGCGTTAAGCTTGCCTGCCTTGAGAAGCTGATATGATGAACAGAATCGGTGCTTCAACCTCGTGCTTTTACCCGCTCGAAACGGAAAAGGCGCTTGGCAAGGTAATTGATATCGGCTTTAAAAATGCGGAAATATTCTTTAATTCCTCGTCGGAGCTTGAGGAGCCCTTTGTTAAAAAAATGAGGGAGCAGGCTGACGACGGCGGAGTAAATATTCTTAGCATTCACCCGTTTTCGTCGTTTATTGAAAACACCTGCATTTTCGGCGAGTACGAAAGGCGGTACGAGGATTTTATCGACCTTTATAAAAAGCATTTTCACGCCGCTGCGCTTCTCGGCGCGGACATCGCGGTTATTCACGGCGCGCTCGCGGTGCAAAAAAGGAATATCCCCGAGGAGCATTATTTTGAGCGCTTTGCAAAGCTTATGGAAATAGGCAGGGCAGAGGGCGTAAGAGTGTGCCAGGAAAATGTTGTGCGCTTTCGCTCGCAGAGTACGGACTTTTGTAAGCGTATGAAAAATGTGCTCGGCGACGATTTAAAGTTCGTTTTTGATGTTAAGCAGTCAATCCGTTCGGGCTACGACCCGTTCGACTTTTTAAACGAGATTAAGGACGATGTCGTTCATATCCATATAAGCGATAATAACGCCACCGACGACTGCCTGCCGCCCGGCAAGGGAAGCTTTGATTTTAAAAAGCTGTTTGCCACGATGGACGGCGCGGGCTACAACGGCGGCTATGTAATTGAGATTTACTCTAAAGGGCTCGAGGTCGAAAAAGAGCTTATAAAGAGTAAAGAGTATTTTGATACGATGTTTAAATAGCAGGGCTTCAAGTGTTGAACTTTCGGGCAGGCACAAAGACCTGCCCCTACATATTCTCGCAGTAATGAAAAATCGTAGGGGAGCGTCTCCGCGCGCTCCCGATAATTGTTTGAGCGAAGCGAGTAACCAATGGCTTAAAACCTAACACTTAAAACTCAAAACCAAAATTAAATAAGGATAACAATATGAATAAATTAAGCAACAAGTCAAAGGGAATAATATGCATACTCCTCTCCGCGCTGTGCTTTAGCGGAATGAGTTCGTTTATTAACCTTTCGGGCGATTTACCAACGCCGCAAAAGGTCTTTTTCCGCAACCTTGTCGCTTTTTTTATTGCAAGCTTTATGCTGATTAAAAACCACGAGAGCTTTAAACCGCATAAGGGTTGCCTTCCGTACCACCTTATACGCTCGGGCGTGGGACTGCTCGGTGTGTTCGGTAACTTTTACGCAACGACGCATATGGCACATACCGCAGACGCAGCTATGCTAAACAAAATGTCGCCGTTTTTTACGCTTATATTCTCGGCGATATTCCTTAAAGAAAAGGTAAAGTTTAAGCAGGGCGTGGCAATCGTAGGCGCGTTTTTGGGCGCGATGCTTGTAATTAAACCGACCTTTAGTAATGTCGAGCTTTTGCCGTCGCTTGCGGGCTTTATCGGCGGAGTCGGCGCAGGCGCAGCCTATACCGCGGTGCGCCATATGGGCAATAAGGGCGAAAACGGACGCTTTACCGTGTTCTTTTTCTCGGCGTTTTCGCTTGCCGTTACAGCGCCTTACCTTATATTTAACTACCACCCTATGAGCGGTAAACAGCTTTTGTATCTGCTGCTTGTCGGCGTATGCGCTGCGGGCGGTCAGTTCGGTATAACCGCGGCGTATACTTTTGCGCCGAGCAGAGAGATTTCGGTTTACGACTACTCTAATATTATTTTTACCGCGATAGAGGGTTATTTCTTCCTCGGTCACCAGATACCCGATATGTACTCTATTGTGGGTTATATTGTAATCTGTTCAATGGCTGTTTGGATGTTTATCTACAACAACAAGGAGCCGTCGCTCAAAAAGACTTAAAAACATCAATATATTGTTGTAAAGTAAAAAGCTTGCATTTTTCTATATATTGTGTTATAATGTACAGCGTAGTAACTTTTTGAGGAGGATTATCACTATGAAATGTCCGTTTTGTTCATTTACAGACAGCAAGGTTATCGACTCTCGCCCCACGGACGAGAATGAGCGTATCAGACGCAGAAGAGAGTGCCTGCAGTGCGGCAAAAGATTTACTACATACGAGATTATAGAGGATGTCCCGATTATTGTTATTAAGAAGGATAAGTCCCGCGAGGTATTCGACCGCAATAAGATTTTAAAGGGTATGCTGCGTGCGTGCGAAAAAAGGCATGTTACTATTAACGACCTTGAAACTAAGATTTCCGAGATTGAAACTTCGCTTCAGTCCTCGGTTGACAGAGAGGTTACCTCGGCAAAAATCGGCGAGCTTATTATGGAAAAGCTTAAGGAGATTGACGAGGTCGCTTATGTACGCTTTGCATCTGTATATAAAGAGTTCGACTCTGCGGAATCCTTCCGCGAAGAGCTTGCTAAGCTTAACGATTAATTATTTAATAGACACTTTTGTTTTACCGCTCGGTTTGCGCCGGGCGGTTTTTTGTGCATATTAACATAATCGTTTATTTACGAGTTGTACAAATTGGATAAAATGCCAAAAAATATTGAATTAATGTGACAAAAATGGTAAAATGTAATTACCAAAAAAATATGATGGGGGATGTGTTATGAAAGGCACGAAAAAAATTATTGTAATGATAGCTGTTATTATGGCTGTCGCAGTGTTCGCACCCGGTTTTCAGGGTACATTCGATACCGGTATTACTTCTAATACTGTTGTTGAAGCACAGGCTGCAACAATTAAGCTTAATAAGAAAAAGGCTACTCTTATCAAGGGTAAGACCGTTAAGCTTAAGGTAAAGGGTACTAAGAAAAAGGTTAAGTGGACATCAAGCAACAAAAAGGTAGCAACAGTTACTAAAAAGGGTCTTGTAAAGGCTAAGAAAAAGGGTAAGGCTACCATCACCGCTAAGGTTGCAGGCAAGAAATTAAAGTGTAAGATTACTGTTGAAACACCTAAAATTTCTGCAACAAAGACATCTATTGTTATCTTTAAGACTAAGACAATTAAGATGAGCGGAACAACTCAGACCGTTAAGTGGTCAACAAGTAACTCTAAGGTTGCGGCAATCAAGAAGAACGGCAAATACGGCGTTAAGATTACTGCTAAAAAGGTTGGTACAGCAACAGTTACCGCAAAAGTAGGCGGCAAGAAGTACACCTGTAAGGTTACAGTAGCCGACACCAAAAAAGGTCAGAAGATGACCAAACTTAAAAACTTTATTAATCAGTACGGCGAAACCGCTACCGACGGTACAAAGTTCATCTATTTTAGCACATACTACATAGATGATAATCAAAATAGAACAGACTATGAAACCCAGATGTGGTTTGAGGGCGATTCGCTTATTTGCAGCGAATATTGGACATACTCAAATGGCTTTGTTGATTCTATCATTGTCGAGATTCAAAAATATAAATCCGATGTTTACGCCCAATACTGCTATTTTGATGAAGCTGAAAAATATAAACCGGAGTATCTTTGCGCTGCTTTCAGAGATTCTTCTTTCGAGGGCATGTATTATGAGGGCTATATTGAATTTGATTTCGACCCGCTTGATATGTCAGACGAGGCTATGAGCGATTATGATGCTTACAACAGCGATGCTAACAAGCTGCTGTTCTGGGCAATTAAGGACAGCAACGAGCTTATCACTCAAGTTTTCAGAACTGGCGTTACAATGGCTGATTTAGGATTCACCGGTTTCCTTTATTATGATGCTTAATTAGTTTTGGGTTGCTCTTAGTAAAACGAATTGTTTTATTAAGAGCAATTCTGATTTATGGAGTAAAATATGTTTAGTAAAAAAACAAATGCGTTGAGTCTGATTTTGGCATTGCTTATGCTCGTAAGCGTATTGCCAAACCGTAGTCTCACGGCACAGGCAAAGGATAAAGAACTAACAATGTATGTTGACGATACGGCAACTATATATGCCGATGTAGGATTTGATTATGTCTATGGCTCTGCCTTTTGGTCGTCTAATTCACCGGCTGTGCGTATTACATCGCGGTATGAAACGCACTGCGATATCAGGGCGGACGAGATTACCGACGGAATGACAGCAATTATTACCTGCCAATACAAAGTTGAAATGACAAGCGGTTGGAAAAAAACAGAGTTATTTAACTGCTACGTTACTGTAGTAGGTCGCGACCCGACTGACATTACCATTACTCCGGAAAGGGAAAAAACAAATCCGGGCATAAATGTAGGTTTGTCAGTGTCTGTTGAACCGCTTAATGCCGAGCGTAATATTACTTGGGATGTGTATAAACACGCAACATCAGATATTGCAAGCTCGGATGATATTGTAGTACTCGACAGGGGTAGTGGATTTTTGTTATCCCAGCGGTATGTAATCAAGCCCAAAAAAATCGGTGCATACGATATTGTAGCAACAACTGCCAATGGTCTTACGGCAAAATGTCAAATTACTGTAGTTAAACCTGATGTTAGGCTTACTAAAACAAAATATGTTTATAACGGCAATGTAAAAAAGCCTGGCATAGAATATGTTAAAATGTACGATGGCAGCGTTGTCGATAAATCAGAATACACCGTTAAATATTCAAAAGGCCGCAAGGCAGTAGGACGGCATACGGTAACCGTTAGTTTTGATAATAAGTACGCAGGGCATCCGTATTACTGGGGCAATATTACAAAAAGCTTTATTATAGTTCCCAAAGGCACCAAAATTACCAAGGTTACCAAAAAGAAAAAAGGCTTTATTGTTAAGTGGAAAAAGCGCAAAACGCAAACCACAGGCTACCAAATTGCCTACAGCAGAAACAAAAAGTTTAAAAAAGGAACGGTTAAAGCCATTAAGGTATCTAACAAAAAAACAAGCAAAAAGATATCCAAACTTAAATCCAAAAAGAAGTACTATGTTAAAATCCGCACTTATAAAAAGGTTAAAGGCAAGTACTATTACTCCTCTTGGTCTAAGGTTAAAACCGTTAAAACAAAATAGAAAAATCCCTGCTCTTAGGGTGGGCAACTAAGGGATTTTGCAGCCTCAAAAACCATCTTTTCGCGTAATACTGCATTAAAAATGCTCGGAATAAACAAATTATTCCTGCGCTTTTTGCCTTGTGTTACACAAAAATCTAAATTTTTGAGGTGCAAAGCAATTTTGAAATAGCAATTTTTCGTTAGAACAATGAACAAAGAAGGGTTAAGGCTGACGCCTTA
>JAFSTE010000023.1 GCA_017450645.1 Eubacterium sp.
AGCAGTTTAAATCGTCTGATTTTGTTCAGATTGGTGATTATAAAATTGTTCGCATACTCGCGTATTCGGGCGATTTTTAATCGCCAAGGTGGGCGAAAGCGGACGATTTAAACCTTGTTATCCTTTAGTACAGGTGGGCAATTTTACTGTATTAGCTTAGTATGCTCTCTATTTCCTTAAAATTATCGAGCGTGCTCAGCGCGTCCCAGAACGCCGACCTGAACTCTTTTTCCTCCGCCCTTACGGCGCTTTCGGCAGCTTCAATCTCGGGCGCGGTTAAATGCTTTGCACCAACCCATTTTAGCTGCGCCGCAGCCTTTTCGCTTTTTATATTTATCTGGGTGTAGCGATTACCTACTTGCAGAAGCCTTAGCGCGTCGTCGCCCGATATAAGTCCGCTGAAAATAATACCGTATGTGTCGTAGAGCGTGTCGTTTGCAATCGGACCGATAATAACATCCGCGTCTTCGTACGCGTCGCCGCCGCCGGCGCGATTTTGCGAAATGTACGAAAACCATTCGCTGTTCAGTGAAAATCGCTTTACGGTTAAGCCCGTTAAATCGAGCGTGTATTCGTTAACGGTTGCCTTTGCGTCGTTAGCCCATTTTTGTGCAAATTCAAGGCTGTCTGACAGGTAAAAGCCGCCGCCGAAATCCGCATTTTTTCTGCCGTAATTAATATCGGGATTTCTTAGTTCAAGCGAGCTTGTGTGGTACAGCTTCATTTTATCACTCAACAAAGGTTCTGGCGAATTCTGCCGCCGCCTTGCAGTCGTCCTCGTTAGGTCTGCCCTTGTGGATACCCTTAAACTCGCCCTTACAGTGGAACTCCTTGTCGTACATAGCGATACCCGCCTTGTCCGCCTCAGCCTTAACCTTTTTGTAAGTAGAGTTAAGCATAGCCGCAGAGCCGAAGTTTACGATTTTACCTACAAGATTTTTATCAAGCGACGCGATAAAATCCTTAACCTCTTTGTCGATATTAAACGCATAGTAAGAGTTACCGAGAAACAGCAGGTCAACCTGCTCGTTAATCGGCTCGCTTATAGGCAGAGCCTCAACGCTGAGCACATCAGCCATAGCCTCGGCAAGCCTTTTTGTGTTACCCGTTTTTGTATAGTATCTTACTGCAAATTCCATAATAATTTCTCCCTATTTATATGTTTTTAAATATTTCGCCGTGCTTGTACTCGTCGTTCATCATACCCTCAAATTCGGGGTATTTATCGCCTACATACGGGCGGTAGCCGTCCCCGCCGAAATACTCGCCCTTAGACACACCTAAGTGAACGAGCTTCTTTGGCAGAATTCTGTATAAAACTCCGAGCACATTCGCCTGAAGCGCTTTTGGTTGCAGCGTTTCGCCGGTGTACTTACTTACTATTGCGGCGTGGCGGCCTTCGTCCTTAGCCGCTTCGAGATACGCCGCTCTGTATTTTTCATTCTTTGTTATCTTGGCGAACTTTTTGTACATAAGTACCGCGTTTAACTCGCCCTGCTGAAAACCTAAAAATGCCTTTTTATCATTACTGTCCATAGTGCCCTCCTTTATTCTTAAAAACCGCACACAAAGGGCTGCGCGCGGAATTTTTTATTCGTATTCTTTCAAATGCTTTTTACATGCATTAAATGTCGTGTCGCTGATGTAATGCTCTATCCTGCAGGCATCCTCAGCCGCAATTTTTTCGTCAACGCCGAGCCTTACAAACATTTTAGTAAGCACGGTATGGCGTTCGTAAATACGCTTTGCCTGCGCCTCACCCTTTTTTGTAAGAACGATACCGCCACCGTCGTCAACGGTTACAAGCTCGTCATTTTCGAGCAGGCTGATGCCGCGAGTAACGGACGGTTTTGCGAAGCCCATATACTTGCTTACATCAATTTTACGCACCATATCCGATTTTTGAGAAAGTATATATATTGTTTCAAGATACATTTCTGCGGATTCTCTGTTATCCATAGTATCGCTCCTTTGGCGTTTCGGTTAGTCATATCTTACCACATCTGTATAAAAATTGCAAGATGTCAAAATTTTTAAAAAACTCTTGACAAGTTAGCTGTGACTAACTATAATAAAGGTGGTTAGCGGCGGCTAACATATATTTTTAGTTCAAAAGTTAGCTTATGCTAACTTAAGGAGGCAAATATGATTCCCCTGAGCGTTTTGGGCGACGGTAACGACGGCGTAATTAAGCGCATATCCGGCAAGCCCGAAGTTAAGAAGCATCTTGAAAATCTCGGTTTTATCGTCGGCGATACGGTAAGCGTGATTTCGGAGCAAAACGGAAATATAATTGTTAAGGTTAAAGAAGCCAGGATTGCTATAAGCAAAGAGATGGCTATGAAAATCTATGTATAGGAGGAAGTAATATGACACTCAGAGATGTAAAAATCGGCGACACCTGCAAGGTAAAGCGTATTCACGGCGAGGGCGCGCTAAAGCGCAGAATAATGGATATGGGCATTACCAAGGGCGTAGAAATCTATGTCCGCAAGGTTGCGCCGCTCGGCGACCCGATTGAAATAACCGTAAGGGATTACGAGCTTTCAATCCGTAAGGGCGACGCTGAGCTAATCGAGGTAGAATAATTTTTTAGCATAGAAGTTAGCAATAACTAACTTAAGAAAGGACAGTAATATGAGCATTAAAATTGCACTTGCCGGTAACCCGAACAGCGGTAAAACGACCTTGTTTAACGCGCTGACGGGCGCAAACCAGTATGTAGGTAACTGGCCCGGCGTAACAGTAGAAAAGAAAGAAGGCAAATTAAAAAAGCACAGTGATGTTACCATCACCGACCTGCCGGGTATTTACTCGCTTTCGCCTTATACTATAGAAGAGGTGGTTGCAAGGGATTACCTTATCGACGAAAAGCCGAACGCGATTATAAACATCATAGACGGCACAAATCTTGAAAGAAATCTGTACCTCACAACACAGCTTGTCGAACTCGGTATACCGGTTGTTGTTGCGATAAATATGATGGATGTCATTAAGAAAAACGGCGACAAGATTGACACCGCCGAGCTTTCGCGTCAGCTCGCCTGCCCCGTTGTTGAGATTTCGGCGCTAAAAGGTACGGGTATAGAAGAGGCGGCAAATACAGCCGTTAAAGCAGCGTCGGGCGAGCCCTCAACACCTCAGCACTCCTTCAGCGGCGTAGTTGAGCACGCGCTCGCGCATATCGAGGAACGACTGCTTCACGATATGCCAAAGGAGCAGCAAAGATGGTACGCGATAAAGCTGTTTGAAAGCGACGAAAAGGTTATCGAAAAGCTGAATGTCAGCAAGCCCGACCTTGAGCATATCGCCGAGGACATAAGGGCTGCCGAGGACGAGCTCGACGACGACGCAGAGTCAATCATAACAAACGAAAGATATGTGTACATAGGCTCGATTATCAAGTCCTGCTACATAAAGGCAAACAAGGGTAAGCTCTCGACCTCTGACAAAATCGACAAGGTCGTTACAAGCCGTATCTGGGGACTTCCGATATTCGCAGCAGTTATGTTCCTCGTTTACTATATCGCTATGAAAACCGTCGGCTCGGGCGCTACGGACTGGGTAAACGACGTGCTGTTTGGCGAGTGGGTGCCAAACGCGGTAAGCGCTCTGCTCGAGGGCAGAATCCCCGACTGGCTCTTCGGTCTTATTAACGACGGTATTATCGGCGGCGTGGGCGCAGTACTCGGCTTTGTGCCGCAAATCCTCGTTCTGTTCGTAATGCTCGCGTTCCTCGAGGGCTGCGGCTATATGGCGCGCGTAGCGTTTGTAATGGATAGAATTTTCCGCCACTTCGGACTTTCGGGAAAATCGTTTATCCCTATGCTTATCGGCTCGGGATGCGGTATCCCCGGCGTAATGGCGTCGAGAACTATCGAAAACGAGCGTGACCGCCGTATGACGATTATGACTACGACCTTCGTCCCCTGCTCCGCTAAGCTGCCGATTATCGGACTTATCGCGGGCGCACTGTTCGGCGGCTCGGGACTTGTCGCAGCCTCTGCATACTTTATCGGCGTTGGCGCGATTATCGTATCGGGCATTATGCTTAAGAAAACTAAAAAGTTCTCTGGCGACCCCGCTCCGTTTGTTATGGAGCTCCCCGCATATCACCTGCCGACAGTCGGCACAGTGCTTCGCTCAACCTGGGAGCGCGGCTGGTCGTTCATTAAAAAAGCGGGTACGGTTATCCTTCTTTCAACTATCGTAGTTTGGTTCTTCCTGAGCTTCGGCGTTGAGGGCGGCAAGTTCACTATGATTGAGGATATCGACAACTCGCTGATGGCTAAAATCGGCAATCTCTTTGCCTGGATGTTCATACCGCTCGGCTGGGGCAGCTGGAAAACTGCTGTTGCAGCAGTCACGGGCTTAATCGCTAAGGAAAATGTGGTCGGTACATTTGGTCAGCTCTACCACTTCGGCGGCGAGCTTGCCGAAAACGGCGACGAAATCTGGAGTAATCTTGCGGCGGACTTCAATTCCTTCAGCGGCG
This sequence comes from Eubacterium sp., assembly GCA_017450645.1. Taxonomy (GTDB): domain Bacteria; phylum Bacillota; class Clostridia; order Oscillospirales; family Acutalibacteraceae; genus Eubacterium_R. The sequence goes on from JAFSTE010000023.1 coordinate 4,496, forward strand.
GACACGGCGCGCTTGCGGGTTATTCGTATCTTATATTCAACCTTCTTTGCGCACCCTGCTTTGCGGCTATAGGCGCAATTAAAAGAGAGATGAATAACGCAAAATGGACATGGTTTGCAATCGGATATCAGTGCGGCTTTGCGTACATAGTGTCGCTGATTGTGTTCCAGTTCGGCTGCCTGTTCTCGGGCGACATCGCGCACCACATCGTAGGTATAATCGCGGCGGCGGCAGCGTTTGCGGGAGTTTGCTATATGCTCGTTCGCAAAAATAAGTATAACGAAAACCACTTAACAGTGAAAAAATAAGGAGATGATAAAATGCCTGATGTTTTAGTAACCGTTTTAACTATAGCGGTGCTTGCACTTGTCGTTTTCCTTGCAATACGAAAAATAGTAAAAGACAAAAAACAAGGCATCGGCGCCTGCGGTCAGAAATGTGCAAACTGCCCGCACGCAGCACAATGCCATAGCGTTAAAGAATAAATAAATAAATATAGATATAATTTAGATAATAGTTGACCCGGACGGGAATTTCCTTTCAAACGCTTGGAATGCTTTCTTGTAAACCCGACCATTTCTCGCTTGCTCAGGCAAGCGAGCGGACGGGAATTTCCTTGTCCTATCGGCTGCGCCGATGTGACCCGGACGGGATTTGAAAGCAGATACGCTTCGCTGCCGATAAAAAAATAACGGTTAAAATAGCTATAATACACAAAGGAAAAAGCAAATAATCATTAGCATAAAGTGTGAAAAAACGCAAACAGGCGACCAAAAGGTGACCCGACTAAAAAAATAATCATTCTACTGAAAATGGCAGCAATCAGCCCTAACCTGAATCTAGGTTAGGGCTTTTCTAATTCAATCGTCAATCAATGGAATCTTCAACGCATTAAGCTGTTGTTTAATGCGCCTTAGCTCCTCTAATGATAACGGAAATAGGTTTTCTTTTTTTTGCTCTGCTACTTTTCTCTCGATAGAATCAATACCATCAAAAACAGCTACCAATTCTCTAAGAGGCTGAACATACATATGCGATTGATGACGTAACTCACTGCACAATGCTTTTAGCAGAGGAATACTAAGGAGGTCTACAATGAAAACAGTAGCAAAAAAGGTTTCAACAGAAACCGAAATCGTCTGTTCTGCAGATAACAAAAACACATACCTGCTCATAAAAAGATTAGTAGGTGTTAAAGGCGATTCAGCAACAATAATCTTACTCTATCCTACAAGGAATCAGGACAATCTGTTTTCTGAGGACAGCACGCTTAATCACCTCATTAATCATATGCAGGAACTCGGGCTCAACGAGTTAAGAGTAATTAATCTTTTCAGTCAGGTAGTAGAGGGTAAACTCTCGGCAAAGGGGCTTACTGTCGATGTTGAGAATCTACAGTACATTGATACGCTAATGGCTGATAAAAGCTTTAAAGACAACAAATTCATCATAGCGTGGGGCTCGTCTATGGCAACAAGCTATGCGTGCAACAAAGCAAAAACAGAAGTGTTAACCTTATTTCGTAAGCACTGCCCAAGGACTAAGGCATATCAGATTGTAAGTAGCAATCTTGACATCAATGTTTCCTTTGCACATCCGCTTTTCTTAGGAATCCGAAGCGGCGGCTGCAAATGGCTACTTAATGAAATTAGCATAACTTCAAAAATGCTTAGTTTTCCTGAAAAAAGTCAAAAAGAGTAATAATATGAGGAGCACCTTTACGTGCTCCTCTCAGCTTCCGTAAACTATTTACTCTAACAGGTTCAAACTCAAATTGCTTTGTAAGACCAGTTGCTAAAAATTCAGTAGTAATAACCTTCGAGCATCCAGATTTAATTGTTGTTTAAATCAACGTCTTTTTCTTAATTTCGTTGCATTGAGTATTTCTTGAATGCGACGGTGTTTTTTATGATACATGTTGAGGCGTATCGGTTGTCTTGGTATATTGGACAACCATTAAAAAACTATCAGTTTCAAAAAATGCTTTGTTACGTGAAGAACCCATATCAATATAAATATTTCCATATGATGTATGTATACTCGAGCCAAATGAAGTATTACCGTTATATGACATATAATCTGGAAGTTGTCTTCTTTGTGTTAAGTTTACTGCTCTTGTGATAAAAAATGTATCAGAATTTAAAACATATGTAGAAATCGGCGTTGACCAGCCATTGTCTTCACTTGCCCATGACCATGTTTCTAGCGTGAAATATAGAGTTTTTTCATATAGCGGCTTAACTGTGCCATCAGAGTTTTGCCAAGTTCCGATTATATGCTCATCCGTAGAGTATTGACGCACTGGCGTTTCTCCGGGGTCACCCTTGTCGCCTTTGGTGCCAGGAACGCCATCTTCACCTTTAAGCGAGTCAAGCCACTGTTGTTCGGTGCCTTCAAAGCCATTTTCAACAGCAATTTCATATGCTGATGCACCATCTGCTCCGTTACCACCATTATATTCTCCGTTTTCAAGAGCTGTCACAATCGTTTCAACTCGCTCATTCATTGCAGTGTAATCAAGCACTTCATCTTCATTAGGTTGATATTTATAGCCTGATGGTTTTGGTCTACGAATGATATTGATGACAATTGTTTTTTTGGTTGTGCCCTTGTCTTCTTCATGACAAAAGAGATACGCTTTTAAACTCCCTTTGTTGATAGTCAAGGTACTATTTGGTATCGGACATTGATTATTGATTACGGCTACTTCAATAAGTTCTTTTGTATCCGGTACAGGAAAGTGTACTTCACAGTTTTCAGGTGCATTCTGAAATTCAAGCACTTGTCCGAAATCCCACTGATAGAAAGTAACGGTAGCGATATTCGTTGCATTAAAATAGACATTCATGGTTTCACCTCCTTTGTGATGTTTTGCAGACAAAATATTTGTTCTGTCTTTATTAATCACCTTAGCAAACCACAAACAGGATTTCAATGCTAGTGTCTTAATTGTACAATTAATGGTATATTATTATACGCAACAGAGTATATAGTAGCTATATATTAATATTGAATTTTGATTTTAGCACAGCAAGAATTCTTTGAGGCAAGGGCTGTGTTGCATTTTTTTTTGCGATTTTATCAAAATCAGGGGAATCTGAACTTATAATTTGTTCAATAACTTTATTTCGGCATTCGGGTATTGTTACGCTTTTATATGAGCTTTCATTATTACTGAGTGCAGCAGTGATATCAATTTTCTTATATATGCAGGAATCAAGTATTCCCTCAAAGAAATCGGCACCTTTACTACTATTTATTACAACCATTGATAATCCCTTATGGTCGTTTAATTCAGACGCGATTTTTTCTGCCCCCCATAGATCGGCAGCAGTAATATCAGATTTTTTGTTTGGAATTTTTGACTTGCAGCGATAGCAGGATTTACGCAAAATCAAATCAAACAAAAAAAGTCTCATATATGGATTTTTAATATATTTTTGCGTATATTCTTTGCCGTTATTACAAACACTGAAGCAATAGTTTTCCCAGCTTTTTGATTTGTTTCTGAAGTTGATTTTCTGAATATCAGTAAATCCAAAAGAATGAACATATTTTTGCCATACACCTGGTGAAGGAACTCCATGGCAAATAAAATCAACAAGCAAAAGATTGCTGTAACTCTTTTTCAAATACAACGATAAAGCGTTGCATTGACAAGGAGTTCCACAAAACAACACTGTTTTCTCTTTGTGTAATTCTGATTTTACCTGTTCAAAAATACCGGATGTTTCGCTCTGAACATACTTGCTTGTTTGTAAATTATGCAATTCATCCAAAGATGTGCACATTGTGTGTGTTACAGACCAATCATCGCTGAATGCAGCTCCAAAAACGACTCCTCCGCCATCAATTGTCTTTCTTGACAACTCATAGAAAACTGCGCCTGACGAACTGCGAAGTCTTTCCTTTTCATTTTTACTGTAGACGGCATAAGCTTCTCTGATTTCAATCGGAGCAATATCGTTATTAATAATACAAATATTTTCACACTGGTGGCAGTCTGTGCATTTTTTATCATCAACAACAGGATAAAGAAAACCTTCGTTGTCGGTTTTTAGCGCTATACAGTTTTGCGGACATACAGACTCACATGCGCCGCATCCGATACAATCCGGACTGTCAATATCAATCATAATCCCAACCTCTTGAACAAAAAGCCGAATTTGCCGTTTGTTACTTTATCAGCATAATGGATTAACGAGCAAAACTCTGACGTTTTTCCGAATACTATAAGTAGTACAGCTATGTTCATACAAGCACATACAGTTATTCTTACTATAATTGTGAAGACTATTGAGTTCAATTCAATTTTGCTGATTAAAAGAGCACTTGCAATACCCAACACTACACAAATAATACTGTAATTTAGCAGTACAAAAAGATATTCTTTTATTTTTTTATTTGTAAATAAGAAAGAGAACAAGTTATACAAAAGCCAAGGCATACCGATAAATAGCATGCTGATTATTGTGGAAATTAGGATTCCAAACAGCCCCCAAAATTGAACCATTATTAAGTTCATTGTCAGGTTTGACATTGCCGTTACCAAAGGTCTGAATCTGTCAATATGCCAAAGACCTGCCGCGTCTTTATATGTATTAAGCAATGAATTAATAATTTTTACAAATAAATAAACGCAAAAACATATTACAAGGCTGTAGGGTAACAGATTCTCTTTCCCTACCCAGATTTTCACAAAAGGCTGAACTGCACAAAGCAAACAACAAACAGAAAAAATACCTATCCAGCAGAATACAAATGTTAGTTTTTTCATATCCGAATAGTTTTTCTCTTTTGTTTCAGTAACAATACTGTTTCCAATACCTGCTAAAGCAGAATTTGTAATCAGTGTAATTACTCCGATTATTGTTGTTATCACAAAGTAATAGTTTTGAAATAATGCAAGCGATGTTAAGCCCAAAAATGCAGAAATAACAATGGTGTCAGCGGAGTCTACAACGACGCTGCCGAATGCTGCCGTGAAAAGGTCGCGTGCTCTATGATTAATTAAACTAACTTCTTTTTTCGACAGTTTTCCTTCCGCTTTATATTGAGGGAAGTACTTGTTGACTATCAGATATGAAATATAATTTGCAAGAACTTCCGAAGATAAAGCTACAATAATAAAGAAATAATAATTATGGAACAACCACAAAACTAAGAACTGCAAAGTATACTTGATTGCACTTGTTATTAACCGTACTTTGTCAACGATATCATTTCTTTGATAAAGAGTAATAATGCTGATTTTATATGAAAAAAACAGGTAAGAAACAACTGTTGATAATAGATTTAAATAATAAAGCAAATAAAGATTAATTCCGTCAGGAACGTCGCCCTTAATCAGTAATGGCAAAAACGGTGTGAGAATAATACCCGCACCGAGAATGACAAACCCGATAATCCGATAGTATTTTTTATATAATAGCAATAATGCACATATTTTTTCCGTATCGTCTTTTGCAAGCGGCTCATACATACTGTAAACAAGTGCATATCCGACACCGAGTTCTGCAAGATTAAGAACCTGTAAAATTGAAATGAACAAACTGTCAAGACCGATGTATTCAACGCCCAATACATATATTATCAGCGTTCTCATAAAGAACGGAACTATCAAGTTGAAAGCTCTTGTAACTGTTCCGAACAGAATGTTTCTTGCACTATTTTTGCTTCTTTCAAGTTTCATTAATTTTTAAAGCACCTTTCAGATAATTTAGAGCTTTATTTCTTTTAATATCTAATATTTCCTTTTTTAATACCTTTTCGGGATATGCGATTTCACCGCAATCGACATTCAAATCAAGTGTTTTAAACAGAGTTTTGATTCTTGAATCCATGGAAAATGAATCACCTTTAGTTAACATACTTACAAATGGTGTATTGAATATCAGTGAGAATATTGTTCCATGATAAGAATCTGTTATCACAGCACTCGCGTTGTCTGTCAGCCATAAAAAATTATCAGGTGAAACAGAATATATTTCGGTATTATCAGTTAATCCTATGTCAATTATTCTACAGCTTTTCCATTCAGGATGTTCTTTAATAACATTATCTTTAAGTTTTTCCAAATCATCTCTTTTACCGAGATAATAGACAAAAATAAACTGTTCATTATTACTAATAAAACTCGGTTTAACAGCTATCTTTCTCCAGTCTTCTGCATCTATTAGCAATGTGGGGTCAAGTGTTACAGGTGCTTTTTTGTCCGTTAACTCTTCAATGATTTTTGCACCTTCATATTCTCTTACGGAAATATTATCTATTGCGCTGAGATATTGATTGAAATCCGATACCTTTTCCCGCGGTATTTCATCAACGCTAAAGCTCGCGGAATATGCAACCCTTTTTGACTTGTCTGCAAAAGCTAAAAAGTTTAAATCAAAGTTGAAATTATAATAGGGGTTCCAAATCTGATCGCTACCCGCGATAAAAAAGTCGTAATTATCATTTAGTTTTTTAGGGATATACTTATTTGTTGAATAACAGCGAGAAAATTTTATGTATTTTTTATTGAAAGCATCAAACGCCTGCTTCCTTCTTAATTCAGAAATATGTTTGGGAGAATGCGTTAAAATACTTGCTGCTTTTTTGGCAAGTGTAAAAAAAGGGGATTGTCTGTACCGATATACCGTATGATTTGGTATGGTTTCAACTTCAAACCCCAGATTCTTCAGAACTTCCTGAAGTGCATAATTTTGCAATCTGTTACCAAAATTTTCCAAGGCTGTTATGGTTACTATTCCGAGCTTTTTTTTCATGAGGTTTCCTTTGTGTCGTTTAATAACGTATTGATTTAGCAAAAGCAATCTGTTAGAATAAAATAAAGTCTGAACAATTAGAAGAGGCAAAAAATATATGAAAATCTCTTTTTTAGTTACCTATTATAATCAGGAAAAGTATGTAAAAAGCAGCATTGATAGCATACTTGCAATAAACAAGCCCTGCGAGTGGGAAATACTTATTGGTGATGACGGTTCAGACGATAGAACTGTTGATATTGTCAAAGAATATATAAGCAAATATCCTGATAATATAAAGCTGTTTATTATGCCCAGAGAAAAGGACAAAAAATACCTTCCTATAAAGCGGGCGAGTGCAAACAGAATAAACCTGCTGGAACAAGCTACGGGTGATTATTTCTGTACGCTTGACGGAGATGACTTCTATTTTGACGAGAATTTTGTTGCAGACGCCTTGCAGGTGTTCGGGAAACACAAGAATGCATCGGCTGTGTGCTACGGCTATGCAGACTATAGCGACGGGACATACAAGCAAGAGCATACGCTCACTGAAACTCTCGGTTTTTCCCCGGTAAATAAAGACGTTTATCTTTCAAGGTACTATATCCATGCAGGCGCGTGCGTTCACAAAGTTCCGGATTCCGACACAATCAAAAGAATAAAAGAACTCGGATACTTTGACGATAATGACATTCTGATTAATAGTATTCAGTTCGGCGAAATGTTTTACATAGACCGCTGCATTTATGCATACAGGCAGGAAGGGGACGGAATATTTACAGGCGTTTCAAAACTCGAAAGATCGCTGCTGAACACGCTTACTTATGACGTCGAAAATGCGTTGACAAACGATAGCTTTAATAATCTCATTTTTCAAAGATATTTTGGCGATATACTTAAAACGTTTTTACTTAGAAAAAAGATAAAAAGCACGCTTGGAAACGAAAAATTTGCTATGTATCTAGCATTGGGAGAAGACTTTCCGAACTCTTTATATTTCAGTATTATGAATTATAATAATATTAATAAATCTGCACAAACTGAAATGTTCCGCCTTTTAATCAAAGGGGCAGCTTCAAAGTCAATTCAGTATATAAAAAGTCCGTTTTTGAAACACTAATCGTTAACGGTTAGTGTTTTTTCGTATGACCTATTTATGCAATACTCTGTGCCGAAACCCTCTTTAAATCTCGACAATCCGAAATTCAGATATCTGCCCTGATCTTCGGTACATATACCAAAAGAAAAGAGTCGCATATGTTTATCAATTGCAGTTTTGATAAGATTTGTAATAAGATAATCCATCGGGAACATTTTCAGATAATTTTCGTCAGATGACAGATACTGTGTGTGAAAAACTTCATTATTGAAAATGAATATCATACTTCCCGCAACCATTGTTTCATTGTAATAAACGCCGAAAAATTCAATGTTATCGTAAAAACGGTTGAACTTTAAATCGTATAAATCTTCAAGCGTATGAACCGCTGATAAATTGAGCTTTTGCAGGTTTTTTTGTAAAACGGAATAAAACTGTGCAATTTCAGCCCTGCTTTCAAGCTTTTTGAAAACAAAACCGTTTTTCAGAGAGTACCTGTAATCCCGTCTTTTGCTGGATGAAAACTGAGCAACAGCATCGTTTTTATATCTGTCCAGTTTCAAATAATAGTTCAGTTCACTATAGCATTGATAACCGTATTTATACAAAAAATAGTCAATAAGGTCGGTGTTTTCCTGCTGAAATATGGTGGGCACCATTTTTAAATATAATTTTACAAATCCTTCTTCTTTCAAAAAACGTTCAAGCTCACGAAATAACTCGTCAACAGCTGTTGCGGAATAAATCTTTTTAGATACAGTTATACCGCCAAATGTTGTGCCTTTATGCGCAAAAAAAGTTTTGCCGTTTTCTTGAAGGCAACCCAATATTACCGCAACAAGCTTTTCTCCTTTTCTGATGCATACGGAGCAATCTTTGAATTTATCCGAACTGTGATAATTAATGAATTTTCTTGTTTGCAGAAAGGTTCCGTTTATGCTTTCAAAAAGCACAAAACGGTCCCATTCTGTTTCATTGCCGTTATAGTATTCTGCAGTTAATGACATAATAATTCCTACTAAAACTTGTTTAATGCGTTAATAACACAACTGATTTCATCATCTGTCATTCCATAATAAAGCGGAAGACTAAGCTCTGTTTCACTGATTTCTTCTGACACAGGGAAATCACCTTTTTTATAACCGAGATCTTTATAACAATTTTGCAAATGAATAGGTGCGGGATAATGGATTCCTGTGCCTATTCCTTTTTCATTTAAGTATTTTTGCAATCTGTCTCTGTCTTTGCAACGCACACCGAAGATATGCCAAACCGGATCAGCGGCGTTTATTACATGAGGCAAACTTATTTGCGGATTATCAATTTGTTCCAGATAAATATCGGCAATTCGCTTGCGGTCTTCAGTAATTTCATTCATGTATTTCAACTTAACATTTAAAAATGCTGCCTGCATTTCGTCAAGGCGAGAATTACAGCCAAGATAATCGTGTTTATATTTGCTTTCGGAACCGTAGTTCCCAAGTGCCCTTGCCTTTAATGCCAGCTCTTTATTATCGGTAATTATTGCACCGCCATCACCAAGTGCGCCAAGATTCTTCCCAGGATAGAAACTGAAGCCAGCTATGTCGCTGAATGTGCCGACTTTTTTGCCGTTGTACTCGGCGCCATGAGCCTGAGCACAATCTTCGATAAGGAAAAGGTTATTCTTGTCGGCAGTTTCTTTTATCTGTTCAATTTCACATGGTTGACCGTAAAGATGAACAGCCATAATAGCTTTTGTTTTATCAGTGATTTTTTTGCTTATTTCATTTGGATTTATATTAAATGTTTCAATGTTTGGTTCAACAAAAACAGGAGTTGCTCCGACTTGCGAAACAGCAAGTGCGGACGCAATAAATGTGTTTGCCGGAACAATAACTTCATCGCCCTTGCCGATGTTTAATACACTTAAAGAAAGAACTAAACTGTCAAATCCGTTACCTGTGCCGACACAGTAATTCGTTTCAATATAATCCGAAAAAGCTTTTTCAAACTTATCGACTTCATTTCCAAGAATATACCAGCTATTATTAAGCACGTTGTCAAAAGCACTGTGCAGTTCTTTGTTTATTTTTCTTTCTAATGGTTTAAATGAAGAAAAAGGAATAATCATTAGTTTGCCCTACTCTCATTATCAATAAAGTTTAAAAACTCATTATAATCCCTGATATAATCGTCCTCGTTATAAAGCTCGGAAGCAAAAACAAGCAAAACGGCATCAGATGAAAAATCATACATTTCCCGCCAAATATTATTTGCTATATACAATCCTTCATATGGCTTTTCAAGCAGAACAACCTTTTTTTCTTTACCATTATCCAGACGCACTTTACATGAGCCGTGGATACATACAAGAATTTGCTCAAGTGACTTGTGTGCGTGATAACCTCTTACTACACCTTCTTTTGTGTCATACATATAATAGACACGCTTGATTTTAAAAGGTATATCAATCATTTCTTCCAATGCAATCAACTGACCTCTGTCATCTCCGTGAGGCTGAAACATAAATTTTACTACTTGCATATTATTACTCCGTTACTTTAAAAGACTACAGTTTTCGATATTTAAACTGTTAATGTATTCTTTATCTTTAAATCCACTGATTGTTCTTCCAAGGCAAAAAGAACCATAATCAACAATCTGCGGAATGTATTTGAAACATATTAACGCCAACTGAAGCTTGTTTTTTGCCTTTGCTCTTTCAATGCCGAAATCTATATGTTTTTTAACCCTATGATCCAATTCCTCATAGTGCTTAAGTTTTCCGAACTGATTGAAATATGAAATATCTTTTTCAAGTACTGCATTTTTTCTTTTGCTTGTCGAAACGCCGTTTTCTCCCTCATATATAACGCCTATTATTTCAGGGATAATATCGACCTTATCCTCCCACAAAAACTCGCCTATCATTGGTGCATCCTCAAGAAGCACGTATTGTTCATCAAAGTATCCGTGCTTTTTTATCGTCTCTTTTTTGTAGAATACATTTGCACCAATAAATGCGTCAAAATGCTGGGTTAGCATAAATGCTGAATAACGTTTTTTTGCGGTGTCCAAACTCTTTATGTGTTCCCAATCGCATTTATGAGGAACAAGGCTTGTAATTTCGCTACCCGTATACACTGCTCTGCTTGCTATAAGGACATCACAATCTGAGTTTTGAAAGTGTTCTACTATTTCTGAGACAATATGATTACTTGAAAAAAGGTCTTCGGAAGCAAGGTCAAAAATATATTCACCCTCACATTTTTTCAACACATTGTTAAGGTGCTTAACCGTGCCCACATTGTCATCGTTTACTATTAGTTCGAAATTTTTTATATTATCCCGTTTATATGTTTTAATATATTCAAGGACTTTTTCCGTAGGGAAATCGCCTGACCCGTCATCTGAAATAATATACTCAATATTTGAATAGTCCTGAGATAAAACCGATGATATTGTTTCAAAAAGTCTATGATAGTTCTTGTATGTAAGCGTAGCAACACTTATCAAAGGGGGGGAGCCATTATTCATTATCTAACCTCAAATCAATAATAAATATAATCTACTATAAATAATTAAGTGAATATATGATAACATAATTCAAAAAAATATGCAAATAGAAATAGTAAAGTGAAGAAACGCTAATAACGCTAATATTGCATACATTTTGGTGCTATTTTTATGTATATGTAACCTCTTAAGGCACATGAAATTCCGGTTAGGCACGCTACCTACACACCCAAGATATAATAGAGCTAGAAAAGGCGACCAACGAGTGACCATAATCATTATTTTATGGTCACTTTTTTCGTATAATTAACAAGGCAAAAAGCAAAATTGCCTATAATAGAAGAGCAATCCGAAGGGGTTAAAAAAGTGCTGTATCCCTTGATACAGCAGACTTTCAGGCTTTTCAAACAAAAAAATCAGCAACACCGTGAAGATGTTGCTGAAAGTGGTGACCCGGACGGGAATTGAACCCGTGTTACCGCCGTGAAAGGGCGGTGTCTTAACCTCTTGACCACCGGGCCAAATATGACAGAGCATAATGCTCTGTCGGTTTTGGTGGCTTTAACTGGATTCGAACCAGTGACACTGCGGGTATGAACCGCATGCTCTAGCCAACTGAGCTATAAAGCCATTTCAAATTGCAAGCAAAATTATATCTTATTCCAGAGCAAATGTCAACACTTTTTTTGATAAATATTTTCTAAATCCTTGCACATTTGTTTGACAAAGGCCCGGTTTAGTGTTACTATAATACTAATTTATTATATGGGGAGTCGTATATGGAAAAACTCGGCAAAACTCAGAAAAAGGTTTTTGACTACATTAAAGAGTCTATTGACGAACGCGGAATTACTCCGTCCGTACGCGAAATATGTAAGGCGGTGGGGCTTAAATCCACTTCTACCGTTCAGTACCACATTAACGCGCTTTGCGAGGCGGGCTATCTAAACCGCGGAGATACTAACCAAAAGCGCTCAATCACTATTTCCTCTATGGAAAACCGCGCGCACCACATCCCGCTCGTAGGTACTGTTACCGCAGGTCAGCCTATTCTCGCGGTCGAGAGTATCGAGGATTACATCCCCGTTCCTATTAACGCTAACGGCAGGGAGCTGTTCGCGCTTAGGGTAAAGGGCGAGTCAATGATTAACGCGGCTATCTGCGACGGCGACCTTGTGGTTGTTGAAAAAACACCCGTTGCCGAAAACGGCGAAATTGTTGTGGCGCTGATTGACGACGAGGCTACGGTTAAACGCTTTTATAAAGAAAACGGGCATTTTCGTCTGCAACCCGAAAACGACAACTACGAACCGATTATTGTTGACGAGCTTGCCGTACTTGGCAAGGTTATCGCACTGATTAGAAATTACGAATAAGGAGATATAAAATATGAGCGAATGTACACACGATTGTTCAAGCTGTAACGCGGACTGCGCTTCAAGGCAGGAGAGCTTACAGCAACCGATGAACAAGTATTCAAATATTAAACGCGTTATCGGCGTTGTATCGGGCAAGGGCGGCGTTGGCAAAAGCCTTGTTACCTGCCTGCTCGCGTCAAAATGCAAAAAAGCGGGCTTAAAGGTCGGCGTTCTCGACGCAGATGTTACGGGTCCGTCGGTGCCGAAATCCTTTGGCATTACCGACAGGGCTGTCGGCGACGAAACGGGTCTGCTGCCGAATGTTACAAAAAGCGGAATAAAAGTGATGAGCGTAAACCTGCTTCTCGAGGATGTTAACGCGCCCGTTGTATGGCGCGGTCCGGTTATCAGCGGTATGATACAGCAGTTCTGGACGGATGTTAACTGGGGCGAGCTCGATATACTTTTTGTTGATATGCCACCGGGAACGGGCGATGTAGCGCTTACGGTGTTCCAGTCGCTTCCCGTTGACGGAATTGTAATCGTTTCCACACCTCAGGACCTCGTTAAAATGATTGTTAACAAGGCGTACAATATGGCTGAGATGATGAATATTCCCGTGCTCGGTCTTATTGAAAATATGAGCTGTTTTGTATGTCCCGACTGCGGCAAGAAGCACAGCATTTTCGGCGAGTCAAAGATTGACGAAACTGCCGCAGAGCTTAACCTGCCCGTACTCGCGAAGCTGCCTATCGACCCCGAAAACGCAAAGAAGGTCGACGCCGGCAGAGTCGAGGACATCGAGGCAAGCGAGCTTGACGAATTTGTAAACGCATTAAAGAGGTAAAAAATATGCCAAAAAGAAGTGACTACATCTCGTGGGATGAATATTTTATGGGAATATCGCTGCTCTCTGCTATGAGGAGCAAGGACCCCAACACGCAGGTCGGCGCCTGCATAGTAAGTAACGACAACAAGATTATGTCTATGGGCTACAACGGTTTTCCGCGCGGCTGCAGCGACGACGACTTCCCGTGGGAGAGAAGCGCTGCCGAGCCGAACGACACAAAGTACCCCTTTGTCTGTCACGCAGAGCTTAACGCGATTTTAAACTCCGGCGGTCAAAACCTTTCGGGCTCGAGGATTTACGTTGCGCTTTTCCCCTGCAACGAGTGCGCAAAGGCGATTATACAAAGCGGTATCAAAGAGGTTGTATATATCTCCGACAAATACGCAAACACCCCCGGCACTATTGCAAGTAAAAAGATGTTAACTGCTGCGGGCGTAAAGCTCACTCAGTTTAAGAGCGACAAAAAAATAACCTTCTCGTTTGACGAAAAGGAAGTTTAAAGGAATGTTCAGTCGCCATTCCTAAATGGTATGAAAATTGATATTTACGATTTTGACAAAACAATAGTCCCCTTTGACAGCGGTACGCTATTTACCGCCTACTGCGTGCTGCACTATCCGTGGTGCATAGTGATTTTTCCTGCGATTGCGGTAGGGCTTATCCTTATGCTGCTCGGGGTTATCAGCTTTACGCAGTTTAAGCGGATTTGCTTTTTATACTATCCGCTTATACCTAAAAGCGCGGTAAAAAAATTCTGGGACAAGCACGAAAAAGAGGTGCATCCCTGGTTTAAAACGCGCCCGAGGTACAGTGTTGTAATCAGCGCAAGCCCCGATTTTTTAATCGAGGAAATGCAAAGGCGACTCGGCTTTGACAAGCTTATCTGCACGCGTCACAACCCCAAAACCGGCGCCATTATCGGCGAAAACTGCAGGGGCGAAGAAAAAGTAAAGCGCCTGTATCAGGAGTTTGATAAGGACGAAATCGAAGTGGTTGATGTGTATTCCGACTCCTTAAGGCACGACAGATACATATTCGCGCTTGCTGGCGGCAAATGTTATCATATCGTAAAAAGCAAAAAAACAGAGTTTAATTATTCTGATAAATTCGAGGCATAGATGAAATACTTTTTTAAAATCCTGCTTACTCTTGTACTGGCAGTCGCCATAGTGTTCGGTATGTACTACTACACTAACGGCAACCCCTTTGAAAAGCAAGAGAACGCCTCCGTTCTCACCACCGTTTCAAAGCCTGCCGCTACAGAAAAGGATACTAAAAGGGAGCTTTTGGCGTCGCTACCGAAGGACGACTACTATCTTTACAAAAGCACCAACGGCGTTGTGCTTAAGCACAACAAAAAAGAATATGAGTTCACAAACTGGAGCAGGCTTATTGATGTTGAAGCGCCCGAGATGTTCCTTAACGACTACGACGGCGACGGCGAAAAGGAGCTTTTAATTAAAGCCGTAAGCGCCAAAAACGCGTCGTCGGGCGAAATGGAGTACGAGCTTTATCTGCTCGACAAGCAAAAGACCTCGTCGGGCAAAACCACCTACAAGGTCTACCTTGCGTCAAAGAGCACCTGGGGCGACATCCTCGACAAACAAATCCGCGAGGAAGTGCGTCAGCTAAAGAGCTGTAAAAAGATTATTCAGTTTGCGATGCACTATAAAAATAAGTCCCTGCGCTACGACAAAAAGACGGGTATCGCCAAAAACGGTTTCGTAAACTACGGCCGCGCCCTTCAGGACGACAACGGCGACTACCTCACCTTTAACAAGTGGACTAAGGGCAAGGGCATTTACTCGATTAACGAGGAAAACGAAATATGTGTAAGCGTCGAGGTACTTATCGGCTACAAAAAGTCCGAGGTCATTCAGACAATCGGTCACATTAACTTTAAACTCGACTTCGACGGCGGAATGTTTACGGTAAAACGAAAGACTATGAACTTCACGCCCGAGAACGCCTATAAGGTTTCTGACCCGAGGACTGCGGTAAACGAGCAGTGGAGCTATCTTGAGAACAACGCTAATAAAAAGAGCGTTGAAGTACCTAAGACGCTCGGCTGGATTCAGTACGCTCCCGAGCTTTCTAAGGATATGCTGACTCAGACAATCGACCTTACGCAAAAGGATACCGACATCAAGCTTGTATCAAAAATACACATTTGCGAAAATTATGTTGCGCTTGTTGCAAAGTCAGGCTGCGCGTTTGACAAATCAATACAAGGCAAAGGCGAATACTCGGTAATTATTAACAAAGGCACCGATAAAGAGTACGAAATCAGCTACACCTCCGAAATAAGGGAGCGCGGCAAAAAGAAAAAGCAAGAGGTGCTGCGTATTTACTTTGACAGAGCTTACGCAAGGGACGAAATTGACACCATACTTATAACCTACGGCTCAAGATAAGTAATTAAATTATTAATTTTTGTAAAAAGGCGTTGTAAAAAACCGACAAAATTCTACTATATAAAATCTGATGTGAGGATATTAATATGGCTCAAAACGAAGTGATAATTACCGCCGATTCCACCTGCGATTTGCCCGCAGACATCACGGCGGATAGGGGCATTACAATAATCCCGCTGTCAATTTTGCTTGGCGATAAAGAGTATCTTGACGGCGTTGATATAAAACCGCAGGATATTTACGCGTTTGCAGAGTGCGAAAACGCTTTACCAAAAACTGCCGCCGTACCGCCAAGCAGATACTATGATGTTTTTGAAAAAGCGGCTAACGCCGGCGAAAAGGTTGTACATATCAGCCTGTCGTCTGCCATTTCCACATCATACCAAAACGCTTGTATAGCGGCAGAGGATTTTGACAACGTGTATGTAGTTGATTCAAAATCGCTTTGCACGGCAATGGGGCTGCTTGTCTTAAAAGCTTGCGATATGCGCGACAAGGGTATGGACGCCAAAAAAATTGCCGACAAAATTACCAAGCTTGTACCAAAACTAAGGACCGGCTTTGTTTTAGACTCGCTTGAATATCTGCACAAGGGCGGCAGATGCTCAGGCATTGCGCGGTTTGGCGCAAACGTACTTGCAATTAAGCCGTCAATCGCCGTTAACAAAGACGGCGCTATGGAGATAGCAAAAAAATACAGGGGCAAAATGGACTCAGTTTACAGGCAGTACATTAACGACTGCTTTGCAGAGGCGGGCAAAGCCGACACCTCAAGGGTTGTTGTTGCAACAAGCGGCGGCGTTGACCCAATGGTTATCGGTTTTGCAAAAGGCGTTGCCGAAGCAAAAGGCTTTAGCGAGATTATTACCGCCGACGCAGGCTGCACCATTTCCTCGCACTGCGGGCCTAAAACGCTTGCAATATTTTACATTAAAAAATAGCTATGACTACTAAAGAAAAGGTTTTAAAAAAATTAATATCTGCTCAAAACGAGTTTGTCAGCGGCGAGGAGCTTGCGGACAGCCTGGGTTTATCGAGGGCTTCTGTATGGAAGGCTATTAAGACTTTGCAGTCCGAGGGCTTTACGATAGACGCCGTAACAAACAAGGGCTACCGCCTTAACAGCGACCACGATATTCTCACTACTCAAACTATCTCAAACGCGCTCAACAACAGCGATATAGAGGTTTATCACTACAAGACTATCGACTCTACAAATAACGAGGCGAAGCGCCTGCTTGCAACGGGAACAAGAAAAATCCTGCTGATTACCGCCGACGAGCAGACCGAGGGCAGAGGCCGTCAGGGCAAGAGCTTTTACTCCCCTGCCAACACCGGAATTTATATGTCGCTTGTGCTTCACCCGATGATAAAGCTTGAGAATTCCGTTATCTCCACCACCGCGGCAGCCGTTGCGGTGTGCAGGGCTATCGAGTTGCTCACCGACAAAAAGCCGCTTATCAAATGGGTTAACGACGTGTATCTTGATGACAAAAAAATCTGCGGCATACTTACCGAAGCGCTCACCGACTTTGAAACGCAGATTGTTACCTCGCTCGTTCTGGGTATCGGAATTAATATGAACACAGAAAGCTTCCCGAGCGATGTCGAAAACGCGTCGAGCCTTGAAGCCGACATCAGCAGGAACGAGCTTATAGCAGCGATTATAAACGAGATTTTTAAAATTATGGACGCGCACTCAAAGGATTTTATAGAGTATTACCGCGAGCACTCGCTTATAATCGGCAAGCGCATTAATTTTATAAAAAACGGAGTTGTCACCCCTGCAAAAGCGCTTAACATCGACGAAAACGGCGCACTTGTAGTACAGCTTGACAACGGCGATATCACCACTCTTTCAAGCGGTGAAATCACTATTCGTAAAACAGAAGGAGAATAACATTATGGCACTTTCACCACTATTAATACTCGAAATAGTAATAGTATTTTCGTTTATAGTAACTACAATCTTTATGTTTAAGCCCAAGGGCAACGAAACGGTACACCTGATTTTCTTCTGGCTTGCCGTTGCGCTGAGCGTGCTCGTAACATTTATAAGCGCCACCGCGCTTCCCGCAGAGCTTACAAATAAAATTATCGTAGCCTGGGCGGGTCTGCTCTTTGCCGCAGTCGGCATAATCGTAAGAATGGCGACCGGCAAAACAAACGCTATCGCGAATGTGCTTGTAATGGTATCCACCCTCTACGGCATAGCGGGCTACTTCCTGCTAAACTAAAACGAAACGAAAACGGCAAGGTAAATCCTTGCCGTTCTTTTTTTTGCGCAAAAAATTAGGCTGCCTTTCGACAGCCTAATAATTATTTAGTTATGCTTACCTTATTTAGCAGCGATAGCAGCCTGTGCAGCAGCAAGGCGAGCAATCGGAACTCTGAACGGTGAGCAAGATACATAGTCAAGACCGATGTTGTGGCAGAATTCAACTGAGCTCGGGTCACCGCCGTGCTCACCGCAGATACCGCAGTGAAGTGAAGGACGGGTAGCCTTACCGTTTTTAACTGCCATTTCCATAAGCTGGCCAACGCCTGTCTGGTCGAGCTTAGCAAACGGATCGTTCTCGAAAATCTTAGCGTCGTAGTAAGCGTCAAGGAACTTACCTGCGTCGTCACGGCTGAAGCCAAAGGTCATCTGAGTAAGGTCGTTAGTACCGAAGCAGAAGAACTCAGCCTGAGTAGCGATTTCACCGGCTGTAAGAGCAGCACGCGGAATCTCAATCATAGTACCAACTTCGTACTTCATATCAGAACCTGCAGCAGCGATTTCCTCGTCAGCAACTGCAACAACGATGTCCTTAACATACTTAAGTTCCTTAGTGTCGCATGAAAGAGGAATCATAATCTCAGGAACCATATCCCAATCCGGATGAGCCTTCTTAACATTAATAGCTGCACGGATTACGGCTCTTGTCTGCATCTTAGCGATTTCAGGATAAGTTACAGCAAGACGAAGTCCTCTGTGACCCATCATCGGGTTGAACTCGTGGAGTGACTGGATGATAGCCTTGATGTCCTCTACGCTCTTGCCCTGTGCGTCAGCAAGCTTCTTGATGTCCTCTTCCTCGGTAGGAACGAACTCGTGAAGCGGCGGGTCAAGGAAACGAATTGTTACAGGACAACCCTCGAGTGCTTCATAAAGCTGCTCAAAGTCGTTCTGCTGATAAGGAAGAATCTTCTCGAGAGCTGCTTCTCTCTCCTCAACAGTGTCGGAGCAAATCATCTCACGGAAAGCAGCGATTCTGTCCTCTTCAAAGAACATATGCTCTGTACGGCAAAGACCGATACCCTCTGCGCCGAGCTCTCTGGCTCTCTTAGCGTCAGCAGGTGTGTCAGCGTTTGTACGAACCTTAAGAGTTCTGTACTTATCTGCCCAGCCCATAATTCTGCCGAATGTACCTGCGATTTCAGCATCCTTAGTTTCGATGATGCCGTCGTAGATGTTACCGGTTGAACCGTCGATTGAAATATAGTCGCCCTCGTGGAATTCCTTACCTGCGAGAGTAAATACCTTGTTCTCCTCGTCCATAACGATATCCGAGCAACCTGATACGCAGCAAGTACCCATACAACGAGAAACTACTGCAGCGTGAGAAGTCATACCGCCGCGAACAGTAAGAATACCCTGTGAAGCCTTCATACCTGTAATATCCTCAGGTGAAGTCTCAAGACGAACAAGTACAACCTTTTCGCCGTTGTTGTTCCAAACCTCTGCGTCCTCAGCTGTAAATACAACCTTACCGCAAGCAGCACCGGGTGATGCGCCAAGGCCCTTACCAAGAGGTGTAGCAGCCTTAAGTGCAGCAGCGTCGAACTGCGGGTGAAGAAGTGTATCAAGGTTACGCGGGTCAATCATAGCAACAGCCTCTTCCTCGCTTCTCATACCCTCGTCAACGAGGTCGCAAGCAATCTGGAGAGCAGCCTGTGCAGTTCTCTTACCGTTTCTTGTCTGAAGCATATAAAGCTTACCGTGCTCTACGGTGAACTCCATATCCTGCATATCTCTGTAGTGGTTCTCAAGAATTGAGCAAACCTTTGTGAACTCAGCGAATGCCTCGGGGAACTTCTGCTCCATCTCGCTGATGTGCATAGGTGTACGAACACCTGCAACTACGTCCTCGCCCTGTGCGTTTGTAAGGAACTCACCGAAGAGACCCTTAGCACCTGTAGCGGGGTCACGGGTAAATGCAACGCCTGTACCGCAATCGTCACCCATATTACCGAATGCCATTGCCTGTACGTTAACAGCGGTACCCCATGAATAAGGAATATCGTTATCACGACGATAAACATTTGCACGAGGGTTGTCCCATGAACGGAATACAGCCTTAACTGCACCCATAAGCTGCTCCTTAGGATCAGTCGGGAAGTCCTCGCCAATCTTTTCTTTGTATTCAGCCTTGAACTGCTCAGCAAGCTCCTTAAGGTCGTCAGCTGTAAGCTCAACGTCCTGAGTTACGCCTCTGTCCTCTTTCATCTCGTCGATGAGCTGCTCAAAGTACTTCTTACCAACTTCCATAACTACGTCAGAATACATCTGGATGAATCTTCTGTAGCAGTCGTAAGCCCAACGCGGGTTGCCTGACTTTTCAGCCATAACCTCAACAACCTCTTCGTTAAGACCAAGGTTAAGAATTGTGTCCATCATACCCGGCATAGAAGCGCGTGCGCCTGAACGAACCGATACGAGAAGCGGATTCTCCTTATCACCGAACTTTTTGCCGTTGATTTCTTCCATCTTAACAATGTACTCTTCAATCTCTGCCATAATGTCAGGATTGATTTGTCTGCCGTCCTCGTAGTACTGAGTACAAGCCTCTGTTGTGATGGTGAAGCCCTGAGGTACAGGAAGACCAATGTTTGTCATCTCAGCAAGGTTTGCACCCTTACCGCCGAGAAGCTCTCTCATGTCTGCGTTACCTTCTGAGAAGAGGTAACAGAATTTCTTAGCCATTGGAAAAACCCCCTAAAAAATAAATTACTAAAAAATAGCTACATATACGCAAAGCACAATTTAGCGCTTTACAGTATTTTGCACTTTATAATATAACATACACAAAGGCAAAATACAAACATTTTTTAGTAATTTTAGCAATCTTAATTAAAATGTATTGAAATATTTTCAATTTTGGTGCATAATTATATAAAATATTGATTGAGCGAAGCGAGAAACTGATTTGGCTCCCCTGTCAAGGGGAGCTGGTGCGAAGCACCTGAGGGGTGGTCAATGCCTATTAAGAGGTGTTGAAAATATAATTGCTTGATTTTAGTTTTCATTAAATCGAGCGACCATCCCTCCACCGCAAGCGGTCCCCCTCCCTTTAGCAAGGGAGGCAATAAAGATAGGAGTTAAATTATATGAAATGTGCAATTATTCTTGCCGGCGGCAAGGGAACGAGAATGAAAAGCGAGCGCCCGAAGGTTATGTGCGAGGTGCTTTTTGTTCCTATGATAAAATATGTTATAGACGCGGTTAAGGAGGCAGGCGTTAAGGACATCTGCGTTATCACCGGTTACGAACACGAGGTTGTAGAAAACTACCTCAAGGGCGTTGACCCCGATATTAAAACCGCCCTACAGTCACCTCAGCTCGGAACGGGCCACGCCGTAATGCAGGCGCGCGACTTTATTATGTCGCATCAGGACGACGATATCCTTATCTTAAACGGCGACGGTCCGCTTATGGACAGCTACACCGTAAACAAGGCGTACGAATACCACAAGAGCAATAACAACGGCATTACTCTCGTTAGCGCAGTTGTTGACGACACGCACGGTATAGGTCATATTATCCGCGACAAAAACGGCACCCTGCTTCGCATAGTCGAGGACAAGGACGCTACCGAAAAAGAAAAGCAGATTATGGAGGCAAACTCGGGCACATACTGGTTTAAGGGTTCAAGCCTTCTTTACGCAATAGACAATATTTCAAACACAAACGCTCAAAAGGAATACTACCTCACCGACGCGCTCGAGCTGCTTATCAGAAAGGGCGAAAACAAGGGCGCGTTTATCGCGGAAAACAGCGAGGTTATCCTCGGCGCAAACGACAGGGTTCAACTTAACGACCTTAACACGATTATGCGCAGGAACATAAACGACGGTCTTATGCTCAGCGGCGTTGATATCCCCTGCACCGACGGCGTTATGATAGGCAAAAATGTCAAGGTCGGCAACAGCACTCAGATTTTACCGAACACAATTATTATCGGCGACACCGAAATCGGCGAAAACTGCGTTATCGGACCTAACACATATATTGATAACGGCAAAATCGGAAACGATGTTATCCTCGACAACTGCAAAATCCTCGACTCTGTTATCGAGGACGGCGTTGACTGCGGTCCGTTCGTTAAGGTAAGGGCTAACTCGGTGCTCAAAAAGGGCGTTCATGTCGGCAATTTTGTTGAGATTAAGAACTCGGTTGTCGGCGAGGGTACGAAGTCCGCGCACCTCACCTATATCGGCGACAGCGATGTCGGCGCAGATGTTAATTTTGGCTGCGGTACGGTTACCTGCAACTACGACGGCAAGAACAAAACAAGATGTAAAATCGGCGACGGCGCATTTATCGGCTGTAACACTAACCTTATCGCGCCCGTTGAGGTAGGCGAGATGGCATACATCGCCGCAGGCTCTACCATTACCGACGACATCCCGAGCGACGCGCTTTCTATCGCACGCGCAAAGCAGGTTAACAAAGAGGGCTGGGTAATCAAGAAAAAGCCTTATAAGAATAAATAAGCTACAAGAGGTTTAAATGAAAAAAAGTATTTGTATACTGCTTTCGGTTATAGTTGTAATCTGTTCTCTCGTTGCCTGCTCCGTTCAGCAGCCCGAGGAGGAGACAACCACCACCGAAACCACTACCACCACAACTACAGAAACCACTACGGTTACTACTACGGAAAACCTTAAGACGACCTTCCCCGCGACCGTTACGCGCAAGATTTACAAGGGTCTTGAAAAGGACGACACCAAGGGTGCGTACCCCTATAAGCTCGCGACCTATACCACCTATTACAACACGAGCGACAAAACGCGTACCGTTAATCTGCAAAACGCGGTTGAAAAGGTCAATAATATTGTTATACCAAAGGGCGGCAAGTTCAGCTTTAACCAGACCGTTGGCAAGAGGACCGTTACCGCAGGCTACGAAACGGCTAAAATCGTACGCGGTACGGAATTTGTTGACGGACTCGGCGGCGGCGTTTGTCAGGTAAGCTCCACTATTTTCGAGTGCGTTTTAAGGGCTAATGTCGAGATTCTCGAGCGCTCACCGCATACGCTTAAGGTGGCGTATGTACCGCTCGGCGGCGACGCTACGGTACAGTGGAACACTCAGGACTTGAAGTGGCAGAACACAACCGGCACTGCGCTGAGAATTAAAATGCACTGCGACAGCGGAACGCTAACCTGCTCGGTTTACGGCAAGAGGGATATCGACATCGGCGATGTGGATATCAGCATTACTCACAGCGGTAAATACTACACCCTGACCCGTACGGTTAACGGACATCAGAATTACCGCACCGTAAGCTCGTATAAGGAACAGACTACGACTACCACGAAAGCCGCAAAAACTACTAAAAAGCCAAAGAAAAAAGGCGATTAAAAAAGAGCAGCGTAAGGGGCACCCTGCGAAAATAGGGACAGCCCAAAAATGGCATCTTTTTCGCTATAACTGTATTAAAAATCACCCCAAGGCGTCAGCCTTGAGGTGATTTTATGCTTTGTTCTACCCAAAAATATGCTCATTTTTGGGTGCAAAGCAGTTTTGGCAAAGTAATTTTAGGTCATAAAGAGATTACAAAACCGCCTGCATACTCGCGTATTCAGGCGGTTTTTAATGTCTTTAGGGGCAAAATAAGGAAGCCAAAACCTAACCCTATTTCCGTAGGGTGCCCCAATGCTGCTCTTTTTTGGAATTCGGAATTGAGGGAGGGCTCCGCCCTCACCCATTATAATTATTGTTTGAGGCGAAGCCGAGTAACCTAAATTCTCCATTCTCCATTCTCAACTCTCAATTTTCAATTCTCGCGGATTGCGCGCGTTTTTTCGCAGCAGCGGGCAATCATTGAGCCTATGCCTGCCGCGCTTGCTTCAAAATCATACGCCGCGCTCGGTGCAACGCCGATGTCTGCGGCAACCTCCCCGGAGTTGATATTAGCGCCGAAGAACATAAACT
Organism: Eubacterium sp.; assembly: GCA_017450645.1. Classification (GTDB taxonomy): domain Bacteria; phylum Bacillota; class Clostridia; order Oscillospirales; family Acutalibacteraceae; genus Eubacterium_R. The sequence continues at coordinate 28,664 of JAFSTE010000023.1, forward strand.
CCCAGTTATACTTGTTTGTCTGGTGCTCAATCATTTCCTTAACCTTTTCGCGAGTAAACTCTTTGCTCGCGTTTTCGTAGCCGTCGGTCGTGATTATAAAAATCACCTTTTCGGGTCTTTCGCTCTCGGGCGTTTTAGACAGTCTGTAGCCGACATCGAGTATCGTCTTACCCACCGCGTCGTAGAGCGCCGTCATACCGCGAACATAGTATTTTTCGTGGTCGAGAAACGCGTCGTCGATATTCGCGCCGTTAAAGAGCATCTCGTATTTGTCGTCAAACAGTACGGTAGTAATTTTAGTCGTACCGTCATAGCTTTTTTGCTCGGTAAGATACGCGTTATATGCGCCGATTGTGTCGCCCGTAAGATGTCCCATCGAGCCCGACCTGTCAAGTACATAAATAATTTCAGTTAATCCTTTTTTCATTATAATCCATCCTTTCTTATTGCGGGGATTGTTGATTTTTTGTCCCCCGTCTGCTACAATAATAGCAGTATTTTTGAAAGGAATGGTCCCCTTCAATGCGACATTTTAGAAAACTGAAAAAAGAATTTATCAGTGACCTGACGTCTTATGTAAACACATATATGTCGCTGCACTCTGCGGAGCACACCGAGGTGTTCGGTCGCGCTATGGAAGCGATTGACGAGTGTTATGAATGCACCGTCGCTGCGTCTGCACCAGCACCGCCCGCCGCGCGATATGAAGCGCCGATGAAGTCGTCGCCTGGGCACACAGGCGGAATAATCCTGCCAAAAAAGCAGCCGACCTTTCAGGAAAATCTGTTTAAACTTATCGACGAAAGGGGCGTTCGCGACAGCGCGGTTTACAAAAAGGCGGACATCGACCGCCGACTGTTTTCAAAAATAAGAGCCGATGTCGACTATCACCCGTCAAAGCCCACCGCGATTAAGCTCTGTCTTGCGCTCGCTCTTAACATTAAAGACGCCGAAAGGCTGCTCGAAACCGCGGGCTACTGCCTGTCGCTGTCGGATACAGGCGACCTTGTTGTGCGCTACTGCATAGAGCATAAAACCTATAATCTTATCGAGGTAAACGAGGCGCTTTACTATTTTAATCAGGAAACTTTATGATATTGACTATTAAGTAAATTAATAGTATAATAGCTCTGATTGTATATGTATATATGGAGGTTTAAACATATGAAGAACACTGAAAAATCACTTGAAACTATCGTAACGCTCTGTAAGGGCAGAGGTTTCGTATATCCCGGCAGCGAGATTTACGGCGGTCTTGCAAACACTTGGGATTACGGCCCGCTGGGCGTTGAGCTTAAAACTAATATTAAGTCCGCGTGGCGCAAAAAGTTTATACAGGAAAACAAGTATAACGTAGGTCTTGACTCCGCTATTCTTATGAACCCGCAGACCTGGATTGCCTCGGGACACCTCGGCGGATTTTCCGACCCGCTTATGGACTGCTGCGAGTGCAAAACCCGTCACCGCGCAGACGACCTTATCGAAAACTTCGACGGCACGAGCGTTGCAGGCTGGTCAAACGAGGAGATGAGCGACTACATCAAGGAGCACAACATCCCCTGCCCGAACTGCGGCAAGACCAACTTCACCGACATCCGTCAGTTTAACCTTATGTTCAAGACCTTCCAGGGCGTTACCGAGGACACGAAGGACGAGATTTATCTCCGCCCCGAAACCGCTCAGGGTATCTTTGTAAACTTTGCAAATATTCAGCGCACCACAAGAAAAAAGGTGCCGTTCGGCGTTGCTCAGATAGGTAAGTCGTTCAGAAACGAGATTACACCGGGTAAGTTCATTTTCCGCGTTCGCGAGTTTGAGCAGATGGAGCTCGAATTCTTCTGCGAGCCTGACACCGACCTTGAATGGTTTGCGTACTGGAGAGGCTTCTGCCGCGACTGGCTCTACTCGCTCGGTATCAGCGAGGAGAACCTCAGACTCCGCGACCACGACCCCGAGGAGCTTTCGTTCTACTCAAAGGCAACAACCGACTTCGAGTATATGTTCCCGTTTGGCTGGGGCGAGCTTTGGGGTATCGCAGACAGAACGAATTACGACCTTACTCAGCACATCAATGTATCGGGCAAAAACCTCGAATACTTTGACCAGACAACGGGTAAAAAGTACATCCCGTATGTTATCGAGCCGTCGCTCGGCGTTGAAAGACTGTTTCTTGCAGTGCTTTGCGAAGCGTATGACGAAGAGGTGCTCGACGCTGAGAAAAACGACACCCGCGTTGTTATGCACTTCCACCCCGCGCTCGCACCGTTTAAGGCAGCAGTGCTTCCGCTTTCAAAGAAGCTTAACGAGCAGGCAGAGGAAGTATTTGCCGCGCTTTCCAAGAAGTTTAATGTTGACTACGACGACGCAGGCTCAATCGGCAAGCGTTATCGCCGCCAGGACGAAATCGGCACACCTTACTGTATCACATACGACTTTGACTCGGTTGAGGACGGCTGCGTAACAGTTCGTGACCGTGACACTATGGAGCAGGTAAGGCTGCCTATCGCAGAGCTTGAAAGCTTTATCGCAGAAAAGCTCGAATTTTAAGAGGAGATGATTTTTAATGAAAATTGACAGAGCCACTGTAAAACAACAGGCTGAAGACCTTATTAAAGGTAATGTTCTTAAGCTGTTTGTAATCACATTTATTATCACGATTATTACGGGCGGCGGCTCGGGATTTTCGTTTAACACCAGTTCAATCGATAAGATTAAAGATGTTTTCCCGAATTCCGACCACAGCTACAGCTCAGACAGCAACGATGATAACACCTTCAATTTCGACAGAGACGGCGAAGGCGACAGTATCGACGACTTCAACCCTGACTTTTTCAACGACTTTAACGGCAACGGTAAGATTACTGTTAAAACCGCGTCAATGCCTACGCCGTTTGTTATCGGACTGATTGTCGGCGTTGCAATAATAGGCGCAATCGCAGTTGCGGCGTCGTTACTCCTCGCGCCGCTGCAGACAATGCTGGCAGGCCTTTACTGGCAGTTTATCCGCGGCAATAATATGGGCTTTGGCGACGGACTTACCTTTATCTTTAAAAATACATTTAATAAGAACTATAAAAACAAGTTCCTGTTAAAACTTATTCAGTCGCTTCTGCTTATTCTTCTTTTCGCGCTGTTTATAATTCCCGGAATTATATTCACATACAGATGGCGCTTTACCGACTATATTATGGCAGAAGAGCCCGAGCTTACCTATAAGGAAGCTATGGACATCTCTAAAAAGATGACCGACGGCCACAAGGGCGAGCTTTTTGTACTCGACTTAAGCTTTTTCGCATGGTGGCTCTTAGTGGGCGTAACCTTCGGAATTGCAAGTATTTATGTACTTCCCTATTACAACACAACAATGGCACTGTATTACGAAAACTTTAAAATCCGCGCTATGCAGGAGGGCAACCTCTCAACATGGGATTATGTTCCGATTGCTAAGAAGGCGTCGGGCGCAGTACAGATGCCCGAAAGCTATCCCGTACAGCCGATGCAGCAGAACACTCCTTATGTACCGCCTGTAGCTGCTCCCGCACCCGTTCAGGAGCAACAGTACGGCTATATGCAAAACGGCACAAGAGACCCGTATATCAGACCCGAGGGCACACCACCCGAATTTATGGGCGCTCCCGCACCTCAGGCGCAGCCTTACAGCGACATAACCAAGGGTAACACCGCTGACCTTACACCCGCTGCACCACCGCAGCCCGCAAGCGACTATAATCCCGAGGGCGAAACCACTGTATTAAACGCAGTTAACGATATGCCGGGCGCGTTTGACTCGGAGGGCGAGACCACCGTTTTAACCCCCGAAAACATTCCGCAGCAGGCAGGCGAGCAGGCTGAGTATTATACACCAACCGAGCCGCCGCAGGAATAAAAAGCATTATAAAACACCGCAAGACCGATGTCTTGCGGTGTTTTTGTTTTAAAGAATTAATAGTTTTCGGCGCTGATTTCGAAGTATGCCTTCGGGTGAGCGCAAACGGGGCAGATTTCGGGAGCCTTTGTGCCTACGATGATGTGTCCGCAGTTGCGGCACTCCCAGATTTTAACCTCGCTTCTCTCAAATACCTGCTGCATATTTACATTTTCAAGCAGCTTTCTGTAGCGCTCCTCGTGGTGCTTTTCAATAGCAGCAACCATTCTGAATTTACGCGCAAGGTCGGTAAAGCCCTCTTCCTCGGCGGTCTTTGCAAAGCCCTCGTACATATCCGTCCACTCGTAGTTTTCGCCCTCGGCAGCGGACTGTAAATTCTGTGCCGTATCGCCGATACCCTCAAGCTCCTTAAACCACATTTTTGCGTGTTCCTTTTCGTTATTTGCGGTTTTAAGGAAGAGGTCGGCAATCTGCTCGAAGCCCTCTTTCTTTGCCTTAGAAGCAAAATAGGTGTATTTGTTGCGAGCTTCGGACTCGCCCGAAAATGCAGCTCTTAAATTCTTTTCGGTTTGTGTGCCTGCGTATTTGTTAGCCATAAATCTTTCCTCCATTTGTTATACACTTCTTAGAATTAGTATAAATTCTACGCTTTTATTATAACACAGCAGTGCTAAAATGCAATACTATTATGCTTCGATTTTTGAGTTATACTATTTTTATTAATAATCATCCGCCGCACAAAAAAATAACGCCTCTGCTTTTGCAAAGGCGTTTGATAATATAAATAATTTTCTCTTTGAGAACTGCGGTGCGCTTCGTCTAAACAATCTGCGTGATTTGCGCAAAACCGGGCGTTTTGCTTGCAATCACTTCGCTTGTTTTTCCTCTCCCCAAAAAATCTGCGATTTTTCGGGGACCCCATTGATTTTAAGCAGCTCGCCGCGCATAAAAAAGAAAACACCCTCGCGGTTGCAAGGGTGTTGTAATCTGTATAATTATCTCTTTGAGAACTGAGGTGCGCGGCGAGCTGCTTTGAGACCGTACTTCTTTCTTTCCTTCATACGTGGGTCACGAGTGAGGAAGCCTGCCTTCTTAAGTGCGGGACGAAGATTCTCGTCGTACTGAAGAAGAGCTCTTGAAAGACCGTGACGGATAGCACCTGCCTGACCTGTAACGCCACCGCCGTTTACGCGGCAGATGATGTCAAACTTTTCAGCAGTGTCAGTGAGTGCGAGAGGCTGACGAACGATGAGCTTAAGAGTCTCAAGACCAAAGTAATCGTCGATGTCTCTGTCGTTAATAATAATCTTGCCTGTACCTGCATAAACACGCACGCGAGCAACAGATTCTTTTCTTCTGCCTGTTCCGTAGAAATAAGGATTTGATTCGTACATTAGCTACATACCTCCCTTACATTTCCCAAGCTTCAGGCTTCTGAGCCTCGTGCTTGTGCTCTGCATTCTTGTAAATCTTACATCTTGTGAGCTGCTTTCTGCCGAGTGTTGTATCGGGAATCATACCCTTTACAGCGAGCTTCATAGCAAAATCGCTCTTTTCCTTCATAAGCGTACCGTACTTAACCTCTTTAAGGTTACCGATATAGCCTGTGTGGTGCTGATAAAGCTTCTTATTGAGCTTGTCGCCGGTAAGAACAGCCTTGTCAGTATTAATAATGATAACGAAATCACCGCAATCTACATTCGGTGCAAAGATGGGCTTGTGCTTACCTCTGAGAAGCACTGCAGCCTCGGCAGCAACTCTGCCGAGCGGCTTGTCTGCCGCGTCGATAACATACCACTTGCGTTCGATTTCGTCAGCTTTTGGTAAAAATGATGACATAATCGTTTCCTCCATAAAATTTATAACTTTAAGTTGCCTCGATATAATAACAAAATGTTTAAAAAAAGTCAACACCTAAATTAAAATAATTTGGTGTTGCTCGCATTTTCTCGCATTTTCTCGTTTTTTCATAGTATTTTCTCGTTTATAATTTACGAAAAACAGTTGACCGCAACCTGCATAAAAGCTATAATATCCGTAAAAGAGGTGGCATTATGGTATATACTCTTACGCTTAATCCCGCGCTTGACTGCGTGGTAGAGCTTAAAAATCTTAATTATGATAACATAAACCGCGTCGACGAAAATGACCGCGTTTATGTTCAAAAAGCGGCTTGCGGCACGCTGATAAACAGCGTGGGCTGCGGCGACAGTATGGTCGCGGGATTTATTGCGGGGTGTGAAAAGGGCTATGAATATGCGCTCAGACTCGCGCTTGCCTGCGGCAGCGCCACTGCGTTTTCCCCCGCCCTCGCTACCGCCGACGAGATACAAAATCTGCTCGGTAAATAATTAGAATAATTCTATTGACAAATGTAAATATTGTGTTATAATAAATAACGCTGACGGGAGCATAGCTCAGCTGGGAGAGCATCTGCCTTACAAGCAGAGGGTCACAGGTTCGAGCCCTGTTGTTCCCACCAAAAAGACACCCTTGCGGTGTCTTTTTTTGTCTGTCGCGGCTCGAACCTGTGACAAGCTGCTCCAAATCTATGATTTGGGAGAAACAGTCCGGTGGACTGTTTTGTAGCAGGTTAGTTCTTTTGTGCCGTTTCGCCAAAGTAGAGTGAGTTGGGGCATATGCTCCAAATCTTAATCTATAATAAGCTTGAATAACTCTATTATTCTTTCGGTTTGGTCGGTGAGGTAGAGGTAGCCGAACAGCGCCTCGACGCCGGTAGCGATATGGTATTCGCCCTGCGAAGCGGATTTAGGGTTATGTCCGACCTTTGCATTTCGTCCGCGCTTAAATACAGACATCTCGTCCTCGGTCAAGAGGTCCTTTATTTTGTCATACGCCTGAGTCTGCGCCTTTGCGCTGACGAACTTCACGCTTTCGCGGTGCAGGTCGTTAACGGGTCTGTTCGCTTGCTGCACAAGCGTTTCGCGCACAAGCATTTCGTAAACGCAGTCGCCGATAAACGCCAAATTAAGCGGGCTTAACTGCTTTGGATTTCGGTTTTTGTCAAAATAATACATTATGGGATATACTCGAACTCGATGTCATAAATCGACACGATATCGCCTTCCTGAATTCCTCTTTCCTTAAGCGCGTCGAACACGCCGCTCTTTTCGAGCACGCGCTGCATATACTGCAGAGCCTCGTAGTCCTCGGTGTCGATACCTTTAAGCACCTTGGGGAACCAGTCCGCTTCTACAAGGAAGTAGCCCTCGTCCTCCTCGGTAATCTTAAAGCCCGTATCCTGCTTAATAATCGCTTCTATCGGGATTTCCTCGACCTCATATTCCCTGATAGGCGGCAGGTCCTTTAGCTTGTTCCAGACAACATTCATAAGCTCCTTTGTGCCCTCAAGTATCGGCGCACAAATAGAGTAATACTCGTAGCCCTTGTCCTCGACATACGCCTTAAACTCCTCAATCTGCTCGGGCTCAGCCATATCAATTTTGTTTCCCGCAACAATCATAGGACGCTCGGCAAGGTCGGGGTTAAACTTAACAAGCTCGGCGTTGAGCGTTTCGAAATCCTCTATCGGATTTCTGCCCTCGTGACCGCTGACATCAACTATATGAATAAGCAGTCTGCACCTTTCGACATGGCGCAAAAACTGATGACCGAGACCTATGCCCTCGCTCGCGCCCTCGATAAGACCCGGAATATCGGCAATTACAAAGCTGTTGCCCTCGCCCATCGAAACAACGCCGAGATTCGGCACAAGGGTAGTAAAGTGGTAGTCGGCAATCTTAGGCTTAGCCTGCGACACGACGGAGATAAGGCTCGACTTACCCACCGACGGATAGCCGACAAGTCCGACATCCGCAAGCAGCTTAAGCTCAAGGCTGACCTCCCACTCCTCGCCGGGAACGCCCGGCTTTGCAAAACGCGGAGTCTGGCGCGTAGGGGTTGCAAAATGCGGGTTACCCCAGCCGCCGCGGCCGCCCTTAGCGCAGATAAAGCGCTCGGTCTTGCTCATATCAGCCATAACCGCGCCGCTCTCAGCCTCGCGGATTAGCGTGCCGCGCGGTACGCGGATTTCAAGGTCCTCGCCCTTTTTGCCGTTACAGCGTCCGCCCTTTCCGGGCTCGCCGTTTTGCGCCTTGTACTTGCGCTTATAGCGAAAGTCCGCAAGCGTTGCAAGGTTATCGTCTACGACGAATACAACATCGCCGCCCTTGCCGCCGTCGCCGCCGTCGGGACCGCCCGAAGCTACATATTTTTCTCTGTGAAAGGCAACCGCGCCGTCGCCGCCGTCGCCCGCTTTAATCTTAACTTTAGCAATATCTACAAACATAATTACTTTTCCTTTTTAAAAATAACGGTAAGGTAACGCGCCACGCTCGGCAACAGCATAACCGCGCCGTACAGCGTCAGCGCCGCAAGCACAAGCGGAAACAAAACCACAAGCAGCACCATCTGCCGCTTAGAAAGCTCGCCGACCTTTAAAAAAGCCGTACAAAATCCCGCGTACGACGAGCACGGAAGCAGCGGCAGCAAAAGCGCCAGAAGCCATATTGTTTTTGTATCGAGCGTAGTTGCCTCCGCCCTTCCGCTAAGTGCAAATATAAACGCTAGCAGCAGCCCTGCGCCCACAAAATACAGCGCAAAGAGCGAGAGCAGATACCTTTTTGCAATCTGTTTTTCATTCATAGCAATAGATTAACATCAAACGCCCGCAAAGTCAAACATTATTATATTAGTGGACAGTGGATAGTGGACAGTTGTGGGTAGGCTTCGTCCACGCCCAATATAATTATTGTTTGAGCGCAGCGAGTAACCACAATTCTCAATTCTCAACTAAAAAAGACAAGCAACAGCTTGTCTTTTTACTTATTTATTCGCGAGGTATTCCTTAATCTGTGCGAGAACTTCGTCGCTGTCGATACCGTGAACCATACACGCTTCCTCAAGTGTTTCGCTGATTGAAGCGGGACAGCCTACGCAGTGCATACCGCTTTGCATAAGGATTACTGCAATTCCTCTGTCATATTCAAGCATTTCGCCCATAGTGGTGTTTTTTGTAATTTCCATAATATATATCCTCCGTTTAATTCCTATATAACGGGTAGGCTTTACCCTTTTGAGCATATTATCACATTATTTATTTTATGTCAAGTGTAATTTTTATATAAATATAATTGAAATCTCGGTCAATAAATGTTACAATATTAAATTGTTACGGAGGACTGAATTATGTACAAAATCGGATTTGACAACGACAAATACAAAAATATGCAATCACAGCGTATCCGCGAAAGGATTAGCGAGTTTGGCGGCAAGCTCTACCTTGAATTCGGCGGTAAGCTTTTTGACGATTTTCACGCTTCGCGCGTACTGCCCGGCTTCCAGCCCGACAGTAAACTGCAGATGCTCTTACAGCTTAAGGACGAGGCTGAGATTGTTATAGTTATCAGCACATCTGATATAGAAAAATCTAAGCGCAGGGGTGACCTTGGCATTACATACGACGACGATGTTGTGCGCCTTATCGGCGAGTTTACGAACATCGGTCTTATGGTGGGCAGCGTTGTGCTTACCAAATACGCTCCCTCTGCGAGAGTGCAGGAGTTCGAGGACAGGCTTAAGTCTCTCGGCTATCCCGTATATCACCACTATATGATAGAGGGTTATCCGTCAAATATTGCTAAGATTGTAAGCGACGACGGCTACGGCAAGAACGACTATATCGAAACAAGCAGAGAGCTTGTAGTAGTAACCGCACCGGGTCCCGGCAGCGGAAAGATGGCGACCTGTCTGTCGCAGCTCTACCACGAAAACAAGCGCGGAATTAAGGCGGGTTACGCTAAGTTTGAGACCTTCCCTATCTGGAACATTCCGCTTAAGCACCCGGTAAATATCGCGTACGAGGCTGCAACCGCAGACCTTAACGATGTAAATATGATTGACCCGTGGCATCTCGAGGCTTACGGCGTAACAACCGTAAACTACAATCGCGATGTTGAGATTTTCCCCGTTCTTAAGGCGACCTTTGACAAAATTTACGGTAAGTGCCCCTACAAGTCCCCCACCGATATGGGCGTAAATATGGCGGGCAATTGCATTATCGACGACGACGCTTGTCAGGAGGCGTCAAAGCAGGAGATTATCCGGCGTTATTTCACCGCACTTTGTGCAAACGCAAAGCTGCCCGTTAACAACAACGAGCTTTATAAGATTGAGCTTCTTATGAATCAGGCGGGCATCAGCACTCAGGACAGAGCGTGCACCGTTGCGGCAAGAGAGGTTGCACAAAGAACTAAGCAACCCGGTGCTGCAATCGAGCTTAACGACGGTACGGTTATTACCGGCAAGACCTCGGAGCTTCTCGGCTGCTCGTCGGCCATGCTGTTAAACGCGCTTAAGCACCTTGCAGGCATCGACGACAATATCCTGCTTATTCTCCCCGAGGTTATCAAGCCCGTTCAGAAGCTTAAGGTGAACTTCCTCGGCGGTCACAATCCGCGACTTCACACGGACGAAACGCTGCTTGCGCTGTCAATTTCGGCAAGCAACAACGAGCACGCTGCGGCGGCGCTCGCTCAGCTTAAAAACCTCAGGAATACCGAAATGCACGCGAGCGTAATACTTGCACAGGTTGACGAAAGCCTGCTTAAAAGACTCGGCGTGCGCGTAACCTGCGAACCTAACTAAAATGTTGAATTTTATCAGTGAAAACCTCGCAACCCTGCTTATTTTAGCAGTGGTTGCGGTGCTTATTATCCTTGCTGTAAGGAAGATAATAAAAGACAAAAAGGCGGGCAAGGGCGCGTGCGGAAACCGTTGCGCCGACTGCCCCAACGCCACCGCCTGCAAAAGCTATAAGGACGAAAATTAAGAGGAATTCATATGCCTGAGCAAAACAGACTAACCGCAAAAGTTAATATTAACGATATGCCAAAATGGTTTAAAGCCATTTATATCCTTGCGCCTATAGCGGGATTACTGATGATAGCAACAAGGGTTGATAATGATTTTTATTTCATATTTAAAACCGGTGAGTACATCATAAATAACGGTCTTCCTCATACCGACTTTCTCTCTATGCACAGCGATATGCATATGATTGCGCAACAATGGCTCAGCGCTGTTATTTTTTACTCTATTTATGAAGTTTTAGGGCGCTTTGGCGTAATTGCATTTGTTTATATTTGCTATACACTTTTGTGCATAGTAATGTTCAAGCTCACAAATCTAATTACAAATAATTTGTTCATAGGCTGTGCCTTTGCTTTTGTTGCTGATATCCTTGCAGCAAGTATGTTTGAAAAAACACGCCCGCAGGCAATTACTATGCTGCTTATTCTTACAGCGCTGTATCTGCTCGAAAGCTATGTGCAAAAAAAGAAGCTTATTTATCTTGCTCTTTTGCCGGTTATTTCGCTGCTTTTAATTAATCTGCACGCGGCTATGTGGATTATGCTTTTTGTTTTTGCTGCGCCTTACGGTGCTGCGGCTATTCCGTTTAAATTCAAAAATATTAAGCAGGAGCCCTGCTGCAGTTTTATAAAGCTTATTATTTGCGGCGTTGTTTGTGTTGGCGTAGGGTTTATTAACCCGTACGGCTTTGAAGCGATGAAATACATCGTTACCTCTTTTGGTCAGGGCGAAATTAATCAGCTTATCCAGGAGATGCAGAAAACATCGCTTGCAGACGCATGGGGCATTGTTTTCTTCTCTGTTTTAGCAATACTTTTGTGCATAGGCATTTTTGTAAAACAAAAGGCATTTACAACCCGATTTGTTCTTTTATTCCTTGGCACAACGCTTATGGCTCTGTTTAATTCAAAATCAATCGCATACTTCATTATAGGCGGTATCCCTGCGTTTTCATATTTAGTTAAAGACGCTCAAATCAAGTTAAGAGTTGACAAAGGCAAACGCACAAAAAAAGAAAAGAAAAAGCTCGTTTTGCTTGTTTCGTTAATGGTAGTAATGCTCGGCGTTCTTGCAGTAGTTGTGACATCACATGTAACTAACACCGCACCAATCGAAAATAAAACAAATCAGTATTATGAATCGCTTGACGATATCGTTGAAATCTTAGATAAAGAAAATAAAGACGATGTTGTGCTTTTTGCCGGATTTAATGTGGGACAATACTTTGAGTACTACGGTTACCACCCGTATATTGACGGCAGGGCTGAGTTATTTCTTAAAGAGAATAACAAAAAATTCGACTACTTAAATGAGTATAACGAAATTGTCAACGCACAAATATATTATAAGGATTTTATAAATAAGTATCATTTCAATTACTTTGTTATAGACAAACACGAGAGTTATCTTGAAACATCGCTTAAAAAGGATAAAGATTACGAACTTGTTTATAAATCAGATTATCTGAAACTATTCAGGCTAAAGGACACTGCTGATGCTAAGTAAGATTAAAGAGCTGATAATTAAATACAACGAGCTGATTACCTATGTGTTCTTCGGTGCGCTTGCAACCTTTGTAAACTGGGCTGCGTACGCGGTGTCGACATTTCTGATCATCCCAAAAGGCACCGACGGCACCGAAAGACAAATCGCCGTCTGCTCCGCTATTGCGTGGGTGGCGGGCGTGCTGTTCGCATTCGTCACCAACAAGCTGTGGGTGTTCAAAAGCAAGAGCCGCGAGGCTAAGGTTGTCGCAAGGGAATTCGTATCCTTCGTCGGCGCGAGGGGCGTAACGGGGCTGCTCGAGGTGTTCGGCGTGCCGTTTCTCGTTTGGATAGGTCTTAACCAGACTATTTTCGGCGTTGAGGGCGCAATAGCCAAGGTAATCGTATCGGTTGCGGTGGTAATTCTTAATTATGTTTTCAGCAAGCTGATTGTTTTCCGCAAAAAAAAGCAGTAATTTTGCGTAAAATAGCCCTAACTTTGTTAAAATAATCACGATATATCGGAAATATTTTGTATAAAGTGTAAAAATTACATTTTTTTCTTGATTATTAGCCTTAAACAGTATAAAATAAAAATGCAAAAATAAATTTTTTGGGGGTAATTCCAATGGTAAAAGTTGCTATTAATGGTTTCGGCCGTATCGGTCGTCTCGCATTCCGTCAGATGTTCGACGCAGAGGGTTACGAAGTAGTTGCTATCAACGACCTTACAGACCCGAAGATGCTCGCTCACCTTCTCAAGTATGATACTGCTCAGAGAGGTTATGCAGGCGTTATCGGTGAGGGTAAGCACACTGTTGAAGCTACTGACAACTCAATCGTTGTTGATGGTAAAGAAATCACAATTTACGCTAAGCCAAATGCTGCTGAGCTTCCTTGGGGCGAGCTTGATGTAGATGTTGTACTTGAGTGCACAGGTTTCTACTGCTCAAAGGATAAGGCTCAGGCTCATATTGACGCCGGCGCAAAGAAGGTAGTTATCTCTGCTCCTGCAGGCAACGACCTTCCGACAATCGTTTACAATGTAAACCACGAGAAGCTTACAGCTGATGATAAAATCATCTCTGCTGCTTCCTGCACAACAAACTGCCTTGCTCCTATGGCAAAGGCTCTCAACGATTTCGCTGAGATTCAGAGCGGTATTATGTGCACAATCCACGCTTACACAGGCGACCAGATGATTCTTGACGGTCCTCACAGAAAGGGCGACCTCAGAAGAGCTCGTGCAGGCGCTGCTAACATCGTACCTAACTCAACAGGCGCTGCAAAGGCAATCGGTCTTGTAATTCCTGAGCTCAACGGCAAGCTTATCGGCGCTGCTCAGAGAGTTCCTACTCCTACAGGCTCCACAACTATCCTTACTGCTGTTGTTAAGGGCGACAATGTAACTGTTGACGCTATCAACGACGCTATGAAGGCTGCTTCTAACGAGAGCTTCGGCTATAACACCGACCCAATCGTTTCTATGGATATCGTTGGTATGAGATACGGCTCACTCTTTGACGCTACTCAGACAATGGTTCTTCCTATCGGCGACGACAAGTACGAGGTTCAGGTTGTTTCTTGGTATGATAACGAGAACTCCTACACATCACAGATGGTTAGAACAATCAAGTACTTCGCAGAGCTTGGCTAATAATTGTTAAACAAACAAAAACGCTTCCCTGACGGGAGGCGTTATTTTTTTGCTTGGAGCATTTGCTACAGGCTATAAGCTCATAGCTAAAAATTCCACGGATTACTCCGTGGAATTTTTTATGCTTGCTCTGCGATTGAGTAAATGAGGTCGCGGGTTTTGTCCCAGCCGAGGCAGGGGTCGGTGATTGACTTGCCGTAAACGCCGTCCTCAACCTTCTGGCAGCCGTCCTCGATGTACGACTCAATCATAAAGCCCTTAACCATATTTCTTACGTCGTCGCTGTGGCGCCTTGAATGAAGCACCTCGTTAGCGATACGCACCTGCTGCAGATACTTTTTGCCCGAGTTTGAGTGGTTTGTATCCACGATAACCGCAGGGTTTTCATAACCGCCGTTGCAGTACATATCGTATAAGAATCTTAAATCCTCGTAATGATAATTCTGGTGGTTTCTGCCGTGCTTGTCAACGCTGCCGCGAAGGATAGCGTGAGTAAGCTCGTTACCCTTTGACTCGACCTCCCAGCCGCGATAAAGGAAGGTGTGTCCGCTCTGCGCCGCCTTAATAGCGTTAAGCATAATCGTAAAGTCGCCGCTTGTGGGGTTCTTCATACCTACCGGCACATTAAATGAGCTCGAAACGAGCCTGTGCTCCTGATTTTCAACCGAGCGCGCACCCACCGCGATGTACGACAGCAAATCCGAAAGATAACGCGCGTTTTCGGGATAAAGCATCTCGTCCGCGCACGCAAGACCGAACTGCTCAATAGCGTCCTTGTGCAGATTGCGGATAGCGATAATACCCTCGAGCATATCGGGCTTTTTGTCGGGGTCGGGCTGGTGAAGCATACCCTTGTAGCCTGCACCCGTAGTTCTCGGCTTGCCCGTATAAATGCGGGGAATAATCATCAGCTTGTCGTTAACTTCCTTTTCAACCTCAGCGAGCCTTCCGATGTAATCAAGCACGCTGTCCGCCCTGTCAGCCGAGCAGGGACCGATAATAACTACAAACTTGTCGCTCTTGCCGAGGAATATATCCGCAATCTCTTTATCGCGCTTTTCCTTAGCCTTTGTAGCCTCTGCCGAAAGCGGAAACTGCTCTTTAATATCCTTAGGGATAGGCAGCTTTCTCTTGAATTCCGCATTAATCATATTATCCATATCTGTTACCTCTTAAATTTGTTATGCTATGTATAATAGCATTTATGGGGCGATTAGTCAAATATTTTATTATGCTTTAAGAATTGAGAGTTGAAAATTGAGAATGGAGAATTGAGGGTGCTGCGCACGGCTATTACATCGCGCCGTCACACTTATTTTCCGAGCGAAACGAGTAACCTCAAGCTCATAGCTCATAGCTTGTAGCTCATAGCTAAAAAAATAAACCCGCTTCTCGCGGGTTATATTTTTTTACCATCCGAGTCTGATTACTTTGATTGTGCAGGAGCCTGTACCGAGTCTGTAGCAAGCTGCGTGTCCTTCGGGGGTGAAGATATCAATTCTGCCCACTGAGGAGAGTCCGCTGCCGCCGCGGTCAACTACGGTGTAGTTCTGGCCGTCAACCTTGATTACAGAGCCGAGCGGAAGCCAGTTACAAGCGATGTAGTACGGGTTAGCCATACCGTTATAAATTCTCTTACCGCTTGATGTAACGCCGCTGCCTGAGCCGTTGCAGGTCGCGCAAGCACAATAGTGAGTGTATCTGCCGCTGATTGTCTGACCGAGTGAGATACCGTTAGCCGACTTAACGCCGTTTGGCTTAACATCGGGGTCAAGGCGCTTAGTGCCGACCTTAACCACCTTGTCGGTAGCCTCTTCAAGAACTTCCTCGTCGATAACCTCGCGGTCGGTCTCTTTGCCGTTAACGAGCTTAACCTTGTAGGTGAGCTTTTTCTTGCCGTTCTTGCCCTCGATTACAACCTTGGTCTTGCCGTATTCCATCTTTTTAGACTTCTTTTCGATAGTCTTATACTTAACGGTCTTAGTTTTGGTTACCTCTTTGTATTCAACTCTGTAAACCTTAATCTTAAGGCCGCTTTTAATCTCTTTGTCAAGAGCGGGCTTAGTGTAATCGTCGTCGCCGAGCTCAACGCCTGCAAGCTCAAGAGCTTCTTTTACAGTGCCGGTTGTTTTTGCAACCTTAATCTTTTTGCCGTCAGCCTTAACGGTAACGTGAGGTGCGGATTTGATGTCGATTACCATACCGTCCTTAACGCTGTCGTTAGCGCTGTAGTTGGTCTTAGCCTTGTCAGCTACGGTAAGACCTGCCTCTTTGAGAGCCTCGCCTACTGTAGACGCGTAAACATCATAGGTGTTTACGATATCGCCGAACTTAACATTAATGCTCTTAAGACGGTTAATTACGATTGTACCGCCCTCGCCCTCTCTGTAGCCGGTGATGTCCATTTTATCGTCAGAATTAAGTGTAATTCCTGCTGTTTTAATAATTTCAACAGGCTCTGTAGCTGTTGTTGTGATTGCTGTTTCAACGCCGCTGTCAATAATCTTAACGCCGTACTTGCCGTCAGCCTCAGCGTATGCGGTTGATGTGAATACTGCAGTCGCGATTACAACCGCAAGTAATGTAGCAATAAGCTTTTTCATTTTGATTTTACTCCTTCTTGCGAAATTTATTTGCCGTGGGGCATATAGTTTTCGCTCAAATCGCCGTCATTATAGCATAAATTAACAAGGTGTCAATTTTTCAAAGCTCAATTTTTTATGTAAAATGTACAAAAGCGAAGTGTCGCATTTGTCTATTATCACGATTAGCCCCCAAATATTGTGGTTTTGCGTTTTAAAGGGATAAAGCGTTAAAGTGGATTTTTGGTTAAAAATCAACAATCGGGCAAGCAGAAGCTTACAATTTGTAACCTTTTTAACAAAATGCGTTTTAACCTACAAGATATAGGTGAGTCACCGCTCACTATGCCCCGCAAAACCTAAATATAGATTGAAATTATTAACAAAATAAATTATTACAAATTGTAACAACTGTAAAAACAAATTTCACCCTATATATTATAATTTATATTTGACAAACAAATAATTTATATATATAATATATAAGCAATGCCCACGTAGCTCAGTAGGATAGAGCGACCGCCTCCTAAGTGCTGGGACGTCCCACGAACTGCGAGGAAAAGTCCGTGTAACAAAAGTTCATAAGCCCACGTAGCTCAGATGGATAGAGCGGTCGCCTCCTAAGCGACAGGCCGTTGGTTCGACTCCAATCGTGGGTGCCAAAGAAGCGTTGGAAAGCCTTATTTTAAGCCACTTTTCAGCGCTTCGATTTTTTACTGAAACACTAAATAATGAAATGAACTTTTGAGGATAAGTAAAAAGTGAACTCGCTCACACGGACAAAATTAGCCTGCTAATGATTA
>JAFSTE010000024.1 GCA_017450645.1 Eubacterium sp.
CCCGATTTTATGCCTTGTTCTAACAAAAAATCTGCTCATTTTTGGGTGCTTTGCAGTTTTGGCAAAGTAATTTTAGGTTATAAAGGCATTACAAAAGCGCCTGCATACTTGCGTATTCAGGCGCTTTTTAGTGTCTTTAGGAGCAAAAGGACTAAGCCAAAACCTAACCCTATTTATGTCGGGTGCCCCAAGCCTCTTTTTTTAGTTTTAAGTTTTAAGTGTTAAGCTTTTGGTTACTCGCTGCGCTCGGACAATAAATAAAATCGGGTGTGGACAGAGCCCACCCTCAAGCTTAAAACCCAAATTATCAATTATAATTAATAATTTGCTATTGCATATTGCCAGAAAATACTATATAATATATTTGTTATATTATAACTATCAGAAAATTACATTTAAAGGAGAGACTTTTATGGACGCTTTAAACAAAAAGACTGTTGAAGATATTGATGTTGCCGGTAAGAAAGTTCTTGTTCGTTGCGACTTCAATGTACCGCTCAACGGTTCAAGCATCACCAACGACAAAAGAATCGTTGCTGCACTTCCTACAATTAAGTACTTAATCGAAAACGACGCTAAGGTTATCCTTTGCTCACACCTCGGCAGACCTAAGGGAGAGTACAAGCCGGAATTCAGCCTTGCACCCGTTGCAGAAAGACTTTCGGAATATCTCGAAAAAGAGGTTACGCTCGCTGAGGACAAAGAGGTTGTAGGCCACAATGCAAGAACTATGGCTAAGAACCTCCAGAACGGCGATGTTATGCTGCTTGAAAATGTTCGTTTCAGACAGGAGGAAACACTTAACTCCGATAACTTCTCGCAGGAGCTTGCTTCACTCGCTGAGATTTTTGTAAACGACGCTTTCGGTACAGCTCACAGAGCTCACTGCTCAACAACAGGCGTTGCAAGCTACCTTCCCGCAGTTTGCGGCTTCCTTATCCAGAAGGAAATCGAATTTATGGGCGGTGCGCTCGCTAATCCTAAGAGACCGCTTGTTGCTATTCTCGGCGGTGCTAAGGTATCCGACAAAATCGGCGTTATCTCTAACCTTATCGACAAGTGCGACACCATTATAATCGGTGGCGGTATGGCTTATACATTTATGAAGTATCTCGGCCACTCAATCGGTACGTCACTGCTTGAGGTTGACTGGATTGAGAAAGCCGGCAAAATGATGAAGGACGCTGAAAATAAGGGCGTTAAGTTCCTTATTCCTATCGACAATAAAGTCGGCAAAGAGTACAGCGAGAACACCGAGGCTATGGTTGTTAACTCCGACGAAATTCCTGACGGATGGATGGGTCTTGACATCGGTCCTGCTACTCAGAAGCTCTTTACAGACGCTATCAAGGGCGCAGGTACTGTAATCTGGAACGGTCCTATGGGCGTTTCGGAGTGGAAAGAATTTGAGGGCGGCACAGTTGCAGTTGCTAACGCAGTTGCAGACAGCGGCGCAATCTCAATCATCGGCGGCGGCGACAGCGTTGCTGCAGTTACAAAGCTCGGCTTTGCTGACAAGATGAGCCATATCTCAACAGGCGGCGGCGCTTCACTCGAGTTCCTCGAGGGCAAAGAGCTTCCGGGTATTATGGCACTTCAGGATAAAGACTAATTTGTCCGAGCCGTAAGGCGAGTAACTGATTTGCTCCCCTTGTTAAAGGGGAGATGTCACGAAGTGACATAGGGGATGGTCAATGCCTTTTAAGAGGTATTGAAAATATGATTGCTTGGTTTCAGACCGCTTTTAATCGAGCGACCATCCCTCCACCGCAAGCGGTCCCCCTCCCTTTAGCAAGGGAGGCAAAAAGGTTTAAGGAGAATAATATGAACAAAGCACTCAGAAAAGCAGTTATCGCAGGAAACTGGAAAATGAACAACACTCCTGCAGAGACTACCGCTCTTATTAACGAAATGAAGCCGCTCGTTGCAGGCGCTGACTGTGATGTAGTTATCTGCGCTCCGTTTGTTGACCTTCAGGCAGCACTCGACGCAGCAGAGGGCTCAAATATTAAAATCGGCGCTGAGAACTGTCACTGGGCAGAAAAAGGCGCTTTCACCGGCGAGGTTTCGGCTCCTATGCTTAAGGCTATGGGCGTTCCTTATGTAATTATCGGTCACAGCGAAAGACGCCAGTATTTCGGCGAAACCGACGAGACTGTTAACCAGAGAGTTCGCGCAGCGCTTGACAACGGCCTTACCGTTATCCTTTGCGTAGGCGAGGTTCTCGAGGAGAGAGAACAGGGCGTTACATTTGAAATCGTTGGCAAGCAGACAAAGGTTGCGCTTCAGGGCGTTAGCGAAGCAGAGCTTGCAAATGTTATTATCGCATACGAGCCTGTTTGGGCTATCGGCACAGGCAAAACCGCTACCGCGGACCAAGCTGACGAGGTTAACGGCTACATCCGTCAGGTTATCGCTGACCTCTACAGCAAAGAGGCTGCAGATGCATTTGTTGTACAGTACGGCGGCTCTATGAACGCTAAAAACGCTGAGGAGCTTCTTGACAAAGAGAATGTTGACGGCGGTCTTATCGGCGGCGCTTCTCTCAAGGCTGAGGACTTCTCAATTATCGTAAAGGCTGCAAGCAGATAAAATATAGGGCGACTGTGTCGCCCTATTTAGTTTTAAGCTTTGAGTTATGAGCTTTAAGCTTATTGGTGGGCTCTGCCCACACCCGAATTAATTGTTTGAGTGAAACGAGTAACATTAAGCTTAACGCTTAACACTTAAAGCAAGAGGGCAAAGCCCTCCACAACCACTAATCCGGAGGATTAATTATGAAAAAAACTAACGTACTTTGCATTATGGACGGGTTCGGTCACAATCCGAGCGATTACGGCAACGCTATTGCCGCTGCAAAAAAGCCGAACCTTGACAAATTAATGAAAGAATACCCCTATACATACATCGGTGCTTCGGGACTTAATGTAGGTCTCCCCGACGGTCAGATGGGTAACTCTGAGGTTGGCCACACAAATATGGGCGCAGGCAGAGTTGTGTATCAGGAGCTTACCAGAATTACCAAGTCAATTCAGGACGGCGACTTCTTTGAAAACGAGGCGCTTACAAACGCTGTACAAAAATCCATTGACGCAGGCAAATCACTGCACCTTATGGGTCTTATGAGCGACGGCGGCGTTCACTCGCATAATACGCACATCTGGGGACTTCTTGAACTTGCTAAAAGAATGGGTCAGGATAAAGTTTACCTGCACTGCATTATGGACGGCAGAGATGTTCCGCCTACCTCGGGCAAGGATTTCGTTGCCGAGGCTATCGACAAGATGAACGAAATCGGCGTGGGCAAGGTTGCAACCGTTACGGGAAGATACTATGCTATGGACCGTGACAGCAACTGGGACAGAGTTCAGAAGGCTTACGACGCTTTTGTATTCGGCAAGGGTATTCAGGCTGACGACCCGGTTGAAGCTATTAAAGAGTCTTACGAAACGATTGACGGCGACGGCAAGAACCTCACCGACGAGTTTATTATGCCGACCGTTACCCTTAAGGACGAGGGCAGAGTGAGCGAGGGCGACAGCGTTGTATTCTTTAACTTCCGCCCCGACCGCGCGAGAGAGATTACACGCACCTTCGTTGACGAGGATTTCAACGGCTTTGACAGAAAGTATTTTAAGGTTAACTATGTTTGTATGACTCAGTACGATGCTACTATGCCTAATGTTGATGTAGCGTTTAAGCCGCAGGTGCTTACAAACACCTTTGGCGAGTATCTCGCAAAGAATAATATGACTCAGCTCAGAATTGCCGAAACCGAGAAGTACGCGCATGTAACCTTCTTCTTTAACGGCGGCGTTGAGGCTGTTAACGAGGGCGAGGACAGAATACTTATCCCCTCACCCAAGGTTGCTACATACGACCTGCAGCCCGAAATGAGCGCTTATCTTGTAAGCGAAAAGCTTAACGAGGCTGTACGCAGCGGCAAGTATGATGTTGTAATCATCAACTTTGCAAACTGCGATATGGTTGGACACACGGGCGTATTTGACGCTGCGGTAAAGGCTGTAGAAGCTGTTGACGAGTGCGTTGGCACACTGTATGACGCTGTTATCGAAAACGGCGGCACGCTCTTTGTAACCGCTGACCACGGCAACGCTGACCAGATGAAAGAGCCCGACGGCTCACCGTTCACTGCGCACACAACTAACGAGGTACCGTTTATCGCGATTAACTGCGGCGATGTAGAACTTCGCGACGGCGGCAAGCTTTGCGACATCGTACCGACAATGCTTAAGGTTATGGGATTACCTCAGCCTGCAGAGATGGACGGAGTTTCAATAATTAAATAGCATGGCTATTTAAATTAGCTTTAAGCTTAGAGCTTTGAGCTATGAGCTTATTGGTGGACGCTGTCCACACCTGATTATATTGCGGCGCGCTGAGCCCTTGGAGCGGGCGCCAGACCTTTTTGTCACCTGCGGTGACATTTCCCCTAACAGGGGAATCTCATCGCGCCCTACAAACACGCACCGGCGCTCAAAAATACAATCGTCGCGAGGCGACCCGAAATTCATAATTAATAATTTATAATTCATAATTGTAAAAAGAATAAATCACCTATTGACGCTAACAATATCAATAGGTGATTTTTTATGTTACTTATGTGTATTAAGGCGTTTATCGTCGGCGGGCTTATCTGTGTAGTCGGTCAGCTTTTGATTGACTTTACAAAAATGACGCCCGCGCGAATACTCGTAATTTTCGTTTGTACGGGTGTAGTATTAGGTGCGTTCGGGGTGTACGACAAACTCGTCGATTTTGCAGGCGCGGGTGCTGCAATACCGCTGACAGGGTTTGGCAACACACTTGCAAACGGAGTGCGCGACGCGATTAAAGAGCAGGGTTTTATGGGCGTGCTCACGGGCTCGTTTACCGCTATGGCGGGAGGAATAACCGTAGCACTGCTCAGTGCGCTCGTAACAGCGCTTGTAACGAAGCCAAAGGATAAATAAAGGCTCAAGGTAAGGGTGGGCAGCGCCACCCGAAGTTCACAATTAATAATTAAAAAAAGGCTGCGATGCAGCCTTTTAGCCCAAGTCAATCGGGTTTTTATTATCGTATTTAGCGCGTCTGCCATACTTCTCTTCAAAGCCTGGGTTGATGTAGTCCTCTACAATCTTACCGTCGCGGATACGCACAACGCGTTCCGCCTCCTCGGCAATCTCGTTATCGTGGGTGATTACGATAACCGTCCTGCCCTCGTCCTTAAGGGTGTGCAGAATTTTCATAACATCCTTAGTTGAACGGGTGTCGAGGTTACCCGTTGGCTCGTCGGCGAGGATAACCGGAGGTGCAGCAGCAATAGCACGCGCTACCGCAACACGCTGCTGCTGACCGCCCGAAAGCGCTGTCGGCAGGTGGTCGGTTCTGTCGCCGAGTCCTACCTTATTGAGCGCGGCAATGGAAATCTCGCGTCTCTCGTCCCTGTGCATACCGCGATAAACAAGCGGAAGCTCCACATTTTCAAGCGCGGTGAGCGACGAAATGAGGTTGAAGCCCTGGAAAATAAAGCCAATCTCCTCATTTCTGATAACGCTCATCTGGTCGTCGGTAAGCTCGTCAACAAGCTTGCCGTTAATATAATACTCGCCCTCGGTAGGGGTGTCGAGCAGACCGAGCATATTCATAAGCGTTGACTTGCCCGAGCCGGACTGACCGATAATTGCTACAAACTCGCCCTCGTCAATAGTCAGCGAAACACCGTCAAGCGCGTTAACCTGGTTTTCGCCGGGATTATAGATTTTATAAACATTTCTTACTTCAATAAGATGCATATATATCACCTTTTATTATTTTATAATTAAATTATACAGTAATAATAATATTTGTCAAGGAGTATAAATATGGGTATCTCAAAAAGCGACTATTCAAAAATGACCGATAAGGCGAGCCCAAACTCGCCCGTTGTCTTAAACTGCATTAAGGCATTTCTTTTCGGCGGCGGAATCTGTCTTTTTGCACAGATACTGACCTTTATTCTGCAAAGCGCGGGGCTCAGCCAAAAGCAGACTAACCTCGCCGTACCGTCGATAATAATTGTAATCACCGCGGTTTTAACGGGCATCGGCGTTTACGACAAAATCGCACGACACGCAGGTGCAGGCACTATTGTGCCGATAAGCGGTTTCAGCAACTCCGTAGTCGCGCCTGCGCTCGAATTTCAGCATGAGGGTTACGTCCTCGGCACGGCAGCTCAGATGTTCAGCATAGCAGGGCCCGTTATCGTCTATGGCACGGCAACGAGTGTTATTTACGGGCTCATAATTTATATATTCAAACTATACTAAAAGGGAGGCTGCGCCTCCCTTTTGTTGACAATAAATTTACATAAATGTGTATTAGGTTTAGTAACTTATAATTTCCACGCTATCCCACAGTTCCATGCTGAAATCGTTATAATCCTTTACAACGCCGTTCCACTTGCTATATGGCATATCACTTTTTTTGATTGAATCCGAAAACTTAACGCTAACCCATTTGCCATAAATTATTTCGCCATCGCTCAGCTTTTTATATGCTCTGAAACAAAAGCCACTTGGTCCATCATGACCACCATAACAAAACTTCGAATTTGAAGTACGATAAGTAAGATAATATTTAGTCTTGACACCGCTTCCCCAATCACCTCTAACTTGATACCCAGAAGCATTTTCAACAGGTGTAAGTTCAAACAGATTGCCTGAAAAACCATCTTCCTCCGAAAAAACGCCGAAACTGTACATTGTTATCTTTTCTATGGTTCCCCACTCTGATTTTTCTTTTTCGGCTTTTTTGAGCAGCTTTTCGGAATCCTTGTAATCCTTAAGTTTTTTGAGCGCATCTATAGCTTCGTTGAATTCATCATTTTTAAGAGCGTTTTTTGCTTTTTTGTAAGTCTTTTCGTTTTTGATAAAGCTATCGCAGTTTTTAATCTGCTTTTCACTATCTTTGTAGTCCTTTATCTCACTAAACAGCGCCTTTGCTTCGGTGTACTTTTCAGTCTCTATTAGTGATAACGCTTCGTTATATTTTTCGTACTTGGATTTTAAAACATCACAGTTTTCAGCCTGTTTTTTGCTGTCTTTATACTCACCGAGATCGGTAAAAACAGCTTTTGCTTCATCAAAATTATCTTCCGAAACAAGCGTTAATGCTTTATTGTATTTTTCATCATTTATTTTTTCTGTAAGCTGTAAACATTTTTCTTCAGAATCCTTAAATCCATTCAGGCTTTCGAAAAGCACTACTGCATCTTCAAATCTTCCGCTTTTCTCAAGTTCCGTTGCATTACGGTACTTAGCATTAGGAATAAGCCATAAGATTGCCGATACCAAAACAACCGCTGAAACAAACAACGCTACACAAAGAATGATTAATGATTTTTTATTAGTTTTCATATTTATTTCTCCACAGAATTAGTTTGAATTATTTGGTAATTATAGTATAACACATTTAAAAAATGCTATCAACAACAAATAACGAGTCGCGCTTTAGGGACAATGGTACCTATAACGGGCTTTGCAAACAGTGTTGTTGCGCCGGCACTTGAGTTTCAGCACGAAGGGTATGTTTTAGGCACGGCGGCGCAGATGTTTACAATCGCAGGTCCCGTTATCGTCTACGGCACCACAACAAGCGTGATTTACGGGTTAATCTACTACTTGGTGACAAAATAAAAGCAAGGAAACTCCCTGCTTTTGTTATACCTGATACTCGATAAATCAGAATTTGTCAACCTATTTCGTATCCGTTCTTTTGCAGGGCAATTATTGCGCTTGCGAACTGTTCTTCTTTCACTAAAATATAATCTGTGTTATATGTTGATACGGCAAAGATACCGATTTTTTCTTCTGCAAGTATCGTTGAGAGCTTTGACAGAATTCCGATAAGCGAAAAGTCTAATTCACCTTCAATGCGAAATCCATTCCAGCCGTGCTCGCATTTCGTTGTTTTTGACGGCGTATCTTCCGTTTTGCAAACCAATGATATTTCTTCGTCGGTTTTACCTATAAAAAAGAATTCGGACATCATATCAATTTCGCTAATGGCTGCAACCTTGCACACAGTAAGATTATATGGCAATCGTTTTAGAACCATTTTATTTCAACTCCTCAAATCCCGATTTGTCGGGTTCATTATACCACAGTACATAAGAAAAGTACAGTGCAGTTATGGTGGCGCGCTTTAGGAACAGTAACACCTATAACGGGCTTTGCAAACGCAGTTGTTGCGCCGGCACTTGAGTTTCAGCACGAAGGGTATGTTTTAGGCACGGCGGCGCAGATGTTTACAATCGCAGGGCCCGTAATAGTCTACGGCACGGCAACGAGCGTGATTTACGGGTTAATCTACTACTTGGTGACAAAATAATAAGCCTTCCCTTTGGTGAACAAGTCCGTAAAAAATGGACAATAGAAAAAAGAGCCCCCTTGATGTAGAATATACATCAGGGGGGATTTTTTATGCCAAGAAGTTACATACATATAAGTCAATACGAAAAAGAAATATTGGATTTGAAACAGAAAG
>JAFSTE010000025.1 GCA_017450645.1 Eubacterium sp.
CCCGATTTTATGCCTTGTTCTAACAAAAAATCTGCTCATTTTTGGGTGCTTTGCAGTTTTGGCAAAGTAATTTTAGGTTATAAAGGCATTACAAAAGCGCCTGCATACTTGCGTATTCAGGCGCTTTTTAGTGTCTTTAGGGGCAAAAGGACTAAGCCAAAACCTAACCCTATTTATGTCGGGTGCCCCAAGGGCTTTTTTTACAGATGATAAATAAGGTCGTCGCTTTTCCAGTTAAAGATGAGGATACCGAAGCCGAGGGTTGCAACGGATACAACCGACGCGTACAGCAATAGCTTCCAGCTCATCGGGATACCGTAAAGCACACACTGTCTGAACAGCTCTATCATAGAATAAAGCGGATTAATCTTAATAACTATTATAATCCATCTTGTAGTGATTCTTTGAAGCGGGTAAAGGATAGGTACCATATACATAAGCAGCCTTGTAAGTACATCCCAGATGTACTCGATATCCCTGAAATACACCGCAAGCACCGAGAGAATAAGACCTACGCCCGTAGAGAACAGCAGGATTAAAATCATCGGTACAAAGCACAGCAGAGCGCGCCAGGTAATTTCGAGGTTTGCACCGCCGCTGATACCCGTAATCTTAAAGAACAGCCACACTACGATAAGGCAGGTAAGCGATATTGCAAAGGTTACGAAGGTCGAGAATATACTCGACAGCGGATACATATACTTAGGTACATAAACCTTTTTGATAATAGCCGAGTTCCTGCGAAACGAGGTCATAGCCTGCTTAGTAGATGTGTTAAAGAAATCGTACAGCAAACGACCTGTAAAAAGGAATACGGGGTAACAGATTATATACTGACTCTTACGTCCGAAGATACCAGCAAATACAACCGAAAGTACGGTCATATTTAAAAGCGGCTGCAAAAAGCTCCAGAAAATGCCGAGCCAGGAATTTCTATATTTAAGCTTTACATTTTTACGCGTCAGCTCAAAAAGCAGGTTCTTATACTTTTTGAACACCTCAACGCCGTGCGAAAGCTCTTTTTCTGCGGTTTTAGCGCTCATCCTAACACCTCTTAAAAAATGTGTTAAACAAGATTTCACTTAGAATTTTTGACATTATAGCACAATAGCGTGATTTTTGCAAGTATTTAGACTTTTTGTGCATTATCTGGTCATATCGGCGATAGTCAAAGCCGCCTTTCGCGCGGACATTTCGCCGTCCACCGTAAAGTCCGCCGCGGCGAGATATTTAGGTCTGCGCTCCTCAAAAAGTGCCCTCGCCTTTTCTTTATCCTGAAACAGCGGACGGGTGGTGGAGTTACCTATTCTGTCGCATATCGTTTCAAAGTCGGCGTCGAGAAAAATTATGCGCCCGCCGTCCTTTAGTACCTCAACATTTCGCTCAAAGGTCACCGCGCCGCCGCCGGTAGAAATAATGCAGTTTTTAAGCTCGGATACCTCTTTGCACGCCTCAAATTCAAGGTCGCGAAAAAAATCCTCGCCGTGCGCGGCAAAGATAGCCTTAATAGGTATTCCCTGCTTTTTTTCGATATATTCGTCTGTATCTATAAAGCGCTTGCCCGTAATTTTGGCAAGCTCGCGGCCTACAACGCTCTTGCCCGAGCCCATAAAGCCGCAAAGGATGATGTTGTTCATAGTTTTAATCCTTTTATGAATTGAGAATTGAAAATTAAGGGTCGCTGCGTGACGATTGTAATTATTGTTTGAGCGAAGCGAGTAACCAAAATTCTTCATTTTCAATTTTCAATTTTACATTTTAAGTTATCTCATATCTTCAATAATTTGCTCGACATCCTGCTCGTCAAACTTAACGCCGTTCCAGATTTCCTCGGCTACGGCTGCCTGCCACACGAGCATTGAAAGCCCGTTGCAATACTTTATCCCCGCTTCTTTTGCAAAGCTGATAAAGCGCGTTTCGACAGGGTTATAAACTGCGTCGAACACTGCGCCCGCGCGCTGCACCACCTCTTTCGGTACGGGTGACGCGTCTGCATTAGGGTACATTCCGACGGGTGTTCCGTTAATAATAAGGTCGTACTCGCCCGCCGTTGAAAGCGTGATAATACGGCAGTCTTTTTTAGTTTTTTCCTTAATTTCTTTTTTGAGTTGCAACGCCTTGTCAACATTTCTTGCGCCGATTGTTACATCCGCGCCGGCGAGCGCGCTCTCAAAGGCAAACATCCTCGAAACGCCGCCGCTGCCGAGCACGAGTACTCGACCTTTAAGGTCAATTTCTGCGCCTTTAAGCGCGCGCAAAAACCCCTCGCAGTCGGTGTTATGACCGATTAATTTATCCTTTTTATTCTCGACCGTATTGACCGCGCCGAAAAGCTTAGCCTTTTTTGACAGCTTATCAAGATACGGTATAATCTCGATTTTATGCGGGATAGTAACATTAAAGCCGTCAATGCTTTTAAGCTCCTCCACCCTGTTTTCGAGCGCTTCGGGCGGGGTTTCAAAATACGAATAGTCGCCCTTTATATTCGCCGCTTCAAGCAGTTTTAAATGTATTTCGCGGCTTTTTGAATGGCCTAACGGGCAGCCGATTAAGCCGAATGCTTTTTCGCTCAAACCAAACACCTCAAAAAAATCTATTGACAAATTTGCAAAAAATTTATAATATGATAATAACATAACAGTTGTTAAATAACAACAATTTTTTAAAGGAGTAAGACTTATGATATTTGACGAAGTTAAAGAAATCTTATGCGAGCACCTCGAAATCAGTCCCGACGAAATCGAGATTACGTCAAGTCTTGCCGACGATCTCGGCGCTGACTCGCTCGACGCTATTGACATCGTTATGGATGTCGAGGACCAGTATTCTATAGAAGTGCCGGACGAGACGATTAAGTCAATTAAGACCGTAGAGGACATAGTTTCATACATCGAGAGCAATATTGACTAAATTTTGTGATTATTACCAAATATATACATTAAATTTCGTTAATTTAATTCGTTGACACTTTATTAATATAATAGTAAAATATAGGTTAGGAGTATTATATGCTTCTGACCTTGTTTTTTTGTCAGAGCAAGTATTTGAATAAGGAGAAAGTTTATGGAAAATAAATATGTAATGGCGCTGGACCAGGGTACAACCAGTTCGAGAGCGATTGTATTCAATAAGCAGGGCGAAATCGTTTCTAAAAGTCAGAACGAGTTTACTCAGTATTATCCGCAAAACGGATGGGTTGAGCACGACCCTAACGAGATTTTGTTCAGCGTAATTCAGGCTATGATAGGCTGTATGCGCCCGTCGGGCACAAAAACCTCGGTTAACCCGCAATGCATAGCGGGTATAGGTATCACAAACCAGCGCGAAACTACTATTATATGGGATAAAAAAACGGGCAAGCCCATTTATAACGCCATTGTTTGGCAGTGCAGAAGGACGGCGGAATACTGCGAGGAGCTCAAAAAGGACGGCCTTTCAAAGTATATTAAGCAGACTACAGGTCTTTTAATAGACGCGTATTTCAGCGCAACTAAGATTAAGTGGATACTCGACAATGTTGAAGGCGCACGCGAAAGAGCTAAGAACGGCGAGCTGCTGTTCGGCACCATCGACACATGGATTATCTGGAACTTAACGGGCGGAAAGGCTCATGTTACCGACTACTCAAACGCTTGCCGCACAATGCTTTTCGATATTGACAAGCTTTGCTGGGACAAAACTCTTTGCGAAAAGCTCGACATACCGATGTGTATGCTGCCCGAGGTTAAGCCTTCGAGCTGCGTTTACGGTTATGTTGATAAAATTACGGGTATCGAGGAGCTTGCAGGCGTTCCGATTGCGGGCGCTATCGGCGACCAGCCCGGCGCACTTTTCGGTCAGGGCTGTTTTGAGAAGGGCCAGGCAAAGAACACCTACGGTACGGGCTGCTTCCTGCTTATGAACACAGGCGACGACCTTATCGAAAGCAAGTCTAATCTGCTTTCGGGTATTGCGTGGGGTCTTGACGGCAAGGTTACATACGACCTCGAGGGCTCGGCGTTTAACGCAGGCTCGGTTATCAAGTGGCTTCGCGACGAGCTTGAACTTATCGACACCGCTGCAGAGTGCGACGAGTTTGCAGAGGAAGTACCCGACACAAACGGTCTTTACCTTGTACCCGCGTTCACGGGTCTCGGCGCTCCGTACTGGGATATGTACGCAAGGGGCATTATGGTGGGCATTACACGCTCGATTAACAAGTGCCATGTATGCCGCGCTGTACTCGAGAGTATTACTTATCAGATGACCGACCTTCTCGAAGCTATGATGAGCGACAGCGAGATTATGCTTAAGGACCTTCGTGTTGACGGCGGCGCTTCGGTATCGGATATTATGATGCAGATGCAGGCAGATATGACAGGATGTAATGTAAACCGTCCCGTTAACCGCGAGGCTACAGCTCTCGGCGCTGCGTACCTCGCAGGACTTGCAACCGGCGTTTGGAAGGACACTAAGGAAATCGAGGAGAACAGAAAGGTAGATAAGATTTTTGTTCCGTCAATGCCGTCCGATGTAAGAAACAAGAAGTATTCCGACTGGAAGCGCGCAGTAGAGCGCTCCAGAAACTGGGAGAGATAAGAAAAGAGCCCTGCGGGGCTCTTTTTTATTTATTGAGAGTTGAGAATTAAAAATTAAGGATAGGCTTCGCCTCACCCATTTTATAATCAGGTGCGGGTGTCCCGCCATTAATTCATAATTAGAAAAGAGCCCTTGCGGGCTCTTTTTATTGCACAAGCTCCTCGAACTGAGTAAGCTCTTTGGATTTAATTTCTACATCCTTGTCAATATTCACGATGGAAAACTCATCTACTGCATCTGAGGCAGTGTTAACTTCCTGCTTATACTGAGTATTCTTTTCCTTCTTCGCGTTTAACAATTTGTGCCTTAGTGCTTTGGTAATACCGTTATTGTATGCGTAAATGTATCCCTGGAAGGTCTGGCCGTAATGGGAATGCGGTGTAGAATATGTCTTTACATCGAAGTATGTGCCGCCCCAATGCGACTCGGAGATAGTAATACTACCGTCCTTATGTACCTTTTCAACTATAGCAACATGACCGCTCCAGCAAGCAACCGCGCCAACCTTAGGCTCTTGGCCGTAAGGATAGTAGCCGCCGCGCTTGTTCATACCGTACCAGTCGCCTGCGCTGCCGTGAGTGAGAAGCGGAGCTTCGCCGTTCATCTCGTAAATTCTGCCGTATGCGTATGCTACGCAGTTCGGCATAGGTGTACCTGTCTGATGGTACCTGTTGAGCTTGGTTGAATAATACGGGATTGACGAATTAGGAGCCGTAAGTCTCGGCGTGTATCCGTCGTCAGCCGCATAAACAGCCAGCGGGGTTAATATGCTGAATATGATTGTAAGCACTATAACAATCGGAATTATAAGCAGGGGTTTTTTCTTTTGCATAATGTTTCCTTTCCTTACTCGGTGCTGTAACTAATCCTTTGCACCGTCTGGGGTTTGTAGTTCATTAGTTTTGAACCTGTTTTCTTTTTCCGACGGCTGACATTATAGCAAAAACTACATTTTGTAATCTATAGCATATTTTAACAAGCATTTTGTAACAATTTTGTAACTTTTAAGCGGATTTCACAAAATAGTGTCGTTATTGTTGACTTTTTAGTCGGCGTTTGTCTATTATTGTAGGCATATTTAACTTGAAACCGCATATATAATATGTTATTATATATAAGTAATTTATATATTAGGAGGTAACGGCTATGGCACTTTCATACGAACAGGTTGTTGAAGCTGCGAGAAACAGGTTTTGCGATGTAGATGTTTCGTCCGTTGTGGGCACAAAAGCATTCCAGATTAACATCCAGGGCAAGACCGCTGAGGGCATTTTTTACATCGAGATTAAGGACGGCGAGGTTCATGTTGAGCCTTACGAATATTACGACAGAGACGCGATTCTTACTATGAACGCTACCAATTTCCTTAAGCTCATCGACGGTAAGCTCGACCCGGTTCTTGCGTTTACGCTCGGCAAAATCAAGGTTGACGGCGACATCGGCGCAGCACTCGAAATGATTAAATTCCTTAAATAAGAAAAAGACGGCTTTTGCCGTCTTTTTTAGTTTTCAGTATTCAGTTATTTTGTAACAACGCTTTTGGATTTTGACCAGTTTGAGTAATAGCGCTTTGAGTTTACGGTTTTATAGGTACGCACCTTAACATAGTAACGCCTATTTGATTTAAGGCGCTTAATCGTACGCGAGGTGGTTTTATTACTTTTAATCGTTATAGTCGAAGTGTTTTTAAACTTACTGCTTGTTGAAAAACGAATCTGGTAGCCGCTTGTCTGAACGCTCTGCTTACGCCATTTTACAAAAACGGCTTTTTTCTTTTTTGTAAGCTTTGAGATACTCGTGGTTTTGGGGATAATCTTAAAATTCTTAGTAAGCGTGCCGCTGTATGCGCCTTTACCCTTAACCTTAGCAACAGCCTTACCGACCTTAATATTTTTTGAATAGGTTACGGTGAAGTCCCTGCCCTGCGTAAGCTTTTTGCCGTTTAAGGTAACGGACACTGCGGGCTTGCGCGCCTTGCCGCAGTAGACATACTTTAACTTTTCAAGGTAAAGATACGCGCCTGAAATATCCGTCGCATTACCCGTCTCGGTGCTTTCGCCGGTTGAGTAGTCGATGCTCACACCTTCCTCGACATTATAGACGAACACGCAAAAGCAAACGCTTTTACCCTTATCGTCAACGCTCTCACCCTCCATAATCACTCCCCAGGCGAGCAGGTTATCGCCGCCGAAAACAGGGGTTACGCGATAAAGCACATTATTTTTATCGTTACTTCTGACATAAGAGGCAACCTCGTTTTCGTACTCGAGCATACCCGTAGCGTTAAAGGTGCGGGTACCGGTCATAAGGTTCTTTTTATTCGCGTTTTCGCCCGTCAGCTGAAAGCCGATAAGGTGCGAACGGTTATATAGGTACTTACCGCTGATAAAATCGTACTTCGCCTGCACCCAGCCCGTCGGATAAACGGAGCTGATGCTGCCGCGCGGCTCGGTAGGCATAAGGCTCTTGTCAATATTCGCGCTGCAGGTCGTAACCCTACCCTTCGAGTCAAGGGCGCCGTAGCTTTCGTAAATATTCTGGTTAAGCTCGCTGTCAGTAAACTTAGGCTTATTAGAGTTAATAACCTCGGATATGTCACCGTCGTAGGACGGGATTGAATAGCCTTTGTATTCAAAGGCGTTAATAGTGCTTACAAAAGCCGAAGCACTCACGCTTACGGGAAGCGCAAGTGCAGAAACTATAATCGATAAAGCAAGCACAAAAAGCATTTTTTGCTTAAACTTCATTTCAAAACCTTCTTGTTTTTAATCGGGTGGCTACGCCGCGAGCTATAATTAATAGCTTGTATTAGCGTATGAATTTATGTAATGATAAAGCTTTTTCATATCGCTCCAGCGGCCGCTCATCTTTTTAGCGCCGAGGATTGCGACAGTATATGTTTTGCCGCGCTTTACATAAACCGAGGTAAAGCAGTAGCCCGCCCCGCTCGTAAAGCCGGTCTTTCCGCCCTTGTGATATTTATACTTTGACTTAAGGGCGTCGGTCGTGCTTACAATTCTTTTTTCGTTATATCTTTTTGATGAAAAGGCGTATTTTTTCCTTGCGATAACGCGGCGGAAGGTGGCGTTATTCGGGTATATGTACGCCATCATTTTGCACAGGTCGTACGCGCTTGAATAATGGTGCTTTGCGTCAAGACCGTGAGGCGTTACAAAGTGGCTATCCTCGAGTCCGAGCTCTCTGGCTTTAGTGTTCATAGCCTTTGCAAAGTTTTCTACAGAGCCCGAAACGCCCTCCGCTATAGCGGTTGCGGAGTCATTAGAGGACTTAAGCATAAGCGCGTAAAGCAGGTCGATATTACGATAAACATCGCCGGCTTTCATATAAATATTACCGTACGACGTGTTAGCCGCCTTGCGTGAAATACGGGTATTTTCGTAAAGATCGTCGCTTTCGAGCAGTACGATAGAAGTCATAACCTTAGTCGTGCTCGCGTTTTTGCGGCGCTCGTGCACGCGCTTACCGTAGACTATAACATCGTCCTCGATACAGTAGATACACACGGATTTTGACTTAAGCTTAATGGGTTTCTTTTTATAGATGTTTATAGAATTAAGCTTAATCTTTTTAACAGCTCCGCGCGCGGTGTCGGACTTTTGAACAACCAGTCGCCAGTTACCCGTACGACGGCGGCGCCACTTTTTAGGAAAGACAAGATTAATCTTAGCCTGCGACGCGCTCTTGGTGTTATAGGTCTTTACTGTGTGGTAGGCATTCTTGCTTTTCAGGTAAATCTGCAGCTTAACCTTTCTGCCGCCGGTGGCAGGCTTAATGGTAACGCTCTGCTCGCAGTTATAGCTGTAGTTGGATGTAATCTTGCCGTAAATGCCCTCGATTGTAGTTTCTCTCAGCCCATCGGACGCGGGCGTGGCAATCGGGATAGCAGCCAGAACTAAAATAATCGCAACTACTGTTGATAACAATGATTTAAGATGCCTCATAATCAAAATCACTCTCACTTAGTTTAACGGTTTTGTTGCCTTTAACATATATCTCGGGGTACCAGTCGGAAGCTAAGCGGTAAGGGTTTTCCTCGCCGTGCTCGTCGTACCATTTCTGTGTGTGACGGATACGCTTATTGGGCTTTGTCTGAGTTACTCTATCGACCTTATTCACCTTTTTACAAAGCAGAACAAAGCGCGAATCCTCTTCGGTATTAGTCGGGGTGTTAATGCTTAGGTAGTACGCGTCGTACGGCATTTCAACCCCCGTATAAAACAGGCTGCGCGTCTTAACCCTGTCGATATACGACTTAAAGCTGCGTTCGGTCATATTGCCCCAGGCGTTGTAGGGGAACACATAGCCGTTATCGTTTTCAGGATTAGTGTTCGCGAAGTATACTGCAACGACCTGGTACTCTTCCTCGCCGAAAAGGGTTTTAAATACTACCTTCTGGCTCGAGGTCACGAACTTGTCCGGGCTCGAATAAAAGCTCTCTAAATCAACGCCGTCAAGCGCGATTGACCTTAGGTGTTGCTCTTTAAGGACAGTGCTGCCGTTTTCAAGAACAGCCTTAGTCTTTTCGGGGTTACCCGTAACGAGCAAGTCGGTCGAGGTGTCCTCAATAATGAGCTTACCCGCTGTGCTTTGGTCGCGGCCGTAGTCGTCGCAAAACTCTTCTAAAATACCCTCGGGGTATTCGATACCGTACTTTTCGACATAGGGCTTAAGGTACGCCACCTTCGAGTACTCGTACAGCTTAACGCCGCCAAAAGCAAGCCCCGCAATTACAAGCGCCGCTCCGATAGCGATAAGAAGCTGTCTTGTAAAAACCTTTTTTGCAAAGACTTTGAGCTTCGGCACAAGCCTTGTCTTAAAATTAATTTTTATAACCTCTTTATCGGGCTTTGAGATTTTTGAAGCCTGCTCGTTTTCGTCGTGCCATTCAAGCTCGTCCTCGTCGATTTCGGGCTCGTTAATTTCGGGCGGTGCCAAAGGCTCGGGAGGTAAAAGCTCGTCGGTATTTGACTCTTCCTCCTGCGCGCCGTTTTCTCTTACTCTTTTGAGTATCTCTTCAAGCTCGTTAAAGTCAAAATTTTCGTTTCCCATTAAATCACTACTTTATAACCGTTTTTCGTGCGCTGTCTACCGCTCTCTGAATTAGCGCATCTCTGTCGAGCGCGGATTCCGCCTCCTCTACCGCTGCAAGCTGCGGTCTTGTTTTCGGGTGCTTAGGTGTAAACACCGTACAGCAGTCCTCATAAGGCAGAATTGATGTGTCAAAGGTGTCAATCTTTCTCGAAAGTATGACAATCTCGTTTTTATCCATACCGATACACGGTCTGAATACGGGCATATTGCACACCGCGTCGGTGCAGGCAAGCGCGTACATAGTCTGGCTTGCGACCTGGCCCACGCTCTCGCCCGTAATAAGCGCCGAACAGTTTTGATGGCGGGCGATAATTTCGCTTATACGCATCATATATCTGCGCATAATTATTGTAAAAAATTCCTCGGGGCAGTTGTTTCTAATCTGCTCCTGAATTTCGGTAAACTTAACAACATATGTTGTAATCGGTCCGGAGTACCTTGCGACCCTGTGCAAAAGCTCCATAACCTTTTCCTCGGCTAGCTCGGTAGTGTAAGGCGGCGAAGCAAAGTGAACCGATACAAGCTCCACTCCCCTTTTAGCCATCATATACGCCGCTACGGGCGAGTCGATACCGCCGCTGATAAGCACAGCCGCTCTGCCGCTCGTTCCGACGGGCATACCGCCTGCGCCGCGGATATTGTTGCCCCTGATAAACGCGTAGTTGTCTCTGATTTCGACAGTTACGGTAACATCGGGGTTATGAACATCGACCTTAAGGTGATTGAATTTAGACAGCAAAAATCCGCCGAGCTCTCTCGCGATTTCGGGCGATTTAAGCGGGAACTTTTTGTCGCTGCGCTTAGCCTCTACCTTAAAGGTTTTTGCAAGGCTCAGCTCGTCCTCAAGATATTCGCGGCTGACATTCATAATGTCGTCCATATCCTTTTTTGCGACCGCCGCGCGTGACAGCGCCGCAATACCGAACACTCTTTTAAGCCTGTCCACTGCGTCGTCGAGGTCAATGTCCTCGGCACTCTCAATCATAATAGTTGACTGACTTTTTGTAAATGTAAACTCGCCCAAATCCTTAAGCGATTTACGCATATTTTTAATGAGTATGTCCTCAAAGGTGTTGCGGTTAAGCCCTTTAAGCACAAGCTCACCGTTTTTAATAAGTATAATTTCTTTCATTACAATAAAATCCTTTACACATTTGGCTTCCCCTCGGGGAGAAGGGTAGTTATTTTGCGTAGTCGGCTACGGTTTCGCGTATCGCTTTAATAAGCGCGTCAATCTCTTCCTTAGTCGTGTGTTTTGAAAACGACACACGAACGCTGCGCTCGATAACCTTATCGGGCAGGCGCATAGCCGTAAGCACATGGCTTTTTTTACCCTTGGCGCACGCCGAGCCGTTACTGATACAAATATCGTATTTTGACGAAAGGTGCTGAACCACCGTCTGGCTCGTCATAAAGACGGGCACATAAAAGTTAATAATATAATCGCTTGCGTCGGAGCCGCTGTTAAGCAGCACGCCGTCGATTTTACAAAGCTCGTCCTTAGCGTAGGTGCAAAGCGCGTGCATACGCTCGCTTTGAGCGTCAAGGTCCGTTATCCCCTCGCATGCGGTACCGAAGCCGGCGATAAGCGGCATAGCCTGAGTACCGGGGCGCAGGCGTTTTTCCTGCTCGCCGCCGAAGGTGCGTGGCAGAATACGAACGCCTTTTTTAACATAGAGCGCGCCGACGCCCTTGGGTCCGCCGATTTTGTGCGCGGTAACCGTTACCAAATCCGCGCCGAGCTTAGCGGGCTTAACGGGAATTTTACCGAACGCCTGAACGCAGTCGATATGGATTAAAGCGGGGGCGTTCGCCCTTTTAACCACCTTTTTTATAAAGTCAACGGGCAGCACCGAGCCGACCTCATTATTAACATACATTATCGACACTAAAATCGTGTCGCCGTTAATTGCGTCGGCAATCTGAGCCTTGGTGATATTGCCCTTACTGTCGGGCATAAGGCGTACAACCTCGAAGCCCTGTTTTTCGAGCTCGTTAATGCTTTGCAGCACGCTCTCGTGCTCGATTGCGGTAGTTACAATCCGCTTGCCGCGGCGCTTATTAGCCTCAGCCGCGCCTAAAATTGCAAGGTTATTAGCCTCTGTTCCGCCGGAGGTAAAGTAAATCTCCTCCGCTTCGCACGACAGAGCGTTAGCTAAGCTCTGGCGCGCATTTTTAAGCTCCGTATTAGCGTTAAGCCCCGCCTTATGAAACGACGAGGGATTGCCGAAATTAACGCTCAGCATTTCGTAAATTTTATCACATACCGCCTTGTCAACGGGGGTAGTGGCACTGTTATCAAGATAAATCATAGGGTGTTTCTTCTTGCAAGCTTTAGCGCTGCGGCTACGGTTTTAGCGTCCTTGATTTCGCCGGACATCACTCTGTCGAGTAATTCGTCAATCGGCATTCTTACTACCTGTAAGAACTCGTCGTCATCAAGCTCCTGCTCCTCAAAATGCAGCCCCGTTGCGCCGAAAAGCCTTATAATTTCGTTAGTATATCCCGGCGAGGGATACAGCTCGCCAAGCGAAAAATACTCGTCAGCGACTGCGCCGCACTCCTCTTTAAATTCGCGCTTACCTGCTTCGAGCGGGTCCTCTTCCCTTTCAAGCTTGCCTGCGGGAATTTCGTAAATAACCTCTTTATACGGATACCTGAACTGGCGAACGAGCAGCACCTCGTTATCATCCGTAAGACCTATAACCGCAACGCCGCCCGGGTGGTCAACGCACTCGCGCTTAGCAGCCGCGCCGTTACAAAGGGTTACATCGTCGTGGTGCATAACAAGCACATTACCGCTGAAAATACCCGTTACATTATCCGTTCTCTCATATAAATCAAGGGCAATCGCTTCGATATCGCCGGGTTTTTCAGCGATAAATTCAGCGCCCTCCTGCACAAGCTCAATCCTGCTGCCGTAGCCCCACAAAACGCCTATGGTTTTAAGCATATTTTCACGCGCCCCGTCAACATCAAACGAGCGGTCGCCGACCATAAGAACCTCGTTTTTAGCTACGCCGAGGTCGTTTACACAGCGGGATATAATACTGCTTTTAGCCTCGCAGTCAGCCTTAAAGCTAACGCCGCAAACGCAGTCAAATTTATCAATAATATCAAAGCGCTCAAGCAGCTTTTCGATAAACTCCTGCGGCTTTGAGGAAGCTATTCCGAGCTTAATGCCGTCATTTTTTAGGTTCGTAAGCAGAGTTTCAATACCGTCGTAAAGCCTGCTTTCAAACAGACCCGTTTCGCGGTATCTAACGCGGAATTTTTTAACAAGCTCGTCCGCTTCGGTAGGGGTTTTATTAAACCTCTCCTGAAATGTTACAAGCAGCGGAGGGCCGATAAAGTAGTCGAGCTCCTGCCACTCCTCGCTCTCAATACCGTAAGAATCAAGAGCGTATTTAGCACTTTTTTTGATACCTTCACCCGTATCGCAGATAGTTCCGTCGAAGTCAAATATCAGCGCTTTAATACTCATAACATCACCTCAAAAATTCGTTGCCAAATATTATACCATATTTGCCCTATCAATGCAAGTTAACTTAAGGCATTATATATGGTTTTAAATTATTATTAAAAAATGCTTTTATATTTTAAAGATATATGTTATTATATAAGTTAGGATATTATGACTTAAGAGGTGAAGGCTATGCTTCTTGCTATAGATGTCGGCAACACAAACATCGTTCTCGGCGTAATGGACGGAAAAGAGATTGTGGTGTCGGGCAGATTTGCAACAAATATTTACGAAACGGACGCAGAATATGCAATTAAGCTGCAGGCGTTTTTGACTATACATAAATGTGATAAAATCGACGGCGCTATTATTTCAAGCGTTGTGCCCGCGCTGGTACAGACGCTGAGGAGAGCGGTTAAGCTCGCAACCGAGCAGGACGCTATGATAGTGGCACCGGGTATTAAAACAGGACTCAGCATTAAAACCGACGACCCGTCGGAAGTCGGCGCGGATATGGTTGCGGGCGCAGTTGCCGCAAAAGAAAAATATCCGCTTCCCATAATTATTTTTGACTTGGGAACGGCAACAACAGGCTCGGTAATCGGCAAAAACGGCGACTTCCTCGGCGCAATCATAACAGGTGGCGTTAAGACGACAATCAACACGCTTTCGTCCGGTACAGCGCTGCTGCCGCAGATTGACCTGACCCCGCCGAAAAAGGTTATCGGCACAAACTCGGCAGACAGTATGAAATCGGGCGCGCTTATAGGAACGGCGTGTATGCTCGACGGTCTGGTTGACAGGTTTGAGGAGGAGCTTGGCGAAAAAGCTACGGTTGTTATTACGGGCGGACTCGGCAGGCAGATTGGCAAGAACTGCAAAAAAGATGTAATTATTGACGACAATCTTCTGATTGACGGACTACGGATAATCTACGACAAAAACAAGTGATAAACGGATGGAGTAAAATGAAAAAATCTATATCTATATTATTGGCAATAATGATGCTGATAGCAAGTTTATCGGTATCAACAGCTGCGTTTGCGGCTACGGGCTCGGGCTCGTGCGGCAGCAACGTACAGTGGTCGCTTGCTTCAAACGGTACTATGACCATTTCAAAAGGCAGCGGCAGCGGCGAAGCGCGAATGAGCGACTTTGTAAACAACGGCGCCTCGCGCCCCGACTGGTACGATATGCGCACCGACATCAAAAAAATTGTTATCGAGTCGGGCGTTGTAAACGTAAGTGCATACGCATTTGCGGACTGCACAAGCTGCACCGAGGTCGATTTCGGCGAGATTGACACGCTTGGCAATAACGCGTTTGAA
Organism: Eubacterium sp.; assembly: GCA_017450645.1. Lineage (GTDB taxonomy): Bacteria > Bacillota > Clostridia > Oscillospirales > Acutalibacteraceae > Eubacterium_R. The sequence goes on from JAFSTE010000025.1 coordinate 14,482, forward strand.
AACTGCACGGCGCTGGAACACATATCGCTTTCAAGCCGTTTCAACTGGATGTACGACAATGTATTCAGCGGCTGTACGTCGCTTAAAAGCGCGTATCTCGGCGAGCGCTGGTGGACTGAAGGCGCGCTGCCCGCAGGCTTTTTTAAAAACTGCTCATCACTGCGTTTGGTTAAGATGGGCAGCAAATTTACGGGCTTTGCAAGCGACACCTTTGAGGGCTGTTCCTCGCTTTGCGCTATTGTGTCGGACAACTCCTCGCTTTCGCTTGACGGTGTAAACATTGTGCCGACGAGTGCGCTGAGCGGCACTTGCTCCGCCAATACATATTCAAGCACAAATCTTACATACAGCTTTGACACTGACACACTCGCGATGACCTTTACGGGATCGGGCGATATGAACAGCGTACCTTGGGCGGACTACAAAGGCGCTATCGAAACCGTATCGTTTGCAAACACCGACGGCAAGGTCACCATCGACACCTCGGCGTTTGAACATTGTTCAAACCTCACAAGCGTTGACTTTAAAAACGTTGCATCAATCGGATGGGGCGCGTTCGGCGTTTGCTCAAGCCTTACAAGCGTTTGGTTTGACAGCCCGCTTGCGGAAATCTGGGATTACGCATTTTCGGAGTGTACAAGCATCGACACAGTTCGTTTTACCGAAAGCAGCACCCCGCTTCACATTCACCATCACGCGTTTAACCTTTGCACCGGCACGACCTACTGGCTCGACATACCTGAAAACACCACAAAGGTTGACGACCATGCGTTCTGGGGCACAAACTTTAACTATGTTAAAATATTTAACCCCGATGTTCAATTCGGCGACGACGCGTTTGGCAACGGCAAGGGCGGATATGCAAGATTTTTCAGCCTTGCAGGTCAGCGCACCACGACCTATGACTATGTATTGCAAAACCGCAAGGCTTACAAGAGCAAAAGGGCTTACGACTGGCATTACTACTGCCTGACGGACGACCATGTTTACGGCAGCGAAACAATCGCGCCTACCTGCACCGATCAGGGTTATGACCGCTACGGTTGTATTTACTGCGACACCGATGAGCTTAAATCCAACTATGTACCCGCGCTCGGCCACATTTATGAGTGTACGGGCACTGACGGCGGCAGCTTCGTTTACCGCTGCGGGCGCTGCGGAAAGAACAATTTCGAGTATTCCGCAATCGAACCGCTGTTTAACTTTGAAGGCGCTATTACGCACGACAACGAGCCCGCTTTTGAACACGAGAACTACAGCGGCATTGTAGATGTAAACCACGACGGATATATTAACGGCCGCGACCTGGCGCATATAAAAACTAACCTTGCACAAATCGCGACTACCAACCGCGAAACCACGATTGACACAAGCACCACCTATCAAACTATCGAGGGCTGGGGCGCTTCGGGATGCTGGTGGAGTCAGGATGTCGGCACCTGGGGAAACTGCGACGAAATACTTCGACTGCTTTATTCGAGAAGCGGCGGTATCGGTCTTAACATCTACCGCTACAACCTCGGCGCAGGCTCACAGGACGACAGTGCGCTTTATAACCGCGGAACGAGGACATACTGCTTCCTTAACTCCGACGGCACATATAACTGGGACACCGACGAGGGTCAGCAAAAAGCCCTCTACTGGGCTAACAGATACTGCCCCGATGTAAAGGTCGAGCTTTTCTCGAACTCCGCGCCTGTATCTATGACATTAAACGGCAAGTCCTACGGCTCGCCTGTTGCGGACGGCGAGGACGTGCCGACAAACCTTGACAGCAGTCACTATCAGGACTTTACAAACTTCTACATCACCTGCGCTAAGCACTTTATCGACGAGGGCTACAATGTAACCGAGCTTTCGCCGATTAACGAGCCCGAGTGGGGATGGACGGGATGGTACAACGGCGACGGTTCCATCTCAAGCGGACAGGAGGGCTGTCACTGGGTAAACGAGGACGCAAGGAATTTCTACAACAACTATTTCGTTCCGTCAATCAGGGACGACAGCGTTCTCGGCACAAACGGCAGAAAGACCGAAATCGCGGTCTGGGAATGCGCTCAGCTTAACCACAGCTGGATGTTCGAGCCGTTTATGAATTATTTCTTTAATAACGAAACAAAGAAAAATATCTGGGGCACAGTCACAGGCGGCTGGGGCAAGGATAACGGCAACATCAGAGGTTATGTTGACACCCTTGACACTCACTCATACTGGGCAAGTACAAACGACAGATACGCTGTTATGAATAACTTTATGTCTAACAGCTATTTCAGCAGCATTAAGAACATCAAGTGCTCTGAGTACTGCCAGATGTACAACGACTACTCGTCGGGTGTAATCGGTCACATTCAGTCGGAGGGCGGCTCAACTAACGGTACAACAATCGACTACGGTCTTGCGATGGCGGATATTATCTACCAGGATATGACTATCCTTAACGCTACCGAGTGGGATTGGTGGACAGCCTGCGCTAAGGGTATTTACACCGACGCGCTTGTATATGTAACCGACGGAACCCACGAATACGAAACAGCTAAAAGGCTCTGGTGTCTCGGCAACTACTCTAAGTTTATCCGCGAGGGCGCTAAGAGAATAAAGGTAGAAACCGGTTCTGCTTTCGGCAGCAACCTTCACACCGACAGCGAAAACATCTACGAGTGGGACGACGGCTACGGCAACACCGGCTACGATAAAAACAACTATATCGAAGAGTCGGCTTACCTCAACCCCGACGGAACTGTTGCTGTAGTTTACATTAACAATTCCGACACTATCGAATACACATCGTTTGCAAGCTCCGACTATGCAAACTTTAAGACATATGTTACAGACGAAAACAGAAATTTAGAGCTTTATCAGGAAGGCTCAACAACGGAGGCGGTTTGTATCCCTGCACGCTCATGTACAACAGTAGTTTTAGATAACGATAATGACAGCAACGCAAAGTACCTGTTTGCGTACTTTACAGGCAATAGTAAAAAGGAGCAGCGTATTCACTTTGCGACCTCTAACGGCGGCAACACCTTTAAGACGGTAAATGACGGCAAAGAGGTTATAACTCAGACAGAGGGCACGCTTTGCTGCCGCGACCCGTATATCTTTAAGGGTCAGGACGATTACTACTACCTTATCGCTACCGATATGGACGCTTCGGGTAATTCTTGGTGGGGCAACAGCAATACTATGGTTATCTGGCGTTCAAAGGATTTGGTTAACTGGACGGACGAAACCATTATTGATATGGCAACCCTCACCAACACCTGGATTGGCAGATGCTGGGCGCCTCAGGTTATCTGGGACAAGGATGAACAGAAGTATATGGTTTATCTGTCGCTGTATACCAACGGCGATGACAACGGCACTGTAATCTACTACAGCTACACCGACGATTTGCTTGACCAGAGCCACTATTCGCGTCCGCGCTTACTGTTTGACCCGAACACCGGCAAGGACGCTATCGACGCCGACATTACCGAATTCGGCGGCAAGTACTATATGTTCTTCAAGGACGAGGACGCTGCGACAATCTGCGTTACCTCTGCAGATAGCCTTACGGGCGAATACAGCACTGACTTTCTCGTTCTCGACACCTCATTTAACGACGGCAAGTCAGAAGGGCTCGAGGGCTGCCAGGTCTACAAAGAGGCTGACGGCGACTACATCTTTATCGCGGACCGTTACGGCGCTGCGGGCACCTTCGCCGCGTTCAATTTCGGCAAAGACCTCGCCGCTTCGATTGAGCTTATAAAAAACGGCAAGTCGGTTATGGAGTACTACGACTCGGCACTTTCCGCCGAACTCAGTAAGCTCACTCCGCGCCACGGCAGTATGATTTCGATTACCGACAAAGAGTACGACAGACTCAGAACTGAATTTTAAACTATTCCTTAGGAGGACTTTATAAATGAAAATTGATACCATTTGTGTGCAGGGTGCATACAAGCCAAAAAACGGTGAGCCAAGGGTAATCCCGATTGTTCAGTCGACGACCTTTAAATACGAGTCGTCCGAAGCAATGGGCGACCTGTTCGACCTTAAGGCGTCAGGCTACTTTTACTCAAGGCTCCAGAATCCGACCTGCGACCACGCGGCAGCTAAAATCGCTGCGCTTGAAGGCGGCGTTGCGGGTATGCTTACGGGCTCAGGTCAGGCTGCTAACTTTTATGCGATATTCAACATCGCGCAGGCAGGCGACCATATCGTATCCTCGTCCGCAATTTACGGCGGCACCTTCAACCTGTTTAATGTTACTATGAAGAAGCTCGGCATCGACTTTACCTTTGTTTCTCCCCTTGCTACCGCTGAGGAAATTCAGGCGGCTATCCAGCCGAACACAAAGGCAATTTTCGGTGAAACTGTATCTAACCCGAGCCTTGATGTCATGGACATCGAGGTGTTCGCAAAGGTTGCGCACGACAACGGTATTCCGCTTATTATCGACAACACTTTTGCAACCCCCGTTAACTGCAGACCGTTTGATTTTGGCTGCGATATCGTAACACACTCGACCACAAAGTATATGGAGGGTCACGCTTCAACAATCGGCGGTGCAATCGTTGACAGCGGTAAGTTCGACTGGACTCAAAACGATAAATTCCCCGGACTTACAACGCCCGACGACAGCTACCACGGCATAGTTTACACCGACTCTTTCGGCGAGGGTGCGTACATCACAAAGGCTGTTGTACAGCTTATGCGCGACCTCGGCTCGGTACAGGCTCCGCAAAACGCGTTCTTGCTTAATGTCGGTCTTGAAACGCTTCATCTTCGTATGGCTCGCCACTGCGAAAACGCTAAAAAAGTTGCACAGTACCTTAGTAAGCACCCCAAAATTACCTGGGTTAAATGCGCTATGCTTGAAGGCAACGAGCAGTACGAAATCGCTAAAAAGTATATGCCAAACGGCACCTGCGGCGTAGTGTCCTTCGGCGTACAGGGCGGACGCGAAGCGGCTACTAAGTTTATGGACAGCCTCGAACTTGCGGCTATCGTAACTCATGTTGCAGACGCGCGCACCTGCTGCCTGCACCCCGCTTCGACCACGCACCGTCAGCTTAACGACAAGCAGCTTGCAGAATGCGGCGTAAGCCCCGACCTTATCCGCTTCTCCTGCGGTATTGAGGCTGCGGACGACATTATTGCCGACATTGAACAGGCGCTTGAACAAATTTAGACATTTAAGGCTATATAAATAAAAGTCAGCGACCCGGCAAATTGCAAGGTCGTTGATTTTTTAACAAACTATTTTAATTGTAAACCTTAAGCATTGTTTTGGTTGACAATCGAAAATCGGAGGTATAGAATTATTATATGGGAGGTATAGAATTATTATATGAAAGATAATAAAAGTACAAATTTCAGCACGCTCGACCTAACATACATAGGTCTTTCAACAGCGCTGATAGCGGTATGCGCGTGGATTTCTATACCTATAGCTACCGTCCCCGTTACGCTGCAAACGCTCGCCGTTTGCCTTGTTGCAGCGCTTTTCGGCTGGAAAAAGGGCGTCGCCTCGGTATTGATTTACCTGATAATCGGCGCATTCGGAGTTCCCGTTTTTGCGCAGTTTAAGGGCGGAATAGGCGTGCTTTTTGGTATGACGGGCGGCTACCTTATGGGCTTTGTTTTAACCGCGCTGATTGTAGGCTTAGCTACCGAAAAATGGGGCAACAAGCTGTTAGTGCTTGCTGTTTCTATGGTGCTTGGCGTTTTGGTTTGCTACGTTTTCGGCACCGCGTGGTTTGCGCTTATATATGCAAAACAGACAGAGCCTGTAGCGCTTGGCAAAATACTTTCGTGGTGCGTAATACCGTTTATTTTGCCCGATTTAATCAAAATCGCCGTTGCGTGCGTGATTAGCAGCAGGGTCAAAAAGTACATTAAATAATCTATTCCAGGGCATTCAGTAAAATCGTTTGCACTCGATTTTCACCCCATTTATAATCAAGTGATTAGCGTTTTTCTGTTTGCTCTGCTATAGACACGGGACAGTGACAAGCTGCCCCGTTATTTTTATATAAGAGCGCTTTTCCATTCTTCAATCAACCTGTCAAGCGACCACGCAGCATTAGCGGGACTTGTGGACGGAAGGCAAATTGCTTTTATATCAGTCTTGCACTCCTGGTACTTATTATAAAGCTCGTCGGCTTTTTTGCCGTTTGTAATCACCTTTTCAATATTCGCATTTTTAAAGATTTTGTCAAGCTCGGCGGGCTTGACATTTTTTATTGTGCTGTCGGCAGAACCTTCGATATCGCACTCGCAAATAACATCATAAAGGGCTATGCCGTTACTGAGCAGCATCGCCTTTTTCTCGTCAATAGTAACGGGTACCTCGGCGCCGAAAACGCCTGCAATAACACGCCAGAAGCGGTTTTGATTATGACCGTAAAAGAAGCCCTGCTCCCTTGATTTAACCGACGGAAACGAGCCGAGTATCAGTATTTTTGAATTTTCGTCATACAAAGGCTCAATAGGATGTGTAATACGCATATTCTCTCCTTAACAAATTGAAAACCCACCCTACTGGGTGGGTTAACGTAAATGTCGGCATCGACCTATTTTCCCAGGCAGCTGCCCGCCAAGTATCTTCGGCACGCATGAGCTTAACTACCGTATTCGGGATGGGAACGGGTGGACCCTCAGCGTAATAAACACCGACTATGAACAGTAACTGTTAATCACTGTTGTTTGATTAATAACTGGTGACCCGTAGGAGAGTCGAACTCCTGTTTTCGCCGTGAGAGGGCGATGTCTTA
>JAFSTE010000026.1 GCA_017450645.1 Eubacterium sp.
ACTAAGGGATTTTACAGCCTCAAAAACCATCTTTTCGCGTAATACTGCGTTAAAAATGCTCGGAATAAACAAATTATTCCTGCGCTTTTTGCCTTGTGTTACACAAAAATCTAAATTTTTGAGGTGCAAAGCAATTTTGAAATAGCAATTTTTCGTTAGAACAATGAACAAACAAGGGTTAAGGCTGACGCCTTAACCCTTGTTTTGAAGCCGTTATAGCGGAAAAGAGCATTTCAAAACCTGTTAAATCCCTTAGTTGCCCACCCTTTCGGGCTGCTGTTCTTTTTCTTCTTTCGGTTTTACCGTATCGTTAAATACAATAAATTTGTCGTATATGAATTCCGACAGGAAATTAGCTATCATAGTGCAGCCGAGCACGATGTAGTTAATCGAGCTGATATTAGCGTACTCAGCGGTAAAGTAATTGCCAAGCAGGGTGGAAATCGGCGTAAACACCGCGTAAAAGCCCAGCACCTTAAGCATAGCGATAGGTATATTCGCCGCCGATTTAAAGGTGAACTTTCGGTTAAAGGTAAAGTTCCACAGTACCGACGTCAGAAGCGCTATAAGGTAAATCGGTCCGTACTCGTTGGTCATAATTTTTGCGAAGGTTTCGCTGTTTTCCATAGCGTTTTGAATAAACGGAAGCTTAATTACGACCTCGTTTAACAGCGTAAAAACAAGCACCTGGATAATTCCCGCCGATGCCGAAAACAGCACGAACTTAATAAACTGTACCAGGCTTTTCATATTATTACTTTGTTTTTTCATAGCACTACCTCCGTACTTTATTAAGTATATGATAACATAGTTTATAGATTATTTCAACGCATATAGTCGATTTTTCGGCGTGTTTACATTTTTAAAGCATTATGATATACTTAAAAAAACGGGTATGGAGTGGCTGAAATGAAAAACAAAAAGCTAATTGTATTAATCACAGCCGCAGCGCTGATAATACTGATAATCGGGGGCGTAATTCTTATGAAATTCATAAACAGACCTAAAACCTACGAAATAACCTCGTTTGACACCGTAACCCTGCAGGAAAGCGGTATGCGCGTAACGCAGGTTTACGAAATCACCTGCGACGGCGACAGGGCAAAGGTTTCGCTTTACACCCTAACCTACAATAACGGCGAAAAGGGAAAGCGCCTTGAAGAAAGCGCCGATTGCAGCGCGGCGGATTTTATAAAACTCTTAAACGACTGCAATATAACCGCGTGGGACGGCTTTTACGGCAAGCACCCGAAAAATGTTTTAGACGGAACTATGTTTGAGTTTGAAGCAAAGCTCAACGGCGACAAAACCGTATCCGCCAACGGCTCGCAGAACTTCCCCAAGCACTACCACGACTTCACCGAAGGACTTTATAATATCTTAAACTCCGACGCCTGAAACAACAAATCAGCCCAAAAATAAACCTCGCCAAAAGGCGAGGTTGTTTTTAGTATTGCGTATTTGGTGATATTTTACAGTCGACAATTTTGCCGTCCTTTACAGTTCCCTCGATTTCAACGAGAGTACCGAAGGCAGGTACTTCAAAATCACCCGAAAGCTCTATCGTCCACGAATCGTCATAATATGCGTCCTCAAGAGTGTTTTCGTTAAGCATTCTGCCGTAGCCGCAGATTGTTTTACCCTCAAAGGCTTCCTTTTTATTAACTATATTTGCAATCTGAACACGCTCGAGAGTATTGTCCATCGACTTCATATCAACGTCAAAATCCCTGCCCTTAAACTCTGTTTTTACAGTGATTTCGGGGTCGATAATCCAGAATCTGTCGAGTGCGCTTTCGTTAACCTCGTATGTGCCCTTGACAAAAACCTCAGACCCGTTTGTCGGCAGATTAGAGGTGTCGTCAATTTTAAGCTCCCACTGCCAGTCGCAGCACTTTGTCTGGTCGTTATAGCCCCACACATAGTACCTTGTAACATCATTGTAGGCGTCATAAATCGTGGCAAAAGTGCCCTCCTTGCTTGTAGCTGTTCCGTCGTAATCGGCGGCTGTTTCATTAAAGAATATGTTTTGATACAGAGTGTATTCCGCCGTGTTCAGAACAGTGGGCATCTTATCCGAAACCTCTGCGGTTTCGTTTTTTTTGCCCTTATCCTTTGACTCCGACTTGCCGCCGCAGCCCGCAAAAGAAGCGCAGATTACAAGCATACTTAATATAATACATAATATCTTTTTCATTTATTTTCTCCTTAACACTGTTCCGATTATCCAGAATATAAAGAAGCCTATCATATCAACCCCTACTATCGTAGAGCCGACGGGCGTAGAGGTGAGTATCGACACCAAAAGCCCGATAAGCGTACATATAACCGAAAATACCGCCGCACAGATTGTTACAGCCTTAAAGTTTTTAAACACTCGCATCGCAGAGAGCGCGGGGAATATCACAAGCGCGGATATTAGCAGCGAGCCTACAAGGTTCATTGCAAGCACGATTATAACCGCGATTATAACCGCAATCAAAAAGTTATACGCCGAGGCGTTCGTGCCCGTAGCTCTTGCGAAATTCTCGTCAAAGGTTACCGCAAAAATTCTGTTATAAAATACTATGAACACGCCGACAACAACTATCGAAAGAATTACGCAAAGCCATACGTCAAGCTTTGACAGCGTAAGTATTGAGGTCGAGCCGAAAAGCGTTGTGCACACATCGCCCGAAACATTCCCCGAGGTCGGGAACAGATTCATCAGCAGATAACCAATAGCAAGCGAACCCACGCTAATCATAGCTATTGCGGCATCGCCTTTTATTTTGCGATTTTTACCGCCGGCAAGCAACAGCACAGCGCAAACAACAGTAACGGGAAGCACTAAAAGCATTTGGTTAGTAAGATTAGTGACCGCCGCTACAGCCATGGCGCCAAAGGCGACATGCGAAAGCCCGTCGCCTATAAACGAAAATCTTTTCAGTACCAGCGTAACGCCCAGAAGCGATGAACAAAGCGCAATCAATACTCCGGCGATAAGCGCATATTTTACAAAGGGGTATTCAAAGTACATCTGAATTTTTGAAATAATATCAGCCATCGACTTCGCCCCCTTTTGTATCTACGAACACCCTTCCCGCGTCGGAGTCAAGATACTCCGCTTTTGTGCCGAAAAAAACATCGCTGCCTATATGCAGAATATGGCTTGCGTACTTAAGCGCCGCTGCAATATCGTGAGATATCATTATTACCGTAATGCCCTGAGTGTTAAGTTCTTTTATTAAGTCGTACATCTCCGCCGTAACTCTCGGGTCAAGTCCCGAAACGGGCTCGTCAAGAAGCAACAGCTTTTTTGTAGCGCAAAGCGCACGCGCCAGCAGCACCCTCTGCTGCTGACCGCCCGAAAGCTCGCGGTAGCAACACTTTTTAAGGGAGTCAATTCCCATTTTTCTTATATTTTCTTCGGCGCGATTTTTATCCGCCTTTGTGTAAAAGGGCTTAAAGCCTCCCGACGAAAGATTGCCCGACAGCACAATCTCCCACACCGACGCGGGAAAATCCCTTTGCACAACCGTTTGCTGCGGCAGGTAACCGATTTCGTTCCGGCTTAAACCGTCGCCGTAAATAATATCTCCGCCGATACGGGGCTGCAGATTCAGCAGAGTTTTTACAAGAGTGGATTTGCCCGAGCCGTTTTCGCCGACAATACACAGATAGTCGCCGCTGTTTATTTCAAAATTTAAATCCGATACGACCGTCCTCGAATCATAGCCGAGGGTAAGATTTTCGCATTTTAAAAGCGCCATATTTACCACCTTTTAGTTTTCTAACGCCTGCTTAAGCACCGCTAAATTATCCTGCATAATGCTTAAGTAATCCGCGCCGTTTTGTACCTCGTCAGAGGTTACGGACTGCATCGAGTTCATAGAAATAATTTTTTGGTTTTTGCTCTTTGTGTTTTCTATAAGCGTCTGAGCAATTTTATGGTCGGTGCCCTCGAGCGTTATAACATAGTTGAGTCCGAGCTCGTCGACCTTTTTTGAAAGAAACGAGATAGTTTCAAAGCTCGCCTCGGTTTCCGCCGAGCATCCGATAAAAGCGGCGAAGTATTTAAGATTGTAGTCGTCAACGAGATACCTGAACGGAAAACGGTCGCCAAACACAAGCGTATCAACCTTCGCGTTATCAACCGCGCTCTGATACTCTTTGTCAAGCGCGCTTAGCTTTTGTGTGTAGGTGTTTAGATTAGCTTTATAAATCTCTGCGTTTTCAGCGTCAACGGCTTCGAGCTGTTTTTCAATAGCGCTTGCAAGAGCTGCCGCGTTTTTGACGGAAAGCCAGATGTGCTCGTCGTACTCGGCTTCCTCCTCGCCTTCCTCTTCTTCCTCCTCTTCAGCCTGCATACCCTCGGCGAGTTCTTCTTCCTTTGCGCTGTCGCCGAGCGCGTCAAGCAGATTTAAGGATACCATATCGGGATTTGTTTTGTTTTTAATTGCGTCCTCAGCCCAGCCGTCGCTCTCGCCGCCGACATAAATGAATAAATCACAGTCGGAAATCTTTATAATATCCTCGGCGCTCGGCTGATAGTTGTGCAAATCTGCACCGCTGTCGAGCAGCATCGTAATATCGGCATTTGTGCCGTTTGTTATATTCTTTGCCCAGTCATATACCGGGAAAATAGTAGTTACAATTTTTAATCCACCCTCTGTGCCCTCGCTCTTTTTGCTCTCGCCGTTTGAGCAGGCGGTAAGCGTTACGCTTATAATAGTCATTATAATGCACAGAATAACGGCAATTATCTTTTTCATAAAAATAAACCTCCGAATCAGACATCATTAATAAAGGGATATAGTAATCCCTTGGTGTAAAAAAGACAGTATTATCCTTACACCTTCAGTCTAATCCGAAAGCTTAACCTTCAAATCAACAAGCGTATTAAGTTTTTTGCATACTATTTCAAAGCCGATGCAAAGTACAACGGCAAAGCCCGCAAAAATCGCAGGAGTATTCACCTCAGGGTCGGGAGTGGTGTTGTCAAAAATGTGCAGACAAATACTCACCTGTTCGCATATCTGACAGTCGTTGCCCGTACAGTTATGCTCGGACTCAACCGCCACAAAAAGAATCGAGGAGGTCAGAACAAGTGCAAACAAAAGCGCTGAAAACAGTGCCACAAGCTTTTTGGCATTTTGCATAGTCGTACCTCCTTACAAAATTTATTTTATTATATATCCCTTAAAATTTTTTGTCAAGATTAACAAAATATATACATTTGGCTGTGTTTGTGTTATAATCAGCATTAATAGGAGGTGCGATATGTTCAGAAAAATGCGAAGATTTAAGCAGCAGATAAGCGAAAACGAATGTAAAAAGGTGCTGCGCGAGCAGACGAGGGGCGTTCTGTCCGTAATCGGTGACGGCGGATACCCGTACGGCATACCGCTTAACCACTACTACGACGAAAAAGATAACAAAATCTATTTTCACGGCGCTAAAGAAGGGCACAAAATCGACGCCATAAAGCGCTGCAACAAGGTTTGCTACACAGTGTTTGATACGGGCTATCGCAACGAGGGCGAGTGGGCGCTTAACGTAAAGAGCGTTGTTGTTTTCGGCAGAATAAAGCTCATTGAAAACGAGGAAAAGGCTATCGAAATCTGTCGCAACCTATGCTATAAATTCACCGACGACGAGGAATATATCGAGCGCGAAATCAACAAATATCTGCAAAACGTACAGTGCCTTGAAATAGAGATTGAGCATATTACGGGCAAATTGGTAAACGAATCATAATAATAACCACCGCATAATAATAACCACCGTTAGAAACGGTGGTTATTTTTTATTAATTAAAATCGCTAAGCACTTCATCAACAACCTTTTTGAGCGTTGCGGCAGATTTCTGCAAATCCTCCTGCTCCTTTTGGTTCAGTTCAATAGGAACAAGGGCTTCAACACCGTGTTTGCCGACGATTGCAGGCATTGAAAGAGCGATATCGTTAATGCCGTAATTGCCCTTCTGAATACTTGAAACGGGAAGAATTGATTTTTCATCGCGAACTATTGCTTCGCAGATTCGCTTAACGCTCATAGCAATTCCGTAATAGGTTGCACCCTTTTTCTCAATAATCTCATAGGCGCTGTTTTTAACTCCGTCAGCGATTTCGTGCATTGCTTTGTTGTGGTTAAAATGTCCTCTCATTTCGCAGAAATTGTGAAGCGGAATGCCTGACACATTTGCGCTGCTCCAAGCCGCAATCTCGCTGTCGCCGTGCTCGCCGATAATGAACGCGTGAATACTGCGCGGGTCAACGCCGAGATGGTCGCCAAGCAGATATTTAAGCCTTGCGGTATCAAGCACCGTTCCGCTGCCGAAAACTCTGTTGCTCGTAAAGCCGCTGATTTTTGCCGCTGCATAAGTCAGGATATCAACGGGATTTGCAACCACAAGCAAAATACCGTCGCGGTTATACTTTGTAATTTCGGGAATAACGGATTTGAAAATCGCAACATTTTTCTTAACAAGGTCAAGCCTTGTTTCGCCGGGCTTCTGCCCTGCGCCTGCGGTTACAACAATGATTGCCGCGTCGGATATATCGGCATAATCGCCTGCGTAGAGCTGTACGGGCTTTGCAAACGGAAGTCCGTGGCTGATATCGAGCGCTTCGCCCTCCGCCTTTTCTTTGTTATTGTCAATAAGCACTATTTCCGAAAACAGTCCGCTTTCCATAAGCGCAAATGCCGAAGCGCTGCCAACAAATCCGCAGCCCACGATTGCCGCTTTTCTTGAATTGATTTCTACCATAGTTATCACTCCTTTGTTAATTCTTCTATTATATCCTTAATATCCCCGTCAATGCATATTGAGCGGGTTTTTATTTCTGTCGGTGCATTTGCGCCGCCTTTGTTAACACATACATATGTGGCGTTTTCGTTTTGGTAAGTCCATTGCCAAAACGGATACTTAATAATAACGGGTGTGTTATATCCCACGCCGAGTTCAAGATACAGGGTCTTTTTGCCCAGTGCCTTTGTTGCAAAAGCTTCATAGCGCGCGTTGGCAGCATACCAACCCTCGTCCTGTACAAACTTATCGTCTGCACGCAGATTTGTTGTCATCGGTTTGCCGCAAACAGGGCATTTGGGAATAAGCTGCGTCGGGATTTTCATATCCTTTTGTTCTTCGTACATCTTTTTGATTGTTTCTTCATTGTCGTATGTCTTTTGGTGACAGGGCACGGAGCATTGCAAAAGCCCGTAATCGCCCTGAGTGTAAAACAGACGCTGTTTGTCAAAACCGGCTTTTTGAAAGCAGTGGTCAACATTCGTCGTCAGTACGAAATAATCCTTACCCTTAACAAGTTCAAGCAGCTTTGCGTAGGTGTCATTCGGAATAGGCGTATAGCGGTTTACATAGATGTGTCTGCTCCACCACGCCCAAAACTCCTCCTGTGTGTCAAACGGGTAAAAACCGCCCGAATAGATATCGGTTATTCCGTACTTATCCCTGAAATCGGCAAAGTATTTGTCAAACCTCTCGCCCGAATAGGTAAACCCTGCAGCTGTTGAAAGCCCTGCGCCTGCACCGATAAAAATACATTGCGCATCTGCGATTGCCTTTTTAAGTTCCTTGATTTTATCCGAGTATGCTTTCATAAATAATTCTGTCCTCATCCTTAAAGACATTAAAAATCACTTTGATGTCGCTGTGTTTTTGGTAATCTCTGACGGTGTCAACCGCAATTTTTGCCGCCTCTTTTTGCGGGAAGCCAAACACGCCCGTTGAGATACAACAAAAGGCAATGCTTGTTAGTTCGTTTTCCTCCGCGCATTTCAGGCAGGAGAGATAGCACGATTTGAGAAGCTCCCTGTGCTCGTCAGTCAGGTTTACATTAACAATCGGTCCGACAGTGTGTATAACGTATTTGCACGGCAAATTAAAGGCGGGCGTAATCTTTGCCTGTCCTGTCGGCTCCTCGTAGCCCTGCTTTTGCATAAGCTCGTGGCAGGCATTTCGCTGCTGCAAGCCCGAATAGGTGTGGATACAGTTGTCAATGCAGTTGTGCAGCGGATGAAAGCATCCAAGCATCTGCGAGTTTGCTGCATTGACTATCGCATCGCATTTCAGCGTGGTGATGTCACCCTGCCAAAGGCAGATTCCGTTTTCAACAGGGGTAAGCTCAGCAAAATCGGTTATGCCTTTTTCCGCAATTTCTTGTTTTAGGTATTCATCCTGAATTCTGATAAACTCCTCGCTCAGCGGTGCAGGCATACGGATATTCATAAGTGAGCGCAGTAAGTCTTTCTGCTCCTGCTCACTCATCATTTCAGGCTCATAGCGCTTAAACCTGATGTCCTCGTTAAGCAGTTCTTTAATTAAAAACAATCGTCTTGCTGTCTGAGTCATTTTAATCACCGTTCCTATTATATCACAAATGCGCAACAGGCGAAACCCGTTACGCATTTTTTGCAAAAAAATATAATACTAATCAAAACTTGCCATTGGGGTTTTGCCATGTGTCTTCTGCGGCAAGTGTTTCCATTACATCCCAGTGCTCGGCAATGTAGCCGTTCTCAACACGGAACAAGTCGTAGTAAGTTGTTGCAACGCCGCCGAAAGAGCCTTCGCTGCAAGCAAGCGCATAATCGCCGTCTGCAAGCACCATATGTGTTTGATTTTTTTGAACAAGTCAGAAAATAAGCGTATAGTATTTCCTCTGCTTGAATTGAGATTCGGTTTCCCTCACCTCTTGACTACAGTGTAATGCCTATGGTATATTTTGTAAAGTAAGCACAATATAGTGCTGTAGTTTCCAAAAAGTAACTAATGCGTAGTTTAGCCATTTTTCAAGGTGAACTTTTTGAAATAATATTTGGAGGTGCCATTATGGCAAATGTAAAAGACTTAAATTCACTACCGCCCTGTCCCGTGGAAACAACACTTTTGCTGATAGGCAGCAAGTGGAAGGTGCTCATTTTAAGAGATTTGATTGACGGCAAAAAGCGATTTGGTGAACTCAAACGCTCTGTAGGCTCAGTATCGCAAAAAGTATTAACCGCCCAGCTTCGCGAAATGGAAGCGGACGGTTTAGTAAAAAGAACCGTATTTGCAGAGGTGCCGCCACGAGTTGAATATGAACTTACGCAGCTCGGTTTCAGCCTTAAGCCTATTTTAGACAGCCTTTGGGCTTGGGGCGTAAGCTATAAGGCGCAATTAGCAAAATAAAACATATAAACTAAGGCACCCTTTTTGCAGGGTGCCTTGTTTGCTATTATTTAATAATATCGTTTGCCTTGATGTAGTCCACAACCTCGTCAACCGTTGTAAACGCAAGCGCAACCGTTGTATCGGCAGCGCCGTAGTAGATTGCGATTCTGCCCGTATCTGCGTCTGCAAGCGCTGAGCACGGGAACACAACATTAGGCACGTCGCCTACAGTTTCGTAAAGCTCGTGCGGTGCAAGCAGGAAGCTGTTAGCCCTGTGCAGCACCTTCCACGGCTCATTTTTGTCGAGGATTGCAGCGCCCATACTATAGGTAAAGCCGTTGCAGCTTGTAAGCACGCCGTGGTAGAACATCAGCCAGCCCTCGTCAAGCTCGATAGGTGTCGGACCTGCGCCGATTTTTGTCTTTTCCCAGAACTGCTCGGGCTTCATAACAAATCTGTATTTGCCCCAGTATTCAAGGTCCTTACTGCGCTCGATAAAGATGTCGCCGTACGGGGTGTGACCTCTGTCGCACGGGCGAACGAGGAGCAGGAACTCGTCGTTAATCTTTTTCGGGAAAAGGACGCCGTTTCTCGCAACGGGATAGGTTGCGTCCTCCTTTTGCTCCCAGGTCTTAAAGTCCTCTGTAACAGCGATACCGATTGTGGTGCCGTTAGGGGTAAGGTTAACCCAAGAAAGGTAGTATTTGCCGTCGATTTCACAAAGTCTCGGGTCGTAGCCGTTAAATATAACCTTGTCGTCAAGCTCCCAGTGAATAGCGTCTTTACTGTAGCCCGTTACAAGAGTGTGGTACCTCGTCATATCGTCAACGCGGAACACGCCCGCAAAGCCGTCGCCGTAGGGCACAACCGCCGAGTTAAAAATACTGTTTGCAAAATAGAGATTATCCCTCGTGATAATAGGGTTTGCATTGTATCTCCATACGGGATACCTGTAGCCCTGAGGTTTTTCCTGCCATGGAATATTAGGAATTGCCTGTCCGATAATTTTAGCCATATCGCTACCTCCTTGTGCTAAACGCAGTTATTATTTTATGTTAATCTGTACGGTCATATCGCCCGCAGCAGATGGAATACTAATTAAGCTTGCGCCGTTATCATACTCCTCAACGACCTTAAAGTCAATACCGTTTTGCATTTCAAAAGGTCTGTGTACATAAATAAGGGTTTCGCCCTCGCCTTCGGCAGTATATTCAAGGGTAAATATATCGTATTCCCTGTCGTAGCCGTAGCGCTTAATCTCGCCCGCAACCGCAACGGGATGCGTCCTCGAAAGCATCTGCATAAGCGGCGAGTCAAGGTCGTCGCCGTGGTAATCCCAGTACATCTGACCCCAATGCATTTCGTCAAAATAATCGAGCAGCTCGAACGCGTGCGGGAACCACGAAGTATCCTTGTTGTCCGAACAGCCGCCCCACTCGCCGACAACAACCGGCACCTCGAGGCGAAGCTGAGTGTTACGCATTTCGTTAAAGAAAGCTTTAACTCTGTCCGCGTTAGCGTACTGATAAAGCGGAGTGTCAACCGCAAAGTCGTATGAGTGCGGACCGAAGCACTGCATAGGCTCGCGCTTG
This sequence comes from Eubacterium sp., assembly GCA_017450645.1. Lineage (GTDB taxonomy): Bacteria > Bacillota > Clostridia > Oscillospirales > Acutalibacteraceae > Eubacterium_R. Next base: position 10,747 of record JAFSTE010000026.1, read on the forward strand.
CCGTTAACCGTAATCGGACGCGCGGACTGCTTAACGCCGCTGTTGCATATGTAGCACTGCTCCATCATAACGATACCGTTGTCCGTAACCTCTCTTATCGCGGCAGTGGTCTTGTTCAAAAACGGCGAGTACTTGTTGCGGTCAAAATCTGCTTCAAGCTCGTCGATAGGGCTTACAACATCGCGGATTACATCGCCGCCGATACAGTCAAGCATAGTCCTCGTGTCGCGCTTAAGTGCGGATTTAACAAGATTTGCGGTGTTAACCTTTTTGTTAAACAGTACATTTTTTGCAACATTACCGACAAGTCGCGCAAACATCATTTTGCTGTCTGAGCCGGGGAACGGCTCGTTCATAAGGTCGTAGCCGAAAAGCGCGGGGCTATTGCCGTAACGCGCCGCAAGCATCTGCCACAGCTCGCAGTATCTGTCCTGCAAGCCTACGCCGCCGACCTCGGTGTTGTTCCAGAAATGGTCAAAGGATTTTGCAACCCATTTGCCAAAAAAGTAGCCGTCAGCCCATACAAAAATCGGCATCCTCGGCTTTGCGCCGTCGGTGATAACCGCCCACTGCGGAGCGCCGTCGCCAACGCTGTCGCCGTCGTTGCCCGAGTACAAATCCTGGTGCATATCAAGCAGGATGTAAACTCCGTATTTTTCAGCAAGCTTAAAAATCTTATCGAGCGACTGAAGATAGCTCTTGTTGTATCTGCCCATTTCGGGCTCAATATTCTGCCAGGTTACGGCAAGACGGATTATGTCAAAGCCGTTCGCCCTGTATTTTTTAAAGAATTCCTCGTCAAGATTATAGCGAAACTCCTTTTGGTCGCGCAGCTTGTCGTCAATATTCATACCGTTGAATATTCTTGTCCTGCCGAGGTCATCCACAAACTTTAACTTGTTAGTGATAATCTTTTCCATTTTTTACCCCCATTACACAATAGGTATTTTACTCCTTATTGTCATTATAAACTATATATAACCTTAATTCAATATAAAAATTATACATTATATAAGTGAGTCTTTATGCAAGCAACGAGAGCGCTCCACAGCATCAGCGCGGCTCGTTTTTTCTTGACTGCAATGAAAAATAATGCTAAAATGAAAGTGCCAAACAAAATTTTATAAGTATAAGCCAAATATTTGGGTGCATTTTATTTGTATAAAATGCATGCTCTTATTTTGCACCCATATATTGGCTTGTAAAATTTTGTTTGGCGACAGTTGAGCTATGCGTTTTTAGTGCGTAGCCTTGGCTGCGCACTTTTTTATTTATGAGAGGATGTGAAAAAAGGCGTTAACTTTAATTACAAAAATTAAGTATTAAATACCATTAATAATAAAGGAGAGAAAAATGAAAAAGACAATAAGTTTATTAATTTCGGCTATACTTTTATTCAGCCTGCTTGGTACCACAGCAACTCAGGCGCATGCTGCAAGCTACCCGTTTGTATGGCTGTCAGCATCTGAGGCTTCCGTTGGCGAAACCGTACCGCTTATGTTCCAATACTATCCGGTTTACAGTAACGAAGAGCTTGATGTTTATGTATATGATTCGTCAGATGACCTTGTAGCAACGGCAGATTCTACCTTCTACAATTCTACAAGTATAAGATACTATACGGTAAATTGGGATACAAAAGGCTATAAAGCCGGCAAGTATACAATAGTTGTAAGAAAATTCTTTTACAGTTATTATCAGTGGAATGAAACACCGACACCGTCAACTTTCACCTTTACATTAAATAATGATATAAATAAAGGCGATAAAAACAAAAACAAATACAAAGGAACAAAAGAAACAATTATCGGCTCAAATTACAGCACTGTAACTACGTCAAAGAACACTCTTTGCACTGCATATTCCGGCTGGAACGACCTTGTTATCAACGGCGTTAAGCTGAGAATCAGCGAAATGTATTTAAACGATACCGCTGATGCAATGTTGCAAAAAGATAATATGTTTAATCCGAGTTCCGATTCAACAAAAAGCTGGTATTTAATCAAGTTTACCGCAACTAATACGACCGGTTCGGATGTGCCCGCTTCTGACCTGGTAGGCGGATACGCTTCTGTTTACAAGTATACCGGCAGCAAGGCAACTACTTTGGATCTTGCGACAATGGGTGATGACTCAACCGGCAGATATGACGCTTCTGACGTTACAATCCCCGCAGGCGGTAGCGCTGAGTTCTGGGAGGGCATTATGATCCCGTCAAGTCAGGGTATGCCGTTCCTTAAAATAGGCAACGTATTTGTTAACACAAATCCTAACGCACCTAAAAAGGCAAGCCATTACAATATTAAGTCAACAACAAAAGCAACCGCTACGGCAAACGGCAAAATAGTAACCAAATGTTCGGTTTGCGGCAAGGTTAAATCGTCAACTACTATTAAAAAGGTGTCAAAGATTAAGCTTTCCCCGACAAAGTACGCATATGACGGAAAGGTTAAAAATCCAAAGTTAACCGTTAAAGACAGCGCAGGCAAAGCACTTGTAAAGGGAACTTCCTACAAGGTTTCAACACCGAGCGGCAGAAAGAATGTCGGCAAGTATAATTACAAAATCACCTTCAAGGGTAATTATAAGGGCACAAAAACAGTAAGCTTTACCATCCTTCCGAAGGCAACAAATATTTCCAAGCTCAAAGCGGAATCAAAGGGCATCACGGTTAACTGGAAAAAGCAGGCTACTCAGACAAGCGGCTATCAGATTCAGGTTGCAACAAACAGCAAATTCACAAAGAACGTAAAGAAAAAGACAGTTTCCGGCAGCTCAAATACATCAAAAGAAATCACAAACCTTAAAGCCAAGAAAAAGTATTATGTAAGAATCAGAACTTACAAGACCGTTAAAGGCAAAAAATACTATTCTTCATGGTCAACTGCCAAGACTGTTACAACTAAAAAATAATAGTTAAACAGCAACAAACCGCCTCACTTTTGTGGGGCGGTTTTTTCGGTGCCCCGTCGTTGGTTCGATACGATGGGGAGAAAAAGCAAAAAGAAAAGGTACGCTGATGCGTACCTTTCTTTTTGGCTCCCCTTGTCGGACTCGAACCAACGACAACTCGGTTAACAGCCGAGTGCTCTACCAACTGAGCTAAAGAGGAATGTTTAGTTGTTTTATAATGCACTGTTCGAGTGTCGTTGTACCAACGACAACCTCGGCGGGCGGTGCCCAAAATTTGTTATCGGCTTGGAGCGCCGACAAATTTTGACCGCTACGCAGTTCTTATTGCTCCCTTACTCTGCCGCAGGCAGCGGTCGCAAACGAACCAGTTAACAGCCGAGTGCTCTACCAACTGAGCTAAAGAGGAATGTTTCACTCTTGAGTGCTTAAATATAATAACAAATTAATGTTAGGATGTCAACATATTTTTTTATTTTTTCAAAAAATTGTCGGGAGGACTTGTGCCCTCCCGAAATACTTATTTATTTCTGTAGATTATTGCTTCACGCTCAGGTCCGTTAGAAACCATCGTGATATTGCAGCCCATCTCGTTTTCGATAAACTCGACATAATCGCGTGTTTCCTGAGGAAGTTCGTCGTAATTCTTAATACCTCTGATGTCGCAGTGCCAGCCCTTAAGGGTTTTAAGCACGGGCTTAGCCTTTTTAAGAAGCGGAGTTGTCGGGAAGTCCTTAGTAACCTCGCCGTCAATCTCATAGCCGACGCAAACCTTAATCTCCTCAAGATATGACAGGCAGTCGAGCGCGGTCATAACAACCTGAGTTGCGCCCTGACACTCGATACCGTAGCGCGAAGCCACGCAGTCGAACCAGCCAACGCGGCGCGGACGGCCTGTTGTAGCGCCGAACTCGCCCTTGTCGCCGCCGTGGATACGAAGCTCCTGAGCCTCGTCGCCGAAAATCTCGCTGACGAACTCGCCTGCGCCGACGGCTGACGAATACGCCTTTGTAACAACCACGATATCCTCAATCTTATGAGGCGGAATACCTGCGCCTACAGCGCCGTAGCCCGCGAGAGTCGAAGATGAGGTAACCATAGGATAGATACCGAAATCGGGGTCCTTAAGCGTACCGAGCTGACCTTCAAGAAGGATGTTTTTGCCCTCTTTGATAGCGTTTGCAAGGTAAGTGTGGGTATCGCAAACATAAGGTGCAATCTTTTCTTTATATTCCATACAGGTAGCATAAAGCTCGTCCTCGCTGAGAAGCGGCTTATGGTAAACATGCTCGAGCGTAAGGTTTTTAAGAGTACAGATGTTCTTAAGCTTAGCCTTAAGAACCTCGTCGTCAAACAGCTCGTTTACCTGAATACCGATTTTTGAATACTTGTCCGAGAAGAACGGCGCGATACCGCTCTTGGTCGAGCCAAAGGCGTTTTTGCCGAGTCTCTCCTCCTCGTACTCGTCGAGCAAAATGTGGTACGGCATAAGGATTTGCGCCCTCTCGCTGACTAAAAGGTGCGGATTGAGCCCCGCCTCTTTAACCTGCTCAAGCTCGTTGATAAACTTATTAATATCAAGCGCAACGCCGTTACCTATAATACAGGTCGTGTGGTCGTAGCACACGCCCGACGGCATAAGATGCAACGCGAATCTGCCGTGCTCGTTAATAATTGTATGTCCCGCATTTGCACCGCCCTGAAAGCGAATAACGATATCGCTCTTTTCGGCGAACATATCGGTGATTTTACCCTTACCTTCGTCGCCCCAGTTGGCGCCTACTATTGCTCTTACCATAATATAATTCTCCTATCTTTGTTGCCTCCCTTGTTAAAGGGAGGGGGACCACGAAGTGGTGGAGGGATGGTCGCTCAATTTAACGAATACTAAAATCAAGCAATCATATTTTCAACACATTTTAAAAGACGTTGAACATCCCCTCTGTCACTTCGTGACATCTCCCCTTTAGCAAGGGGAGCAAATCGGTTTAATAATCTTAATGATGGAACAGTCTTATGCCTGTCATCGCCATAGCGATACCGTGCTCGTCGCAGCACTCGATAACATTTTCGTCCCTTACCGAGCCGCCGGGCTGCGCGATATACTTAACGCCCGATTTTACAGCGCGCTCGATATTATCCTCAAACGGGAAGAACGCGTCCGAACCGAGAGCGACATTATCCATCTTTTTATGCCACTCAGCCTTCTCTTCAGCGGTGAAGGGCTCGGGGCGGGTGGTGAAGTATCTCTGCCATACGCCGTCCTTTAAAAGCTCGTCATAATCGTCGCTGATATAAAGGTCGATAGCGTTATCGGCGTCGCATTTTCTGACGCCGTCAGTGAACGGCAGATTAAGCACCTTCTCGTTTCTCCTGAGCCAGAGCATATCCGCCTTGTTACCCGCCATACGGGTGCAGAGAATTCTGCTCTGCTGACCTGCGCCAACGCCGAGCGTCTGGCCGCCCTTTGCATACACAACCGAATTTGACTGGGTGTACTTAAGCGTAATCATAGAGATAAGCAGGTCGATTTTAGCAATCTCGGGGATATCCTTAACCTTAGTCGGCATATCGTCAAAGAGGTCCATAGTAATCTTTGCGTTATTGCGCTTTTGCTCAAACTTAATGCCGAAAACCTGCTTGGTTTCCATCTCCTCGGGAACATAGTCGGGGTCAATCTTAATCACGAGGAAGTTGCCCCTTCTCTTGCTCTTGAGTATCTCGAGCGCCTCGTCCGTATAACTCGGAGCGATAATGCCGTCGGAAACCTCTTTTTGAAGGAAGGTCGCAACCGAAGCGTCGCAGGTATCCGAAAGCGCAACAAAGTCGCCGAAAGAGGACTGACGGTCGCAGCTTCTCGCCCTTACATAAGCGGTAGCAACAGGTGAAAGCTCGAGTCCGTCGGGCACCATACAAACCTTACGGTCGATATCCGACAGCGGCTGTGCAACAGCAGCGCCCGCAGGCGAAACATGCTTAAACGAAGCCGCGCTTGCAAGACCGGTAGCCTCTTTAAGCTCCTTTACAAGCTGCCACGAATTAAACGCGTCAAGAAGATTGATATAACCTGCCGCGCCGTTTAAAATTTCAAACGGCAGCTCCTGTCCGTCCATATGGATTCTTGCAGGGTTTTGATTTGGGTTACAGCCGTATTTAAGTTTATATTCCGTCATCACAAAGTCCTCCGAAACCTTTTATTAAATTTAATACCCTGCTATTTTACAATACTTCATTGAAAAATGCAAGATAACATATTATAATAAATTAAAAGTAGGTGAAAAAATGACAGGAATTTTAGTGGTTAACGCCCATCTAAACGGCGAAAAATTTGACACCTTGCACAAGCATTTGGTCGAGTGCGCTAATCGTATAGGTATAATGCTGAAAATTAAAAATAATTTTGAAATGCCGTTTTGTGACGAAAAGGCGGATTTTGTGCTGTTCTGGGACAAGGATGTAAGCCTTGCAAAAAGCCTTGAAAACAAAGGGTTTAAGGTGTTTAACAGCGCGAGCTCAATCGAGCTTTGCGACGACAAGGCGAAAACCTATCTCGCCCTCGAGGGCAGGTTTAAGCAGCCTAAAACTTATATCGCGCCGCTGTCATTTTTCGAGTGCGATTACACGGATTTCGTTAAAAGCGCAGCCGAAAAACTCGGCTATCCGCTCGTGTTTAAAGAGCGTTTCGGCTCGTTTGGCGAGCAGGTTTATCTATGTGAAAACGAAGCCGAAGTGCTGTCAAAAATCAGCGGCAAGCCGTTTATTTTACAGCAGTTTATTTCAGTGTCACGCGGCGAGGACAAGCGCCTTGAAATCGTAGGCGACAAATGCGTTGCGGCTATGAAAAGGAGTAATAACAGCGACTTTCGCTCTAACATAACCAACGGCGGCACCGCCGAGCCATACACGCCGAGCGACGAGGAAATCGCCCTCGCAGTCGGAGCGTGCAAAGCGCTCGGGCTAACCTTCGGCGGGGTGGATATTCTGAACGGCGGCTATGTGTGCGAAGTTAACTCGAACGCGCATATTATTAACATTATGAACGCCACGGGTATTGATGTTGCGCCCTTTATCTTCGACGAAATCAAGCGGAATTTGAGGTAAAAATGGAAGAAAAAAACACTTTTTATACTGCCAGCCGTCAGGAGTGGCGCGACTGGTTTTTACAAAACTTTAAAACCGAAAGTGAAATATGGTTCGTCTTCCCGACAAAAAGCTCTGAGGACGCGGCGCTCTCGTATAACGACGCGGTCGAGGAGGCGCTGTGCTTCGGCTGGATTGACGGCGTGGCTGGCACGCTCGACGATACGCACCACATAAGGCGCTTTACTCCGAGAAGGGCGGGAAGTCCCTACTCGCAACCGAACATCGAACGCCTTATATGGCTCGATAAAAACGGGCTTATTCACCCCGAAATCCGACCTTCGGTTGAGGAGGTTATAAGCACTCCCTTCGTGTTCCCTCAGGATATTATCGAAAGACTAAAAGAGGACGAAACCGTATGGAACAACTACAACGGTTTTTCCGAGCCGTACAAGCGTATCCGCGTAGCATATATTGACGCTGCGCGCAAGCGGCCCGACGAATTCGAAAAAAGGCTTGATAATTTTATCCGAAAAACGCGTGAAAACAAGCTGATTGTCGGCTACGGCGGCATCGAAAAATACTATAAATAACAAAACGGGGGCAGATTTGAAAACAGTATTAGTTTATTCAGCAGAAGAAGCTCAGCGCAACGCCTTTGCGGTAAAAAAGTTTAAGGATTTGCTCGGCGCAGAGCTTGTAACGCCCGATTATCGGGGCGAAGCGGACATAGTTATCAACCGCTCGAACGACTATAAAATCGCAGAATATTATGAAAGCAGGGGCACTCGCGTATTCAACCCCTGCGCTTTTACACGCCTTGCTAACGACAAGCAGGCGACCTATGATTTTATGCAGCAAAACGGTATTGAAATTATGCCCACGCGCTACCGCACCCCTCCGTTTGTAAAAAAGCCGCTTGACGGTCACGGCGGCAAGGGCGTTATTATGTGCCAAAGCGCCGACGAATACGAGGAAAATATGGTGTGCCAGAAACCCGCAAGCGACCTCGGGCGCGACCTGCGCGTATGGGTGCTCGGCGATGAAATAAAAGCGGCTATGCTGAGGGTCAGCGACAGCGATTTTCGCTCGAACTTCTGTCTCGGCGGCAGAGCCGAAAGGTACGACCTAAGTGCAGATGAAACCGCGCAAATAAAAAAAATAATCTCCTTAGTTTCAGGAGATTATTACGGTATAGATTTTGTTTTTAACGACGGTAAAATCGTGTTCAACGAACTCGAGGACGCGGTCGGCGCGCGTATGCTCTACGAATACGGCGAGGGCGACATCCTGGGCGATTACTGTGAGTATATCAAGCGCGAAACGGCGTTATGATGACCTTTTCTCCGCCTCGAAATACGCATAGTGACCCATCGTGTGGTACGAATTTACATTAAATATATCCTTAAGTTCGCTCCTGAAGGAGTCATACGGCTTAAGGCAGGCTACGAGCTTGCCGCCGTCTTTGAGCACTCGTGAGATTTCCTCGAGTGCTTTCTTTGTATTCTTAATCTTATGCAGTTTTTTGCAAAATACGATATCTACGCTGTTGTCAAACTGCGGGATTGTTCCGTCAACATCCTTAAGAGTGTCCACCTGGGCGTTTTTAAACTCGCCGTCGAGATTGCTCCTCAAATCGAGAATTACGCCGTCAAAATCCTTAGGAATATACGCTAATGTTTTTTCTAAAACTTCCTTTTTCATCAAATCACCTATTTAATTATACCACAAAAACAATATTTGTAAATGTTAATGTGGACTTTTTGCTGCGAATATATTATAATATACAAAGATTGTTTATGCGTCGCTTAACCGATTATCTACCGGCGCAAAAGGGAGAATACTTATGGATATAGTTGTACTTGCAGGCGGAACAAGCACAGAACGCGATGTTTCGTTAATTACGGGTAAAAATGTTACTAAGGCGCTCAGGGCAAACGGCCACAGGGCGACGCTGCTCGACGTCTTTATGGGATACGAGGGCGACACCGACTCGTTTTTTGACACGGACGGAATCGACGAAACCCAGAAAATCAGCGAAACCGACCCAGATATTAAGGGCATTTTAGCATCGCGCAAGGGCGACGAAAAAGGACTTTTCGGCAAGAATGTTCTTAATCTTTGTAAGGCGGCTGATATTGTATTTGTTGCGCTTCACGGCGAGGACGGCGAGGACGGCAAGGTACAGGCGACCTTCGACCTTATGGGCATTAAATATACGGGCTCGGGCAGTTTCGGCTCTGCGCTTGCTATGAACAAATATGTGTCAAAGGAGCTTATGGACGCTCACGGCATTTTAAACGCAAAATATATGATTACCAAGGGCAAGGAGAATGCTCCCGCATTTCCGCTTCCCTGCGTAATTAAGCCGTTTTCTGGCGGCTCGAGCGTTGGCGTATCAATAGTTACAAACAAGGACGAGTACACCGCGGCGCTCAAACAGGCTGCGCAGTACGAAAACGATATTATTATCGAGGAATACATAAAAGGCAGGGAGTTTTCGCTCGGTATTCTGGGCGGCACTCCCCTTCCGCCGATTGAGATTATACCTAAAGAGGGCTTTTACGATTACAAAAACAAGTATCAGGAGGGTATGACTATCGAAATCTGCCCCGCTGAACTTAGCGACGAGCTTACTAAGAAAATGCAAAACGCTGCGCTCAGTGTGTTTAAGGCGCTCGAGCTTGATGTTTACGGCAGAATTGATTTTATCTTAAAAGAAGGCACTAAGGATTTTTACTGTCTTGAGGCTAACTCGCTTCCCGGTATGACGGCGCTCAGCCTGCTTCCGCAGGAGGCAAAAGCGGCGGGCATCGAATATAACGAGCTTTGCGAAAAAATTATCGAGCTGTCGCTCAAAAAGTACGAATAATTCAGCAAAACCATACGGAGAGTTATTATGAATAAGCTTAAGCTTTCTGAAATTGTAAAAAACATCGACTGCACCTGCGAATTTGACAAAGATATTGATATTCTTGATGTCAACACCGACACGCGCACTACAAAATCGGGCGACCTGTTTATCGCGCTTGTGGGCGAAAAGTTTGACGGTCACGACTATGCGGGTAAAGCTGTTGAAAGCGGCGCGGTTGCGCTTGTATGCTCAAAGCCCGTTGAGGCGAGCGTGCCCGTAATCCTTGTTCCCGACACCGAAAAGGCGCTGCAGCAGATTGCGGCGTACTACCTTACGACGCTTGACATCAAGGTCGTTGCGGTAACGGGCAGTAACGGCAAGACCACTACGCGCAATATGATTACCCGCGTGCTTAAGACCAAGTACAGCGTTTACTCTACCAAAAAGAATTTTAATAACGAAATCGGGCTGCCGAAAAGCGTTTTAGAGCTCGACAACAGCTACGACATCGCCGTACTTGAGATGGGTATGAACCACCTCGGCGAAATCAGCACGCTTACTAATATCGCTAAGCCCGACCTCGCGGTTATAACAAATATCGGCAAGGCGCATATCGGCAACCTCGGCTCTCAGGAAAATATCTGTAAGGCGAAATTCGAGATACTCGAGGGGCTCAAAGCGGGCGGCACAATAGTGCTAAACGCCGACGATCCGTATCTTTACAGCGCCGACACAAAGGGCTTTAAAAGGGCGTTAATCGGTTTTGACAGCTCGAAAAATCCGGATGTTCTCGCCGAGGATATCAAGTCCTGCGGCGACGGCACGAGCTTTACCGTAATATATAACGGCGAAAAAACAGAGGGCTTTATTTCACTGCCCGGCAAATACAATATTGCTAACCTGCTCGAAGCGGTACGCTGCGGCATTTACTTCGGTATTGATGTTAAGAGCGCGGTTGACGCCGTATCGGACTATCAGCCCGAGGCGAACAGGACGGACGTTGTCGAAAAAGGCGGCGTGTTTATCATCAGGGATTACTACAACTCCTCCCCCGACTCGGCGAGAGTCGGACTCGAAACGCTAAAGACATATAACGACAGCGGCAAGAAATACGCGCTGCTCGGCGAAATGCTCGAGCTCGGCGACTTCAGCGCGGCGGAGCATAAAAAGCTCGGCGAGCTTTGCGCGTCGCACAACCTCGACGGCGTATTCTTTATCGGCAAGGACTACCTTTCGTTTGACGAGGGCGTCGGCGAAAAGGCGATTACCTGCCCCGACACCGAGCGCGAATACTTCCTCGAAAAAGTTAAGGAGTTTGCACAAGGCGGAATTCTACAGCGCGGCGATGTCGTGCTCGTAAAAGGCTCGCGCGGAATGAAAATGGAAGAAGCGTACGAGGTACTGACAAATAATCTCGTTTAAATCGCGAAATTATGCCCCGCAACTATCGGTTGCGGGGTGAATTGTAAAGCAGAATCTATGGAAATATCCCGAAATTTCTGATACATTGGTATTGAAAGGAGTGATACTATGAATATCGCTACAGCTAACAGGCTACTTGAACTTCGTAAAATGAACGGGTACTCGCAGGATGTGCTCGCCGAAAAAATCGGCGTGTCGCGCCAGGCAGTTTCAAAATGGGAGCGCGCGGAATCCTCGCCCGATACGGACAACTTAATCGCGTTGGCAGAGCTTTACGGAATTACGCTGGACGATTTACTAAACACCACAAAGGACGTGGTCGAAATCACGCCCGAGCCGTCAAAAAAGGACATCAAGGGCAAAGCAAAGTCGCTGCTGTCAAAGGTAAACGACTTTGGCATATACCCGAAAACCGCTGCGGCTATGGCAAAATTCCCGTACGCAATTATAATAGTAATATTGTATGTGGGACTTTCGTACGCGTTTAAAATCTGGCACCCGCTGTGGCTCGTGTTCCTGACAATCCCGATTTATTACCGCATCGCAACCGCGTGCAAGGCAAACAGCAAAAAGGCATTTCTGATGCTGCTGCCCGTACCCGAGATGACGGTACTTGCGTATCTGATGTGCGGATTTTTCGCCGACGCGTGGGGCTCGATGTGGATACTGTTTCTGATAATCCCGATTTTCTACTGGGTTGTATCCGTATTTAAAGGCAGCCCGAACGAGCCTAAGGACCCGTCACAGTAAAAACAAAACGCTGTATCTTCACGATACAGCGTTTTTATTTTTTAGTTAAACAGTGCAACCAGTCCCGCGCCGAGTCCGCTTAATGCCATAAGCGCGGCAAGGACGATAGCCACAATTTTAGTCCATCTGTTATACATAATATCCTCTTATTTCATAAACTCGTCCGCAGCTGCGATAAGCCTCTGCGCCACTGCTGCAGCGCCGTCCTTGCTGTCGCCTATTGCGGTGATGTACGCCTTGATCTTAGGCTCGGTGCCGCTGGGACGAACGATAACCTTGTTGCCTCCCTCGAGTGCGAATGCGAGCACGTTGGATTTCGGCAGGTCGATAGCCTCTTCGCCGCCGTCGGTGAAGGCGGTCTTACTCGCCTTGTAGTCGGACACAGCCGTTACCTTGTAACCGCCGATTTCAGACGGGGTGTTCACCCTGAGTCCATCCATAATGCCAGCCATCTTTTCCATACCTGCTGCACCCTCGAAGGTGTAGGACTGAACGTCGTTATTGTAATATCCGAACTCGTCGTAAAGCGCGTTCATAACGTCCACGAGGTTCATACCCTTGGTCTTGTAGAAAGCAGCCATTTCGCAGATAAGCATCGACGCAACAACAGCGTCCTTATCCCTTGCGTGAGTACCTGCAAGGTAGCCGTAGCTCTCCTCGAAGCCCATTACGAAGTCGCTTGCTCTGCCCTCTTCCTCAAGATTGGTGATGAGCTCGCCGATGTACTTGAAGCCCGTAAGCAGGTTCTTAAATGTGCAGTTATACTTCTTTGCGATAACCTCTGCAAGGTCGGTGGAAACGAAACTCTTAACCGCGATTGCAGACGGCGGGAGCGTACCCTTTGCCTTGCGCTCGGAGAGAATGTAGTTAAGCAGCATTGCGCCAACCTCGTTACCGCTCATAAGCACAAGCTCGCCCGACTTATCGGGAACTGCGATACCAACGCGGTCGCAGTCGGGGTCGGTAGCAAGAAGGATGTCAGCGCCGATATTCTTGTTCATTTCAAGACCTATCTCGAACACCTGCTTAATCTCGGGATTCGGGAACGGACAGGTCGGGAAGTTGCCGTCGGGATTCTCCTGCTCGGGAACAACATACACCTTATCAATACCGATTCTGTCAAGAATTGCGCGAACGGGCTTATTACCCGTACCGTTAAGCGGTGTGTAGATAACCTTAAGGTCGGCAGCCTTAACAACATCGGGGTTAATGCACTGCTTTTGCACCTCGTCAAGAAATACATCTATAACTTCCTGACCGATAAACTCAATCCTGCCGTCAGCCACAGCCGTATCAAAATCGACCTTCTTAATACCGGTGAAGTAGTCAACCTTCTGGATAAACTCATAGGTTTCGGCAGCTTCCTCGTCGGTCATCTGGTAACCCTTGGGGTTATAGCACTTGTAGCCGTTGTACTTTGCAGGGTTGTGCGAAGCGGTAAGGATAATACCGCTCGAGGTCTTAAAGTGCCTTATTGCAAACGAAAGACAAGGCGTAGGCTCAAGCTCCTCGTAAATATAAACCTTAATACCGTTTGCAGCGAGAATACCCGCAGCTTCCCTGCTGAAGTACTCGCTCTTAATTCTCGAATCGTAACCGATAGCGATTGACGGATTTTCATAATTCTTGTTAAGGAAGTCCGAAAGTCCCTGAGTAGCTCTGCCGACGGTGTAGATATTCATTCTGTTAGTACCCGCGCCGATTACGCCGCGAAGTCCGGCAGTACCGAACTCGAGCGAGCGATAAAAGCGGTCAAGGATTTCGTCGTCGTTACCCTTAATGCTTTCAAGCTCTGCGGTAAGGTCAGGGTCGCCCGTAGCTTTTTCAAGCCACTCGTTATATAAAGCGTTAATATCCATAATATATCTCCTTTAAAAGATTTGTCACTCTCTATTTTAATATTATTGTTGGGTGTTGTCAATATTTCAATTATGCTGTATAATATATTTATTAAATTTTTTTGGTGATATTATGTTTGCAAAGGTTAAAAGCGAGGGCATATGGGGCATCAACACCTTTGATGTCACTGTAGAAGCCGACATAAGCTCGGGGCTTCCGCGTTTTGACATAGTAGGACTTCCCGACGCGGCGGTAAAAGAGAGCCGCGACAGGGTGCGCGCGTCAATAAAAAACTGCGGACTTACCTTCCCTATTTCGAGAATTACGGTAAACATCGCACCCGCCGATGTGAAAAAAGAGGGCTCTATTTACGACCTGCCCGTACTTATAGCGCTGCTGAAGGCGAGCAGTCAGCTAAACGGCAGCGTTGAGGATTACGCCTTTATCGGAGAGCTGTCGCTTGACGGCGAGCTGCGTAAAATCAACGGCGTTCTGCCTATGGTGCTGCAGGCAAAGGAGAGCGGCGCAGGTGCGGTATTCATACCGTTTGAAAACGCGGACGAGGGCTCGGTGGTAAACGGAATAGATGTTCTCCCCGCAAAAAATATTATAGAGATTATGCAGCATATCTCGGGCGTAAAGCTGATTACTCCCGCCTATAAAGAGGTGCGCGACGAGGAGATAATGCTTTACAATATAGATTTCAGCGAGGTTAAGGGTCAGAGCGTTGCTAAGCGCGCGCTCGAAATAGCGGCTGCGGGCGGCCACAACTGCCTTATGATAGGACCGCCGGGTACGGGTAAGTCAATGCTCGCAAAAAGGATTTGTACCATCCTGCCCGAAATGACCTTCGACGAGCAGATTGAAACTACAAAAATCTACTCCGTTGCGGGCGAGCTTCCGAGCGACGCGCGACTGATAGCAAGGCGTCCGTTCCGTTCGCCGCACCACACCGTATCGGCGCAGGGTCTTACGGGCGGCGGAGCTAACCCGAAGCCGGGCGAAATAAGTCTTTCGCACAACGGCGTGCTGTTTCTTGACGAATTCCCCGAGTTCGACCGCCGCGCAAAAGAGTCGCTGCGACAACCGCTCGAGGACGGCAGGGTTACGATTACAAGGGCTGCGGGTACGCTGACATATCCGAGCGAAATTATGCTCGTTGCGGCTATGAACCCCTGCCCGTGCGGATATCTCCACCACCCAACGCGGCAGTGCTCCTGCACCGAAGCGGCAAAAAGAAGATATCAGGAAAAAATTTCGGGTCCGCTTCTCGACAGAATTGACATCCATGTTGAAGTGCCTTATGTGGATTACAAACAGATTAGCAGCAAGCAGCCCGAGGAAACGAGCGAAGCTATACGCAAGCGTGTTAACGCCGCACGCGCGGTGCAAAACGAAAGGTTTAAGGGCACATCTACCAAGTGCAACGCGCAGATGACGCCCGCTATGACGCGCAAGTATTGCACAATGACCGACGAAGCGGACGAGTTTTTGAAAAACAGCTACGACACAATCGGTCTGTCGCCGAGAGCGTACGACAAAATTCTTAGAATTTCGCGCACAATAGCTGACCTTGAGGGTAGCGAAACCATAGAGCTTTTGCATATCGCAGAAGCGGTAAATTACAGAAGTCTTGACAGAAAATACTGGAGGTAAATTATGGAAAAATACATCGAAACCACTATGAAAAACCTCGAAAAAAACGGCATTAAGCCCTTTTACTGCGAAAGAAAAGACGAGGTTAAGGACATCATTTTATCCCTTATTAACGAGGGCGAGAGCGTGTCAAACGGCGGCTCGGAAACGCTTAAGGAATGCGGCGTGTTCGACATCCTTAAAAGCGGCAAGTACGACTTTATCGACCGCGCCGGACTCGAGGGCGAGGCGGTAAGAGAGGCGTACATCAGAGCCTTTGGCTGCGACAGCTACTTTTGTTCGTCCAACGCCGTTACCGAAAGGGGCGAGCTTTATAATGTAGACGGTAATTCAAACCGCGTTGCCTGTATAGTTTACGGTCCGCGCCAGGTAATTATGGTAGTAGGTAAAAACAAGATTGTGCCCGACATCGACGCCGCAATTAAGCGCGTTAAGGAAAAGGCAGCGCCCCCGAACTGCGTAAGGCTTAACCTTAATAACCCCTGTGCCAAGACGGGCAAATGCGTATCGCTTAACCTTGACGACCCGTTTATGTGCGACGGCTGCGCGCTCGACAGCCGTATCTGTTGCAACTATGTTGTAACCGCAAAGCAGCGCCACAAGGACAGAATTAAGGTAATTATCGTAAACGAGGATTTAGGATATTAATAATAAAAGCAATGTCATTTACTGACATTGCTTTTTTACTGTTACCCGGCTTTTTTCTTTGAGCCGATTTTATTTTCCTCGCCTTTTAGCAGGCGCTTTATGTTATCCTTATGCTTAATAAGAACTATTACCGAGAACAAAACCGCTATCGCCGTCGCGATTAACCTATAGGTCATATCGTCCTCGCCGAAAGTATTATTTGAAACAATATAGTGCTGAAAAATACTGAACTTCCTGTCGAACAAAAAGAAGGTGCAAATCGGGTAAACAAACGCAAAAGCGATTGACGAGAGCGAAATGTATTTAGTAATAAACACGAGCGCGAAAAACAGCGCCGCGCCTATAATAAACAGCCGCCAGTCGAGTATGCACACAAGCGCTGCACACACGGTAATCCCCTTGCCGCCCTTAAAGCCGAAAAAGCACGGGTAAATATGGCCGATAAAACAGAAAAAGCCCGTAATCACCTTGAAAAAGTACACATATTTTTCAAAAATTGCGGGCTCGACATTACTGAAAATAAGCCACACAATCAGGTACGCAATAATAACCTTTAAAAAGTCGAGGACGAACGCCAGCACGCCCCAGAACTTACCGTATGTTCTTACCATATTAGTAGCGCCCGCGTTGCCGCTGCCCGACTGTCTTATGTCGTCCTTTTTAATAAACCTGCTAACGATAATCGAGCTGTTAAGGCTGCCGATAAGGTACGAAATAACGGCACAGATAAGTAGTAGAAAAAACGCTTTCATAATAATCTCCTTAGACAATATAATAGATTATAGCAGTGTTTATTTAAAAATAAAAGCGATTTTTAAGATGGTTTATAAAATGTTTATATAAAATAATTATAAACATACCGCTTTGTATATTGAAAAGCCGCTTACTCTGTATTATAATTAATCAAGCTTTTATAAGGAGACTTATTATGAGAGATTTTGTTTTAGCAACCGACTCGTCCTGCGACCTTCCGCAGGAACTTGTTGACAAATTTGAATTAACCGTTGTTCCGCTTACCGTAGATATTTCGGGCAAAACATATGTTAACTACCTCGATGGTCGCGAAATCGGATTTAAGGAATTTTACGGCTGCTCAAGAGCTAAAGAGGATATTAAGACCTCCTGTCCGAGCCTTGATTCGTTTAGCAAAGCCTTTGCAGAAATAATTAAAAGCGGTAAGGATATTCTTTATATCGGATTTTCCTCAGCGCTCAGCGCAACCACGCAAAATGCGAGAATTGCCGCCGAGGAGCTTATGGCTGAGTTCCCCGAAAGCAAGATTATTGTTATAGACTCCCTCGCGGCGTCTATGGGTCAGGGCTTGCTTATAAAGTACGTTTTTGAAGAAAAGCAAAAGGGCAAAACCATCGACGAGCTTGCTCAGTATGCCGAGGACACCAAGCTTCACATCTGCCACTGGTTTACGGTTAACGACCTTATGCACCTTAAAAGAGGCGGCAGAATAAGCGCCACAACTGCTATTGCAGGCTCGGCGTTAAACGTTAAGCCCGTTATGCATATGGACGACGAAGGCAGGCTGATAAACGTTGGCAAGGCAAGGGGCAGAAAGGCTTCGCTTGCAGCCCTTTTAGAGCATATGAAAGAGACGGCAATCGACCCCAGGGAGCAGACTATTTACATAAGCCACGGCGACTGCGAGGACGAGGTTAAGGACTTCGCAAAGCTTATTAAAAAAGAAGTCGGCTTTAAAGAGGTTGTAATCAACTATGTAGGCCCCGTTATCGGCGGACACACGGGTCCCGGCGTAGTCGCGCTGTTCTTCTACGGCACTCACAGATAAAAACTCAATACTTAAAACGGTTTCCACCGAAATGATGGAAACCGTTTTTGTTATTTGATTACTATTGATTTTTTTGCGCTCCATTTGGAGTTATAGGTTTTTGAGCTGTTCTGACCTGCCTGAATTACAAAAGAGCGGACTCTGAAATAATACTTTTTGCCCTTTTTGAGCTTTTTGGTATACTTTGCGTAGTCCTTGTCGCTGTAGGTCTTGACGGTCGTTATCTTTTTGAAATTTTTGCTTCTGGAATACTGAATAGTGTAACCCGTTACGCCCTTAACGGTGCTCCACTTAACCCTCGCTCTCCTCTTTTTGCTCGTGAGGGCTTTGATTTTGGGTGCGTTTGGCTTGTACTTAAATGTAACGGTGTACTGTATGCCCGTATCATAGTATGCGGGCGCCATACCAAAGCCGTAAGTAGGACCTCTCTTGACCGAATAGGTCTTTTTTGCAATTGAATAATACGCTCCCGTCTGGGTTGCGTCGAGCTTGGTTTTGAACTCCTTGAGCATAGCGTTTTTGCCCCTTTTGTAGAACGAGCATTTCAGACGCTGCTTTTTGGACGAGGAGTCCCCGCTGAAACCGTAGAACGTGAGCGTTACCTTGCCGTTTGCGGGCACCTCAAAATCATATTGATGAACGCGGTAAGTGCTACCGTCGGTTGCGATATATACATATCCCTCAACATCCGTACCGTATTCAATATTAAACACGTCGTTTGCAAGCGCATTCTGCGTTACCCCGAGCGTCGCACAGATAAGCATAATCAGCGTCAAAGCTGTGCAAATTAGCTTTTTCATAATGTTTACTCCTTTTCATAATAATAGGGTACTTGCTGATTTTATATTATCACAAACAGCCGAATATATCAACATCGAAAAAGCTGTCCTGTTAGGGTGGGCAACTAAGGGATTTTGCAGCCTCAAAAACCATCTTTTCGCGTAATACTGCGTTAAAAATGCTCGGAATAAACAAATTATTCCTGCGCTTTTTGCCTTGTGTTACACAAAAATCTAAATTTTTGAGGTGCAAAGCAATTTTGATATAGCAATTTTTCGTTAGAACAATGAACAAAGAAGGGTTAAGGCTGACGCCTTAACCCTTGTTTTGAAGCCGTTATAACGGAAAAGAGCATTTCAAAATCTGTTAAATCCCTTAGTTGCCCACCCTTTACGGACAGCTTTTATTCTATAATTGATGTAATTGAGGTGTCTGCCAAAAACGTGTTGGCATTGTACAGCCACAGCACGTCGGTAACGCCCTCTTTTTTTATCGTGTCGTTAATATCCTCCGCGTAGTACCTCGGGTCAATCATAACGATTGTTTTAAAATGCGGTATCAGCATAGGCACAAGGCAGTTAGCGTAAGAGTCCTTAAACAACAGCAGCACTCTTTGGGAATTAACATTAGTGCTTATATTAATCTGGGCGAAGTTTCCGCCGAAGAACACCTCGTACTTGTTTTTTGTTTCGAGCTTCGCCGACACAAAGGGAGAGGTTAACTTCTTGTCCTCGTTGACATACTCGACGATGTACTTAAGCTTTTTTGAATTAGGCGTTCTGATATAAATAGTGTCCTTTGCGGTGAACAGCCCCGCGCTCGACGCCATCGTGCCGCAGAACGAATCCGTAACAGCGTATGTGGTGTAGGTGTTATTGGGCACCTTAATTTTCATATCCTTTGCAATCTGCAAAAACGCAAGCCTCGCCGCAGGAGTAGTCCAGTGGTGGTCGGTTTTATAGTACAGCTCCTCGGGATTTTCCGCCTTTTTAAGCGCGGCGCAAAGCGGCACGGTGTGAATTGATTTGTCAAGCTTTGAATAAATCTTTCTGATTTGCTTTGTCTGATTTTCGCGCGGCGCATTTTTTGGCAGATAATCGCTAAGCAGCTCCGACGCGTTAGGCGCGATTGCTATATACGAATTCAGCTTTTTGTGGTTTTTTGTAAAGCGGTTAATCGACTTTATGGTGTTATCTGTCTGCTTCGTGTAGGGCGAATTCTTTTCAAAAAGGAAGTGCTTTTTGCCGACATAGACATCGCCGATTTCGATTTTTCCGACGAACAAATCTATAGCAGTTTTAAGCCGTATCGCATTATCCCTCGTGATAAACTGGTCGTTAAGGTAATCCTCGACCTCGGTCATATACCGTCCGTCTATAAGCGACGAAAACGAGTACTGCGGCTTACCTGCAAGAGCTCTGTTCTCATTTTCGCTAAACTCCTTAGGCGTTCTGAATACCGTAAAAACGCTCAGTATAATAATTATGAGCGCAAGGATAAAAGCAGTAACCGCTGTAAAGATACTGTCGATAAAGGATATTTTATTTTCGTTTTTGTTATTATCCATATCAGAACCTGAAATACAAGAACGGGTTGTAGGTCGAACTAATCATAAATATAATACATAGCGCAAGAAGCAGCGGGAACGCCACAAGCCTTAGCGCGCTCACCTGAGCAGGCGGCAGCTTGTCGAGCGCCTTTTTATAAATCGGTGTCGCGCAGAACGCGCCGATAATAATAGTAATAAAATTTGACGACAGCAGGTAGTTAGCGTTACTGTCAACGAGCTTATAGCCCGCGCCGAACATAATCCTAATATACTCTACGGCGTCCGTAAGCGTTGGCGCCGAGAAGAACACCCAGCCTATGATTACAATAAGCATTGTTACAACGTGCTTTATGGTGTTCGGAATTTTTGGCAGCACCTTAGCAAGTACATACTTTTCGATAATAAGCAGCACGCCGTAAAAAAGTCCCCAGATTACGAAGTTCCACGCCGCGCCGTGCCAGAAGCCCGTAAGCAGCCACACGACAAGCAGGTTAAATATAACCCTCGGCGTGCTCCTGCGGTTACCGCCGAGCGGGATATAAACATACTCCTTAAACCATGTAGACAACGAGATGTGCCACCTGCGCCAGAAATCGGTAATGCTTGTAGCGATATAGGGGTAGTTAAAGTTTTCGTTAAACTCGAAGCCGAAAATCCTGCCAAGCCCGATTGCCATATCCGAATATCCGCTGAAGTCAAAATAAATCTGCAGCGTGTAACAGATTATGCCGAGCCACGCGGTAAGGGTACTCGTTTTGCTGAGTGCGTCCGCCTGCACGGTTGTATAAACTGCGCCGAGCGTGTTTGCAAGCAGCAGCTTTTTTGCAAGACCTACGGTAAATCTTGACAGACCGTACGAGAATTTGGATACGCTTTCCTTACGCTCGGTGAGCTGGGTTTCGATATCCTTATACTGTACAATCGGTCCGGCGATAAGCTGCGGAAACAGCGAGATATAAAGCGCAAAGGGTATAAGCTTTTTTTGCACCCTGGTTTTACCGCGGTAAAGGTCGATAATATAGGACATCGTCTGGAAGGTGTAAAACGATATGCCTATCGGCAGCTCTAAAACAGGGATTTTAAGGCTTACGCCAAGAAGCATATTTATGTTCTCGATAAAAAAGCCGAAGTATTTAAAGAAGCCGAGAACGGCGAGGTTAAACACTATAGAAGCGATAAATTTATGCTTTGCCTCACTGTCCCTGCCGCGCCTTTTTGCGGCGGAGATATCCTTACCTATAGTGAAGTTAAACAGTATGCTAATCACCATAAGTATTATGTAAACCGGCTCGCCCCAACCGTAGAACACAAGGCTTGCAACGAGCAATATGAAGTTTTTAAGTCTTGTGCTTTTTGTCGTTACGCCAAGCAGATAATATAAAATTATCACCGCAGGCATAAACAAGAACAAAAATGTTGATGAGCTGAATACCATTAATGTTAATCCTTTACTTTAAAGCGGATTTGAATGCGTCGTAAATTTTGTCTGCGTCCTTGGAGGTACAGTAAAACAGTGTATTAGAACGCGTTTTTAGTATGCTGTCCTCGAGCAGTGCGTACTGGTCGGGAGCATAGTTTTTAAACAGATTTTTCTGCTGTTCGACATGCTTTTCAACAGCTTTTTCTGCGTCCTCCGAATAACTGTCGTCGCTGAATTTAATTATCAGCACCTCGCTGACATCCATAATGTTATCGTTTTTGTAATACGCTATGGAGTCGATTTTTGTCGAGTCGAGGTCGAACGCCTTAATCGAAGCGGCGGTTGACTTTTTGCTCATTTCGGTCACTGTCTGTATCTTAACAACGGGCTTGGTAAGCTCGTCAATGCTCTTAGTTGTGCCGCCCGCGCGCGAAATAAGCATAACAACGATAAACACAATCAGCGCCGCAACACAAAGCACCTCGGTAATAAAATATTTACTTTTAGCCTTGTTCCTTACGCTGATTTGTTCAGTCAATTTTGTAGCCAACCTCCATTAGAATATAGGGCAAATACTGTTCGGAATAGAACGAGCCAAGCGGGTGAATACCGTCGGCGTCATAATAGTCCTTTTTAAGCGATTTCCAAAACGGGTCAAAGTCGATATATGTAACACCCGTCTCCTCGGCAACCTTTTTAATCTGTTTATTGTAGTACGGAATGAGCTTTAAATAGGGCTCATTTTTTATCGCCTTTTTCTTTACGGGGAAAATGCTGTCAACATAAATCACTGTGTTAGGCAGCTTTTTTTGAAGGCGCTGAATACACTTTTTGTAGTTATACGCAAACTCTTTGGCGTGCTTTTTGGTGCTTATTTCGTTTTCCCCATAGTGCAAAATCAGATACTTGGGATTAGCCTTAACGATTTTTTTGGTAATCTTTTTAAGGTACGGCGTGCCTGCGCTGATTTCCGCCATAACCTGCGACTTGTCGAGTATGCCGTACTCCCACGCCGCCTTAACTATACTGTCACCCGAAATGACGATATCCTTATACGCCTTTTTAAAGTTAATGTTAGTCGGCATTTTAGCCGAAGAAGGCTTTTTGGGCTTGCGCTGCGCCTCGTAGCGCTCCTGAGCGATACGGATTTGGTTTTCGGTATCCTGCGCGTCCAAATCCTCTAAGGAGTTTATGTACTGAGCGCCCT
Source organism: Eubacterium sp. (assembly GCA_017450645.1). Classification (GTDB taxonomy): domain Bacteria; phylum Bacillota; class Clostridia; order Oscillospirales; family Acutalibacteraceae; genus Eubacterium_R. Next base: position 33,663 of record JAFSTE010000026.1, read on the forward strand.
TCTTAGTATCTATATAGTCGTTTTTTTCGGGCACGATAACTACAAGAAAGCGTACCGAGAGCACGCAAATAATCGCCGCCAACATAAGTGACAGCGCGCTTTTAAGATTAAATTTGCTAAAAAATCCCCTGATTTTTTGCATCTTTGCGTCCTCGACATAAACTTACAAATTTTTCGGAAATATATTTTATCATATATATACAAAAACTTCAATTATAAATCTTAGAATTTTAAAAATTTTTATGTAAAATAAATAAAAAACATATGCCTTCGGTTTTGCGGTGATTTTTACAGCACTTGCAATATTTTCCAATAACTGCTATTATTTAGGCAGAACAAGACTAATCTGCCTACCGAGGTGAGTTTTATGAAGAAAACACTATCCGTAATTTTTGCAATAATTTTAACGCTCGGCTGTTTTAATATCGGGGCTGTAAACGCCCTCGCCTACACCGACGAAAAAGCGCCCGAGATTAAGCTCGGCGACACCTTCAGGGTTAGCGCGCCCGTCAACGAGGACAAGGATGTTACCAACGCCTGCTTTGCGCGCTTTACTCCTAAAACGACGGGCTACTACGAGTTTATCGTCGAAAAGGGCTTTACCGCAAAAAATGTGGGCGAAGCGCTCGTTACCGCAGTTTGCGACAAGGACGATGTTATTAACTCCGGCAAGTGCGCCGTGCTGTCCGACGAGTATAAAGAGCTCGGCGAGCAGGCGGGCGTTACTAATAATCCGTCCGTTGCGTGCAGGTTAAAGAAGGGACACGAATACTACTTTAAGGTTGTAAATGTTACTAATAAGCGCTATGTTTCGGATGTTAAGCTCAGAAAGCATACTCACAAAACAAAAAAGACGACTAAGAAATCCTTCGTCGACGCAAAGAGTATGAAAAACAATGTCAGCGGCAAGCAGTATTCGGTATGCACTAAAAACAACTGCACTTACAAGAGCAAAAAGACTACTATTTACAGAGTTAAGTCAATCAAGCTCTCTAAAACTAAATATGTATATAACGGCAAAAAGAAAAAGCCCGTCATTACGGTAAAAACCGTTAAGGGCAAAAAGCTTAAAAAAGGCACCGACTACAAGGTGACCTACAAGAATAATAAGCAAATCGGTAAAGCTACCGCTACAATAAGATTTATCGGCAAGTACCGCGGCACTGTTATAAGGAACTTCAAGGTTATCCCGCGCAAGACCTCGCTTACATCGGTGAACTCGGTATGGAGAGGCTTTACGGCTAACTGGAAAAAACAAAAGACTAACATCACAGGCTACCAGCTGCAGTATTCGACCGACAAGCACTTTAAAAAGGGCGTTAAGCGCATCACCGTATCGAAGGCGGACCGCACATACAAAACCGTCCGCAACCTCAAACGCGGCAAAAAATACTATGTTCGCATCCGCACCTACCAAAAGGTAGATAATAAAAAATTCTACTCTAACTGGTCAAAATATAAACCCGTTAAGGTAAAATAAAAAAACGGCTATCTCAAGTTTTTTGAGATAGCCGTTTTTTTAGTACAGATACGGGTTTTCGCCGTTTGCAAAATCATCGTCTACAATCCAGCCTCTTTCGCCGTCGTCGCATTCAATCTCGTACGACGCGTTGTAGCCGTTAAGCACGTAGCACCTTGTAATCTTTACCGTTTCGTTAATCTTTACGCGGATACCGTCGTAGTTTTTATACTCGGGGTCCTCGCTTGTGGTAAAGTCCTTATGAACAAAGTAACTGTTATTGTACGCTTTAAGAAAATCGCTTTTGCGCTTAATTTTGTAGCCGTTAATCTTGTAAATCAGCTTAAACGACGCGGGAAACTTGTAATTATCCTCAATAAGACCGCGCTCGTAATCGGTTGTTGAAACCTTAAGATATATCCTGTTTTTTGAAACCTTGGTAATCTTACCGGCAGAAAACGGATAATAAATCGAGTCTCTCCTGCACTTCTTTACTTTTTTGTTCTTATACCTATAGATGTATGCGTCCGCAGTGCCGCCCTTGTAGCGATATTCGGGTACGATAAACACCTTTTTCTTAGTAGGTGCGATAAGGCGAACCTTAACCTGTGCGCCGCCGGTAAAGGTTTTTCTCTTTTTACCGTTGATATAAACATATGCGTGCGCAACGCCGTCGTCTGCCTGAGCGTATGTCTTATACCTTACCTTAATTTTGTCTGCTCTGCCGTCGCCGTTGAGGTCGTATTTTTTGTAAGTCTTTTTGTTTTTAAGATATACTGCCTTAGTGGTCGAAACGCCCGACTTTGCATACGCGCTTGTCGGCGCAAAGGTAAACAGACTGAAAAGCAGTAATACAGCCAAAAACAGCGATAGTGATTTTTTACATAAAATTTTCATACAAACATCCTCCTTATCACAATAATAACATATTCGAATATATAAAGTCAAATGCAGGAGCGAGCTCCTGCATTTAATAGCTTTATTCTTTAGTGAACTTTTTCTTAAACACGCCCTTGGGGTCTTTAACAAGAAGCAGGATAATCCACGCAACAAGTCCGAGCGTAATTACCGCAAGACCTAAAAGTGAGTCGTTTAAGATGTCTGCAAATTCCTGGTTAAAGTACTCCGCCTTAACCTCCGCGAATTCAAACACAAAGTCCATAAACCACATAAGCGACGCGCCCCAGTAGATAAGTGAGAGCGTGCCGAGACGGTATGTGTCGCGCTTTTCGCTGACATACCACACTATAGTAGCAATAACCGCTGCAATAATAGTTAACAGTAAAGTCATATGCTCTCCTTATGCGGCACTCTTTTTAAGAGACGCTTTAATTTTCTTAACCTTAGCCTCTGCAACAGCGCACATAACGCCCCATACAGCGGTAACGGTAACAGCCATAGAAACGCCTACCGTAGCCATTTCGTGCAACATTTCCGCCGTCGCTTCGGGCGAGGACATCGCCGTCAGGAAAGGCGGGAAAGGTACTACCTCGCCGTGCCACAAATGCTCGAATGCGAGAAGAAGAACGCCTCCCCAAAGCATACCCATAAGCCAGCTGAGTCTCTTGGACCAGGTGATTTTTACATCCTCAGTAGCGAACTTGTCGCCGTCTGCAAGCTTAGGAGCCTGAATTTTCTGCTCTTTTTTCTTTGCTGCAACAAAAGCGGCTGTAACAATAATCGCTTCAGCTGCGGGAACTACAAAACATGCCATAAAATAATCCTCCTTATATATATCAAGTACATTATACATAATATCAAACCATTTTGCAAGCCCTTAAAATCATTATTCGACTACGGTATATTAACACAAAAAAGCACCGCAGGCTTAACGCTTGCAGTGCTTAATAGTTTTATTGACTTTTAATTACAGAAGTCCGTCCCAGGTGTCAACCTCTTTAGCCTTCATCTCTTCCTCATCGAACCAGTGCTGTGTTACCGACTTGCTCTCTGTAAAGAATCGATATGCGTCCTTGCCGAGACAGTGAAGGTCGCCGAAGAAGGACTGCTTGTGACCGCTGAACGGTACAAATCCAACAGGTACCGGAATACCAACATTGATACCAACCTGGCCACCGTCGGTGTATCTTGCGAACTGGCGAGCATAGTAGCCGCTCTGAGTATAGATAACCGAACCGTTTGCGTATGGGTTAGCGTTCATAAGTGCAAGACCCTCGTCAAAGTCCTTAACTCTCTTAATGCAAAGTACGGGACCGAATACCTCTTCGTCGCCGATTGTCATATCGGGAGTAACCTTATCGAATACTGTAGGACCTACAAAGTAGCCGTTTTCGTAGCCTGCGGGAACCTCGGGGTTTCTGCCGTCAACTACGAGCTCAGCGCCCTCGTTGATACCCTTTTCGATATCTGCAAGAACTTCCTTATAGTGCTTTTCGTATGTAATCGGACCGAGTCTTGTACCCTTATCCCATGCAGGACCGCAGTTTACTGACGCAATCTGCTTTTTAAGCTCTGCAACGAACTTGTCAGCGATGCTCTCCTGAACAACACAAGCGGAAAGTGCCATACATCTCTGACCGCCGCAGCCGAATGCCGAGTTAATTACGCCGGCAACAGTTCTCTCAAGAGCGCAGTCCTCAAGAACAAGCGCGTGGTTCTTAGCCTGGCAGAGTGCCTGACATCTCTTGCCGTTTGCAGCTGCCTTTTCGTAAATCTTAAGACCTACGGGAGTAGAACCTACAAAGGTAACGCCCTTTACTGCAGGATGCTCAAGAATAGTGTTAATCTCGTTTCTCGAACAGGTTACAACATTGATAACGCCGTCCGGAATACCTGCTTCTTTATAAAGCTCTGCGATTCTCATAGCAGTTCTCGGAGTGAGAGAAGCAGCCTTAAGTACCATTGTGTTACCGCATGCTACGCAAACCGGAGCCATCCAGCCAAACGGAATCATAGCCGGGAAGTTAACCGGTACGATACCTGCGAATACGCCCATAGCCTCGCGATACTTAACGGTATCAAAGCCGGTCGAAGCGTCCATAAGGCTCTCGCCCATCATAAGCGACGGCGCCTGAGTAGCAAGCTCTGTGCCCTCCTGTGCCTTACCTACGTCGCCTGCAGCCTCAGCCCAGGTTTTACCGTTTTCTTCACAAACAAGCATTGTAAGCTCGTCCATATGCTCAATAAGGAGTTCTCTTACTTTAAAGAGAATTGCGGCTCTTTTTCTTGCAGGAGTGTTTTTCCATGCAGGATATGCCTTGTCGGCAGCCTCAATCGCTTCTAAAACCTCGTCGTTAGTACAGCACGGTGCCTGACCCGTAACCTCGCCGGTTGATGGGTTGTGAAGGTCGTACCATACGTCTGTCTGAGACTCTTTGAACTCACCGTTTACAAAATATCTGAGTTTTTCCATAATGTCCATTACCTTTCTTAATTAAGTTTTCGCTTTATTTTAACATTATAAAGCGCTGATTTCAATACTTATTTTATACAAAATTATTTAATCAGACGGGCTTCTAATCTATATATCGGATAACCCTGAGACGAAAACTTTTCTTCGTACTCGGTTACGATGTTGCCCTCAAAGTCGCTGTTGTGCAAATCGAGCGAGATGTTCGACAGCTCAAATCCGCATTTTGAAAAGCTCTCGATTGAGTATTCAAAAAAGTGCATATTGTCCGTTTTTTGATAAATCGGCGCGCCGTCCTTAAGCAGCGGCTTGTAGATGTTGAGGAATCTCTCGCTTGTCAGCCTGTGCGACGCGTAGCTCTTTTTAGGATACGGGCACGAGAAGTTAAGGTAAATCACCTCTACCGAATTTTCGGGGATGTACGACGGCAGATACTCCGCCGCGCAGTCGAGGAACTTTATATTTTTAAGCCCCTTTTCCTTAGCGATTTCGCAACCGACTACTATAACATCGCGCACCTTCTCAACGCATAGCACATTTATATCGGGGTTTCGCTCCGCCAAAGTGGTCGAAAACGCACCCTTGCCGCCGCCGATTTCGAGCTGTACGGGGTTGGAGTTTCCGAAAAGCTCCTCTAAATCGAGCAGATGGCTCTCGTTTTTCGCGTCCTCAAAATTAAGGCTTTCGTTTCGCAGCGTGATTAAATAATCGCTCACCGCCTCAAGCCTGCTATCTAAATTTTTCTTATGTCTTGGTCTCATTTGTCATCACCGAGAGCATTATAATATATTTCTGCAAATAAATCAATAAAAAACCGCACCGCCTTTCAGCGATGCGGATATTTGTTACTTTAGGCTGCTGAGAAATTACTTCGCTGCTTCTACTATGCCTTCTGCAAGACCTGCGAGGGACTGAATCTCGGACGGGATAATAATCTTTGTTGCCTGTCCGTCGGCAGCTTTGCCGAATGCCTCGAGTGCCTTAAGCTTAAGCACTGCTTCGTTTGCATTTGCTTCGTTAAGGAGCTTAATTGCCTCAGCGGAAGCCTGCTGTACCTTTGCGATAGCCTCAGCCTCACCCTCAGCCTCGCGGATTTTAGCCTCTTTTACAGCCTCTGCGCGGAGGATTGCAGACTGCTTTTCAGCCTCTGCTTCAAGGATTTTGGACTCCTTATGACCCTCTGCAACGAGGATTCTTGATTGCTTTTCACCCTCTGCACGAAGGATTGCTTCACGGCGCTCACGCTCAGCCTTCATTTGCTTTTCCATCGCGTCCTGAATTTCGCGCGGCGGGATAATATTCTTAAGCTCAACGCGGTTTACCTTAATGCCCCACGGGTCGGTAGCTTCGTCGAGGATAACGCGGATTTTTGCGTTAATCGTATCGCGCGAGGTGAGCGTTGAGTCGAGCTCGAGCTCACCTATGATATTACGAAGCGTTGTTGCCGAAAGGTTTTCGATAGCCGAAATCGGGCTTTCAACGCCGTAGCAGTAAAGCTTAGGGTCGGTAATCTGGAAGAATACAACCGTATCAATCTGCATAGTAACATTATCCTTAGTGATAACCGGCTGCGGCTTAAAGTCCACAACCTGTTCCTTAAGCGATACGGTTTTTGCAACTCTTTCGATAAACGGAATTTTAACATGAAGTCCCGTTTCCCAGGTTGCCGAATACGCGCCGAGTCTTTCAATTACAAACGCCTTTGACTGCGGCACAATTCTGATATTTGCAAAAACGAGCGCAAATACAGCGATGATTAATAAAGCGATAATTACAAATGGTCCCATAGTATGTCTCCTTTTTGAATTGTGAGTTATGAATTATCAATTATGAATTGATGGCGGGACACCCGCACCCGATTATATAATTGCCGTGCGCAGCACCCTTAATTCATCATTCATAATTTATAATTTATCATTTAACAATTAATTTAACTCCGTCAATTTTTTCGACGGTAACGACGGTGTCCTTGGGGATAGGCTCGCCCGAAAGTGAGCGCGCACTCCACACCTTGCCGTCGGTTTTAACCTGTCCCGAGGGCGCAAGATTGTCTATATCCTCAATAACAACTCCGCTCATTCCGATACATCGGTCGGCATTAGTTTTCTGGATATTGATATTCAGCTTCTTTTTTACAAGCGGTCTTGTGGCGAGCAGCGCGACTACGCTTACCGTAATAAACAGTACAATCTGCAGCCAGAACGGCGCGCCGAAAATGTTGGCAACCAGTCCTGCAACGGAGCCGATAACAAACCAAACCGATACGAGCTGAGCAGTCGTTCCTTCGAGTATGCAAAACGCCACGATTGCAACCGCCCAAACGATGTACATTGTCGATGTTGTCATAACCTTCACCCTTTCAATTACTGATTATTTAATACATATTATATTGTCCTGACCGCACAATATGTTTTCCATATGTTGAGCTAATTATACCACAAACCGCAAATAATTTCAATATCTTGTGTTTTGAATTTTCGAGATTTACAAATTGTTAATAAATAAACACAAGGACTTGTATATAACAAATCCTTGTGTTATTCCTGTAGTACTTCTTGAATTATAAATTATAAATGATTAATTATGAATTAATGGTGGGCGTTGCCCACACCCGATTATAATGCCCGTGCGGCGAGCACCCGAAATTCATAATTCATAACTCATAATTCATAATTGCAGAGCGTTAGCGTGCTTTAGAATTGATTTCTTCTGTAATTCTTGCAACGAATTCTTCGATTGTTGTTGCGCCCTCGTCGCCGTTTTTGCGCGAACGAACCGAGATTGTACCGGCTTCGATATCCTTGTCGCCGACAAGAATCATATACGGAATCTTTTCCATCTGAGCGCTTCTGATCTTAAAGCCTATCTTTTCGCTTCTGTCGTCGAGCTCGCAGCGAATACCGGCAGCCTGAAGCTTATCTATCATCTCGCGGGCATAGTCTTGGTGACGGTCTGCAATAGGCAGGAATTTAACCTGTACGGGTGCCATCCAGGTCGGGAACGCGCCGGCATACTTTTCGATAAGAAGGGCGAGCGTACGCTCGTAACAGCCGATTGATGTGCGGTGGATGATGTACGGATTTTTCTTTTGTCCGTCGGAGTCAACATATTCCATACCGAACTTTTCGGCAAGCATCTGGTCAATCTGGATTGTGATAAGCGTATCCTCTTTGCCAAACACGTTTTTAATCTGGATATCAAGCTTCGGTCCGTAGAACGCAGCCTCGCCGATACCGATTTTATACTCAAGTCCGAGGTCGTCAAGGATATCCTTCATAACGCCCTGAGCCTCGTCCCACTGCTCTTTAGTGCCGATATACTTTTCTCTGTCGTTCTCGTCCCACTGCGAGAAGCGGAACGACACGTCCTCGTAAAGTCCAAGTGTTTTAAGCATATATTCGCAAAGCTCAAGACATTTTCTGAACTCGTCCTCAAGCTGGTCGGGGCGGCACATAAGATGTCCTTCGCTGATTGTAAACTGACGCACGCGGATAAGACCGTGCATCTCGCCCGACGCCTCGTTACGGAAAAGGGTTGAGGTTTCGTCGTATCTGAGCGGCAAATCGCGGTAAGAACGCGGCTTGCTGAGATATGCCTGGTACTGAAAAGGACAGGTCATAGGGCGAAGCGCAAACACTTCCTTATCTTTTTCGGGGTCGCCCAGCACAAACATACCGTCCTGATAGTGGTCCCAGTGACCTGAAATTTTATAAAGGTCGCTCTTTGCCATAAACGGTGTTTTGGTGAGCTGCCAGCCGCGCTTTGCTTCCTCATCCTCAACCCAGCGCTGAAGAATTTGTATAACCTTTGCGCCCTTTGGCAGCATAATAGGCAGACCCTGACCGATATAATCAACCGTGGTAAACAGCTCAAGCTCGCGGCCAAGCTTATTGTGGTCGCGCTTTTTAGCCTCCTCAAGCGCGTTGAGGTGCTCCTCAAGCATTGAAGCCTTGGGGAACGCTGTGCCGTAAACTCTGCAAAGCATCTTGTTTTTTTCGTCGCCGCGCCAGTATGCGCCCGTACACTGAGTTAGCTTGAACGCCTTAACAACCTTCATATCCATAAGGTGAGGTCCTGCGCAAAGCTCGGTAAACTCGCCCTGCTTATAAAAGCTGATAGCCTCGCCTTTGTCGGCGTGCTCTTTGATAAGCTCTACCTTGTACGGCTCGTCCTTTTCCTCCATAAGCGCGATTGCCTCGTCAACGGGGAGCTCAAAGCGCTCGATTTCGGGATTTTCCTTAACAATCTTTTTCATTTCGCCCTCGATTTTTTCAAGGTCGTCGGGCGAGAAAGATTTTTCAACGTCAAAATCATAGTAAAATCCGCCGTCGATAGCCGGACCGATGGTAAGCTTAGCCTCGGGATAAAGGCGCTTAACAGCCTGCGCCATAATATGAGAAGCGGTGTGGTTAAAGGTCTTTTTTCCGTCCTCGTCGTCAAAGGTAAGGATTTCAAGCGCGCAGTCCGAATCAATTACTGTGCGAAGGTCGCTTACAACGCCGTCAATTTTGCACGAGGTAGCGTTACGGTAAAGACCCATAGATATGTCTTTAGTAATGTCGGAAGCCGATTTAGCCTCGGCATACTCGAGTACAGAGCCGTCTTTTAAAGTAATTTTCATAATATTCCGTCCTTTCCTAAAAATAAAAGCACCCTGATATCAGGGTGCATAGTACACGGTTCCACCTGAATTATACCTTGCGGTATCACTCAAAGCCTTTAACGCAGGCGTACGGCACACCATTTCCTGTGTGCGGCTCAGGGGTGGTAACAGTATGCTTGCGTGCGCTTTTTCACCGACCAAGCGCTCTCTTTGGCACAGCGGCAAACTGCCTTGTTCCCATCATAGCTTAAATATTACAATATATGATAACACCCCTTTTATGATTTGTCAAACAAAATTTATTTTATTGACAAAGTAAAATATAAAATATATACTTAAAACAGTAAATTATGTAAACTTGTGAGGCACGTTATGATTTGGTACTCAAAAGAGGATGTTGAACGCCTTGAGGCGCAGTCAAAGGGCAAGGAGCCTTCTGTCGGACACAGAAACTCCAAGCTAAAAATAGCATCCCTTGATATTGCGAAAAAAAGCACCGTTTTCAGAAAGGCGATGCGTTTTGCGCTGGACAAAAAGAGGAAGCTCGGCTACAAACAGCATACTAATAATATCAAAACCGACCCTAAGGTTGTATTATTCTCGACCTTTGACGGACGCGCTTACGGCGACAGCCCGAGGGCGATTTATGAGTATATGCTTAGCGACGAGCGCTTTGACGATTATACCTTCGTGTGGGTGTTCAGAAACCCGATTGAATACAAATTCCTTTGTGAAAACAAGAACACCTATATAGTTAAGCCCTTTACCCCGCAGTACGAAAAGGCCTGCGCTACGGCGAAGTACTGGCTGTTTAACTACCGTATTTCCGACCATATTTACCCAAAGGACGACCAGGTTTATGTTCAGCTCTGGCACGGCACTCCGCTAAAAAGGCTGGGGTACGATATCGAGATTTCGGACAATGTTATGAACTCGCAAAAAGAAATCAGGGCTAAATATAAAATAGACGCCGCCAAGTTTAAATACATACTTGCGCCAAGCGAATTCGCGGGCGAAAAATTTACCTCCGCGTGGAATTTAAAAGAGTTCGGCAAAGAGGACAGCGTGCTCGTTGCGGGCTATCCGCGAAACGACTTTTTAAAGACCTTCACACCCGAGGACGCCGAAAAGGTTAAGGCGGATTTAGGTCTGCCCGAGGGCAAAAAGGTTATACTTTACGCACCCACCTGGCGCGACAACCAGCACAACAGCGAGATGGGCTATGTCTACTCGGTTGAGGCCGATTTTGACAGGCTGCGCGAGGAGCTGTCTGACGAATATATAATCCTTTTCAGGGCGCATTACCTTGTTGCAAACTCGTTTGATTTTAACAAATACAGCGGCTTTGTGTACGACGTGTCAAAGGTTGGCGACATCAACCGCCTTTACATAATTTCGGATATGCTTATCACCGACTATTCGAGCGTATTCTTTGACTACGCTAATCTCGGTCGCCCGATTGTATTTTATATGTACGATTTTGACGCGTACGCTACAAATATCAGGGGCTTTTATATTGATGTGTCGGAGCTTCCGGGCAAGATTGTTAAAACCACCGACGATGTTATCAGCGAGATAAAGAGTATCGACTTTAACAGCTTTGATTTTGACAAAGAGTATCCGCATTTCAGACCTAAATATAACTATCTCGACGACGGCGGCGCTTCTGCGCGCGTGGTAAACGCAGTTATAAAATAGTTCTCAGGAGAGATTAAATGAACGCAAAAAAGACCATAAAAAAGGGTAGAAAATTTATTACCCAGAGCTTTGTTAAAAAGCCGCGCAAGCTTACATATATAAACTATTACAAGACCTGCAGGATTGAAAAAAACACGGTTTTGTACCAGGCGTACGCCAACAAAATTCTTGCGGGTAATCCGCTTGCGCTGTTTGAATATCTAATTAACGAGCCTAAGTATTCGCACCTTAAGCACATCTGGATTATTAAGGACAAGGCTATTCTTGACTACCCCGATGTTAAAAAATATGCAAATCACGACAGGGTGCGTTTTGTTATTGACGGCTCGCACGAGGCGCTTAAGGCACTTTGCACGGCAGAATATCTGGTTAATAACGCGGCGTTCCCTTCTTACTACATAAAAAAGGACGACCAGATTTATATTAACACCTGGCACGGCACTCCGCTAAAGGGACTCGGCAAGTTCGACAAGTCCCCTCACCGCCGTCCGATTATGAGCGCTCAGCGTAACTTTTTGTGCGCTGATTATCTCGTTATGCCTAACAGGTATACAACCGATATACTTATGGAGCATTACGACATTAAGGGCGCTTTTCGCGGCAGCGTTATCGAAGAGGGATATCCGCGAGTTGATATGGTGCGTAACACCGAGCGAAGCGAGCTTATAAAAAGGCTCGAGGAAAAGGCTAACACAAGCCTTGACGGTAAAAAGATTATTCTTTACGCCCCCACCTTCAGAAGCGAGCTGTCCTACGCCAAAAAGCATATCGACAACTCTAACGAAATTTGTGAATACATCGAGCATATCGTTGAGAATATGCCCGATAACTATGTTATGTTCTTTAAGGCGCACAGCAACCTTATCTCGTACTTTAAAGAGAACGAAAACATAACAAATCTGTTCTTGTTTGACGACTTTGAAACTAACACGGTGCTTAGCGTTACGGATGTGCTTATTACCGACTATTCGAGCGTATTCTTTGACTACCTCAGCACGAAAAGACCGATTATTTTCTTTACCTACGACAGAGAAAAGTACGAGGGCGAAAGGGGCTTTTTGTTCCCGCTTGACACCCTTCCGGGAAGGCTTTGCGACACCGAGGGCGAGGTAGTTGACAGCCTTGTTCAGATTAACGAGGGCAAGTATAATTTTGACGAAAAATACGATAATTTTATAAACACCTTTGCCTATAAGGACGACGGCGGCGCTACAAAGCGCGTAGTCGATATCATTTTTGACGGCAAGGAGTCCGACGCGCTCTACAAGGTCGAAAGCGACAAAAAGAGCATACTGCTCCACTTCGGCTCTAAGCTCGGCAAGGGCGCGGTAGCTTATGAAGCACTGAATTACCTTAAAAATATCGACACCGAAAAGTACGAGGTTTTTATATTCGGCAACTACACCGAAAAGCAAAAGCTTCTGTTTGACTCGGCGTGCGAGGGCATAAGATATATTACGCATATTCCGCCCACCGCCTACACCTTCGACGAGGCGGTACGCAAAAAGGCGTTCGGCGAAAACGCGGTCGATATTTACGACAGAGAATACAGGCGCAACCTCGGTCTTTGCAGGTTCGACGAGATTGTAAACTTCGCAACCAATATGCCCGTTTACCGAAAGATGCTCGAAACCCGCCGGGACAGCAAAAAGACAATTTTTGTACGCCCCGAGAACTACTCAAAACAGCTTGTTGACGACCTTGTAAAAGTTAATTACAGCAGGATAGTCGTTTTAAACGACGGCAGCATTAACGACACCTTTGACGACGACAGGATAGAGGTTACGACGAGCGAAGGTAAAAATATTTTCGCCGATATCGAGGCGCTTAATATGCCGTTAAAGGCGCTGTTTGTTACCAGCTTTGACTCGACTAACTATGTTTTTGTAAACATTTTAAAAGAGCTTGAAAAGCGCGGTCACAAGTACAAGCTGCTTGTAAGGGATGTTAACGACGAGCTTAACAATCTTATGTTCGAGGGCAACCCCGATATCGTAAGCATTTCGAGCTTTAACTACGACACGCTTGAGGAGTACGACTTTGTTGTATGCTCGCCGATTAAACAGAGGTGCTACAACAAGCTGTACAAGGAGATTAAAAAGAGAAAACTGTTTATATTCACCTTCTCCACCCTGTTTTCGTCTATCACTATGCGCGTTGACGGCGACGCGGTAATAACCATAGGCAAAAACAAGTTCGAGGAGTTCAGGGCGAATTACCTTAAATACAATATGATTGCGGCGGGCAATCCGCAGTATGACGCGATTGTAGAGAATAAAAAGGCGCCGGTTACAAACGACGAGATTAAAAAAATTCTCTTTATCGAGCAGGGCGCTTACCCCTGCGGCGACAAGGGCAAAAAGCAGCTTGCGGATATGCTTATCAATATGGCTGCGACAAATCCCGATAAAGAGATTCACATCAAGCCGCGTTACCTGCTTGACACCGACTCCAAGAGTATCCACACGGTGTCCGAGCATTTGTACAACTATTTCGATTTCGTTCCGGACAACCTGGTTTTAATTAACGAAAACTATATTCTCGAGGACATTTTGCCCGAGTTTGACGCGATGATTACGATGTGGTCCACCGCTTACATTGACGCAATGGCATACAATATGCCGCTTATGCTTATCGGCGGCTTTGACTCGGACGATGTTTTTGACATCAGGACTAACCGCGTGAACGACGCGTACAATGTGCTTAAGGACAGCGGCGTGCTTGTTTACTTCAGGGAGCTTAAGGACAAGAAGCTCGAATTTAAGTATGTTAACGACGACTTTAAAAAGCGCGAGTTTGCAAACTTTGACAAGCCCTGCTCGCCCGATATCGTAGACCTGTTTGAAAAGGTTAACAAAGAGCTTATTATCCCCGATAAAAGATATACGGGCTTCTTTGAAACGGACATCGACGGCTTTGACGATATGCTTAACAGCACCGAGCTTTACGATGTTAAAGACCCTGATTACAGATTGTGGCGAAAGAGCTACGCAGCGTTTAACGCGTGTATGCAGGAATATGTTTTTATAAACCGCTGTATGGGTAATATGCTCGATTTAAGCAGCTGTACCGAGATTATGGAAAATCTCAAGGTCGGCGAGAAAATCGACATTAACGCAGCGCTCGAAAAGCAGTACACCGAGATTGAAAATGCCTTTTTCACAAACGAGGAGAATATCAAAAAGACCGAGAGCGATATGATTTTGCTCGATTTCTACTACGACTGGATGTACAGAAATCACAAGTTCGCCGAGATGAAGGAAAACCCGCTTTCAAAGACTAAGGCGAAGGAGAGCTTTGAGTATTACTCGGCTTTACACTGTCTTAAATCCGCGCAGCAAAAAAAGGCGATTGAGCATATCACGAACTATCTCGGCTATATCGTAGCTAAAAACGGCAAGACCGATTTGCTTAAGGAAAAACGCCTTTACGACTACATCAAGCCGTTTTTGACAAGCACCGTAAGACCCGCTTTTATTAAGCACCTTTACGATAACGGCAAAATTGACGAATTAATGCTGCTCACCTTCTCCGTTTTAGTCACCGACCCGCTTACGGTTTACTATAAAATGAAGGCGCTTAATGAGCGCGGCGAGTACGAAAAAGCGGTAGAACACTACAACGCTTTTGCCGGCAAAAAGGCGGCGGATAACAGTCTTATAAAAATATTAATGAAAAATCTATTTACAAACAAAGTTGAAATAGAGTATAATTACGCTGTTGACAGAATTAACCAAAGGAGTGTCTAACTATGAAAAAACCAAGAGTAATTGCAGAAATCGGCTGTAACCATAAAGGCGATATGGAAATCGCAAAGCAGCTTATCGAAGTTGCAAAAACTTACTGTAAGGCGGATATCGTTAAGTTCCAGAAGCGCGATGTAGCTACCTGGGCAGAAAGATATCCCGAGCTTTACAACGCACCTCACCCAAATCCGATTAACGCTTACGGCGGAACTTACCGCGAGCACAGAGAGGCGCTCGAATTCGATAAGGAGCAAAACAGAGAGCTTAAGGAATACTGCGAAAAAGTGGGTATTATCTGGAGCACCTCCGTATGGGATATGAAGTCGGCGCAGGAGATTGCAGACCTTAAGCCCGAGCTTATTAAAATCCCGTCCGCTTGTAACACTAACCTTGAAATGCTGTCCTGGCTTTGCGACAACTACGACGGCGAAATCCATATTTCAACAGGTATGACCACCTCTAAGGAGATTGACGATATTGTTGACCTCTTTACCGAAAAGGGCAGAAATAAGGACCTCGTTATCTATAACTGCACCTCGGGTTATCCGGTGCCGTTTAAGGATGTATGCCTGCTCGAAATCTGTAATCTCCAGGAAAAGTACGGCGACAAGGTTAAGGAAATCGGCTTCTCGGGTCACCACCTCGGCATAGCCGTTGATGTTGCGGCGTACACGCTCGGCGCAACTACTATCGAAAGACATTACACCCTCGACAGAACCTGGAAGGGCACCGACCACGCGGCTTCTCTTGAACCCGAAGGACTCAGAAAGCTCGTGCGCGACCTTAACGCAGTTCACGACGCCCTCACCTACAAGGCGGTAGAGGTACTCGACATCGAGGAAGTACAAAGAAAGAAGTTAAAGTGGTAAAAGCTATGGCAAAAAATGTTGCGTTTATCCCCGTAAGGGGCGGAAGCAAATCTATTCCGTTTAAGAATATCAAGCCTATTGCAGGCAGACCGCTCGTGTTATGGACTATCGAGGCGGCGGCAGGCTGTAAGGATATCGACAAGGTCTATGTTTCAACCGATTCGGATAAAATCAAAGAGGTAGCCGAAGCGTACGACGGTATCGGCGCAGAAAAGGTGGAGGTTATCTCCCGCTCTGCCGAAACCGCTAACGACACCGCTTCCACCGAGTCGGCGATGCTCGAATTTGCAAACAATTACGATTTTGAAAACATCGTGCTTGTTCAGGCTACAAGTCCGCTTTTAAGAAGCGAGGACATCCAAAAAGGCTTTGACAAATACGCCAATTACGACAGCATTATCTCGCTCGTTGAGCAAAAGCGATTTATCTGGGCTGAGGACGAAAACGGCGTTGTAAAGTCAGTTAACTACGACTTTAACAACCGCCCGCGCCGTCAGGAATTCGACGGCTATCTCGTCGAAAACGGCGCGTTTTACATCACCTCTAAGGACAGGCTTTTAAGCTCACAAAACCGTATTTCGGGCAGAATCGGCGCAGTCGTTATGGCTGAGGAAACCTATTTCGAAATCGACGAGCCCTCGGACTGGGTTATTATCGAAAACCTCCTTGAAAAGAGTAAGTAATATGGCTAAGATTAAACTTTTTATCACCGACTGCGACGGCTGTATGACCGACGGCGGTATGTATTATGACAACCTCGGCAACGAGTGGAAAAAATTTAACGCCCGCGACGGAATGGGCTTTGAAATGTTGCGAAACAGCGGCGTTAAAACCGGTATTATTACCAGCGAAACCACCGCGCTGCTCGAACGCAGAGCGGCTAAGCTTAAGATTGACGAGTTCCACCAGGGCGCTAAGAATAAGCCCGAGGTGCTGCTCGAAATTCTTAACAGGCTCGGCATAGACAAAAGCGAGGTAGCATATGTCGGCGACGACATCAACGACCTTAAGATGATGGAGCTCGCAGGGCTTACCTTTTGCCCCGCCGACGCTATGAAGCAGATTTTGCCGAAGGTCGATGTAGTCCTTACAAAAAAAGGCGGCGACGGCGCAGTACGCGAAGCGGCGGAATATGTGCTTGAGCATAACAACAGCGAATCTTAAATAATAGTTTTTCAGTCAGTCTTGCGGTGATGCTCGTACTCGGCACAATGCCTTACACCGTGTTCGCTCAGAGCGGAACTTGCGGCTCCGGCGTTACCTGACAGCTCAATAACGGCACAACACTTGAAACAGATACCGATGTTGCTTCGGGCTCAGCTGCTCAGTACGACTCCTCTGCCCCCGTAAGACCCGACGAGGGAAGCTACAGATATACCTTCTAAGGCTGGACCGACGGCACAACTCCTATTTTCGGCATATAAAAGAACAAATAAATTGCAGGGGCGGGTTGATAAATCTGCCCCTGTTTTTTAAGGAGCTATAAAATGACAGTTAAACTACGCGGTAAAATTGATTCCTCAAACGCGGCTAAAACAGAAGCGGAGATTAACGAACAAATCGCCGGCTGCAACGACGAAATTATAATTGACGCCGCCGGGCTTGAATACATTTCGAGCGCAGGACTTCGCGTAATTCTGCGCGTAAACAAAGCTCACGCTTCGACTAAAGTTATAAACTGCAGCCCCGCGGTTTACGAAATATTTAATGTAACGGGCTTTACCGAAATTATCGATATCACTAAGGCGTACAGAAAGATATCCGTTGACGGGTGCAAGGTTATGGGCGAGGGCGCGAACGGTATCGTTTACCGCTTAAGTCCCGACACCGTTATTAAGGTGTACAAGAACCGCGACTCTCTTGACGAAATCCAAAACGAGCGCGACCTTGCGCGAAAGGCGTTCGTTATGGGCGTACCCACCGCTATCCCTTACGATGTGGTGCAGGTCGGCGACCTGTACGGCTCGGTGTTTGAGCTGCTTGAAGCTAAATCCTTTGCAAAGCTTATTAACCGTGGCGAAAGCGTTGAGGAGCTTGCAAAACAGAGCGTTGATATTCTAAAGACTATGCACTCCGCTAAGCTCAGGGACGGCGAACTTCCCGATAAAAAAGCGGAGGCTATGAGCTGGGCAAATTGCGCCGCAGATGCTTTACCCGACGAAGTCGGCGCTAAGCTAAAAGCGCTTTTTAACGATATTCCAAATACTAATAATATGCTCCACGGCGACTTTCATATTAAAAACATCCGTCGCCAGAACGGCGAAAACCTTATTATCGATATGGCTACGCTGTCGATGGGCCATCCCGTATTTGAGTTAGCGGCAATTTTCGGCGCGTACATAGGCTACGGCTGCATCGACAAGGAGGTATGCTCCGACTTTTTAGGCATAACCGACGAGCAGTGCAGCGACTTTTGGAAGTACACGGTTAAGTATTATTTTGACGGCGAGAGCCAAAATCAGCTTGACAAAACTCTTAAAATAATCGAAACCGTATGCTATGTGCAGCTGCTATGGTGGATGCTTGTGTTCCCCGACGAGCTTAAGAACAGCGATAAAATTATCGAATTTTGCAAAAGCTATTTAACCGAAAATCTGCCAAAGCTCGATAAGCTGTATTTCTAACGAAGCAGAATATAAAAAAGGAGTGGGCTGAAAGCCCACCTGTACTAAAGGATAATAAGCCTCAGTTCTTATCCTTTTGCACAATAACTGCGTTAAAATAAATAACCAAGGCGCCAGCCTTGGTTATTATTTATGCCTTGTTCTTGCACAAAATCATTAAAAATGAGGTGCA
>JAFSTE010000027.1 GCA_017450645.1 Eubacterium sp.
CACTTTTACAACAACATTCGTATTCAAACTAAAACAAAACTGACACCCTTGGAACAAAGATGTCAGTTCGTTGCTTAAAACTCAATATTCTACATCAAGTTGGCTTTTTTGTGCTGTCTACACAAATTGGTGCAGTTCATTGGTGAGAAGGCTGATTTTAATCTTATATAAGTTTAATTATGAGTCAAAAAAATGCTGACCGTCGTCTGTTACAAGGCGCTCGGTTTTAGGATATTCAAATATATCGGCATTATTTGCGTTAGCTTTTAGGTATGCGGCAAACTCGTTTGCATACCATTTTGCCATTACAAGATTGTGCATACGGCAGTAGCCGCAATTTTCGGGCGCAGTGCCCGGTACCTCCTGCACGTCGTTTACATATTCAAACGCCTGCAGCATAAGGTTATAAATCTCTTTTGAGGCACGGTTGCCCTTTAGTATCAGATAAAAGCCTGTAAGGCAGCCCATAGGCCCCCAGTATATAACCTCGTTTTGCCAATCGGGATTATTGCGCAGATAGGTTGCGATAATATGCTCAAGCGAATGCATAGCCGCAACATCAATTACGGGTTCTCTGTTAGGTCGTTTAAGCCTGATATCGTACGTTGTAACCGTATAGTCGCCCAGGGTGTCTACCCTGCTTGTAAAAATGCCGGGTACAATGCGCATATGGTCAACCGAAAAGCTATTGATTAATTCCATTTTATTCTCCTGAATCTGATTGTTGTTATATTACACCGCCGACATATAATCGGCGGTGTTTTGTATATTATTTTACTTTAATTTTTACGGTTGCGGTTCTGGTTCTTGACATATAGTTTGAGTTGCCCTTTGCCTTAACCTTAATCTTAAGTGTGTAGGTGCCTTTTTTAGTACCTTTTTTAACAGTCAGCTTACCTGATGTTTTGTTAATGCTAAAGCGCTTTTTGTAGCTCTTTTTAGACTTTTTGGCAGAGGTAAGCGTATAAATCTTATCGCCCTGACCTTTTTTGTTAAGCGTAATAATTTTTTTACGTTCAAGGGTTTGGCTCTTTTTCTTTAGTTTTTTATAGCTTACGGTTGCAGTTTTACCCTTAAGCTTAAGGGTATTATACGCCTTTTCGATAGTAAAGTAGCCTATCATATCGCCGGTGTATTTTGCGTCGCCCGCTTTTGCTTTAACAATAACCGTAGCCTCGCCCGCATTAACATTGTTTTTGTATGTTAAGGTATAACGGTCTGCAGGTACTATATCACCGTTATCGTCAGTAACCTCTACTACTTCAGGGTATACTGCTTTGCCCGTGTATCTTATAACATCATCAGAATACACAGATATTTCACAAAATGTGCGTTTTGCAACCTTAAGCGGAATAACCGTTGTGCCAACGCCTTCAACAGTGACATAAAGGTAAGCGCTGCCGTAATCTTTAGCCGTTACGGTTGCCTTGTACGCGTCGTCAGCGTCTGGAGTTACGGTAAACAGCTTTTTGCCGGCGTCTGAGAGTGCCCACTGAATATCGGGTGCGTTAAATTCCGCACTGTTTCCGACGCCCTTAAATCTTACCTGGAATACATTTGCCTCGCCGCTTTCGGGCGCGCCGATTACGTTGTCGCCGTAAACGCTGATTCTGATATCGCTGTCCGTCTTTTTGCAATAACCCTTAATCGGGAAGTTGTCAAAATTGAACAGCATTGTTGCGCCTTCGCCGAATATGGAATCAATAACGCCTTCTTTTGAATAATCATTCCACTTGCCGTCGTAGAACACAAAGCTTTCGTTTTTATTAATAACACCCTCAGTCCAGGTGCTTGAGCCCATAAGCTCTGCAAATTCCTTGCCGTAAGACATCGGGAAGTTAAGCGCGTATTCGCCGGTTGTTGTTTTGTGAGTCTGAACTATTGCGTACGACTGACCCTTTTGAATTAAAACAGGGGTATCAAGTGCGATTTTGTGAAAGCCGCCATACTCGTAAGTAGTTTCTGTTTTTGCAACAAGCTTACCGTTGGTTGGTTTTGTAAAGGTGCTTGAAAGGATATAAACCTCGTTAATTACCGTTGTGTCGGGATAAGTGGTTTCGCACGATACCTTTTCAAGCGTTTCGTTGCAATCTGCCTTAAATACATTTGCCATTTTAATCTCGTCTTCAAGAGCAGCGCCGGATATATCGTTTACAGGCATAAAATCGTGCGCGTCAATTATCTGGCTGTCCGTTGCAACATCGTCAAACGAAAGCGCCTCGGGCATACTGATGCTTTTGTCGTAGTAAGAAAGCCAGAAGTAGCCTGTGTGCTCGCCTTTTGCGTTTTCAAGTCCCCATCCGGGTCCTTTGTTGGGGAAGGTGCGCTCCTCTGAACCCCAGCTGTTTTTGACAAGCCAAGCGCCGTTCTTTGGCGGATTGTGACCGTCAACAAAGTTTTCTTTGGGATAATTATCGTCCCATCCAACTATAGTAACTGCGTGGTTTGCGCTTTGAGAATCGTAAGTATAGTGCGCCCAGTTTTTGCTGATATACTGTCCGTCGCCCGCCTCCTGGCTTGGCATAGAGGTGTCGGCGCAAAAGCCTACCTGTACTGCGTAATGCTTGGTAAGCATCTCTTTAATTGCGTTTGTGCCCGCAGCATTGTATTTGTAGTCATAGGTTTCCTCGTCAAGCTCTGCAGGGCTTGGAAGCATATATGACTCGCTGAGAGAAAACGATTTGCTGAATCTGCTTTCCTCGGGAAGCGACCAGTCATCCTCGTCGTCGTAGCAATAAGGAATTGCCTTTTTAACGCCGTCAATTGTTTTGGTAACATACTCGATTGAACCGTCTTTGCCCTTGTATGCAAAGTCGGGATTTTCACTTTCAAGCACAGGTCCGATGCCCGATGCAAAAAGGCTTGTGGCAAAAAACGGAACTCCGCCGCCGTTAAGCTGGTCCTGAAGCGTTATGCCCTCAAGATAATGTGTGCCCTCGCCGTACTGAGGATGGTTTTTATCCTCAATCGCTTTGGACAAAAAGTAAACCAGATGCTTTTCGGACAAATCAAGCGTGTTGCTGTCTGCAGCAAGTCCGTCTGCCAGAATGCTTGATTCTGCCGCTGCAATAGCCGCAAATCCCCAGCAGGTGCCAAACGGATTTTGGAATTTTACGGGCGTTACAAAGCTTGTATCGCCTGTTTCGTCGCCGTCGGTATCTACGTTTCTTAAGTCGTAGCTTTCGGGGTAAGTTTTAGCGTTTGCCTTTTTAAGCTCGGCTTTTGTTCTGTAGTTAAACGGGTCGTTTGACTTGTCCTGTACCTGCTCGGCAATCTTTTTTACGGCGTTTTTGCCATCGGCTTTGCCCTCGTTTGCGATTGCAGTTATCGGCGCCATAGTAAGCACCATAGCGATAACCATAATGATTGATAAAAGCTTGTTTTTCATATTACTCTCCTTTAAAAATTATATTTGTGTTTTTATCCTCTTAGCGGATTTCCGCAATATTGGCAAAAGTTGCCGCCGCTTGCAGGTGCTCCGCAGCTTGGGCAAAATTTTGGCGCCTGCGCGTTTTGAGCACTTGTTTGAGCAGCAACTCTGTTAGCGTCGTCAATAAGGCTTTGCATTCTTGCATTGTCTTCTTCAATCGCTTTTTGCGCGTTAAGCTCTGCCTGGCGGCGCTCCTCGGGCGTCATTTTGTCAAGCGCAGCCTGCAGGTCGGCCTTTGCTTTTTCAAGCATTTTTTCAAGCTCTTCACGGCTTGGTTCTTTAAAATCTTGCATAAATTCACCCCATTATCATTTATTAATTTTGTTGTTAACCTTGGTGATTTTTCGCCTGCCCTGCTTTGCGGTATCGCGCCATATTGCAGGGTTAAGGATAAGCAGCATCGGGAACAGCTCAAGCCTGCCGGCAAGCATATCAAATATTAAAACAACCTTTGTAAACGGCGTAAAGAAGCCGAAGTTTTTGGTAGGTCCTACAAGCTCTAAGCCCGGTCCGATATTGTTAATAGTTGCCGCAACCGCAGTAAAGTTCGTGAGGAGGTCCTTGCCCTCGATAGCGACGAGCAGCATCGACACAACGAATACAAACATAAATGTAATAAGGTAAATATAAGTGTTTCTTGTAACGCTGCTATCAAGCGGCTTTTTGTCGAGCTTAATCTTAGTAACACTCTTGGGGTGCACATAGGATTTAATCTCTCTTACCACGCCCTTTCCTGCCACAACAAAACGCGAAACCTTAATTCCGCCGCCCGTACTGCCCGCGCACGCGCCGACAAACATCAGAAGCACGAGAACGGTTTTTGAAAGTCCGTGCCAGGTGTCAAAGTCCGCGGTAGAAAATCCGGTCGTTGTAATAATCGACGCCGTCTGAAAAGCGGAGTGCCTGAGCGCCTCGGACGCGTTATGATATGCGTGGTCATAAGTGGAGGCAAAGAGTATGCCCGCCGCGGACAAAATGGTAAAGAAATACCACCTTATTTCCTCTATTGAAAGCGCCTTTTTAAACTCGCCGAATATAAGCAGAAAATACACATTAAAGTTAACGCCGAACGCAATCATAAAGCCCGTAACAACCCACTGAATATAGGGTGAATAGCCGCCGATGCTGTCGTTTTTAATGCCGAAGCCGCCCGTACCCGCGGTACCCATAGCGGTTGTAATAGCGTCAAAAAACGGCATTTTACCGCACAGCAGCATAACAACCTCGAGCACGGTAATAAGCATATAAATCGCGTAAAGATAGCCTGCGGTCGTCCTCATCTTAGGTCTAAGCTTACCTACGGACGGACCGGGGCTTTCCGCCTTCATAAGATTAATATTTGAGCCGGTGCCGCCCGACAGCGGAACAATAGCGAGCAGGAACACGAGTATTCCCATACCACCTATCCAGTGTGTAAAGCTACGCCAGAACAGCATACATCTCGGCAACGACTCAACATCGCTGAGTATGCTCGCGCCCGTTGTAGTAAAGCCCGACACCGTTTCGAACAGCGCGTCTATAAAATTAGGAATAGTGCCCGTTATGTAAAACGGAAGGCAGCCGAAAAGACTGAGCACAATCCAGCTGAGTCCCGTTGCGACGCAGCCCTCTTTAAGATAGAACATATCGCTCTTTGGCTTTTTAAGCCCCGTTATTGCGCCGATTACAAGGCACAGTACCGAAACTACTACAAACGCCGTAGCATCGCTCTCGCCGTACACAAGCGCAACTATACACGGAAGCAGCAACATAGCCGCTTCGAGTATAAGCACATATCCTAAAATCCTTCTGATAATTGAAATATTCATATACTACTAAAACCTATAAAGTAATATCACTGATATCGTTAAAGCCCTTGTTAGTGGTAACCACCATTACGGTATCTCCGGGAAGAATCGAATCGCTGCCGCCGGGTATAATAATCTTACCCTTACGGTTAATGAACGCGATAAGCAAATTCTTTTTAAGCTTAATATCCTTAATCGGTGTTTCGGTAATACCGGGATACGCTTCGTCGACCCTGAACTCTATAGCCTCTGCGCTTTGAGAGAACATATGATAAAGCGTTTCTATACTGTTACTTCTCGACGCGCTCTTAGCCCTTACATAAGCAATAATAGCTTCTGCGGTGATATAGCGCGGATAGATAACCGAGCCCAAATCAAGCCCGTCGATAACATCGTTAAAGGTAAGGCGGTTAATCTTAGTTATAACCTTTGCGTTCGATACCCTGTTGGAATAAAGGGTGAGTAGTATGTTTTCCTCGTCGCTTCCGGTAAGCGGGATAAACGACTGAACGCTGTCGATACCTTCTTCAATAAGCAAATCCTCGTCAGTGCCGTCGCCGTTGATGACAATCGCCTTAGGCAAAAGCTCGGCAAGAAGCTCGCACCTTTCTTTATCCTCTTCGATAATCTTAACGCCGATGCCCATATGCAGCAGCTGACGCGCAAGGTAGTACGCGGTGTTGCCGCCGCCGATAATAAGCGCATCCTTAACCTGATGGGTTTTAAGACCGATAGATTTAAAGAAGCCCTTAACAGCTTTACGCGGCGCTGCGAACGAAACATTGTCCCCCGCTTCAATCTTAAAATGACCTGACGGTATATGTATTTCGCCCTTGCGCTCGATAGCACAGATAAGCACATCCTCGGTCTTTGAGCCAAGCTCGGCAATAGTAATGCCGTCGAGCATAGTGCCCTCTTTAACCTTAAACTTAACGAGCTCCGCCTGACCGTGCGCAAAAGAGTTTACATCAAGCGCGTTAGGCAGTAAAAGCACCCTCGCCATCTCGCGCGAGGTTTCAAGCTCGGGGTTAATTATCATAGCAAGACCTAATTTGTCGCGCAGATAGTCAATCTCGAGCGAGTAGTCGGGATTACGCACTCTTGCGATAGCCGAGCAGTTACCAACCCTGCGCGCAACGGTACAGCACAGCAGATTAAGCTCGTCAGAGTCGGTAACGGCTATAATAAGGTCGGTGTCCTTAATACCCGCTTCCATCTGTAGCGAAAAGCTTGCGCCGTTGCCGACAATGCCCAAAATGTCGTACTGGTTAATAAGCTCGCTGACAAGCTTAGGGTCTTTATCAATAACGGTAATAGAATGTCCCTCGGCGCTGAGCTGTTCTACAAGCGTAACGCCAACCCTGCCGCAGCCGACAATGATAATATTAAGTCCTTTTGTCTTTTTCTTTTGAAACATAACATATTCCTCTTGCGGTAAATATATTTATTCAAATTAAATATATCACTTTGGCTTATAAATTACAAGATATAAGTTAAAATAATAATAACGGACTTTAGAGAAAGGTGCAAAATTTCGTTTTCTTGTGAGTGGGTGCCGTACAAAGGTACCGCCCCCGAGCAAAAAACGAAAAGCGCAAAATCCCCGAGGACTCGATGTCCTCGGGGGTTTTAATATAGATAATTTTATAGGGTGCTACGCACGCGGGTCGTCGAGGTCGACGACCCCTACAAATTAATATTTAAACACAACCGGCGCGGTTTTGCCCTCTATATAAAGTCTAAGACGGGCTGCTGCCCGCCTTAAGTTTAATGGTATTGTTATCTCATAGATTCTTCGTAAGCCTTAATCATTTTCTTTACCATCTGGCCACCGATTGAGCCAGCCTGCTTAGAAGTAAGGTCACCGTTGTAACCCTGCTTAAGGTTAACACCTACCTCAACAGGTGTTCAATCACATCTTAAAAATGACGCTTAAAAAGCTCAAAAACGTTGATATTAAGCCATTTTTCGCAATTTTTGAAAATGCGACTTTTTTGACTCATGCGCTTTTGTTCTCTTTAGTATACTCTATATTTTTCGGAGCTAAATCACCGATAAAGCGATAATAAATCTTTATTTCTTGCCTAAAACCGGTATTGTGAGAAGCTACCTTCTTGCCTTTTTCAAGCATCTTTTCACCTATTTCGATTCTGTCGATAAAGGTTCGTACCACCTCGGGTGTAAGCTCATCAAAGCTTGTGAAGGATTTAGCAAGTTTAAAGAACGCGGTATATGCGTCTTCAAGCTTTTCTTGAGTTTTGCTTTGACTGGTCATTAACTCCAGTTCTTCGTTTAGCGCCTTAGCCTGCGCGTTCAACGCATCGCTCATACTGTGCAGCCTCTCGTCATTGATAAGGCCGTTGACGTTATCTTCATATAGCTTGAGCATCATTGAGTCAATTGTGTTTAATCTGTTCTTAATCGTTGATGCGCTTCTGCTTGAAGAGTAGACTTTCGGTGCTGCGTCAAGCGCCTTTTTTACCAGCTTTTTAATTTCATTATCGTCTAATGAAACCAGAGCATTAAGCTCTTCTTTTACTATTTTATATAGGTCGGCATATTTTATCCTTGCACCGTGTTCGCAGTGGTGTTTAGAACGGTCAGGAATATTCTGGCAGCACAAGTACCAGTATTTTTCACGTTCACCGTTGTAAACGCTACCGCCGGAGCACATCGCTCCACCACAGTTTTTGCAGAATACAACGCCGTTAAAAACGCTGATACGGCAAGCTTTGTTCTCTTCCCACCGCTTTGTGTTCATACCCATAAACTTAGACGCCAAATCAAATTGTTCCTGGTTTACAAGCGGTGTGTGCGTGTTCTTTGTAACAGCCCAGTCCTCTTGCGGAACATCAATTTTCTTTTTTGATTTGAAGCTCATCTTTTTCGTCTTACCGAGAACAGTGTGCCCAAGATAAACGGGGTTTTTCAGAATCCGCTTAACCGTAGTGTGATTCCAATTGTCGGTAGCTCTCTCGGCACCCTTTTCACAGAAATCATCACGGTAAAGAACACGGTATTTTAAGGGAGTAATACACCTTTTTTGTGTGAGAGTTATTGCGATTGCTCTTGCCGATTGTCCTTGGGCTGCCAGTTCAAATACCGTTTGAACGATTGGCGCTGTTTTTGGGTCGGGTATTAAGGCACCCTTCTTATTGGGGTCTTTCATATACCCGAAAGGCGGACAAGCACAATACTCGCCTTTTTCTCTTTTATCTTTGAGAACGCTTCGCACTTTATTAGAAGTGTCCCTGATATAAACTTCGTTGGTAGCAAGCCGAAACGGCGTCATAATATCCACTTTGTCAGAATCAAAGCCATCGTTAATTGCAAGATATCGTATTCCTTTTTCAACGAAATACTGCTCCGCATAATAGCTTGATTCGCTCATATTACGACCGAGACGGGATAAGTCCTTCGTAATAATCAACGTTACTTCGGGATGCTTATCAATTTCGGACAGCATTTTCTGAAAGCCGGGTCGGTCAAAGTTAGAGCCGGAATATCCGTCGTCAACGAATTCATTTGCCAAAGCAATATTCTGCTCACGGCAATACCTTTCAACGATGGAACGCTGATTTGTGATACTTGACGATTCACCGTATTTAGCTTCTTCCCTCGAAAGTCTGTAGTATGCAAATGCAACCTTAATATTTGTATCTATTATATTTAACCTCCTTTAGATAGCTGCATACTTAACTTCAAAACCATTATAGCATTACTTATGCGGCGCTTCAATTATGCGATTTGATTTTTCGGAGGTAAGTTTTTCCTTTATTAGTTCATTGACACCGCTGTTCCCGAACTTTCTGCTAACAATATAACTGCAGCTTTCAAATGAGTATTCGTGGGATTGTTCGTTTCCATTCATGATAACACCTTCTTTCTCATCCTTATTATTAACGCATATAAAATGATTAAACATAATAAAACTCAATCGAAAATTATTAAAAAACATATTTTTAGTATGAAATTCATCATTTTTTGTTGATAATCGTTATATTTTGTGATATATTTAATATGTTATAGTATATCGAGGAGGAAAAGCCATGGCTGTAAGTTATAAAAAGCTTTGGAAGCTGCTTATAGATAAGGACATGAAAAAAAGTGATCTTGAGCGTGAAGCCAAAATCACTCATTATTCGTTAAGTAAGCTTTCTCAAGGAAAAGATGTTTCCACAGAGGTTTTAGGAAAAATTTGCGAAACGCTAAATTGTACTATTGATGATATTATGGAATTTATTCCTGAACAGGAGGATAAGCATGAATAAGCAACAGTTAGCATCTCTGATTTGGGACACATGTAACGATTTGCGCGGTTCAATATCAGCAGTTGAATATAAAGATATAATTTTAGGCTTGATATTCTACAGATTCGTTTCAGAAAAAGAAGCATCCGAACTAATTAAACAGGGCTGGACCTCTGAGGTTATGGCTGAAGAATTAAATGATGAAGATACTCAAACGATTGATTGGTGTAAAAAGCATCTTGGATACTTTATAACTTATAATAATCTCTTTTCCACATGGAGAAATAATACGGAGAGCTTTTCAGTATCAAATGTAACGGACGCATTAAATGCATTTGTTAGAAATATCGACAACGATCCTAATCACCAAAAGCTCTATAAAGATATTTTTAAATCGTTAAATGAAAAGCTTAGCAAAATTGGTTCTATTAGTGAACAAACTTCTCACCTGAAGAAAGTAATAAAAGTTGTAAGCAGAATACCGATGGATGAAAATCAGGATTATGATGTTCTTGGTTTTATTTATGAATTCCTGTTAAAGAATTTTGCTTCAAACAGCAAAAAAGACGGTGAATTTTATACTCCAAACGAGATTTCCGTTTTAATGTCTGAGATTATTGCACACCACTTAAAAGATCGTGAACAAATTAACATCCTTGATCCTACCAGTGGTTCCGGTTCATTGCTCATTAATATCGGAAAAAGCGTACAAAAATATCTTCAGGATAGCGGAAATATAACTTATTATGCTCAAGAACTAATCCAGGAAACATATAACTTAACCCGCATGAATTTAGTTATGAGGGGAATAAAGCCCACTAATATCCGCGTTCGCCATGGCGATACGCTTGCTAACGACTGGCCGTATTTTGATGATAATGATGAAAACAGTTATCGATATGTTCCTGTAGATTGCGTGGTTTCAAACCCACCCTATTCACATAAGTGGGATGCGGATGCTCATACCAATGATCCCCGTTATAAAGATTACGGCATTGCTCCTGCAGCAAAAGCAGATTATGCATTCTTACTGCATGATTTATATCACTTAAAAGATAGCGGAATTATGTGTATTGTTATGCCCCATGGTGTTTTGTTCAGAGGCGGTTCGGAGAAAGAAATCCGTACAAGCTTAATTGAACACAACAATATTGAGGCGGTAATAGGATTGCCTGCTAACTGCTTTTACGGAACCGGTATTTCAACCATTATATTAGTTTTGAAAAAGCGAAGAGAATCAAGTGATGTTTTGATAGTAGATGCATCTAAAGAATTTTACAAAGACGGAAACAAAAACAGACTTTCAGGTCATCACGTTAAAAAAATAGTTGATACTGTATTAAACAGAGAAACTATTCCTCACTTTTCAAAACTTGTTCAAAAAAGCACAATTATTGAAAATGAATATAATCTTAACATTCCAAGATATGTAGAGGCAGAGGAAAAACTGCCTGTTGATTTACATGCTACTATTTTTGGTGGAATACCAAATTATGAAATTGATAGTCTTCAAAAGTATTGGGATAGTTTCCCGACTTTAAAGAATGAAATTTTCAAAGTAGAAAATGAACATAGCTCGTCAATAATTTGCACTTCTGTTTTAGAAACGATAAAAGCTAACGAAGATTTCGTTAGCTTTGAAGAGTATTATAAAAACGCATTTAAAGAACTGGATGAGCAGCTTTATGATTTGTTAATTGAAAAACCTGTAGAAAATGTTGGTGCTTTAAAATCGGTTATTACAGATTCAATCTTTTCCATATGCGAACGCTTTGATATTGTTGATAAGTATATTGTTTATAAAGCATTTGACGATAACTGGGAACAAATCAGTATTGATCTTGAAATAATACGCACTCAGGGATTTGATGCTGCAAGAAGCGTTGAGAACGTCGAAGTATACGACAAAAAAGAAAAAGACGCAGTTATAAAAGGTGAAGAAGGAAAAGTAATTCCGTTTTCTTTATTACAAAAAGTTCTTATGTCTGATAAATTTGCAGAAATGGATGCTTTGACAAATGAGTTAGAGTCTGTTACTGCTGATTATAATTCATATTGGGCTGATTTTGATGAAGAATTAAAAGATGTATTAAAGAAAAAAACAGACGAAGATGAACAATCTGAGGCACAACTTGATACAAAGCTTCTAAAAGAAAAATACCAGGAAGTTTTAGCGACACTCTCTAATGATGTAACAAAAAAGTATGCAGAATACCTGGCGTTGAAGCCTAAACAAAAACTCGCTTTTCAGGACGAACATTCTGACCTTATATGGCCGGATATTTCTGAAATTGGTGCAAACGGCACATATAAAGCAGCATCAATTAAAACTATTGTTGAGCAAATAAAAAATGAAATTCCTATTGATGAAGAGGAAGATGATTACAAAATCCGTAGATTATTCTTACTCGGTCAGCAAATTTCTTCATTAAAAAAGCAAATCAAAACTATTAAAACTGATTTGGATTTAAAGGCAAGAGAAATGATTGATGCATTATCTGATGATGATGTAAAAATGCTACTGAATGAAAAATGGTTAATGCCTGTAATGAATAGCATAAACTCGGTTCCTGCTCAAATCACAAGTGAGTTAAATAGTTCAATAAAAGAGATAATTAATAAATATAACAATCCTATTGTAGAAGTTGAAACAGAGATATCCAAAACTAAAGAATCTCTTTCTTTAATGTTAGATAATCTTACCGGAAATAGCTTTGATATGGCTGCTATTAAGCAATTCAAAGTATTGCTTGGAGGCGAAAAAGATGAGCAATAAACCTCAATTACGTTTCTCTGGTTATACTGATAATTGGAAACCGCGTAAAATTATAGATGTTTCTGAAGTGATTGGTGGAGGAACTCCAAGCACGAACAATTCTGATTATTGGGATGGGGATATTAACTGGTATGCACCTGCTGAAATCGGAGCGCAAGTCTATGTCAAGAATAGTATGAGAAAAATTACCAAACTGGGTTTGGAAAAGAGTTCCGCAAAATTATTACCACCACACAAAACAGTTCTTTTTACAAGCAGAGCAGGCATAGGAAACACCGCCATACTTTGCACTCCTGCAGCTACCAACCAAGGCTTCCAATCCATGGTATTACATGATGATATCAATCCTTATTTTGTGTTTTCAATGACGAATATGATTAAGGCAAAAGCAAAGCGTGTTGCTTCAGGCTCGACATTCTCAGAGATATCTGGAAAAATGCTTGGTAATCTTGAATTTATGTTTCCATCAAATGATGAGCAAAAAAAGATAGGTGCCTATTTTGAATTCTTGGACAGCATTATTACTTTTAATCAACGCAAGTTAGAAAAATTACAAAATATCAGAAAATCACACCTTGAAAAAATGTTCCCTAAAGAGGGTGAGGTTTATCCTGAGATTAGGTTCAGAGGATTTACTGATGCTTGGAAACCATATAAAATTTCTGATGTTGCGAACAGATTTGATAATCTTCGTGTTCCTGTTTCTGCTAATCTCAGAATTCCTGGGACGACGCCTTACTACGGAGCAAACGGTATTCAGGATTATGTGGACGGTTATACCCATAAAGGTGAATTTGTTTTGGTAGCTGAAGACGGAGCAAACGATATAAAAAACTATTCGGTTAACTATGCAAGCGGAAAGATTTGGGTTAATAATCACGCGCACGTTCTGCAGGCCAAGAAAGATATTTCCGACAATAAGTTTTTAACCTATGTAATAGGTAGAACAAATATGAAAAAATATATCGTTGGTGGCGGAAGAGCAAAACTGAATGCAGAAGTCATGATGGATATAAAACTCATCATGCCTGACTATCCTGAGCAAGTGGAAATCGGAGAATACTTCAGTACTCTTGATTCTATGATAAACACTTATCAACTAAAGCTAGAAAAACTGAAACAAATTAAGCAAGCGTTATTGAGCAAAATGTTTGTATAAAAGTGGGGGCAATTATGTCATTTAATAACGAAAAAGAATTTGAAGATGCACTTATTGCAAAACTTACACAGCTGGACAATCAATGGTCCAGAGATATCTTGGAATACAAAACCGAAGACGAACTGATTGATAATTGGGCATCAATTATTTTCAATAATAACAGTCAAACGGACAAGCTTAACGGTTTCCCGTTAACCAAAACTGAGATGCAACAGATTATCAGCCAGATAAACGGTGAAAGTCCTTTTGCAATTAACAGACGCTTAAACGGGAAGTATATCTCAATAATTCGAGATAACCCGAAGGATACTCTGCACAATGGAAAACGTGTGGATTTGTTTCTGTTTGACAAAGACGAAATTGCAGCAGGAAAAAGCGTTTATCAAATTGCGCGTCAGCCGAAGTTACCAATACCTTCGGAAATACTTGGTGACCGCAGAGGCGACATAATGTTGCTTATTAACGGCATGCCCCTTTTTCACATTGAGCTAAAAAATACGCCGGTTAAGGTTGAACAGGCATGTAATCAAATAAGCAAATATATGCAACACGGTGCATTTACAGGATTCTTTTCCCTTGTTCAGGTTTTCGTTGCTATGACACCGGAAGAAACCTTGTACTTTGCCAATACCGGTCGTGATAGGTCATTTAATTCTGACTATTTTTTCCATTGGGGAGATTTTAACAATAAATATATTAATGAGTGGGAAGAAATTGCTGAAAAGTTTCTTTCTATTCCGATGGCGCACAGATTAATCGGATACGGAACAATTGCAGACGGTACAGATTACACGCTTAAAGTAATGCGCAGTTATCAGTATCATGCTGCTTATAAGATTTATTCTCAGGTTGTTAAGCGCACAGATTGGGATGATAATCAGCAAAAAGGCGGTTATATCTATCATACAACGGGCAGCGGAAAAACCATGACAAGTTTTAAATGCGCCCAGTTAATAAAAGCTTCAGGAAAAGTAGATAAAATCATTTTCTTAATGGACCGTGATGAGCTTTGGAAACAAACTTATGATAATTATCGTAACTTTTCCGATTGTGATGATATTGAAGATACTTCAAACACAAATATTTTGCTTAACAAACTTGAAAGCGAAACAAAAAACCTTTTAATTGTTACCTCTATTCAGAAAATGAGTAATCTTACTACAGTTACTCCAAATCCTAATAAAGCCAGAATTGAAAAGGTTAACAAGCAAAAATTAGTATTTATTATTGATGAGGCGCACCGTTCCACATTTGGAACAATGTTGAGGGACATTAAACTGTCATATCCTAAAGCAATGTTTTTTGGTTTTACCGGAACGCCTATAATGGAGGTGAACTCAATTGATGGAATCACTACTGATGGATTGTTTGGTAAGCCTTTACATACATATACTATATCCGAAGGAATTCAAGATAAAAATGTATTAGGCTTTAAACCGTCTAAAGTTGTGACATTTGATGAGGAAGACTTTCGAAAAAAAGTCGCGTTATTTAAACTCGGAAAAGACAGCGTTGATGATTTAACTGATGAGGAGTTTGCAAAATACCATTTTCTTGTTTCTCGAGATATGAAAGATATCGAATCTGATGCTGGTAATAATCTATACTCCAATGGAATTACAGGAAAAGAGCATAGAAAACAAGTTGTTTCGGATATTCTTGACAAGTGGGACCGAATCAGTTTTAGAGGACGATTCCATTATATTTTAGCAACATCTTCCATTCGAGAAGCGATTGAATATTACCGAATCTTAAAAAATAACGACAAAGGATTATTTGTAACTGCCATTTTTGACCCTCATACAGATAATGAAAACGACAATATTTTTAAAGATATTGGCGTTGAAGAAATTCTTACCAATTACAATAATCATTTCGGCTTCAGGTTTACTGCAGGTGCATACCGTCGTTTCAAGGATGATGTTTGTGCTCGACTTGCACATAAAGAGCCTTATAAAGACATTGATGACAGAAGAGAAGAAGCTATAAATATTGTTATTGTTGTTAATCAGTTATTGACAGGATTTGATTCAAAATGGATTAATACTCTATATTTGGACAAAGTTATAACATATGAACAATTTATTCAGGCTGCCTCTAGAACAAATCGTCTTAATGGTTATGAAAAGCAGTTTGGAATAATTAAGTATTGCAGAAAGCCTTATACAATGGAGCAAAATGCCGAGGATGCATTACAGCTCTATGCAGAAACCGATTATCAGGATGTTTTTGTTCCGTCATTAGGTCAAAATATCATCGGTATGAATAATGATTATCAAAGTATAATCAAATTATTCGAGAAAAACGGAATAGAGAATTTTAAAGAGTTGCCAAGGAGTCAAAACGATATTAATCTATTTGCTGATTTATTTAATAATATCAGTAATTATTACTATCGTTCCATTCCTCAGTTATTCACATGGTCAATAAAGACATACATTACGGAAGATGCAGGAGAAGTTACTGTACTTTTGGATGAAACAACTTATGAGACGTTACATCAGAGGTATAGCGAAATTCCTAAAAGCGTACAGCCAGGAGAAGATATGATTTATGATATTAAATCGTTTCTTACTGAAATTTCATCAAATGAAATTGATAAAGCTTTTATGGAATCAAAGTTTGCCGAGGTATTGAAAGACCTTTCAAACGGAGCAAATCCAGAAGACATTAAAAATCTTCTGGATGAATTGAAGTCAAACTTCACTATTCTTCCTGCCGATGATCAAATTACCGCAGAAGCTATTTTGGAAGACATATACTCCGGTAGTCTTAAAGATTTTGATGTTAATAAAACGCTTGCTGAGTATATTGAAATCTATAATAGAAATATGCTCAGTGAGAATATTGAGTCATTCTCAAAAGCATTTGGATTTGATAAAGATAAGCTTATGCGCATCATGATGTTCCATTTAACAGAAGAAAACTTATTGCAAGGCGGCTTTTTTGATGCATTAATGAGCACTTTAAACAGAGAACAAGCTAAAGCAACAATGGAAGAAATTGAAAAAACAGAAATCAAGCCTCACCGTATTGTTCAAAAAGCAGAAAGCTACCTCAAGAGGTTTATTCTATCAGGTGGTAAACTCGATTATTAATGTCCGAGATATGGTTTTTGATTTTTCGAAAAAACAAGGAGAAAAGAAATTGAAAGTAAAATTGATGATTCAATCGCTTAGTCCTTTAGCGTTATTGACAATTATTAAGAACTTTTCATTTGTAATGGAGGATAATAATGGTCAAAAGCTAGATTTTAACGGATTTATTTTGGCTAATCTTCCGTTATTAATTGTCATGTTAATATGTATTATCTGGATGATTTTATCAGCAATATTTTTATTCTCTTTTAAAGTTTTTAAATATGCGGATAGAAAAAGTGGATATTCAATTTCTATTATTGAAAACAAAGAAGAAGATAGTTTATACTTCTTTTTAACAATAATTCTTCCGCTATTGGTTGACGATGTTAATTCGTGGTGCGGGTTGGCATCATTTGTTGTGATCGTTGGTTTGATTTTTGCACTAATGAATAATACAAAGCTGTTTTATGCTAACCCTGTATTATCTCTTTTAGGGTATCGTGTTACAGAGTTTTCTTTTACTGAAAATGAAGAGAAAACAGATAAATCATATATAGCAATATCAAGAGGATTTCTCAGTGGCGATCATAACATTGAATACAAAGATATCGATATCACTGGTAAGGTACTGTTTGTAAAGGAGATGAAATAATGACCGTATCTCAAATGCAATCAATAATAAAAGGAATAATTAATAATGAATTTGGTTTAACAGCATTTGCGGTATTGAAAACCGATGATGGTTTTGCTATAAAAAAATTCATTATTGATGACAACTTAAATAATAGAGTAAAAGAACTGTTTAAGGAACTTATTAACAATGCATTTTTAGCAGCTGATTTTGAATTAGATTCAGCAGATAATATTGCTGACAATCGTAAAGTCTGCTATGAGATTGTTCAAGATGACAACTATTCTCCTTTTAGTTTTCTTAATAACTATAGCAGCATTACCGAAGCTTATAGTGAAGATGATCTTAAAAACATTAACGGACTAGCTTTTCGAATAAACCTAAATGATAAGGCAATTTGGGTTTACCAACATATTACATATTCGCAGTTGGTTAAACGTAGTAATAACATATATGCTATTTTTCAAAGAAACAATGTATATACATCACTAACCAAAGATATATTAAAAATTGAAAATAAAATAGACTGTTTAATTATCGGCGATTCAATTATTACAGCAAATATTAGTTTACTACAGCGCTGTTTTCAATTTGAGGAATACACGCGAAGAGAAGCTGAAAAAACAATTAGCGTTTTATCAGAAATGGGGATTGTTGACAATCTTGATTGCATTGCTGCATTAGGAGAGAAAACAAGATTAACGTATGCAAAGAAACTTATGAAAGCAAGAAATTCCCCGGTTCTTAGAATGGATAAAGAAGTATTATTTGATAAGTTGAAGAAACTACCAAGATATAAAAATAAATGGGAGTTTTCTGATGGCAAAATCAAAATTGCAAACCAACAACAAGCTTCTGAGTTTATAAAAATGCTAAATGATAGTATATTAAAATCAGAGTTAACAGATGCCGAATATGACAGTTCTGTAAAAACAGAGTTAGAACCTCTAAAATAAATATATTTTTTCTTCCTACTATTGGATATAATAAGGTGTTGACAAATACGCGAATTGCGAGTAAAATAAAGTTAGACTTTAGAATTCTCGGAGCGTGAATTTATGTATATTAAAAGACATTTAGAAAATCAAATAATTGAATCGTCTAAATATTACCCTGTTGTAATGGTTTGCGGAGCAAGGCAGGTTGGTAAATCAACTCTGCTTAATCATCTGAGAGAAGAAAGCAGAAAGTATGTTTCTCTTGACGATATGAATGCAAGAAGATTGGCGGAGAATGACCCTACTCTTTTTTTTGAAACCTACGGTTTGCCGATTCTGATTGATGAATTTCAAAGAGTTCCCTCTATTCTGTTAGAGATAAAAAGAATAGTTGACGAAAAAGCTTTGAACGGAGAAGCTAACGAAGGTTTATTCTGGCTAACAGGTTCTCAAAAGTTCAAAATGATGAAGAATGTTTCCGAATCATTGGCTGGTCGAATTGCTGTTTTTGATTTGTCCTCTTTCAGCAATTCCGAATTAGTCGGTAATGATGCGAGCCTCTTTAAGCCTGATCTTGATTCTGTCAAAGAAAGAATGAAAAGCGCCAAAAAGAAAAACATTCATCAGGTTTATGAACGTATTTTCCAGGGCGGTATGCCAAAAATTAATACTACAGACATCGACAGAGAACGTTATTACTCCGATTATGTCAACACCTATCTTGAAAGGGACATTAAAGAGCTTTCTCAAGTAGGTAAGTTAAATGAATTTTATGACTTCCTGGTATTTATGGCTGCAAGAACTTCACAACAGTTGAAGTACAGCGAAATAGCAAATGCTATTGGAATTTCGGCACCAACGGCAAAAGAATGGGTTAGTATATTAGAGCGTTCAGGCATTATCTATATTCTCAAGCCCTATTATTCAAACATTTCTAAGCGACTCGTTAAAACGCCTAAGATGTACTTCTTAGATACCGGTCTTGCTGCATATTTATGCCGATGGCCCAATGCTGAGACGTTGGAAAGCGGCGCGATGGACGGAGCGTTTTTAGAAACCTATGTAGTAAGTGAAATCGTAAAGAGTTACTTCAACGCAGGTAAAAGAGCTGACTTATACTACTACAGAGATGTTGATGGTAAGGAAATAGATCTACTTATTATCGAAGGCAATAGCATCTATCCTATCGAAATCAAAAAGAGTAAGAACCCTGCTAATCCTGATAAGAATTTATCTGCTCTGCAAAAGTTTGGTATGGAGATTAAACCTGAGCTAATTCTTTGTATGGCAGAGGAGCTAATTCCTTATAACAGAGATGCCTGGTTGTGTCCGATAAGTGTTCTTTAACTCAAAAAATCATTGAAGCCAAGTGTAAAGTTTTTGACTTTACGCTTGGCTCTTTAATTTTGCCAATGCTTGATTTTTGGCTTGGTTATGCGGTTTTTCGAAGTTATGTAGCAGCGCTTCAAAAATTGTTTTGCTGGTATTGAACGCTTTCCTCAGAAGCTGCTTCCATCTTAAAACGGTTAAGAGCCTCCTTAGCCTCAGGAACTGTGTTTTTTGCCATTTTAATACACCTCTTTTGCTGTTTATTGCAGGGCAACGATGCAAGCCGTATTACGCCCTGCAAACATTTTGCCTTGCAAGTTTATTTTGTGCAGTGTATCGCAAAAAATCATTTGTAAATTTTAGCAAAAATGCGGGCGGTGCATTATTTACAATTTAATTACGATATTTAAAATGTTGTTGTTATGCATATATATAATATAATTAATGTGAGGATTATATTTGTTTGATATTACCCAAGGATTATAACGACGGCAAGATTACAGCCAAGAAAAAGGGTAATTGCAAGATTTATATCTTTGCAAACAACGGTATGCTTAAATCAGTTAAGGTAACTGTAAAATAACATTATAAGTATGGGAGGGT
This sequence comes from Eubacterium sp., assembly GCA_017450645.1. Classification (GTDB taxonomy): domain Bacteria; phylum Bacillota; class Clostridia; order Oscillospirales; family Acutalibacteraceae; genus Eubacterium_R. The sequence goes on from JAFSTE010000027.1 coordinate 19,984, forward strand.
CTCTGTGCCCTCCCTTAGTTTTAACTATATGCGATTATTCGGGCGGGCGTGGAAAGGCGCCCCTACTTTTATTAACATTATTATTGTATATGCGGCGATTAGTTGTTATAATGGGCTTGTAAATAGTATTTGGGGTGATGTTAATGAAAAAGGACAAAAATAAAAAGCCGATACTGTTTTTTGTAATTTTGATTTTGTGCGCAATCGTATTTTTTGCGGTGATGGAACTTGCCAAAAACACTGTTATTGGTTGGATAGTTGCAGCCGTATTATTTGTTTTGTACGCGGTGGCGGAAGTAAAAATAATCAAGGACAAAAAGTGGTATGTAAGGCTGCTTTGCCGGGTGTGCTTTTTTGCACTGCTTGGCGGCACTATGGCGCTAACACAGCCACCGTACAAATGCGTGCCCGCGGTTGATAACAAAAACCCTGCCGTTACCGAAGTTGTAAGCGTTAACGAGGGCGATTTAACGGGCGTATTAAACGCGGACAAAAGCGTTGAGGTTTACGCGGGTATCCCCTACGCTGCGCCACCCGTCGGCGAGCTGAGGTGGAAAGAGCCGCAAGCTCCCGAAAAATGGGACGGCGTTCGCGCCTGCGACACCTTTGCGCCAATGTCTATGCAGCACCGCGACAGCGAGATTATGAACTCGCTTACGCGCATTGTGGGCTATCACGATTATAAAATATCCTTAAAAGACAACTACCGCGAGCCTATGAGCGAGGATTCGTTGTACCTTAACGTTTGGAAGCCTGCAGGCGACATCAAGGACGCGCCGGTGCTGTTCTTTATTCACGGTGGCGCGCTCACTTCGGGACAGTCGTATTCAAAAGAATTCCGCGGCGAGGATTTGGCTAAGAAAGGCATTGTTGTTGTAACCTGTGCATACAGGGTTAACGTTTTTGGCTATATGGCTGACGAAGAGCTTGCAAAGGAATCGCCAAACGGCACAACCGGCAACTACGGTCTGCTTGACCAGATTGCCGCGCTGAAATGGGTTAACGAAAATATTGCAGACTTCGGTGGCGACGCTTCAAAAATCACGATTGCAGGCGAATCCGCAGGCTCATCGAGCGTCAACGCGTTGTGCGTTTCACCGCTTGCAAAGGGCTTGTTCCGCTACGCTATCGGCGAGAGCAGCGGTATCACCGCAAAAACGCCTTACCACACCTTCAGAGCGTTTGACGAAGCTCTTAAACAGGGTAAAAAAACATTTGAGCATTTCAATGCAAAAAGCATTGACGACCTGCGAAAACTCCCTGCGGAGGAGCTTGTTAAAACCTCGGCAGACAACAGCGCAATGACAGTTGACGGCTACGCAATTGCAGAGCAGCCTTACCTTACCTACCAAAAGGGTAATAACAACGAGCAGGCGCTGCTCAACGGCTACAACTCACACGAGGCAAACGTGTTTAACCTGTTTAACAAGGTTGACAAAGCAGGTTATGAGGACACGCTCGGCAATATGTTCGGCGACTATGCCGAGGAGGTTGAAAAGGCGTTCCCTTATGACAGCGTTAAACTTGATTACGACTTTGCTGTTGAGGCTGGCGGCGAGGCAAAAGGCACATACGACTATATACTCGGCGGCGCGTGGTTTGCATACAGCCACAAGACGTGGTCCGACTATATGGCGGCGCAAAACAAGCCGGTTTACTTTTACTATTTCAGCAAGGACAACAAGTCGCTGCGCGCTAACCACGGCGGCGAAATGCCGTACGCTTACGGTAACTTGTGGCGCCATGCTGACAAGTATGACGTCACGGACAACGAACTGTCTGACACAATGCAAAACTACTGGGTTAACTTTGTTAAGACGGGCGACCCCAACGGCAAAGGCCTGCCTGAATGGGAGCAATACACAAAAACGCAAAACAAGGTTTTACAGCTTGACAGCGAGGTCAAAATGATTGACGACCCTTACAGCGTGCTGTACCCGATAATCGACAAATCGCAAAACGATAAATAATTAGAGGCTGAGTTAATTCTCAGCCTCATTTTTTGCTATATTTCGGGCTTTGGAAGCACCTTTTTGTAAACATTTTCGGTTTTGCCCCCGCTCATATTGAGCGTGCCGATTAAATCGTACTTAAGCTCTTTGCAAAGGGCATTCATTGTTTCGTTTTCGCTGTCGCACGACAGCATTACCTCGTCAAAAAAGCGTTCCTCCATCTGCCTTTGCCATATCAGGAGCGTAAGCTTACCGTCGCCGAGTCCGCGAAACTGCTCTTTAATAAAGATGCGGTTAATAAACGGCGTTTTCTCTTTAAAGTAGCCGTACTGCAACCAGCCTGCAAATTCGTCCTGCTCGTAAATCAAAAGCACCTGCGAATTATCCGCCCAGCGCCTGAACTCGGAGCTTGTGATTGAATTATCTATATCGCGCACCTTGTCGTAATCCGACTCGGCAGCGTATTTTACCTTCATCATAATTATATATTTCCTTTAATAATATCCTCGTCCGCCTGCCCGCTCATAATGTACTCGAGTAAATCCGCAACGCAGCCGTTATTACAGTGGCACGCCTCGAACTTACAAATCTTATGTATCGCCGACGGCGCCTGACCTGCGCAAGCGGGAAGCCCAACGGTTTTGAGCATATCCCAGTCGTTATAGTAGTCGCCGATTGCCGCTACATGACTTTTTTCGATACCGAGCATATCGGCAAGGCGCATAATTCCAACGCCCTTGTGGGTATCCTTTTGAAGCATTTCGAGCGTTAAAACCGACGACAGCATAAAGTTAGCGTCGGGGTTTTCCATCTCTTTAATAAGGTTATTAAGCTTTGCGATAGTGAACGGATTAGACCAGAAGATAACCTTCATCCAGCCCTCCTCGGGCACTTCGTCAAAGGACTTAACATATTCGTGATTTGACTTATCAAAATGCGTGGTTGTTTTTTGAAAAAGACCGCTTTTAACAACATAAACATAGTCGTCAAAATACACTCCGATATCAACGCTTTTAAAGATATCGTCAAACTCTTTAGATATGTATTTTACAAACTCGCGTCCCTTAGGTCCGATAGTGTTGCGCCAAATCATTTCGCGCTTGCGGTAATCATACAGACCGGCGCCGTTTAACACAACCGCGGGCTGATTAGCAGTAGTACGGTTGTAATTACGCTCAAGAGACGACTGAAGTCTGCCCGACGCGAGCGTAAAGTTGCCGCCGAGACTTGTAAACTTTTCAATCGCGTCCTGATTACGCTTAACAGGGCGTCTTATTTTGTTGTTAAGAGTGCCGTCGATATCCGACACAACAAGCCAGTTTTCAAATGTTTTTTCCATTAATTCAGCCTTCTAATTTTTTAAGAAAGTTTGTGAAATATTCGGGAAGCTCGCTCTCAAATTCGAGCCACTCCCCTGTTCTCGGGTGAACAAAGCCTATGTGCTTTGCGTGCAGGCATTGACCGTTGAGTTCGGTAATAACCTTTTTGGGACCGTACACCGCATCACCTGCAACGGGATGACCGATATGCGCGCAGTGCACGCGAATCTGGTGCGTGCGCCCCGTTTCAAGAACGCAGCGTATATGCGTAAAGTCGCCGTACCTTCTGATAACCTCAATATGAGTAACGGCGTTTTTAGAATTTTTAAGCGTTACCGCCATCTTTTTTCGGTCCTTGGGACTCCTGCCTATCGGCTGATTGACGGTCAGCTTATCCTCTTTTATATTCCCGTAAACCACCGCCTCGTACGCGCGGGAGAAGGAATGCTCTTTAATCTGCTCTGCAAGTGAAAGGTGCGCCATATCGTTTTTGGCAACAATCAGAAGCCCTGAGGTGTCCTTGTCGATACGGTGGACGATACCGGGACGAATAACGCCGTTTATGCCCGAAAGCGAGCCCTTACAGTGATGCAAAAGCGCATTGACGAGCGTTCCGTCGGGATTGCCGTTTGCAGGATGCACGACCATACCCTTAGGCTTATTGACAACAAGCAAATCCTCGTCCTCGTAAACTATATCAAGCGGTATGTCCTGCGGCTGTGCTTCAAGCTCCTTAGCGTCGGGAACGGTTACGACAATAGTGTCGCCGGATTTGCATTTATACTTTTTGCTCTGTATTTCGCCGTTAACCGTAACGCCGCCCTCGTCTGCGATACGCTGAATTGCGGAGCGCGTAAGCTCGCCGCAGAGTATGGACAGCAGCTTGTCGAGCCTTTCGCCGCTATACTCGTTTTCGACAACAAAGGTAAGCTTATTCATCCTTCTTACCCTCGTCCTTTTTAAACGCGTCTACAATTAAATAGCATATCAGCACCGCAGCGCCGAGCGTTACCGCGCTATCGGCGATATTAAACACCGCAAAGTTAACGAATGTTGGCTCGATAAAATCAATAACATATCCGTTAAGCGCGCGGTCAATAAGGTTGCCGAGTCCGCCCGACACAATAACGCCGAGGCTCCAGTATGTCCAGAGCGAAGTGCATTTATTCTTAAACATAAACCAAAGCACACCCGCGCAAACAACAACCGTAAGCACTATAAACACCCACCTTGCGCCCGAGAGCATAGAAAACGCCATACCCGTATTCTCCGCATAGCGAAACTGCACCACTCCGGGAATAAAGGTGATGATTTTTCCGCCCGACAGATAGTGCAGGGCAAGGTATTTAGTTAGCCGGTCAAACGCGACGATAAGTATAATCATCACCGCGCAGGAAATGTGCTTGATATTTTTCATATTATTCAGGCGGGCGGATATTATCCGCCCTTACAAAGTTAAATATTTAAGAGTTCCATTGTCTTTGCACATTCAGCGCAAAGGGTAGGATGAGCGGCATTAGTGCCGACGGAGCGTGTGAACTTCCAGCAGCGCTCGCACTTTTCACCCTCAGCCTTAGAGACAGTAACGGACAGACCTTCAACATCGCCCTTAACAGCGCCCTCGCCCTGTGCAATTTCAACATCTGAGGTGATGAAGATTTCGGGAAGAGCGTCCTTAGCTCCCTCAAGGAAATCCTTAAGCTCGCCGTCGGCAAAAAGTGTTACCTTAGCTTCAAGTGGCTTGCCGATAACCTTATCGTTTCTCGCAAGCTCAAGAGCCTTTTGAACGTCGGTGCGGATTTCGTGAATTCTGTCCCACTTAGCGATGAACGCGTCGTCGGTTTCGATATACTTGCCGCTCGGGATTTCGTTAAACAGCGGTGAGCGCGCATCCTTGCCGCTTTCGTGCTTCATTTCCTTCCAGATTTCGTCGCAGGTGAACGCGAGAATAGGAGTCAGCACAAGCGTGAGCGCGTCAAGCACCTTATAAAGAACAGTCTGAGCCGCTCTTCTCGACTTAGAGTCGGGAGCGGAAGTGTAAAGTCTGTTCTTAAGCACATCAAAGTAGAAGTTACTCATATCAACAACGCAGAAGTTATGAAGCGCGTGCGCTGTGGTATGGTACTCATAATTATCATAACCCTCTCTTGCGGTTTTAAGCACCTCGTCGAGCTTCATAAGAGCGTACTTGTCAAGCTCCTCAAGCTCGTCGGTCTCAACCATATCCTTATCGGGGTCAAAATCATAAAGGTTACCAAGACAGTATCTTGCAGTATTTCTGATTTTTCTGTAGTTATCCGAAATCTGCTTTAAGATTTCGGGGCTGATACGGATATCTGCGTGATAGTCGGCAGAAGCAACCCAAAGGCGGAGAATATCTGCGCCGTACTTAGAGATAACCTCCTGCGGAGCGATACCGTTACCGAGGGATTTACTCATTTTTCTGCCTTCGCCGTCTACGGTCCAGCCGTGAGTAATAATCTGTCTGTACGGTGCTCTCCTGCCCGCTGCAACAGATGTGAGCAGCGAGGACTGGAACCATCCTCTGTACTGGTCAGCACCCTCAAGGTAAACATCTGCAGGCCAGGTTAAATAATCCCTGTTTTTGCACACTGCAAAGTGAGAGGAGCCGGAGTCAAACCAAACGTCCATAATATCCTTTTCCTTCTCAAAGCCGTTGCTGCTGCCGCAGTGAGGGCATTTAAAGCCGTCGGGGATAAAGTACTCAGCCTCGTGAGCATACCACGCGTCCGAGCCTTCCTCGCCGAAAATATCGGATACCTTCTGCATTACGGAGTCGTCGATAATCTCCTTACCGCAATCCTTACAGTAGACAACGGGAATAGGAACGCCCCATTTTCTCTGGCGCGAGATACACCAGTCAGCACGCTCCTGAACCATTGACTGAAGTCTGTCCTTACCCCACTCGGGGAACCACTTAACATCCTCGGCAGCTTCAACAGCAGCATCCTTGAAGTCGTCAACCGAGCAGAACCACTGAGAAGTAGCTCTGAAAATTACGGGGTTGTGGCATCTCCAGCAGTGCGGGTACTGGTGAGTAATCTTTTTAAGCGCAAAGAGTGCGCCGATTTCGTCAAGATGCTGAGCGATAGGCTTGTTTGCGTCCTCGGTAGAAAGGCCTGCAAACTGACCTGCCTCCTCGGTAAGAACACCCTTGTCGTCAACGGGTACTACCATCGGGATTTCGGGGTATTTTCTGCATACATTAAAGTCGTCAACACCGTGACCGGGAGCTGTATGAACGCAGCCGGTACCGCTTTCGAGCGTTACATGGTCGCCGACAATTACAAGCGAAGTTCTGTCGAGGAACGGGTGAGCCGTCTTAATATACTCAAGCTCGTTACCTCTGATAATTCCTACGGTTTCGTAATCGGTAACGCCTGCATCCTCCATAGCAACCGGAGCAAGGTCGGTAGCCATTACATAGTACTCGCCGTTAGCCTTAAGCAGTGAATACTCATAGTTAGGACCTACGCAGATTGCAACATTAGCGGGAAGGGTCCAGGTTGTTGTGGTCCAGATTACAAAATAGGTCTTGTCAAGGTCAGCGCCGAGGGCTTCAAGCTTACCCATATCGTCGGTAACCTTAAACTTAACATAAATCGAGTGGCACGGGTCCTCGCCGTACTCAATCTCAGCTTCTGCAAGCGCGGTGTTACAGTCAGCGCACCAGTAAACGGGCTTTAATCCCTTATAGATATAGCCCTTGTTCGCCATCGACGCAAACACCTTAATCTGCTCCTGCTCAAACTCCTTTTGAAGCGTGATATACGGATTATCCCACTCGCCGATAACGCCCATTCTCTTAAAGCTCTCGCGCTGAATATCAACGTAGCCGAGCGCTGTGTCGCGGCAGATTTTGCGAAGCTCTAAATCGGAGATATTGCTCTCAGCAGTGATGCCCGCCTTTTTTCTTGCGGCAAGCTCTGTGGGCAGACCGTGAGTATCCCAGCCGGGAACATAGGGTGACTTAAAGCCCGTCATATTCTTATAACGAACGATAAAGTCCTTTAAGGTCTTATTGAGTGCATGACCGATATGGATATCGCCGTTTGCGTACGGAGGTCCGTCGTGAAGAAGGAACATCGGCTTAGCCTCGTTCTTTTTCATAAGCTCCTCGTACTGCTTATTATCCTCCCAAGCCTTTAAAAACTCAGGCTCTCTCTGAGGAAGCGACGCACGCATCGGGAATTCGGTTTTAGGTAAGTTAAGTGTTTTATTATAGTCCATTGGTAGTGTGCTCCTTTGGTTATTTATGTATTATCTTACTTTTTCTTTGAGAAAAAGCCTTTGAACTTCGGCGGCTCCTCAGGCTCGTCGTCCTCTTCCTCCTCATTTTCGGGCGGAACGAGCGAAATAGTCTGGTTTCTGTCGCCGTGAGCGTCGTTCTTGTTTAAGTTAAAGTATGATTCAAAAGGGAGTGATTCCTCGTCGGTATCAAAGAGTGACTTCTCCTCCTCGTCGAGCTCCATCTGCGGCTCCTCGTCGATTTCAAGAGCCGAAATTTCGTCCATCTCAACCGGAGTAATCTCGTCCTGGGAAAAAGCTGCAACAGCTTCCATCGGGTCAGCAGGCTCTTCGTCCTCTTCCTCAACCTCTTCTTCCTCGTCAGTAATTACTTCGAACTCCTGCTCTTCAACGGGGGTAACTTTCTCAGCTTTCTCAGCTTCTTCTGCTTCGGGCTCGGTTTTTTCCTCTTCGGGAAGCTCGATGTCGTCAACCGAAATAGACTCGGGGATTGCGTTCTCCATCTCGTCCATCTCGTCTACAAGGGAGTCAACCTCTTTCTGAATAGAGTCAACCTCGTCCTCGTCGCCGTCGTCGGTGTCAAGCTTAGCGTTTGTGAGCGCGTCAAGCTGCTCCTCATAGAGTGAAATTACATTGGCGATAAAGCTCTTTGCATTCTTTTTAAGTGTGGAAATAAGGATTTCGTAAGCTTCTTTTTCTGCCTTAGAGGTAGAGATAAGGTCGTCCGAAATCTCTTTTGCCTGGTCAAGAATATTCTGTGCAACAATCTTAGAGGAATTAATAGCCTCGTTCGCCTTTTTCTCGGCGTCGGATGTGATTTTGTCAGCCTCCTCGGTCTTTTCCTTAACGATTGAAGCGGCATAATCCCTTGCCTCGTTAACAACCTTGTCAGCCTGCTCGTTAGCGGAATTAACCGTATTCTCGGCATTTTCGCGGCTCTCTTTTTCGAGGTTATCCGCATTTTCCTGAGCCTCTTTGGTAATATTATCCGCCATAATCTGCGCCTTAATAAGAGCGCTCTTAATTGAGTCCTCGGACTCTCTGTACTCCTCAATCTTAGAAGCTAAAAGCTCTAACTTCTGGTAAAGCTCTTTGTTTTCGTTCTGGTACGCTTCGATAGAGTCAGCGGCAGCAGCAATAACTGCGTCAACCTCCTCGATGCTGTAACCGTTTTCGTTAGTTGTAAGTTTAGCGTTTCTTAATTCGTTTGCACTTATCATATTCTATTCTCCTATAATCAATTATTCACTTCTCAGTCAAATTTACATAAACATTCCGTTATTTTCAAGCTCGTCAATAAGGTCGCCCATAACGTCAACATTATACGGTGTAATAATATACGTTGAGTTTGCGACGCGCTTAATCTGGCCGTTATTTGCATACGCAACGCCCGATAAAAAGTCAAGCAGCCTTCTTGCAACATCTCTGTTTGTGCTTTCGAGATTAAGTACTACGGTGCGTCTTTCGTTAAGATGGTCGGCAATCGGTGCCGCCTCCTCATATCTTTCGGGTTTAACGAGTACAACCTGAAGCTGAGCGGTTGTGTGGATATTAACAACCTTATCGCTCTTTTGGCGTCTTGACGGTCTTTCTGCTGCGCGCTCTTCCCTCTCGTTAATTACGGGAGGAGGAGTGAGCTCGTGCTCTCTTTCTCTGCGCGAGCTTCTCGGAGCAGAGTTAAAATCGTCGTAGTATTCATCAAAATCGTCGTCATCTGTTTCGCTGATAATGTCTTTAACCTTGTCTAAAAATCCCATCTTTTTCTACCTCACAATTAAAAATATTTTCTGGCTCCGAAAATTGCAGAGCCTACTCTTACTATATTTGACCCCTCGAGTATCGCCGCTTCAAAGTCGCCGCTCATACCCATAGAGAGAATATCCATATCTATATTATCTATTTTTTTATCTTTAATGTCAACAAAGGATTTATGAATTAAGCTAAAATATTGTCTCGCTTCGTTTTCGTCACAAATCGGCGGGATGGTCATAAGTCCCTTTACCTTTATCGCGGAAAGCTGAGCAATCTCGCACAGCAATTCTTCAAGTCCCTCGATAAATATACCGCTTTTTGACTCCTCCTTGCCGACATTTACCTCGACAAGTATGTTAGTTACAGTACCGATTTTTTCGGACTGCTTTGAAATCTCTTTAGCAAGCTTGAGTGAATCGACCGACTCAATCATATCCACCTTGCCGACAATTTGCTTAACCTTATTTGTTTGCAGGTGACCTATAAGATGCTTTTCAACTCCGTCAAGGTGAAGCGCGTCCATCTTTCCGACATATTCCTGCACCCTGTTTTCACCGATTAAATCAGCGCCGAGGTCGAGCACCGGGTTAATGTATTCGGCTTCTACGGTTTTTGTAACGCACATAAGGCGCACATCCTGCGGGTCGCGTCCCGCCTTAACGGCAGTTTCCTTAACCTGCTCGTTAATCCGCCTATAGTTTTCTACAGTGGATTTTATTCTGTTTTCATCAGGTATAAACCTTTCCATCGCTAAGACCCTTTCCCTGAATAATTATTTTATCGTAAAGGCGTACCGAATCCTTGTTATCGGGGTCATAATTAAGAAGCACATAGTCGTCCTCGGTGTGAATAACCTCGGCTTCTCTGAATCTAATCTGGCTCGATATCAAAGCGTAAACGCCCTTTTTGCCGTCTTCTACATGGAGTGCCGCAGCAGGCACCTTAAAGCCCTCTTTAGAGCCTATTCGTATTTGAATTTCCTCTTTTCTGAGCGTAGCGAGCTTAGCCGTCATCATATTAGACTTTAAAATCAGTGCCGTTTCCTTTTGGTTAACAGCGGGCTCGGCGCCGCTTACAATCTGCATAGTAATAACGGTGTCGTCGTTATCCTTAAGCGCGATATCAACCTTTTGTCCGTCGGACAGATTAAGCACATCCTCGCTGGGCACAACGCACACGAAGTACCACTTATAGCTTGTAATAAGCTTACCGAAATGCTCGTTCTTGTTATTAGTTTTATCAACGGCTTGGAGCTTGTTTTTAATAGTTTTTGCATCAAGCTCCTCCGCCTTTTCGTAGTCAACAAGGTTTTCGAGTCCGTCGCTGTAGCCCGAGAACACGCCCGACACATCGGTTTTAACATAGCTTTCGGGTTTTGAGGAGGAATACTCGTTATCCGCCTGTTTTCTTAAATCCTGAATAATCGAAACTAAATCAACATTTTCGCCGATAATCATCTGTCGCCTTACAACGCAGTCGTTGACGAGCGAGCCCTTTTGCTCTATATCCTCGCAGTCGCCGCCATTTACGGACCGAACATAGTTATTCACGGCGCCGCCTATTTCGTCGTCAATCGTTTCAACATTTGCAACCTGGCCGACTGTCTGAGCCTCAAGGTTTTCGTAATACTTAAGCTGCTCCTGAACCTCGGAGTAGCGCGAATAGTTTTGCGCACTTTTTGAGGAGGAGAAATTCATAGCCACATTTCCGCCGACCTTAATCTTGTCGCCGTCCGAAACGCAGGCAACCGTTACGCCGTCGGGCGCGCCGTCGATAGTGTGTTCGTCGCGCACTACAAGCGCGGTAGCGTCAATCTTTTCGTAAACGGTGGATAAAACCGCGGTCTGCGTTTCAAGCTTAATATGCGAAACGCTGTAGCACTGGTAAAAAATGTACGCAAAAATCAGCGTAACCGCAATAATAATTGCGATATTGTCCTTTTTCAGCTTACGCATATTATCCCTCCGTTTCTAAAAATTCCTTTGCCGCCGAGTAAGCAGCGTCGTAAAGCTCGTCCTTAGTCATTTCGTCAGCCATAAACCACTTAATGCTTTCGTTTCGGCGAAACCAGGTGAGCTGGCGTTTTGCGTATCTGCGCGTTTCGCGCTTAATATTTTCGGTTGCAATATCTAAATCAACCTCACCGTCAAAGTACGGCTGCAGCTCTTTATGTCCGATTGCCTGACGCGCGGTTTTGCCCGCCTTGGGGAGCATCGCCCTCGCTTCGTCAACAAGTCCGTTATTAAGCATTAAACCAACGCGCAGGTTAATTCTGTCGTAGAGCTTCTGTCTGTCGGCATAGCCTATGCCGATGTACAGCGCTTCGTACGGGCTCTCGTTTTTCATAGAGTTTTCGTCCTGCTCGGTTTTCGAGGTACCGCCCGCGCAAAGCTCAATAGCTCTTATAACTCTTTTCCTGTTGTTTTTGTGTATGGTCTGCGCCGCTTTTTCATCAAGCGACATTAACATATCGTAAAGCTCGTCGTTGTCTTTTTGGCTGAGTTCCTGCCTCAGTGCTTCGTTTACACCGACATCCGAAAAGGTAATCCCTTTTACAAGGCTGTCGATAAAGAGCCCTGTTCCGCCTGCGACAATCGGTGTTTTACCTCTGAGCGAAATATCGGCGATAATTTCGCCCGCTCTGTTTGCAAAGTCGGACACCGAAAACTCGTCGTCAGCGTCAAGACATTCCAAAAGATAATGCTTAACGCCCTGCTGCTCGTCGGGGGTAGCGGCTGCGCTTGCAACGCTCATTCCCTTGTAAACCTGCATCGAATCGGCGGAGATTATCTCGCCGTCAAGTCGTTTTGCAAGCTCGACCGCGAGCGCAGTTTTGCCCGAAGCGGTAGGACCTACAACGCAAATGATTTTAGTTTTATTCATAATCAGCCCTGCCGTCCGAATTGCTTTTCGATATCGTATTTTGACATTTTTATCATAACCGGTCTGCCATGCGGGCAATAGCGAATTTCGGGCATTGAGAGCAGCTTTTTAACAAATAGCTCCCTTTCGTAAGGCGAGGTGTAGTCGCCCGCCTTTACCGCCGCCCTGCACGAGGTGGAGTGAAAAATCCAGTCCATCTTTTCGGGCGTTATGTCCGTTTTACCGTCAAGCAGGAGCCCTGCCGTTTCGACAATCAAGTCCTCTATATCCTCGCCGTCGAGCATCGACGGACACTCGCGAACTATAACCGTCGACGAGCCGAAGTCCTCTACAAGAAAACCGCATTTTGCATAAAGCTCGGTGTTGTCGCACACAGCCGAATACTCCTCGCTCGACAGCTTAACCGTAACGGGCGCGAGCAGCACCTGCGAGTTAATCCGGGTGCTCGCCTTCAGCTTTTCGAAGTTCATTCTTTCGTGCGCGGCGTGCTTGTCGATATAGTACAAATCGTTATCTATCTCGACAAGAATATATGTCTTAAACGCTTCGCCGACAACCTTAAAGTCGGGTATTTCGACCTCGGGCTCTGCTTTCGGCTCTGGCGTTACGGGTTGCGGTTTGGGTGTGTTATAGATATCCGTCTTTGGTGCGGCAACGGTGATTTCCTCGCTTACCGCTGCAAGATTTTTAAGGTTGGCGTGATACGCTTCTATCTCGTCTTTATCGTCCTTTACAGGTGCCGAAGCAACCTGCCAGAAACGCTCAGCCTTTTTCTGCCTGAACTCAATCTGTTCGGGCTCGTCGTCCTGCACCTTAAAGAAATCCTGTTTTTTAAACGGGTTTTTGTTTTCGTTAAACTTAGCTTGCTTAGTGGTGTCGCCCGCTTCAATCGCCGACTTAACGCCGTAGTACACAAGCTCAAAAACCGGTCTTTCGTTAGCAAAGCGCACCTCGATTTTTGCGGGGTGAACATTAACATCCACAAACGAGCTGTCGCACTCAATATTAAGGATACAGCCCGGGAAGCGACCCACCATAATCGAATTTTTATACGCCTGCTCGAGCGCCGCCATAGCGGTCTGGCACTTAACGAGGCGGTTGTTTATAAAGAAGAACTGCATAGCTCTGCTTTTGCGCGCACCCGTAGGCTTAGTCACTAAGCCCGAAACGCGCATATTGTTGATAGAGTAATCAACCTTAACGAGCGACGACGAAAACTCCTTTCCAAATACGGAATACGCAGTGCTTTCAAGCTCGCCGTTACCCGAGGTAATAAGAGTCTGCTTACCGTCGCGGATAAAGCGGAAGGAAATTTCGGGGTGGCTTATCGCCATACGGTCAATAATTCCCGAAACGGCGTTACCCTCGGTAACATCTTTTTTAAGGAATTTCATCCTTGCGGGAGTGTTAAAGAATATGTCGCGCACAACAATGGTAGTGCCCTCGGGACATCCCGCATCCGACAGGTCAAGCTCTTCGCCGCCTGCGATTTCGCACCTTGTGCCGAGCTCCTCGCCCTGCGCCCTGCTGAGAAGTTCAACTTTAGCAACAGCCGCGATAGACGCCATAGCCTCGCCTCTGAAGCCCAGGGTTTCGATACTGTTTAAATCCTCGCCGGTTTTAATCTTGCTTGTGGCGTGGGGTAAAAACACCTTTTTAATTTCGCTTCTCTTAATTCCGCAGCCGTCGTCGGTAATGCGGATATAAGTAGTGCCGCCGTTTTTAATCTCGACGGTGATGTTCTTAGCGCCGGCGTCAACCGAGTTTTCGACCATCTCTTTAACTATAGACGAGGGGCGTTCAACAACCTCGCCCGCTGCGATAAGCTGGTATACCTCTTTAGGCAGAATATTAATTTGCGGCAAGGTTTCATCCCCTTTCTAAGTTGTTGGTTTTTACAGCTCTTCGACTTTCTTTTTAAGGTCGTAGAGTGTCTGCATAGCCTCAATAGGCGTGAGCGTGTTAATGTCAACAGCCTTGATTAATTCAAGCAAATCCGAGGTGCTGTTGGTCGTAAAGTTATACTGAATATCCTCGGTTTCGTCCTCTAAAACGGCGTCGTCCGCCTTAAACTCAATCTCAATCTTGTTAGCTTCAAGCTCTTTAAGAATAACCTTAGCGCGCTTGATTACCGACTGCGGAAGCCCCGCAAGCTTTGCAACCTCGATACCGAAGCTCTGGTCAGCGCCGCCGTGGACAATCCTGCGAAGGAAGGTAATATCGTCGCCGCGCTTTTTAACGGCTATCGAGTAGTTATTTACGCCGTCAAGCATGCCCTCCATAGCGGTAAGCTCGTGATAATGCGTTGCAAACAGCGTCTTTGCGCCGCAGCTCTTTTTCTTAACGACATATTCGAGCACCGCCCTTGCGATACTCATACCGTCAAAGGTCGAGGTTCCCCTGCCGATTTCGTCGAGAATAATCAACGAATTTTCGGTAGCGTTTTTAAGGATTGTTGAAACCTCGTTCATCTCTACCATAAAGGTGGACTGTCCTGCTGCGAGGTCGTCCGACGCGCCGACTCTTGTAAATATAGCGTCTACTACGGAAATCTCTGCGTTTTTTGCAGGCACGAACGAGCCTATCTGTGCAAGCAGAGTAATCAGCGCGGTCTGGCGCATATATGTTGACTTACCCGCCATATTAGGACCGGTGATAATCATACAGCGGTTGTCGGCGGAGTCAAGCAGCGTGTCGTTAGGCACAAACACCGACGAGTCAAGCAGCGTTTCTACGACGGGGTGTCTGCCCTCTTTAATCTCGATAACGCCGTTTGTTGTAATATGCGGCAAACAGTAATTGTTAGTTACCGCAGTTTCGGCAAGCGAGCAAAGCGAGTCGAGTATCGCAATAGCTCTTGCAGTTTTTTGTATTCTCTGCGCTTCACCCGCAAGCTGAGTCCTCAGCGCGCAAAATACCTCATATTCGAGCGCCACAAGTCTTTCTTTAGCGCCGAGCACCTTGCCCTCTAAGTCCTTAAGCTCCTGGGTGATATATCTCTCACAATTTGTAAGAGTTTGTTTTCTTATGTAATCCTCGGGCACCATATCCTTATAGGAGTTGGTAACCTCGATAAAGTAACCGAACACCTTGTTGTAGGACACTCTTAGCTTAGGTATGCCCGTACGCTCTTTTTCGCGTGCTTCAATCTGAGCAAGTATTGATGAGCCGCCGTCAACGATATCCTTAAGCTCGTCAATTTCCGAGTTGTAGCCGGGCTTAATCATTCCGCCCTCGCGAAGTGAAAACGGAGGGTCGTCAACGATTGCGGTTTCTACAAGTTCCTTAATATCCTGCAGGGTGTCGATTTCGCTCCATATGCCTTTAAGCAGCGAGGAGGACGAATTCTGCAGCCTGTCCTTAATTTCGGGAAGCGGCGTAACCGCAGCCGAGAGCTTGCGCAGCTCCTTAGCGTTCGCGCTTGCGTACGCGATACGGCTGAGCAGCCTTTCAAGGTCGTTGATATCGGAAAGCAGCGCCCTTAATTCGTCGCGCAAAAGCGAGTTGTCAAAAAGCTCGGCAACCGCGTTTTGCCTTTTTGTAATCTTGGCAACATTTACCAGAGGTCTTTCGAGCCACGAGCGAAGCATACGCTTACCCATAGCGGTTTTAGTTTTATCGATAACCCACAAAAGCGAGTGCTTTTTTTCGCCGGTCATCATAGACCTTGTAAGCTCGAGGTTGCGC
This sequence comes from Eubacterium sp., assembly GCA_017450645.1. Classification (GTDB taxonomy): domain Bacteria; phylum Bacillota; class Clostridia; order Oscillospirales; family Acutalibacteraceae; genus Eubacterium_R. The sequence goes on from JAFSTE010000027.1 coordinate 35,846, forward strand.
CTTGCATTGATATCAAGCGCCATAAAATCCTCGTCCTCGTAGAACTCAACCTCGCCCGGAGTTTCGAGGGTGTCGGTTTTCTGAGTATCCCTGAGGTACGCGATTACAGCGCCCAAAGCGCAGACCGCCGCCTTGCTGTGACCTATACCGAGGGAAGAAATCTCCTCCCTTTTCATAGTCGACAGGATAAGGTCCGTCGCCTCGTCAAAGCTGAAAAATGTATCATCGAGCGTTTCGATATTTACATTAAGTCTGCTTTCGGCGAAGCGCTGTACGGCGTCGAAGCCGGCAGCCCTTGAGTTAACGATAATCTCTTTAGGGCTGTAGCTCGAGAGCTGGTCGATAATTTTATTTTCTTCGTCATCGCCCTTAACAACGGTGATTTTATACTCGCCGGTTGAAACATCGGCAAAACAAAGTCCCGTGTCGGCAGTAAGCCTGCAGATAGCGCAAAGATAATTGTTTACACCGTCCTCAAGCAAGCTATCTTCGAGAGCGGTACCGGGGGTTATAACCCTTATAACCTCTCTTTTTACAATGCCCTTTGCGGCCTTAGGGTCCTCAACCTGCTCGCAGATTGCGACCTTATAGCCCCTTGCAACAAGACGCGAAATATAGCTGTCCGCGCTGTGAAAAGGTACGCCGCACATCGGCGCGCGCTCGTCCTGACCGCAGTCTCTGCCGGTTAAAACGAGGTCGAGCTCGCCTGCCGCGGTTTTGGCATCGTCAAAAAACATCTCGTAAAAGTCGCCAAGGCGAAAAAACAAAATCGCGCCGGGATATTCTTTTTTAATTAAGAAGTATTGCTGCATCATAGGTGATAGCTCGCCCTTTTTTGCCATTCTGTTTTTCCTCCTTTGTAATCAATAAACATATTTTGCCTCCCTTGCTAAAGGGAGGGGGACCGCTTGCGGTGGAGGGATGGTCGCTCGATTTAACAAAAACTAAAACCAAGCATTCAAATTTTCAACGCCTCTTAATAGGCATTGACCACCCCTCAGTCGCTACGGCGACAGCTCCCCTTACAGGGGCGCCAAATTGGTTACTCGCTACGCTCGTACAGTTTTAGTGACAGCCGCCGCAGGTTGAGCAGTCGTGTGTGCAATTCTCCTCGGGGATTTCGCAGGTTTCGGGGTCCTGACCGTCAAAGAACAGACCTATCATACCGCTGATGTACTGTGCCATCTGCTCCATCTCGGAAGCGGCTACAGAATAGTTCTGCATATTCTCGCCCTTCATAATCTCGTTATAAAGGTTTTGGTAGTCGCCCTGAAGCTCGGTGATTCTGTCTTTGTCAGCCTCTTCACCCTTTTGCATTTCCTGCTGGAATTTGAGCGACATAAGCTGAAGCTCCTGCATCTGCTTCTGAAGCTCCTCGTCTGCGTCGTTAGCCTTAGCGCAAGCCTGAAGCTTAATGAAGCGCTCGTCCTTTTGAATTTCTTTGCCAAGTTCTCTGAGTACTGATTCTAAGCTCATAATATTTCTCCTTAATTTTTTTCGATTTCGCCCTTCAGTACGAAGGTTAGCGGCTCGGTTACTGTGATATTCTGGAAGGTGCCGATGAGCCTGTCGCCGCCTTCAAATTCTATAATCAAATTGCCGTCTGTTCTTGCGGCAAGATAATTATCGCCAAGTTTGCCTTTGCCTGTTACATAGCACTTATAGGTTTTGCCCGCGTGACGCTTCATCTCCCTCGCGGAAACCTGCTCCTGCAGGGCGAGAAGCTCGGCAATCCACTTCGCCTTTTCGTCGTGGCTTACAGGGTCGTCAAGCTTAGCCGCCGGCGTGCCCTCGCGCTTAGAGTAAATAAAGGTAAACAGCCCCGTAGCGCCAAGCTCGTCCACAAGCGAAAGAGTGTCCTTAAACTCCTCGTAGGTTTCGCCGGGAAATCCGACAATAATATCGCTTGTAATAGAAAGGCTGTCGCCCATAAGCTCTTTTGCGTAATTAATAAGCTCGAGGTATTTTTCGCGGGTGTAGCCCCTGTTCATCGCCTTAAGCACTCTGTTGTTACCGCTTTGAAACGGCAGGTGCAGGTGGGTCGCAACCTTATCGCACTGCGCCATAGTTTCGATAAGCTCTCTGGTGCAGTCCTTCGGGTGACTCGTCATAAAGCGTATGCGAAAGTCGCCGTCAATATCATTAAGCATTCTGAGAAGCTGCGAGAACGAAACCTGAGGCTCCAGGTCCTTACCGTAGGAGTTTACATTCTGACCGAGCAGGGTAATCTCTTTATACCCTTCGCTTACAATCTGTTTAAATTCCCTGACTATCTCGTCGACCTGTCGGCTTCTTTCCCTGCCTCTTACATAGGGTACGATACAGTATGTACAAAAATTGTTACATCCGTACATTATCGGCAGCCACGCCTTGCTGTCGCTGTCGCGCTTAACCGGTATGCCCTCGGCGATAACGCCGTCGATGTCGGGCAGTTCAAAAACGCGGCGGTTACTCGTCAGCGCCTTAAACAAAAGCTCGGGCAGCTTATGCACAACATGAGTTCCGAAAACCAAATCAACAAACGGAAACGATTCTTTAATCTTATCGGCGATATGCTTTTGCTGCATCATACAGCCGCAAAGCGCAATAACAACATCGGGATTTGCAAGCTTATATTTCTTAAGCGCGCCGACATTACCGAACACTCTGTCCTCCGCGTGCTCACGCACGGCGCATGTGTTAAAGATAACGAGCTTTGCCGCCTGTCTGTCCTCGGTAAAATCGTAGCCCATTTTGTCGAGCATACCCTTAATGTGCTCACTGTCAGCCACATTTTGCTGGCAGCCGTAGGTTACTACGCAGGCAAGAGGTTTTTTGCCGTCATATCTGTTATTTAAAAGCTGTTTTACCCGGTTAGAATAGTCCTTTTGTAAGGCAAGCTCGTCCTTAGTAACGCTTCTTGTATTAACAGACATAAACACACCTCCCCGCATAATAATCCATTCTGTGATATTATAACAAATAGAGAATATATTATCAATATACAAATTAATAAATATTTTGTTAATTTATTATATTATTATATATAAAATTCACAACTTGATTTTTTATGTGTTTAGTGGTATATTTTTAATGAATAAAACAAGGTGGTAAATATATGTTAAAGAAAAGAGGAGCAGGCGTTCTGCTCCACATAAGCTCGATGCCGTCGCCGTACGGAGTCGGTGTTTTCGACGAGAACGCCCGCCATTTTATCGACAGAATTGCGGATATGGGCTTCACCTACTGGCAGGTGCTGCCGTTTAACCCGATAGATGACGCTAATTCGCCCTACTGCTCACCGAGCGCTTTTGCGGGTAATTACCTTTATATCGACCCTAAGGGGTTACTTGATATGGGGCTTATCGACGAGGAAACCTACAGGGCTAACCTCTACGACGGCTCGGTTTACACAGCCGACTATGAATACGCGTCTAAGGTAAGGCTCGAAACGCTGAAAAAGGCGTTCTTAAATATCGACGAAAATATAGCTAAGGAAATTAAGGAATTTGAGCTCGAAAACGAGTGGCTCACCGACTACGCAGTTTATATGAGCGTAAAGGAGCTTGAGGACTTCAGACCCTGGTGGGAGTGGAGCAAGAAGCACGCTCATTACTACGAGTGTATTAAGGATATTTTTTCGTTCGAGAGCGACGCTGCATTTTGGAAATTTGTGCAGTACATATTCTACAAGCAGTGGAACGAATTAAAAAAATACGCCAACAAAAAAGGCGTTGCAATCATAGGCGATATGCCTATTTATGTGGCTATGGACAGCGTTGACGTATGGTCAAACCTTCCGATGTTTTTAATTGACGAAAAGACTCTTAAGGTCGAAAAGGTTGCCGGCGTTCCGCCCGATTATTTCAGCGAGGACGGTCAGCTCTGGGGCAACCCGATTTACGACTGGAAGGCTATGAAAAAGGACAATTATTCGTGGTGGATTTCGCGCCTTTCGCACGCGCTTAAAACCTATGACACCGTAAGGATAGACCACTTCCGCGCATTCGCTTCTTACTGGGCTGTACCCGCTGAAAGCGAAACGGCTAAGGTCGGCGAGTGGCTCGACGGACCTAAGATGGACTTGTTCGACAAAGTGTTCGAGGTATTCGGCAAGGACGCGCCGATTATCGCCGAGGATTTAGGCATTTTCGGCGAGGATGTCGTACAGCTGCTCGAGGATACGGGCTTCCCCGGAATGAAGGTGGCGCAGTTTGCGTTTGACGCAGGCTCGGACTCGACTCACCTTCCCCATAACTGCGAGAAAAACTCGATTAACTATGTAGGCACGCACGACAATAACACCATCCTCGGCTGGCTTTGGGAAGCGAGCGAGGACGAGCGCAAATTCGCTCTTGATTACTGCCACTTCAGGGGCGGCAACTGGGGCGAGGGCGGCTACTACTCCGCGTCTTGCAGATGCGTTACCGAGGCGGTTTGGCAGAGCGCTTCAAACATCGCGGTTATCGCGCTTCAGGATATGTGCGGCTTTGGCTCGGACGCGAGGATGAACATCCCCGGAGTTCCCGACAAAAACTGGCGTTTTCGCACGACGAGGGACACTATCGACAATATCGACGCCGACTATTTCAGGCACATTAACTCCCTCTATCGCAGGACTTATCCGTCACTTTAATCTGTAATAATTAATATCCCGAATTATACAGCGCGTATAATTCGGGATGTATTTTTATACACTTATTTTGTTGTAATCTCTTTTTCCGGCGGGAAGAAATCGTCAACCGGGAATTCGATATTAGCAAAGCTTGAGCATGGGTCCTGAGTATCGCAATCGCACTCTCTGTCGGGAATACAGTAATCGAGAGCGGGAATAAGAATCTGGACATCTCTTTCCATCTGAATAATCGAGAAAAGACCGATAGTTACAAGCACAGCCTTACGCGGATTCTGGCGGAAGCTGCTCTCCTCCACAAGCCCTCTTACCGAGTCGGGGAACGCGGTGAAAATCGGGCGGTGACAATGGTGAATATCAACAATATCCGTATCAAGCACAACGGGGTCAACAGCCTGCACCTTAGCGGTGGGATTAGTGTACTGCGGTGACTCCTGGCTTTCGGGAGAATTACAACGGCTGAGATTGGATTTAAATACCTTTACATCGCCTTCCGAGCCGTAAAGAATACACTTCTTCTCGAAATTAGCAAAGCCGCTGACCGTCTGCGGATTTGAGAACGGGCCCTGGCAAACATCAAATCTCAGCTTGATGTAAAAGTTAATATTAACATTGTAGTAGCCCCTGTTAAACGGGATGCTGTCAACATCAATACTGCAGGACACGATGTCGCAGTCGCGTGTTTTAATACTGTCCGCCCTGTCAATAATATCCTGGGCGCCGCCGAAAAATGTAACTCTTAAGTCCTCTGCGCAATCCTTACTTACGCACGAGTCAAAAATGCGCTTTGTGTCGATGCACACAGCCTCGTCTATCTTCGGGCTTTTAGCATTTATAATAGGAACATCTGACATAAAAATACTCCTTCATAGTTTATTGAGCCTATCGGTTAGATATGCTTCAATATATCATATGAAGGAGTGGTTAATGTGTTAATTAGAATGACGAATTATTAATGGTTAATTCTTAATTCATAATTGTATTATACTTTTTCGAGCTTTGCGAAATTCGCCATAAGCTTCTTAGTGCCCGCCTTGTCGAACGCCACTTCAAGCAGGCAGTCGTTACCCATCGGCTTAGACGAAATTATAACGCCTGTTCCGAAGCTCTTGTGGCGCACCGTGTCGCCCGTATTATAGCTCTCCGTGCTACCGCTCGCAACGGGTTTAGCGTTAAAGCTATGCGCTGCTGAGCTGCTCTTTTTAGAATCGCCGATAGGCGTGGTTTTGCTGTATTTATAGGGCTTTTTAGGCGTTCCGAACGAGGACTCGCCATAAGAATATCCGCCGCCGAAGTAGTAAGAACGAGCCATCTCCGACACAGTTCTGTCCTCGGTCACGCTATCGGGAATTTCACGCACAAAGCGTGAGAGCATATTCCTGTTTGTAGTACCGTATAGCATACGCTGACGGGCATTGATAAGATAGAGCTTTTCCCTCGCCCTTGTGATACCTACATACGCAAGACGGCGTTCCTCCTCGAGCTCCTCGTCGCTGTACATACTCTGGTTGCCGGGGAATATTCCCTCCTCCATACCGGGTATGAACACAACGGGAAATTCAAGTCCCTTAGCCGAGTGCAAAGTCATAAGCACAACGCAGTCGTCATCCTCGTTATAGCTGTCGATATCCGACACGAGAGCGACATCCTCCAGAAATTCGGAGAGCGTAAACTCGTCGTCCTCCTCCTGATACTTAATAAGCATAGTCGAAAGCTCGTTAACATTGTTTTTGCGGTCGTCCGCTTTAGTCGGGTCGTCCTCGTCAAGATAGGCAAAATACTGCGTCTTTTCGAGTATTTCAACGAGCAGCTCAGACGGCTCCATACCGTCTTCGGCGCTTTTAATAAAGCCGTTTATAAGCTCGCAAAACGCCTTTAACTTTGATGCGCTTCGAGCGGTTTTTGCAAATTCGTCGGCGTGCTCACACACCTCAAACGCGGTCATATCGTTATGCGCGGCAATCTCTAAAATATGCCCGAACATCGTGTCGCCGATACCCCTTTTAGGCGTGTTTATAATACGCTGCAGCCTTACATTGTCTGCGGGGTTGTTTATAACCGCGAAATAGGACACAATGTCCTTAATCTCCTTGCGGTCAAAGAAGCGGTTACCGCCGATAATCTTATACGAAATGCCCGATTTTGCAAGCTGAATTTCTATATTACGCGACTGCGCGTTCATACGGTAAAGCACGGCGTGGTCCTTGTACGCCATACCGTTTTTAACATTTTCGTTAATCTCGTCAATAATGAACGCCGCCTCGTCGCTCTCGCTGCTCGCGGTGTAAAGCACGACCTTTTCACCGTCTTTACCTGCGTAGGACTTGAGGTGCTTGTCGGCAAGGCGTGTTTTGTTGTTTTTAATAACGCTGTTAGCGGCGTCGAGAATGTTTTGCATAGAGCGGTAATTTTCCGCAAGCTCAAGCTGAATTACCTTTAAGCCCTCGTCCTCGTAACGCTCTTTAAAGCGCATAATGTTTTCAATAGTCGCTCCGCGGAAGCGGTAAATGCTCTGGTCGTCGTCGCCGACAACACAGATATTATGGTACTTGCCCGAGATAAGATAGGTCAGCACATACTGCGCATAGCTTGTATCCTGATACTCGTCGACGATAACATATTTAAACTGCGTCTGATACTTATCGAGCACATCGTCATTCTCTTTAAACAGTTTAACGGTGTTGTAAATCATATCGTCAAAATCCATCGCGTCGGCGCGCATAAGCTCCTTTTGGTACTCGATATAGCACTGCGCGATTTTAGCCTTGCGAAAATCGTTTTGAGTAGTAGCGCGGTACTCCTCGGGACTGATAAGACTATCCTTCGCCCTGCTGATTTCAGCAAGAATTGAGCGGTGGTTAAGAAATTTATCCTCTATTCCGAGGCTCTTTTGAACGCGCTTCATAACGCGCTTCTGGTCGTCGGTATCGTAAATAGTGAAGTGCTGAGAGTAGCCGAGCCTGTCGCCGTAGCGCCTTAAAATTCGCGCGCACATCGAATGGAAGGTCTGCGCCCAGATATCCGAAGCCTCGGGACCGATAGTGTTCTCGAGTCTTTCTTTAAGCTCACCCGCCGCCTTGTTAGTAAAGGTTATTGCAAGCACCTGCCACGGCAGCGCGTAGCCGTCGGCGATAATATGCTCTATCCTTTTAACAATGGTCGCGGTTTTGCCCGTACCCGCGCCCGCAACAACAAGAACGGGTCCCTCGATTGCGTCGATAACCCGCTGCTGCTGAATATTAGGTTTTACTGCGTCTTTGTTCATAATTTCACCATATATAATAATTAACGGGAGGGCGCGGAGACCCTCCCCTACTTGAGACTTGAGACTTGATACTTGAGACTTGAGACTGCAGTGCTATTTACCGAGTAACGTAAGCAATATACCCGCTGCAACTGCCGAGCCGATAACGCCCGAAACATTCGGACCCATAGCGTGCATAAGAAGGAAGTTTGAGGGGTTCTCCCTTGCGCCCTCCTTTTGAGCAACGCGGGCAGCCATCGGAACCGCCGATACGCCGGCAGAGCCTATAAGCGGGTTAATCTTGCCCTTTGATAAGATGTACATAAGCTTACCGAAAAGCACACCGCCGGCTGTACCGAAGCCGAATGCAAGGAAGCCTAAAACTACAATCTTAATTGTGTTCCAGTTAAGGAACGACTGCGCCGAGGTTGTTGCGCCGACGGACAGACCGAGCATAATGGTAATAATATTCATAAGCTCATTTTGTGCCGCCTTTGCGATACGGTCGGTGCGTCCGCTCTCTTTAAGCAGATTGCCGAGCATCAGCATGCCGACAAGTGCAGCTGCGTCAGGCAGAAGCAACGATACAACAACCGTAATAACAATCGGGAACAGTATTTTTTCAAGCTTTGATACGGGACGGATATTGCCCATAACAACGCTTCTCTCTTTTTTAGTAGTCAGCGCGCGCATAATAGGCGGCTGAATTACAGGCACGAGCGCCATATACGAGTACGCCGCAACTGCGATAGTACCGAGCATTGCAGGTGCAAGCTTAGAAGTTACGAAAATCGCCGTAGGTCCGTCCGCACCGCCGATAATAGCGATTGAGCCCGCCTCGTTAGGCGCGAAACCTAAAACGATTGCAACGAGGTATGCAACGAATATACCCAACTGTGCCGCAGCGCCGAGAATAAACGAGCTCGGGCGCGCGATAAGCGATGTAAAGTCGGTCATTGAGCCGATACCGAGGAAGATAAGCGGCGGATAAATGCCCGCTTTAACGCCGAAGTACAAAAAGTCCATAAGCCCGGGCGTCAGCGTTTTACCCGCGCTGTCGGTAAGCCTGCCCGCGACTAAGTCTATAAAGCCCTGCAAGTCGTGATACTGCACCGCGAGGTTAGCCATAGGCAGATTTGCAAGCAGCATACCGAATGCAATAGGTATCATAAGCAAAGGCTCAAAGCCCTTTTTAATACCGAGATATAGGAACACGAAGGCGAACAAAATCATTATTAGATTTTTGTACCCTCCGTCTGCTGAGAAGAAATACGCAAATCCGCTGTTTTGGAAAATGCTGGATATTACCTCCCAAACGCCCCTAAGTATTTCCATTATTTTGCCCTCCTAAAAAGGTCTTGTGTTTTCAGTAATTGCAGCTGTCGCCCAGGGGTTACGCCTTGTAATCGGGTTAGGTCTTTGTGCTCTTACAGGTGCGGCAGGTGCAGCAGGTGCAATAGCGCTTATAACGGCGCCCTCGCCCTCCATCATATATACCGCAGCGCTGATAGCAGCTACAATCTCTTCGCTAACGCCCGCAGCAACGGGAGCAGTCTGCTGTGCAATAGCAGGTGCAGGGGTGTCGGTTACCTGAAACTCTTGTGCCATAGCCTTATTTTTCTTACTCTTTCTCATAACTACTCCTTGTGATTTTGTAACAATCAAACCGTATATTTTAACAACTGCGATTAGTAAAGCAAGTATCCCGAGCACTACGCTGAGTCCCGCAATAATAAGCGTCGCGGTAAACTCAACCGAGCTTTCGGGGATTATTGAGGTGGATAGCAAAATCTCACTCATACCCAAATTCCCCCATTATAATTTATTATAATCATTATAGAACAACTCACCGCGTTTTTCAACAAAAAACGGGTATTTTTTTTACTTCGTCACTTTGCATAAAAAAGGTATTGATTTATTTTTAAAATGTGTTTATAATAAGTATTAGATATTGATTATTGATTGGAGGATACTTATGAGCAAAGAGGCAATGATTATCGCAATATTAATTGCACTTATTATTCTATGGCTTACCGAAACTCTTGGTATGCACAGAACCTCCAGAGTACTTGGCGGTGCTATTGACCTTGGTTTTGCGGTTCTTCGATAGAACTTTAAAAGATACACATTTATTAAAAAGCGGCTGTTTCTGAAAAGAAGCAGCCGTTTTTTCGGCTTTAAGCTTTGAGCTTTGAGCTTGTGGTTACTCGCTGCGCTCGAACAATAAAGAAGGACCGATGTTGCCATCGGTCCGATTTTTAGTCTTTCAGGAAACAAAGGTTGATTGCCTTTTCGTCTACCCTGAAGTTAAGCTCGGTGTAATTAAAGTTTTCACCGTCGCAGTTGCCGAGAAGCGGCGAGCCGTCCTCCATCCATATTTTTCCGCTCTTGAGCCTGCCCGTTGTGATAAGACCGGGGCAGGTTTCTTCGTTTGCGTTACCCGCAGAGTACTTAGGTATCATAGGCAGCGCCTTGTGAAGCGGCAAGCCGTTAACAAGCGCGAAGTCAAGCAGTCCGTCGTCGAGTACAGAGTTAGGCGCGGGGCAAAAGCCGCCGCCGTAGTAGCTTGCGTTGCAAATGGCAAACAAAGCGTAATCCTTGTTATTTTCCTGCATTTTATACTCGTTGCCGTCGTTGTCTACAGCCGTAATATCATAGCTTATAAGATAATGCAGCGGCTTTGCAAGCACAGGTATAATGGCAACAGAATACGCCTTAGCACCTAAAAACGGAGCCTTTGCAACCATTTTTCTGCCGATAGTTTCAACAATCGTGTCGAGTCCGAAGGACATAACATTAATGCACTTCTCGCCGTTGTAGTCGATAAGGTCAATCGGCTTAACGGTGTATGTAATGTCGCCGGTAAAAAATCCGAATTTTGATATAATCTCCTCGGCGTTTATATCCTTGGTGGCGTAAACTTTTTTGGCAAAGTCGTTGCCCGTACCCATAGGCAAAAGCAGCATAGGCGTCTTGGTGCCGGCAAGTCCGTTAGCGACCTCGTGAACGGTGCCGTCGCCGCCGCAGGCAACTATTACGCACTCGTCGCCGAACTCGTCGGCATAGCGCTTTGAAATCTTTTGAGCATCGCCCTGAGCCCTGGTTTCCTCGATAATCATTTCGTGGTCGTTGTGGCGAAACGCTGATTTAATATTCTTAAAAATCCTCGCTTTGTCCTCGTTGCCCGCAATCGGGTTAACGATAAATACAAATTTCATATATTACTCTCTTTTCATCTTTTTTAGCTTGTGGTTAACCGCTGCGTTCGGGCAGTTAAATTACCTGAGTACCGCCGACAGGACGGATTATAAGCACATAGCACTTGTCCTTGCCGAACACGCCTTCCATAGTGGTTTTATATGTATCGAGCAAATCGTTCGGAACGAACGCCTGAATTGTGCCCGCAAAGCCGCCACCGTGAACACGCCAAGCGCCCTTACCCTTTAAGATTTCTTCGCTCATTGCAAGTGCGAGCGAGAGCTTCTGTTCTGTCGGGTTCTTAGGTGTAAATACATTCTGGTTAAGCTCGAACGAGGAACGACCCGACTCGAGAATAATATCCTTAAAGCCTTCAAAATCGCCGTTTTCAAGGCATTTTACCGCCGCGTCAACTCGTCTGTTTTCGTTATAAAAATGGATAGCACGAAGGAGCGCCCTGTCGTTTACCTTATCCTTAAGCTCAGGCAGCGCCTTAAAGAACTCCTCATAGGAAATCTCGCGCAGAACATTCTTTCCGAGAGCCTTTGCAACCGACTCCATTTCGCCCCTTACGGCAGCGTAATCGTCGGTAAGGTCGGAGTGATTTCCGCCCGTATCAACTATGCAAAGCGAGTGGCCGGACTTCGAAAAATCAAAATTAACCTTATTAATAACAGGATTTTCGGTAGACTCAAAGTCGATAGTAACGAATGTGCCGACCGAGGAAGCCATCTGGTCAAGGAGTCCGCAGGGCTTGCCGAAAAATACATTTTCGCTGTACTGCGCAACCTTTGCAATATCAACGGCGCTGATTTTACCGTCGTTAAACAGGTACGAAATAACCGAGCCGATAAGCACCTCGAACGCCGCTGAGGAGCTGAGTCCGCTGCCGCCCATAACATCGCTTGTGGTGTATGCGTCAAAGCCGTCTGCGGTAAAGCCGAGGTTTCTGATACCCGCGATAACGCCCTGCACGAGCGAGGTTGAGTCGCCGTAGCGGCTCTCCTTAGGCTCAAGGTCGCTAAGGTCAACAACATTCATTCTGTGTCCCTTTGACTTAACGCGAACGATATTCTCGTTATTCTTGCTTACAATAGCGATAGCGTCAAGATTAATAGAAGCCGCAAGCACCTTACCGTTATTGTGGTCGGTGTGGTTACCGCAGACCTCGGTTCTGCCGGGGGCGGACATAATGCTGACCTCTCTGTCAAAGCCGAACAGCTCGCCGAACTCGTTAAGCGTTCTTACATATCTCGGCTTTTGCTCTGAAACGAACTTATCCGTAACATAAACGGCTTTTAAATTCTCGTCGAACTGACCGTTTTCAATAGCGTTAATTAATTCTTTTACCTTCATAGCTTTTCTCCTGTTATAATACGATTTTATATTTTTCTTTTTGGCTGTAAATGAGCAGCGTCTGCGTCATTTGGTTAGATTTAATACCGTAAAAGATATTAAATATCAGGCTCGTTATACCCGTAAATGCAATTATGATTATCAGCAGCGTGATAAACTGTACCGAAAACGGGTTTACAAATGCCGCACCGAGCTTTGTATAGATAAACAGTCTCGGCGCGTAGCCGACTATACTTAGCACAATATAGTATATAAAGTCATAATGCATAGAGCCGTAATACTTAGATACCATACCTAAGGGTATCGCGGGGATAAGTCTTGTCAGCGACAAAAAGTACGGGTTGCCGTTGCCCTTAAACTGTATCCAGTCCCTTAAAAAATGCATCTTTTTTATATTAAGTATCATACCTGCCCAGCCGCCGCCGATAAACGAACCCTCGGCATATTTAACGCCGAAGAAGAATATGGTAAACATCACATTTATCAGTATCGCTTTATCCAGCGGGAACACAAGTCCCGACACGGCGCAAAGTATACTCATAGGTATAGGCAGCTGACATTTTGCAATATACAGCGCAAAAATACATATCAGTATCTCGCGCTCGGTATCCAGGTTTGCAACCGCGTTATCAATCTTTTGAAGCCAGTTAATTATAGTGTTAAACCGCGTTTCAAGATTAACATGGTTAATAAGCATTATTACCAAAAACGCAATAATTCCGAGCGTCGTAAGCAGGATAATAGTGGATATGAAATTTGTACGGTGCCTTGTAGTTTTTTGCATACGCACCACACTCCCAAAATGTTATTTTATCTCGTGGAAATTACCGAGGAATGTAAATTCATACAGCTCGTCGCTTAAAGCGCAGAGCAAGTCAAGCGTTTTTTCGTCTGTAACTCTGCCGAGTACATCCGCATAAAAGAAGTAGTCGAACTTGCCGTTTGCAACGGGTCGCGACTCGAGCTTAGTAAGGTTAAGCCCCGTCATAGAGAACCTGCCGAGCACTCTGTAAAGCGAACCCGTTCTGTGCGGTGCAGAAAAAATAAGCGAAATCTTATCCGCATTGTCGTCAATAACAAGCTCTTTTGAAATTACGATAAAGCGCGTTGTGTTATTAGTGACATTCTGGATACCCTTTTTAAGTATCTTAAGCCCGAACTGCTTAGCCGCCTCAGCGGAGCAGATAGCGGCGATATTTTTCTTTTTGCTCTCGGCAACATATTTTGCAGCCGCAGCGGTGTTAGAAAAGTTAATGCCCGTAAAGTCAAAATGCTTCAGAAAAACATTGCACTGGCTGAGCGCCTGCGGGTGTGAATAAACATTTTCTATCGACTCATATTTGGTGTCGGGCTTTGCGCAAAGGCAGTGCTCAATCTTAAGTTCGCACGCGCCGACAACAAAGAAGCGGTATTTCATAATGAGGTCGTACGCCTCGTGCACCGAGCCTGCGGTGGAGTTTTCAACAGGGATAACGCCGAAGCGCGCCTTGCCCTGATTAACAGCTTCAAACACATTTTCAAACTGCTTAAAAAACACAACCTCGGGGTTATCAAACAGCTTTTTAGCCGCCTTTTCGGAGTATGCTCCGTCAACGCCCTGGCACGCAATAGGCAGCCCGTTAGAAGAAAGCTTAGCCGTCCTCTCGGCGTTTTCAACAAGCTGTCTGAGCTCGCTTCCGCCGCCGATAATCTTATGCTGCAGCGCCCTCGAAGCGTCCATAGTGGCGGAAAAAATCGTCTTTACCGCCTCGCCCTGCTCGCCGCATTTTGCAGCGACTGAGTCGAGGATTTCCTGCTCCCTTTTTGCGTCAAGAACAGGTATTCCGCGCTCTACCTTATACTGAGCGACCGCTTTTGAAATATCCATACGCTTTAAAAGAAGCGGGATTAGCTGTTCGTCAATTCTGTCAATTTCCTGTCTGAGTTCGTTTAGTTCCATTAAAAGTGTCCTTAATATATTATTCCATAGTTATGTCCAAAATACCAAGCGCAACCGCCGCTTCGACAACGCTCACCGCGCGCGGAAGTATGCACGGGTCGTGCCTGCCCTTAATCTCAAGGGTTGCGTTTTCCATAGTGTCAAGGTTAACGCTCGGCTGCGGTGCAGCTATAGACGGGGTCGGCTTAATCGCAACATTAACTATTATCGGCGCGCCGCTTGTCATACCGCCGAGGACACCGCCGTTATTATTAGTAAGCGTTTTAACCTCGCCGTCCTTAACGCAGTAGCCGTCGTTAACCGCTTTGCCGTCAGCGCTTGCAAAGTCAAATCCAAGCCCGAAGGACACGCCCTTAACCGCGGGAATACCAAAGAGTATTTGCGAAAGCCTGCCCTCAACGGTATCGAACATATTGCCGCCGAGCCCTACGGGGAGTCCGAGGGCTGCACATTCAATCTCGCCGCCTACGCTGTTCTGGTCAAGGCGATATTTTTCTATCTCGTCGCGCATTTTAGCCTCTGCGCCATCGTCAATTACATTAAACATCTTAGAGCTGACGCGCTCAAGTTCAGAGGCAGTAACCTCGTTTTTGTTAAAGCAGCTGTCGGTGACATCGCCTATGCGCTTAATATGCGCGCCGACGGTAATGCCCTTTTGAGCTAAAATCTGCTTAGCAACAGCGCCGGCAAAAACTACAGGCGCCGTAAGCCTTGCACTGAAATGTCCGCCGCCTCTTACATCGTTATTTCCGCCGAATTTTACAAACGCGGGATAGTCGCTGTGCGACGGGCGCGGAACAGTCATAATATTTTTATAGTCGCCGCTTTTTGTGTTAGTGTTTTCAATCATAGCGGCAAGCGGTGCGCCGGTCGTAACGCCGTTAAGAACACCCGAAAGTATTCTTACCTTATCCTTTTCCTTACGCGGAGTTGTCGTTTTATCGCGGCCGGGAGCACGGCGTTTCATTTCAAAATCTATCTTATCCATATCAAGCGCTACGCCGCTCGGCAAGCCATCAATTACGCAGCCTATAGCCTCGCCGTGACTTTCGCCGAACACGCTTATTATAATATTTTTACCTATCACAGATGACATCTGCCTTACCTCCTGAGAGATTATAGTCGTCAAAGAATGTCGGGTATGATTTATTAATGCTTTCGCAGTCGGATATAACCGTTTTACCGTTTGCATAAGCGCTCGCGACCGCAAACGCCATAACAATTCTATGGTCGTTGTAGCCGTCTATTTCCGCACCGTTAACCGCGCCGCCGACAATCTCCATACCGTCGGGTGTCTCGGTCACATTAACGCCCATTTTTTTAAGATTAGTCACGACGCTCTCAATTCTGTCGGACTCCTTAAACCTAAGCCTTTGTGCGCCGGTGATAACCGTTTTCCCGCTTGCAAAGGCGGCTACTACAGCGAGCGACGGCACCATATCGGGTATATCCGCAGCGTCAATATCTATGCCGCAAAGGTCGCCCGCTTTGCAGCGTACACAGTTTTCAAACACCGTTATATCCGCGCCGAAGCGCCTTAGAATATCTACTATTTTTTTATCGCCCTGCGTCGAGTTAACATCTGCGCCGCAGACCGTAACATCGCCGCCGAGCGCTCCCGCTACAAGGAAGAACGCCGCCTGCGACCAGTCGCCCTCGACTGTAAAGTCCATTATTTTATAGCTCTGTGAACCTTTTATAAAATAGCCGTTTTCGGTTTCTTTAACCTCTACGCCGTAAGCGTTCATAACGCTTAGCGTCATATCGACATAGGGCTTACTCTGCAGCGGAGTCGTAAGCACAATCTCGCTGTCACCCTCAAGAACAGGCAGCGCAAGCAGCAGCCCCGTAATATACTGCGAGCTTATATCGCCCGCGATTTCATACCTGCCGCTTTTAAGCTGTCCGCTGATTGTAAGCGGCAGACCGCCCTCACTCTCGCACTTAACGCCGTGCTCGGGCAGCAGCCTTAAGTAATCGCCGATAGGTCGCTGCGGCAGCTTACCGCTACCGATAAAGGTTACCGTTTTTCCGAGTGCTGCAGCTACGGGAATCATAAAGCGAAGCGTTGAGCCCGACTCTATACAGTCGCAGGTACTTTCGCCGTTTTTAAGCGCATTTATAACCTGCTGCGTTGCGAGCATATCCTTAGAGTCGATAATCGGTGCAACGCACCCGCCGCCTGCAAGAAACGAGCAAATCAGCGCCCTGTGTGCCGCAGATTTTGACGGTGGTACAGTGACTGAGCCGTTAAGTATTGAGTTTTCAATCACTGCGTATCCCATACTAAACTCCGAAAAATGTCGGTATATCCTCGTTATTAACAGGGTTTATAAAGCCCTTACCGATATCTTTAATAAATACAAATTTAATTGAGGTGCCGGTGCGCTTTTTATCAGCGTTCATAGCTTTAACTATGTCCGAAAGCGCGTTATTATCCTCAGTTTTAAGGTCGTATTTTTTAAGCACCTTTTTAATTCTTTCGGCGGTGCCGCTTTTTGTAAGGCCGTTATTTTCGCCCGCTTTACTTACAAGCACCATACCGATACCCACAGCCTCGCCGTGCGAAATAGTGGTAAAGTTGTGCAGCTTTTCGATAGCGTGACCTGCGGTGTGACCGAAATTTAACAGCGCCCTTTCGCCGTGTTCCTTTTCGTCGCGCTCAACAACGCCCGCCTTAAGACTAACGCACTCAAAAATTATATCGTCGATAATGTCCTTTGCATCACCGTTTTCGATTTTTTCAAAAAGGCTCTCGCTCTTAATGCAGCCCATCTTAATTGCCTCCGCCATACCGTCGGAAAAGTAATGGGGCTTAAGAGTGTCAAGCGTGTTGCTGTCAATAAGCACCAAAATCGGCTGATGAAATGCGCCGCAAAGGTTTTTGCCCTGCGGTAAATCCACCGCCGTCTTGCCGCCGACGGACGAATCCACCTGCGCGAGAAGCGATGTAGGAATCTGAACAAAGTCGATACCTCTAAGGTAAATCGCCGCCGCAAAGCCCGCCATATCGCCGCACACGCCGCCACCGAGAGCTACCGCAAAATCGTTTCTTGTAAGAGCGTTTTGCGCCATAAACTCGACGATTTCGATAACGGTCTTAGTGGTTTTGGACTCCTCGCCCGCTTCAAAAACAAAGGTGCAGACCTCGTATCCGTTAGCCTTTAGCGACTCTTCAACCGTTTTACCGTAAATCGGGTACACATTAGTGTCGCTTACAAGGCACACCTTTTTAGCCGATTTAAGGCTTTTTATATACTTGCCGCAGTCTGCGATAATCCCCTTTTCAATCAGGATTTCGTACGAGTCTGCAACATTTACAGTAAGTTTTTTCATTATCCGATTTCTTCCTTAATCTTATTGCCCTTTTTCATAAGCTCTGTCAGCGCTTCGCCGTCGCCGTTTACGATATTGTACTTAAAGCGCATAAGGTTAGACACAAGGTCGTCAATTTCCCTTACAAGCGGCTCCTTATTATCGAGAAAGAGCTGAGTCCACATATCCGCATTAATCCTCGCAACGCGGCTTACATCGCGGTAAGAGCCGGCGGAAAAGCCGGGGTGCATAGGAGCAAGGGGCGAAAGCACGTACGAGCACGCGAGTACATGCGCAATCTGTGAGGTAAAGGCAATCATCTCGTCGTGATGCTCGGGAGTAGTTACAACCGTTCGTGCAAAGCCCATCTCCTCTGCGAGTCCCACAAGCGCGTCCGTTTTGTTGCGCGGCGTGGTACTGTATGGCGTACAAATAAAGCTTGCGTTATCAAACAGCGTATCAAGGCTGTTGTCGTAGCCGCCGACCTCGCGGCCTGCCATCGGGTGAGCGCCTATAAAGTAGAACTTTAGGTCATCTTGTTTAGCCATCTCATTACATATTTTTGTTTTAATACCGCAGGAATCGCTTACGATGCTGTCCTGCTTAAACGAGTCCTTATGCTCTAAGATAAACGGCACAATCGCGTCAGGGTAAAAGTTAACAAAGGTAATATCCGCTTCTTTTATAAGCTCGTCAATATCGCCCGTTTTGTCTATAGTGCCGTCACGCAGTGCCTTCTCGGTAACAGAGGGAGTTCTGTTCCAGCCGAGCACCGTATGATTAGTGTTCTTTTTTATTGTTTTAGCAATGCTTGCGCCGATAAGTCCGAGTCCGCAAATCAAAATATTCATACATTTACCGCCAAATTCTAAATTTCCATTATTTATAATAATATATAAATTATAATAAGTCAAATTAAAAATAATAATGTAATAATTTATTAACATTATATATTGCCCTGCGGGGTATTCTGCGTATACTCGATAAACACAAATAAAAAACCGCTCGCAAAGTGAACAAGTCCGTAAAAAATGGACAATAGAAAAAAGAGCCCCCTTGATGTAGAATATACATCAGGGGGGATTTTTTATGCCAAGAAGTTACATACATATAAGTCAATACGAAAAAGAAATATTGGATTTGAAACAGA